>NZ_BCQW01000001.1 GCF_001552275.1 Amphibacillus sediminis NBRC 103570
AAAGGAGACTAGAATATGGGGAAAACAACAGGATTTATGGAAATTAACCGAGAACAGGCAATTGAGCGTGATCCAATTGAGAGAATTAAAGACTGGAAAGAGTATTCGGCTCCTTTCTCAGATGATATGATGCAGCGTCAGGGGGCGCGCTGCATGGACTGCGCTACTCCATTTTGCCATATTGGAATGGAAATTGATGGTGCAACCTCTGGTTGTCCGATCCATAATCTGATTCCAGAATGGAACGATTTAGTTTATCAAGGAAAATGGCAAGAAGCCTTAAAACGGTTGATGAAAACAAATAACTTTCCGGAATTTACAGGGCGAGTATGTCCAGCGCCGTGTGAAGGATCTTGTACGGTTGCTATCTCTGATCCCGCTGTTGCGATCAAGAATATTGAGCGTGCCATTATTGACAAAGGCTTTGCAATGGGCTGGATTAAACCACGTATTCCAAAAGCAAGAACGGAAAAAAAAGTAGCTATTATTGGCTCTGGACCTGCTGGTTTAGCAGCGGCAGACCAATTAAACCAAGCTGGACATGACGTCACGGTGTATGAACGTTCTGACCGAGCTGGTGGGTTACTCATGTATGGTATTCCAAACATGAAGTTAGACAAAGAAGTTGTCCAACGACGTATTAATCTATTAGAAGAAGAAGGCATTAAGTTTTTGCTAAATACAGAAGTAGGCAAGGATATCAGCCCGGACCAACTTAAGGCACAATATGATTCAGTTATATTGTGTACCGGTGCCCAAAAGCCTCGTAATATAATGATTCCTGGTCGTGAATACCAGGGGATCCATTATGCAATGGATTACTTGACTCAGGCAACCAAAAAACTACTTGACGGTCAAGATAACGATACGCTTAATGCAAAAGGGAAGGACGTTATTGTGATTGGTGGAGGAGATACAGGTGCCGACTGTGTCGCTACTGCTCTTCGCCAAGGGGCAAAAAGTGTTAATCAATTTTCGATTAATCCGCAGTTACCATTAAAACGGGTCGAAGGGAATCAATGGCCAGCATATCCGAGAGTGTTTAGTCTGGAGTATGCACACAAAGAAGCAAAAGAACAATTTGGCAAAGATGGTCGCCAGTATTCTGTTCAGACAAAGGCATTTATTACAGATGGTCGTGATGCTGTGCAAGCCTTATTTACTGTCAAGATGGGGAAAACACGTGATCAAAATGGAATGTTTGTTTATGAAGAGATACCTGGAAGTGAAGAAGTGTGGCCAGCGCAACTCGTTATCATTGCTATTGGTTTTGAAGGACCTGAACAGCCACTGTTAAACGCTTTTGGTGTTAATCTAGACCAAAATAAAATTGATGCACCTTATGGACAATTTAACACGAATGTTGAGGGGGTTTTTGCCGCTGGTGATGCAAGACGCGGTCAAAGTTTAATCGTCTGGGCCATTAATGAAGGAAGAGAGGTAGCCCATTGTGTCGATCAATATTTAATGGGGAAAACAACACTTCCTACAGTTCGAGCAGTCTAGCAATTCTTAAATGAATAAGAGGCTGGGACTAAATAATGAAACTGAGTATCCGAACATTCTGAACTAAGCGTAGATAAAAAACACGTAGACTCTTATGGGAACATGTTTTTTCGGTGGGACGAGTAACCGCAGTCCCAGCACGAGCTGAGGATCCACTGTGTGAAGTGTCCTTCTTCACACAGTTAGCCGAAGCCGTGCCCCACGGCTAGGGAGACACTGAATTTATGAAGATGTCTCCATTGTGCTGGCATGTGCAAGCGAAGTGTTGTGTCGAACGCTATAAGCATTGAGGGATTAATGTTCGGATTTTTCTTATCTAATTACTCTTTTCTCCCAGCGTCAATTATTCTTGCTTCTATAGCTAATTCAAGTTATTAATCATTCATCTATCAACGGAATAGTTGTTAGCGATTGCTCAAGTCTAACCATATCAAAATAAAAAATGTATTGGCTTTTTATATGTTTACGTAATAAAATAGATATATTATAATCTCGTAAAGTACGTTTAAGGGGGAGCTACTAATTGACAAATCAAGCAATAACGATTACGACTGTTAAAGCTAAAAAAACAAAACCAGACTACAATGAGCTAGGCTTTGGACGACATTTTACTGACCATATGTTTATAGCAGATTATCAAGTTGATAAAGGCTGGTTTGATGCGCGTATCATTCCGTATCAACCGTTAACTTTAGACCCAGCCTCGATGATCTTCCATTATGGACAAACCGTATTTGAAGGTTTAAAGGCTTACGCCACACCTACTGGTGAAGTTAATTTATTTCGACCAGAGCAAAATATTGCACGATTAAATCGTTCAAATGTTCGAATGTGCATTCCTGAAATTGATCCAAACTTTGCATTAACAGCGATAAAAACACTTGTTGAATTAGAAAGAGACTGGGTTCCGACTGCGCCGGGAACCTCACTTTATATTCGACCTTTTGTTATAGCGACTGAGCCATTTCTAGGTGTGTCCCCTTCAACGCAGTATAAATTTATTATCATTCTTTCACCTGTGGGTGCGTACTATAAAGAAGGAATCAATCCGGTAAAAATTGCTGTTGAGGATGAATATATTCGTGCGATTAGAGGCGGTACAGGTGAAGCTAAAACAGCAGGAAACTATGCTGGCAGCCTAATTGCACAACAGAAGGTTGCAAAAGATGGCTTTGCTCAAGTTTTATGGCTTGACGGTTTAGAAAAGAAATATGTTGAAGAAGTAGGAAGTATGAATGTTTTCTTTAAAATAAATGGAGAAGTGGTTACCCCCGAATTAAATGGTAGTATTTTACCTGGGGTAACGCGTCAATCCGTGATTCAATTACTTCAACATTGGGGGATTAAAGTTACCGAGCGGAAACTTGCTCTAACGGAAATAGTCCAAGCTCACAAGAATGGTGAACTGGAAGAAGCTTTCGGATCAGGAACAGCCGCCGTCATTTCGCCAATTGGTGCGCTATCATTTGGTGGTGAAATCATGACCATTAATGATCAAAAGACAGGGCCGATTGCAGGGAAGCTTTATCAAACATTAACCGACATTCAGTATGGTGAAATTGAAGATTCATTTAATTGGATAGTAAAGGTGAGTAAGTAATCGGGTAAAGAAACGTGATTAATGAAGAATAGTCATATAGATGGACTTTTAGCAGGCAAGCTTTGAGCTTGACCTGTTCCCTTTTTACATGAAGAGAAATGCTGCATCGCTTTCTGTTGGCTTTGGAGCATTTTGCTTGTTAGAAAAGTCTGTTAAGTCTGGTCTGTTCACTGGCTTTTAATTTAAGTTATTAGATCAGCAAAGGACTATTCATCATTTTATACTGGCTTCCTGTTAATGTTTAACTTCATTCGTAAACATTTCCTACTACAATAAGTGGTGAGATGAATGCACTTGTATTTCATTCAGTGGGGGAGAGAGGAAACTGACTAAGTTCGCGACGTCGTGTCGCAACGTCTGTACTAGTATCCTATGCGTCAACCCCCCACTAAACGAAGTTTCACTTTATCGAGCTTCGTTCGATAAAATCTGGGCGCATATACGCTAAGGCGCATTTGATGATAAAAGGATGACTAAGATGTTAGAGTTAAGATTTATACCGTTTATTGCAATAGGCTACCCATTATGGCTTCTTTTAAGGAGAGGGCACCTTGTAAAGCATAAGAAAAAAATAAGTTTATTAAATGAAACGGTTGTTCAAGTTTTTTTTATTTATATATTAGTGGTTATCTATTTAACCTTTCGGCCTTTCACCTTCCAAATTCCATTTATTGGACCGAGGCCGTTTAGTTTTGATACAAATTTATTTTATCAATTAAGCCACATGGCAGATGGTTATTTTCATTTACAGTTGCTTTATTCTCTTGGTAATATTATGATGTTTGTACCTTTTGGTATGCTTGCTCCGGTCGTTTTTCGACCATTACGACACCCTATTTTACTAATAGGATCTGGATTTTTGTTCTCGCTAATGATTGAATTAACACAGGCCTTGTTTACTTTAACACGTTATGGAACGGTGGATGATTTATTTTTCAATACCACTGGTGCAGTGCTAGGCTATTTTGTTTATCTTTATGCAAGGTCGTTTGAAAAAAGCAAATGAACAGAGTTTTCTGACAAAAGTATTGACATTCTGTATCTCCTTGTGGATAATAGAAGCAACTCTAATAATTAGTAAAGATGATGACAAGGACCAGTAGATAATTGATTGTAAGAAAAGAGAGTGGAACGCATAGGCTGAAACGTTCCAGGATTACCACTCATTATCGAACCCTATCCTTTGAATTATTAAGGTTAACCTTAATCGCTCCAAAGAGCGTTATCAAGAAATGAAGCGGATAAGTTAAACTTATCAAGTATGGTGGTACCGCGGAAAACTGCTTTCCGTCCATTACATAGACATGTAGTGGATAGAAAGCAGTTTTTTAAATGCTTGGATTGATAAGGAAATGATGGTTTTGGATGTAACCAATCTTCCGAATCTCCCTATAAAGTGTTTGTAATTAAAAAGTAGGTGATGAGATGAATGATAAACGGGTTGTTGTTAAGATTGGTAGCAGTTCATTAACTGAAAAGGATGGTACATTGAGCCTAAGCAAATTAAAAGAGCACAGTAAAGCTATTGCGTTACTTAAAGCGCAGGGAGTCGAGGTTATTTTAATTTCATCAGGTGCAATTTCAGCTGGTTTTCGTGATCTCGGTTACTCGAGTCGTCCAGTAACCGTTGCTGGCAAGCAAGCGGCAGCGGCTGTTGGCCAAGGTTTATTAATCGAGGCCTATAATCATATCTTAAAACAATACGGATATGTGACAGCACAGCTTTTGCTAACACGAGATGTATTCAGCCAGGAGCCGCAATTTACCAATGTCTATCAAACGATTACAGAGTTACTTAAACGTGGGGTGATCCCCATTATTAATGAAAATGATTCAGTCGCGATTGATGAGCTGACCTTTGGTGACAATGATATGTTGTCTGCACTAGTTAGCGGCCTAGTCAATGCGGATACTTTAATTATCTTAACAGATATTAATGGAATTTATGACAAAAATCCTCATGTCCATCAGGATGCTAAGCGCTATCAGAGGTTAGGCTATGTTTCTGATCAATTAATCTCCCAAACAAGCCAGTCATCTGTATCTAAGGTTGGTACTGGTGGAATGAAATCAAAGTTAATTGCAGCACAAACAGCTACATCGCTTGGAGTTAAATGTTTTATCGGAAGTGGCGATGGAGGAGATAAACTTATTAACATTTTGGCAGGTTTAGGAGATGGAACGTATATTGGCAATAATCAAAACGCCCATGTTAGAAAGCAGAAGCAGTGGATTGCTTTTCATTCCAAAGCTAAAGGAAGAATTTACATTGATAAAGGGGCCAATCACGCTTTATTAAGACAAGGAAAAAGCTTGTTAGCTGTCGGTATTGTCAAAACAGAACAAGATTTTGGTCAAGATGATGTGGTGGAGGTATTTTATCAGAATAAATGTATTGCTAAGGGTCAGGTAAACTATTCTGCCAAGCAGATTGCGCAGGTTAAAGGGCTGAGTAGCCAAGAGGTTATGCAAATAACGGGATGCTCACGACCAGAAGTGATTCATCGAAATAAACTCATATTAACGATTCAGGAGGTAGAAGCATGAGTACATTAGAGCAATTAGGTAAGCAAGCCAAACTAGCCTCAACAGCTTTAACGAAAGCCACAACCGAAGCTAAAAATGAGGCATTACGATTAATTGCTGAGGAGCTTATTGTTCAGCAAAATCAAATATTAATCGCTAATCAAAAAGATATTGAGTACGCACAGGCTAACCAAATTAACGAATCTATTATTGACCGGATACGTCTAACAGAGTCACGAATAAAAGATATAAGTCAGGCGCTCTTGCAATTGATTAAGCTTAATGACCCAATTGGAGAAACGCTACAAGAATGGGATCATCCTAATGGGATCAAGATTCGACAAGTTGCCGTGCCGATTGGTGTGATTGGGGTCATCTATGAAGCGAGACCAAACGTGACGGTAGATGCAGCCAGTCTTTGTTTAAAAGCGGGTAATGCAGTAATCTTACGTGGTAGCTCAACTGCGATCCATTCTAATACGGTCATTGTTCAGGTGATTCAAAATGCACTGTCAAAATCTGATTTACCAGTGAACAGTGTCCAGTTACTTGAAGATACGAGTCGAGCAACTGCAGAAAAGATGTTTCGACTTAATCAATATCTCGATGTCCTAATCCCCCGAGGAAGCAAGGCATTGATCGATACAGTAGTAGCTAATTCTTCCGTACCTGTTTTGGAGACTGGTGCAGGAAATTGTCACATGTACATTGACCATGACGCTGACAAGCAAATGGCTATAGAGCTAGTGATCAATGCAAAAACACAACGGCCATCCGTTTGTAATGCCATCGAGACTGTACTAGTACAGAAAGAATGGTTTAACCAATATGGTGTTGAATTAATAGGATCATTAAAAAGTGCTGGGGTCGAACTTAGAGGAGATGATGAAGTTCAAGCATTAGATTCGACGATTACTAGCGCAACAGAGGAAGATTGGTATACAGAGTTCTTGGATAATATTATTGCGATTAAAGTGGTGAGTGATACGCAAGCGGCCATCCAACATATTAACCTTTACGGCACGAAGCATTCGGAAGCCATTATTTCAGAAACAGAAGCTAATGTAGCCCAATTTCTCAATGAAGTAGATGCGGCTTGTGTTTATCATAATGCATCTACCCGATTTACCGATGGATTTGAATTTGGCTTTGGGGCAGAAATTGGTATAAGTACCCAAAAACTTCATGCACGTGGACCGATGGGATTAAAAGCACTGACTTCATCCAAATATTTACTTTCTGGTCAAGGTCAATCTAGGTCATAACTTTTTGATGAAAGATCCACTATTTTGCGTTACAATATGGAAGGAGACCAAATAGTAGATTAAGTTTTGAAGGAGAGATATTTAGTGAGTAAGTTATTGATTTTCGGTCATAAAAACCCTGATACGGACACGATTACATCAGCAATTGTGTATGCATATTTAAAAGAACAATTAGGAGTAGAAGCTGAGCCTGTTGCGTTAGGTGAGCCTAATAGTGAAACAGAATTTGCACTAAAAACGTTTGGGGTCACTGCTCCGCGGGTTGTACAGACTGTAGCTAATGAAACTGACGAAGTGATTTTAGTCGACCACAATGAGCAGCAACAAAGTGTTTCGGACCTTGATCAAGTAAAAGTAAGAGAAGTCATTGATCACCATCGAATTGCAAATTTTGAAACAAGTGACCCACTCTATTATCGAGCAGAGCCAGTTGGCTGTACAGCCACCATTCTTAATAAGTTATTTAAAGAGCATAGTATTGCTATTCCAAAGCATATAGCAGGATTAATGCTATCTGCGATCATTTCGGATTCTCTACTTTTTAAATCACCAACCTGTACGGCTGAAGATGAAGAAGCAGCATATGAGCTGGCCAAAATTGCCGAGGTAGATCCACAAAAATATGGATTAGATATGTTAAAGGCTGGGGCGGATTTAAGTGATAAGACTGTTGAGGAACTACTAACACTTGATGCTAAAGCGTTTGAAATGGGTGCAAGCATAGTTGAAATTGCTCAAGTTAACACGGTTGATCCCGAAGAAGTTTTGAATAACGAGCAAGCGATTAAAGCAGCGATTGAGCAAGTCATTTCAGAACGGAATCTTGATTTATTTGTTTTTGTTGTAACAGATATTTTAACAAATGATTCAATGGTGGTCGCACTGGGCAATAAGGCAGAAGCGATAAATCGTGCATTTAATATTAACTTGGTAGATCACAAAGCTAAACTTAAAGGCGTTGTCTCACGTAAAAAGCAAATTGTGCCACAGTTAACGGACGCGCTCTCTTAAGTTTTGTGCTATGCTAAATAAGAACGAGGACAAATTGGTGAGCTATCACTAATGAAGTGTAAACCAAGTAAATGTATAAGACTTGGGGCAGGTATTCCTGTTAAGGGAATATCTTTTCTTGACAGGAAATGTCACGTGTGAAGTGTGACAGGGCAAGTAGAATTGCCAGCTCCAAGTCTATTCGTGCAGGATTTTCTAGTTTAACTTCATTGAGTTTAACTCTCTCACTTTTATTAAGTGGTGAGATAAATGCTTTTTTTAGGTGCAAACCTCGGCGGATGCCACGGATATAGAGAAGATTATCAAGCTTAACTTGATTAAATCTGGGCGCAAATCAGCCAGGACGCATTTGATAATCTAATTTCCTTAACTCTAAGCAGTTTAGTGAAGTGAGGGCTCTCATGAGTAGCTCTCCTACCGATAGAATAATCAGAATCTTGTATAGAAAAGAAGGGATCTGGAAAAATGAGTACACAATTGCAGACAATCGACATAAAGGATATTGTTATCGCTAATCAAATGATAAAAGATGTAGTGACCAGAACGCCTTTGCAGAAAGATCCTATCCTTTCTGAGAAGTACCAATGTAATGTTTATTTAAAACGTGAGGATCTACAAGTTGTCCGCTCATTTAAGATACGAGGCGCTTACAATTTCATGAAAAGCTTAGACGAAGTAGAGTTAAGTAAAGGTGTCGTATGTGCGAGTGCTGGAAACCATGCTCAGGGCGTTGCCTACTCCTGTCAAGCGATGAAAGTTAAAGGTAAAATATTTATGCCAACAACTACTCCGCGTCAAAAAGTTAATCGAGTAGCTTTTTTCGGTGGAGATTATGTTGACATCATCCTAACAGGTGACACATTTGATGATGCATCGGATGAGTCGAAAAAATATTGCCAAACACATGATATGACCTTTATTCATCCATTTGATGATTACCGAACGATTGTTGGTCAAGGTACCATCGGACTGGAAATATTAGAAGCAATGGACCAACCCATTTCACATGTTTTTATGTCGGTAGGAGGGGGCGGTCTCATTTCTGGTGTCGGATCGTATATAAAAAATATCAGTCCTAAAACCAAAATCATTGGAGTTGAACCGGCAGGTGCTGCGTCAATGCAAGCTTCAATCCGATCTAAAAAAGTAGTCAAACTGGATTATGTAGATAAATTCGTTGATGGGGCGAGTGTACAAAGAATCGGTGATCTGACCTTTCAAGTAGCTCAACAAGTAGTAGATGACTTTGCTACGATACCAGAAGGGAAAATTTGTACGACAATCCTTGATTTATACAATGAGAATGCAATTGTGACTGAGCCAGCAGGTGCAATGCCTGTATCTGCTTTAGATGATTTTAAAGAAGAAATTAAAGGTAAGAATGTTGTCGTTATTATTAGTGGTGGTAATAACGATATTGATCGGATGCAAGATATCAAAGAGCGTTCGTTGATCTATGAAGGCTATAAGCATTATTTCATCGTTAACTTTCCGCAGCGGGCAGGAGCATTAAGGGAGTTTCTAACCCTTGTACTCGGGGAGAATGACGATATTACCCGCTTTGAATATACTAAGAAAAACAATCGTGATCGAGGCCCTGTTCTTGTTGGTATAGAGTTACAGGATAAAAATGATTATCAATCCTTGATTGATCGCATGGAGCAGAAAGGCTTTTCTTATATTGAGATTAACAAGGATAAAGATTTATTCCAGTTACTTATTTAAATAGCTAAAAGATCAGCTTTTGATTGTATTTTATCGCAGTGTAACTCGCTGAGGCTGCGATTAATCGCCCCATCGAAGGGCTTTTGTATGCCTCCCGCTTGAAAAATAAGGAAACACTTTATGTCTGGGAGATTCAACAGCCAATAACGACCCGATTGGTTCAACTAACGTTCAGTGGAGGAGAGAGGAAGCTGACTATGTTCGCGACGAGCACATCCTATGCGTCGAAGTTTCACTTTACCCCGACGTTCTTGTTTGATAATGACTTGAACAAAGCAAGCTAGGTAAAACATAGCAGATTCATTACGAATGAAGATCAATACATTAAAGGAGAGGGGATCAAAGTTTGGCCACCCTCTCTTTCACTTGCTGGGCTATCTGAAGCTCCTTTGAATGCTTAGCAATGTATCCGGACCTTGTTTAGCTTGATCTCCAGCAGGCTGATGTTAAAAAAGCGATCTTCTAACATGATTTTTGGCCATATTGAGACATAATAATGAGGTGGTGAGATACTATGAAGGTTAAAATGCTTGTTCAAACCCAATACAAAAATGAATTGCTACGGTTAAATAAAATTTATGACATACCAGAGGATACTGCATTAAGATGGCATCAAAGTAAAATCGCTGAGATCGTAACTAATGAAAATCCTACTGATCATAAAGACTGAATGAGTTTAGTGAATTGCATGATAAGCTGTGTTTTATCTGTATTGGAAAACGGCTTCGGTCCTTTCGTTCGGCCACCTTGCCTTCTAATCTGAGCGGATTGATGCCGACTCGCAAGTAGCCGCTCGATATTATCTTGATTATATTGAAATCCTCTTGGTGAAATAGCATGGCCACTTTTTTGTAAAACGAGAGCGGCTAAGCCATAGTCCTGAGTCACCACAATGTCACCTTTATCCATTAACGATAAAATTCGATAATCCACGGCTTCACGTGAACGATCAAGATACACCTCTTTCACATGTTCAGGATAGGCTGTAATGGAATAATGAGCATAGCTTTTAACGATGACGACTTTAAGCGAAAACTGGGCAGCCGTTTCGATTACTTCATTTACAACAGGACAGGCATCACCATCTACATAAATGAGCATAAAATTTCCTCCGTTTTTTGTTATATAACAAAAATCTTACTAGAATTAATCATATCATGAAAGGAGACTGGAAAGAAATGAACATTTTAAAATCAGGAGAGATCGTTACCTTAACGGTCCAACGAATAATTGAAACGGGTTATGTTTTGACAGACGGTACGAACGAAATTTTACTACACGAGAATGAAACGACATCCCCTTTAACTGAAGGAGAGCAAGTGGAAGCTTTTCTTTATCATGATAAAAATAATCAATTAATTGCAACGACCATCCTTCCATCAGTTAGACTTGACACATTTGATTGGGCTGAGGTCGTTGCGATTCGAGAAGGAGTAGGGGTGTTTGTTGATATCGGTATAGCTAAGCACATCCTTGTATCTGAAGATGATTTACCATCGATAAGAACGGTTTGGCCAAAAGAAGGAGATCAGCTTTATCTATCGTTAAAACACGATAAAAAAGGGAGACTGCTAGGGGAACCTGTTACTGAACAAGATTTCGAAGGAAACTGGGACCATGCAAATGAAAATATGTTTAACCAGGATATTAGTGGAAGAGTCTTTCGTACGGGTAAGGAGGGAGCCGTCATCATTACTGAACAAGGCTATCGAGGGTTTATTCATCATAGCGAACGTAAGGATGATCTTCGATTGGGCGAATGGGTTCAGGGACGTGTCATTAAAGTAAAACACGATGGGACATTGAATATTTCTTTATTACCTCGAAAACAAGATGCAAGGGATACAGATGCTGAAACCATCTACCAATACCTTATTGCCCATAACGGTACGATGCCACTTGATATAAAATCGAGTCCAGAACTTATTCAGTCAACATTTAATATTAGCAAAGCCGCTTTTAAACGAGCAATGGGGAAGTTATATAAAGAAGGCAAAATAAAACAAGAAGATGGATTAACTTTATTAATAGAAAAAAGGCGTTAGGACAAAAGACCTTGTTTCGAATTAGTGAAAAGGTGCTTTTTTTTAATTTATTTAGCCTATTTCTTCTTATTTATATACAATTATTTTTGAACCATACCAAATGACATAAGTTGATTAAAACGTTTGAACAGTAAGAATATAAGCGATATAATAGTGTTACTTGAAGATTTTTTTAATCTTTAGAATACTGCTTGCTGTATGATTGGGGGTGCAGGAGATGAGTTTAAAAACCATTGACGAGGTTAAAAAGATAGAGCGTCAAGCTGAGGAATTAGAGCGAGACTATCAAGAAAAACTGCAGAAAATGGAAAAAGAAACTCAAGAGAAATTGATCGAGTTGCAGCAACAGGTAGATCGTGCTGTCGAGGCGTTTACCGAAAAAGAAGCTGCGTTAAAAGAGGAGAAGCTTCAGGCATTAGCAGCCAATTATGCCCAAAAGCAAGAGACCGAATTACAACAACTCGAAGCAAATTTTGCTGACAAGAAGGATCAGTTGGTGAATGCGGTGATTGAGGAGGTGATGAAGAAGTATGGCAATAGCTAAAATGAAGAAGCTAACTTTAATATCCTTTCATGAGTACAAGGATCAATTGCTACAATCTATTCAAGCGTTACAACGTTTTGAAGTGGTTGACTTACCTTCTTCCGACCTTGGAGATGATCAGCTAGCACCACACGAGGTTGACCTTTTAGAAACGAGGGTAAAGAAGTTAGAAACTCGAATTGACCAAGTACAAGCTGCATTAGCGTTTGTTCAGCCATACTTACCTAAAACGCCATTGCTGAAAAAACTGCGTGAAAAGCGAAAAGAATATTCTTTAGCAGAGCTTGAACATGCAGTAGCACAATTTTCGCCTAAAGACTTAGTCTCTACGTTATTAAATAAGCAACAAGAACTAGAAAACATTGCAGAAGAGCACAAACGTCTTATTGAAGAAGAAGCATTTTTCTCAAAATGGTCAAAGCTAGGTTTTAAGGCGAGCGAACAGGATATGCAGCATATATCAGGTGATGTAGGAACAATACCTCAACATATTCGAAATGAATATATCAATAACCTTAAACAAAGTGACTGGGTCTTTGTTGAGGAAGTTTATCAAAATGCAGATGAGCTCGGTGTTGCCGTTTATTATGACCGTCGAAATACCCAAGAAGTTAAGCAGTTGCTTAATGAAAGTCATTTTGACAGCTTGGCTCATCGTTTTATAGAAAAGCCAGATCAATTGCTAAAGAATGCTCAGCAAGAGTTAAAGCATTTAAAAGCCAAGCAGAAACAGATAAAGTCTGAGTTAACAGCGATGACTGATGAGGAATGGCAATTGATGTTAACTGAAGAGTACTATCATGCAAAGCTTCAGCGCGAAAAAAGTAAACTTTTGTTGATTGATGAAAAACATTTGTTTATTATGGAGGGCTGGCTAGAGGATGAGCGTATTCCATCATTTAAGCAAGCACTTAAGCAAACATTGGCTAATGAAAACTATAGTCTTATTGTCGAAGATGTCAATGAGGCTGAGATTGAACAAGTACCAATCGTTCTTAAGAATAATAGCTTTATCTCTCCATTCGAAAGCATCACAGCCATGTATAGCTTACCTAAATACAATGAAATTGATCCAACGCCATTCTTAGCTCCTTTTTACCTTGTATTCTTTGGGATGATGGCAGCAGACTTAGGTTATGGCATATTGTTGTGGCTGGCAACATTTATTGCGCTAAGATTCTTTCAACTTGAAAAGGGTATGCAAAAAAGTCTTAAGTTTTTCCATCTATTATCCTATCCGACAATGCTATGGGGAATTGTCTATGGATCATTCTTTGGGGCAGAAATGCCATTTGTAATACTATCAACAACCCATGATGTCATTACGATCTTATTGATTTCAGTTATATTTGGTGTAACTCAGGTCTTCTTCGGCCTTGGGATTAATGCTTACTTGAAGTTGAAAAATCGTGATAAATATGGTGCGTTTGCTGATGGATTTGGTTGGATTGGCCTATTTGTCGGCCTTATTATCCTAGTTTTCGGTAATATGGTTCTATCAAATGATCTACTTGGGACAGTTGGAGCCATCATTGCTATTATGAGTGCAGTAGGGATTATTTTAGCGACTATGCTCGCTTCAGAAAACAAAGCATTAGGAATCGGTGTTGGTCTTTATAATTTGTATGGGATTACCGGTTATGTAGGCGACATCGTCAGCTATACACGATTAATGGCATTAGGTGTGTCAAGTGGAAGTATTGCACTTGCTTTTAACATGATCATTGGCTTCTTCCCAACATGGGGAAGATTTACCATTGGTGTGGTACTATTTATTATTCTACATGCCGTTAACATTGGTTTAGCTTTCTTAGGATCATATGTACACGGAGCTCGTCTGATTTTTGTTGAGTTTTTCGGCAAATTTTATGAAGGTGGGGGTAAATCACTAAATCCACTTCGAGCATCTGAAAAGCATATTAATATAAAAAAATCATAAAGAAATAAAAAGAGACGGAGGAATTTATTATGCAAAGCTGGTTACAATTTTTTATCGAGAATAATGGTGGATTTATTTTTGCAGCCCTAGGAATTGGGTTTGCAGTTATCTTCTCAGGAATGGGATCTGCAAAAGGGGTCGGCATGACAGGTGAAGCTGCGGCTTCATTAATTAAAGAACAGCCTGAAAAATTCGGTAAATCTTTGATTCTTCAACTTCTACCAGGTACACAAGGTCTATATGGCTTCGTTATTGGTTTCTTAATTTATTTAAATATGGATCCAGGTATGGCTTTATCTGATGGTATTTTCTTGTTTATGGCCGGTTTACCAGTAGCCTTTACTGGGTTAACATCTGGGATTTTCCAAGGTCGCGTATCAACGGCAGCGGTTCAGATTCTAGCAAAAAGAGAAGATCAAAACTCTAAAGGTATTATTTACTCAGCAATGGTTGAAACATATGCTATCCTAGGCTTTGTCATCTCCTTCTTACTTGTTTTGGCATAAGATAAAAAAATAGTGAGAGGATGAGGACTATGAAAGAATTACAAGCTTTGTCCACGCAAATTTTGGAGAAAACCAAAGAAAAAGGACAAAAGAAGATCGATGAATATGAAAAAGTTGCTAATGACAAATTGGAAGAACAACGTCAAAAGCTTGTGGAAAGTCAAAAAAACCGAGAGGAAGCTATCTCTCGTCAAATGAAGAACGACTATGAACGCGAAGCACAAACATTAGCGAACAAACAAAGAAACACAGTCCTTGCCAAAAAACAAGCATTGTTGAATTCAGTGTTTAAGGAGGCCGCAAGCAAAATGGCCGACTGGGATGCTGATCGATTTGCAGCCTTTCTAAATGGTGTTTTAGCTAAATTAGATTCAAACAGCGAGTGGCTGGTTGTGCCAGGCGCAAGAACGGCTAATCATTTCAAAGCTGAACAGGTTTTGACTGTTCTTAATCAATACTCGTTTGTGAAAGTGTCCGATGATGTCGTCAAATCTAAAGCTGGATTTATTGTTCAACAAGGCGGGATCGATTATAACTTCTGCTTTGATGTGTTGGTAAATGAGCTGAAAAAAGAATTTTCTCCACAACTTGCAACCTTAGCATTTAAAAGCAATGAATAAGGGGGAGAATACATGAAAGACACTGATTATCTCGGCGTCAATACACTGTTGCGTGTATACGAAACGAAGCTCTTAACTCGTGAGGACTACGAAAAAATGCTTCGTGCTCAAGATCTTGAAGAAGCGTTAGATGTATTAAAGAGTACCGAATATCATTTTGATGCACAAGCAGTCTTAGAGAATAAGCATTTTGATTCTTTTTTAATGAATCGGCTTAGAGATATTTATCAAGAGCTTTTTACTGTTACACCAAATTCAGAGGTTATTCAAATTTTTACGTTGCGTTATGATTACCATAATGCGAAAGTACTGTTAAAACAACGTTTTACTGATCAGGATTTGGAGCATTTGCTTGTTCCAATTGGCAAGTATACCTTAGCCTCACTGAAAAACCTGATCAAGACAGAGCAATCGCAAGAAGTAAATCAGATTATGGTTGAAGGTGTACAAGCGGCTATTGAGGATTTCAATACTTACGGTCGCTTAGAGGCAGCTGATGTTTATATGGATACTTACTATTATAAGCATATGCGTGCCATCACAGATCGTTTGAACAATCCCACTATCACGCGTATGGCTGATGCTTTAATCGATTTAGATAATTTGTCAAATGTTGTTCGGAGTTTAAACCAAGGAAAGTCACGTTCCTTTTTGCATACGGTTTTATCAAGCTCAGGTTCAATCTCTAAACAAGCGATCATTGATGCATCTGAGCAAGGAGCTGTAAATGTATTAAATCAACTGTATTTAAATCAACCCTATGCGGAGAAATTGACTGACATTCTAGTTAACTCTAAAAATGAGATTAACCCAATGGTGTTGGATAAGGTTATTGACGAAATTGTTTATGACTTAATGGAAGAAGGCACATACCAAGCCTTTGGACCAATGCCATTAATGGCATTTATATTTGCACTTGAAAAAGAAGTTACCAATATCCGCTTAATTTTAGTCGGTAAAGATAATCAAATTGCTGAAGAGGCTATTAGAGAAAGGATGCGGCCTATTTATGGATCATAAAATAGCTGTAGTAGGTGACAAAGATTCGGTGCTTCCTTTCAAAATTCTTGGTTTTGATGTCTTTGCTTCCCCAACGGCTCAAAAGGCTAGAGAAACGATTGATTCGTTGGCTCAACAAAATTATGGAGTCATTTATTTGACGGAAGCAATGGCTAAGGAAATACCGGATACAATTAAACGATATGATGCTGAAGTACAACCTGCAATTATCTTGATTCCTAACCATAAGGGTTCGTTAAATATTGGAAAGAACCGAATCGAAGAGAATGTAGAAAAAGCGGTTGGACAGAACATCTTATAATTAGGAGGGGACTTATTTGAAGAAAGGGAAAATTATCAAAGTTTCCGGTCCTTTAGTTATGGCAGAAGGGATGGAGCACGCCAATATTCAAGACCTTTGCTACGTAGGGGACATGAGATTAGTAGGCGAGATCATCGAAATGCGTAATGATGTCGCTTCGATCCAAGTATACGAAGAAACCTCTGGTCTTGGCCCAGGTGAGCCTGTAGAAACGACTGGTGAAGCATTATCAGTGGAGCTGGGCCCAGGTATCATTTCACAAATGTTTGATGGTATCCAACGACCATTAGATACATTCAAGGCAAAAACCGAAAGTAATTTCCTTGTAAGAGGTGTCAATATTTCTGCTCTTGATCGAGATAAGAAATGGGCATTTAAATCGATAAAAGCAGTTGGTGATTATGTCGAAGCCGGAGATATTATCGGTTCTGTTCAAGAGACAAAAGTCATTACACATCACATCATGGTACCATATGGTGTTAAAGGTACAATAAAATCGATTGAAGATGGAGAATTTACTTTAGAGGATGTCGTGTATACGATTGAGACAGAGGATGGCATTAAAGAACAAACGATGATGCAAAGATGGCCAGTACGTCGCGGTCGTCCATTTAAGAAAAAATTAAATCCAGATAAACCAATGTTAACAGGGCAGCGTGTTATTGACACCTTCTTCCCAATTACAAAAGGTGGAGCGGCGGCTGTACCAGGTCCATTCGGTGCTGGTAAAACCGTTGTGCAACACCAAATTGCTAAGTTTAGTGATGTTGATCTTGTTGTATACGTAGGTTGTGGGGAACGTGGTAATGAAATGACCGACGTATTAAATGAATTCCCAGAGTTGATTGATCCTAACACAGGTGAATCGATCATGGAGCGAACCATTCTAATCGCTAATACGTCCAACATGCCGGTCGCTGCTCGTGAAGCTTCAATCTATACTGGAATTACCATTGCGGAGTATTTCCGTGATATGGGCTATAGTGTAGCCATCATGGCAGACTCAACTTCACGTTGGGCGGAAGCTTTACGTGAGATGTCAGGGCGTTTAGAAGAAATGCCAGGTGATGAAGGCTACCCTGCTTATCTTGGTAGTCGTATTGCTGAGTATTATGAGCGTGCTGGACGAATTCTCACGATTGGATCTGAGGAACGTGAAGGTAGTATTACCGCAATTGGAGCTGTGTCGCCTCCAGGTGGGGATACGTCAGAGCCTGTTACCCAAAATACATTACGTGTTGTTAAAGTGTATTGGGCACTCGATTCATCATTAGCTCAAAAACGTCACTTTCCATCTGTTAACTGGCTGACATCCTACTCTCTTTATTTAAGTGAGGTAGGCAGCCATTTGAATGATGAATTAAAGCAAGGTTGGTCTGAAATGGTTCAACATGCCATGACTATTCTACAAGAAGAGGCAGAACTACAGGAAATTGTGCGATTAGTAGGGATTGAATCTTTATCAGAGAAGGATCGTTTAACAATGGTGATTGCTCAATCACTACGTGAAGATTATTTACAACAAAATGCTTTTGATGATGTTGATACCTTTACATCTCGCCAGAAGCAGTTCTTAATGCTTGACCTCATTCTCTCCTTTGAAACAGAGGCTCGTGAAGCTATGCGTTTAGGAGCTTACTTTAAAGAGATAAATGAAGGAACAGAAGCACTACGTGATAAAATTGCCCGTGTTAAATATATTTCTGAGGACAATTTATCGCAAATTGATGAAATTAAACAAGAGATTAAAGATAAGTTGCATCAAATTGTTGCTGAAGGAGGTATGACGCAAAATGCTTAAAGAATATAAAACAGTGAGCGAAGTCGTTGGACCTCTAATGGCAGTTGAACAAGTTGAAGGTGTTAAATTTGACGAGCTCGTTGAAGTTCAGATGCAAACAGGTGAAATTCGTCACGGCCAAGTCCTTGAAGTAGAAGGCGATAAAGCTATGGTTCAAATATTTGAAGGACCTAGTGGAATTAATATTAAGGATACCAAAGTTCGCTTTAGAGGCAAACCTCTTTCACTGGACGTATCTGAAGATATGGTTGGACGTGTCTTTAATGGGATGGGACGGCCAATCGACGATGGCCCTGAAATTATTCCAGAGACAAGTTTAGATGTTAATGGTCAAGCCATTAATCCAATCGCTCGAGATTATCCTGATGAGTTTATTCAAACAGGAATATCAGCCATTGACCATCTCAACACACTAGTTCGTGGGCAAAAGCTACCTGTATTTTCAGGTTCAGGTTTACCCCATAAGGAACTCGCTGCTCAGATTGCTCGCCAAGCTACCGTTCTAAATAGTGATGAGAAATTTGCCGTTGTTTTTGCTGCAATGGGTATTACCTTCGATGAAGCTGAATTCTTCATGGAGGATTTCCGCAAAACAGGAGCGATTGATCGTTCAGTGATGTTTATTAACCTAGCGAACGACCCAGCGATTGAGCGGATTGCGACACCAAAGATGGCCTTAACTACAGCTGAGTATCTAGCTTTTGAAAAGGATATGCACGTGTTGGTTATTATGACCGATATGACATATTACTGTGAAGCATTACGTGAGATTTCGGCGGCACGACGCGAAGTACCTGGTCGTCGTGGTTACCCTGGTTATCTTTATACGAACTTGTCGACGCTTTATGAGCGTGCGGGTCGTCTAGTTGGTAAAAAAGGTTCTGTTACACAGATCCCGATTCTATCAATGCCAGAAGACGATATTACCCACCCAATTCCGGATTTAACAGGATATATTACAGAAGGACAGATTATTCTGTCAGGTGACTTGAATAAAGCTGGTTACAAGCCACCGATCAATGTATTACCATCACTTTCCCGATTGAAGGATAAAGGGACTGGTGAAGGGAAAACAAGAAAAGATCATGCTCCAACGATGAATCAGCTTTTTGCAGCCTATGCAAAAGGTAAAGAGGCTAAGGAGCTAGCTGTCGTACTAGGAGAATCAGCTTTATCCAAAACAGATAAGCTCTATGTTGAATTTACCAAGCGATTTGAAGAAGAATATATTAACCAAGGCTTCTATACAAATCGTTCCATTCAGGAAACATTGGACCTTGGATGGGAACTACTTTCAATCCTACCACGGACTGAACTGAAACGGATTAAGAGTGAATTGATCGACGAGTTTATGCCGGAAGGAGAGTGATCGACCTATGGCTAGATTAGACGTCAAGCCAACTCGGATGGAGCTATCCAACCTTAAGGATCGTTTAGCTATTTCGACTCGAGGCCATAAGCTTTTAAAAGACAAACAAGATGAGCTGATGAGACAGTTTATCACTCTTATTCGTAAAAATAATCAATTACGCGATGAAGTGGAACGAGAATTAACAGAAGCGATGCGTGCATTTGTTGTCGCTAAGTCACTGCTCAATGAGTCATTTATAGAAGAGCTATTTGCTGTACCGAACACATCGGTTACCCTTAATATTCAAGAAAAGAATATTATGAGTGTAATCGTACCGGAGATGAATTTTTCTGTCGATGAAGATGAGAAAAAATCTGAGATGCAATATGGTCTTTTGAATTCCAATAGTGAATTAGATGATTCCATTGAAAAGATTAGTAAAGTACTGCCTAAGCTGTTAAAGCTATCTGAAATTGAAAAGACATGTCAGCTAATGGCAGATGAAATTGAAAAAACACGTCGTCGTGTCAATGCACTTGAGTATTTGAAAATACCTCAACTCGAGGAAACCATTCATTATATTCAAATGAAGCTTGAAGAGAATGAGCGTGCAAACATTACTCGTATTATGAAAGTTAAAGATATGGGGTAACGTTTTATAGCCAAATAGCTATTGATAAGAGATTTATCATCAATCTTATCAATAGCTATTTTTAGTTTCGAGGTGAGTGCAAGGATGAAGGAGCAAAAACGCTAACCATAAGCCATTGCCAATACAAGGTGGAAAAGGAGTGGGAGTGAATCTTTAAAAGTACGAGAAAAGAATAGGTGAGTTAAGCATTTTGCCAATGCTATTCTGTTGTCACAAGGATAGATAAATTTTTTCTTCTACCAAGAGACATATTTACAGGAGCTATAGCCTGCAGAAAGGAAAAGCAACCAAGCGCAATAAGCACTTCGTTGCCTCCAATTAGCTATAAAAGTATTAATCATTTCAATCGTCGAGCGTTTTTAAATGATTAAGTGCATCTTTTAAATAGGCCAATTCCTTTTCATCTAATGGAATGAGTGGTAGTCGTACACTTCCAACAGGAATGTTGCTTAATTTTAAAGCCTCTTTAACAGGTGCTGGATTTGGAGCAATAAACATTGCTTTTACGAGTGGGGCCAGCTCGTGATGAAGCTGCTGAGCCTTCGTTACATTTCCAGAAAGAAACGCTTGAATGAGTGCCTGCATTTGGTTTCCAGCTACATGAGAAGTGACTGAGATAATCCCATGTCCCCCAACAGCTAGGATGGGCAGTAACAAATTATCATCACCACTATATAAATGAAAGTCACTTGGCGTCTGTTTAATAATACGTGTTATCGCATCTAAATCGCCTGTTGCATCTTTAATGGCAACAATATTTTTTTGTTGGCTCAGACGGACGACCGTGGCTACATCGAGCTTAACGACCGAACGACCAGGAATACTATAAAGGATAACAGGTAATTTGGTTGCCTGTGCAATAGTAGTAAAATGCTGATACATCCCTTCTTGAGAAGGTTTGTTATAATATGGTGTGACGAGCATTATGCCATCTACACCGATGGCCTCAGCTTGTTGAGTCAGTTCAACTGAAGCCTGGGTGTTATTTGTCCCGGTGCCAGCAATAATAGGAACACGTCCATTTACATGCTTAACGACA
The DNA here is from genome assembly GCF_001552275.1 of Amphibacillus sediminis NBRC 103570. Taxonomy (GTDB): domain Bacteria; phylum Bacillota; class Bacilli; order Bacillales; family Amphibacillaceae; genus Amphibacillus_B; species Amphibacillus_B sediminis. Next base: position 21,452 of record NZ_BCQW01000001.1, read on the forward strand.
AAACTTAAAAAATTGAGCTTTTCTTTTGTTGATAAGGTTGGCGATTCACCGGTTGTTCCATTAACGACGAGTCCATCCGATCCATTTTGGAGCAAATGTTCAATTAACTGAACCGTCTGTTGATAATCAATGGCACCCGTTTGATCAAACGGTGTAACCATAGCAGTTAATAATCTTCCAAAATCCATATTATTCTCACTCCTAATTCGTAATGATCTGCCTTTTACCATAATTGGAAGGTAAGACTAGCTTCCAATATCCATCATATAAACGATCATTAAAAGCTAATAGATAATTCATTCATTAACCCTTATCAGTGATGTTACTGCATACACATAAGGGCAAAAAAAACAACAGCTTACGAACGCAATCCGCAGCTGCATCAGATCTGTCAATTCCATGATGCCGTGAGATAGCCCTCCATATAGTATCCTACTATATGACAGTACGGCACTTATTAAGAGCCATACCAGCAAAGTAAATAAATGAGCTTTACTTTGCTTCGGCGAATGCTCCTTTTAATTATACGCATTGATGCTCATTTATCTTATATAATCTACTGATAACATTCGCAACCTCTATACCCACTTCAATAAATATTGAAGTATTAACGTGCCTCAACTATATCAAAAAAATCTCCAATTGACAATTGTTTAGAGAAGATTAAAAAATCGATTCAAACTTATAGAGGTTCAAGCTAACAGCAAAACATTCATGATTATCTCCAACTGGTTACTTTGAACAGGGACATCCTAACTAAATTGAATTGAGCAATACTATTGACACATTTACCTTTAGCGAATAAAATAACAATTAACTATTTTAATTGATGATTCTAATTTTTCCGTCAATTTAAAATGGATTATCGCTCTAGAAAAGGTGGTGTCAAGGCATGGAAGCGCAAGACAATAAACGGGTAATGATTGGCGACTGGGTTAAGTTAAGATCTAGCAAAGGTGAGCGTATTCACGGTTATGTTGAAAAGCATACAACTGAAGAGAATGTGTTACAGTTACGTGTTATATCAAGCGACAACCACTTACTGAAAGGTCATAGCATTCAAGTTCAAGTAGCGAAGCTTGAGAAAGAAAAACCTTTTACACGCTATACGTTAGGAGAGCTAGAGCAACTCATTGATCTTGCCCTGTCAACAAACGACAGAGCATGGTTTGACGCATTATCGATGCAATATCAACATTTACTAAATGAGATTGCTGAGCAACGACATGTTGACTGTACGTCAGCTTCGCATAAATAAAATAAATCAGTATCACTACTTTTTACTTAAAGGGTGATGCTGATTTTTTTTTTAGGTTTTCTTGGTATCAAATAGCTACACTAAGCATAACATTAGCTGGTCAGCTCGTTGATCGTCCACTCAAGAAATTAAAGGGTGGGAGTCGAATAGTAGATTTGTCGCAGTGTAACTGGCTGGGGCTGCGATTACTCGCCCCATCGAAGGGCTTTTGTAAGACTCTCACTTAATAAGGGAACACGTCTTTTAAGCGAGAGATCGAACAGCCAGTAACGGCCCAATTGGTTCAACTAACGTTCAGTGGGGAGAGAGGAGGAAGCTAACCAAGTTCGCGACGTCGTGCACAACGTCTGCACGAGCACATCCGATGCGTCGAAACCCCACTGAACGAAGTTTCACTTTATTGACAACCCTTTCTTTCTATGTTAAAAAATATATGTTAGCACTCGTAAGTATTAAGTGCTAATATTATTAAAGAAAGAGGGAGAGACACATGGCCAAACAACAATTTGAAGCAGAATCCAAACGATTATTAGATCTGATGATTAATTCAATTTATTCCAAGCGAGAAGTTTTCTTGCGTGAATTAATTTCCAATGCGAGTGACGCAATCGATAAAATGTATTACCAAGCTTTAACTGATGACTCGATCACATTTAATCAATCAGATTATTACATAAGAATTGATACGGATAAAGATAAGCGTCAGTTAACGGTAACAGATACTGGGATCGGAATGACCAAGGAAGAGCTTGAAAGCAATCTTGGTGTGATTGCTAAAAGTGGCTCACTTGCATTCAAGAAAGAAAATGAAATTAAAGACGGTCATGACATTATTGGTCAGTTTGGTGTTGGATTTTATGCAGCTTTTATGGTGGCTGACCAAGTCACAGTTGAATCAAAAGCGCTAGGGGAGGAGCAGGCCTATCGCTGGTATTCAGAAGGGGCAGACGGTTTTATTATTGAGCCTTGTGATAAGAAAGAAACGGGTACTCAAATCACGTTAACAATTAAAGAAAGCACGGAAGATGATGATTACGATCAATTTTTAGAGCCTTTCCAACTCCAAACGATTATTAAAAAATATTCCGATTTTATTCGTTATCCAATAAAAATGGAATTAAGTGAAGAAAAATTAAAAGAAGGCTCAGAAGACGAATATGAAACGATCGTCGAAGAAAAGACCGTTAACAGTATGATTCCAATTTGGAAGAAAAATAAAGCAGAATTAACTGATGACGATTATAATCAATTTTACCAAGAGAAACACTATGGCTTCGATCAACCGCTGGAGTATATCCATGTTAGTGTCGATGGTAACATTCGCTATCAAGCCATTCTTTATATTCCAGAGACGGCTCCGTATAATTATTACTCGGCTGAATATGAAAAAGGTCTAGAACTCTATTCTAATGGCGTTTTAATCATGAACAAAGCCCCAGAATTGTTACCAGATTACTTTAGCTTTGTAAAGGGGCTCGTCGACTCAGAGGATCTATCATTAAATATTTCGCGCGAAATGCTTCAGCATGACCGCCAGCTGAAGCTAATTGAGAAAAACCTTGTCAAAAAAATTAAACAAGAGCTGTTAAAGCTTTTACGAAATGATAGAGAGAAATATGAAAAGTTCTATAATGCCTTTGGTCGCCAATTAAAATATGGCGTTTACAGTGACTTTGGTCAGAATAAGGATACACTTAAGGACCTACTCTTATTCTACTCTTCAACAGAAGAAAAACTTGTCACATTATCAGAGTATGTTGAGCGTATGAAGGATGAGCAATCCTTTATCTACTATGCAACTGGTGAAACCAATGCCCGTATTGAACGATTACCTCAAACAGAGATGGTCCGTGATAAAGGTTATGAAATTTTATATTTCACTGATGATATTGATGAGTTTGCGATCAAGATGCTGGGAGAATATGAAGGGAAATCATTTAAATCGGTTTCGAGTGGTGATCTTGGTCTCGATGATGAAGAACAAGGTGAGTCAGATCAAGTGAATGAGGAAGATCAGGCTATCTTTGATAAGATGAAGGATATCTTAAAAGGAAAAGTTAGTGATGTCCGTAGCTCTAAACGGTTAAAATCACACCCAGTTTGTCTAAGTAATGAGGGTGACATTTCAATTGAGATGGAGAAAGTATTAAGTATGATGCCAGATAATCAAGGTATTCAGGCAGAAAAAGTGTTAGAAATTAATACGAACCATGATATTTTCAAAGCGATTCAAGCCATCTTTTCATCCGATCCAGATCAAATTGAAACGTACACTAATATTCTTTATAACCAGGCATTATTAATTGAAGGGCTACCTATTGAGGACCCGATCAGCTACACCAATGATGTTTGGAAAGTCATGCAGTAAGCTTGACATATCGCTAATCAATGGTAAGGTATAACTGTGGAAAAATTTAATAACGTCAATACCACTAGGGGGGTCACCGTAAAGTGACTGAGATTGAAGTTAAGCTTCAAGACTCTTAGAACCTGATCTAGTTCAAACTAGCGGAGGGAAGTGGCTTTAAACTTAAGCAAGCTTAAGCAGCTTATTTTGTGACCACTTCTCTGTCTTTAGAGAAGTGGTTTTTTGCTATGCGTCACAGATTGAATCAACCATTAGCTTTAAGATCAGAGAAGAGCCTTGAGATCTGGTGAAAAATCGTTAATTCCTTAGCCAAATCTGCTAACAACGCTGAACGACAAGTCAGCATAAGCGTTTTAGCACAACTTGAACAGGGTAAGAAGGGTGAAATATTTATGTTTCCCTTACTTAATGATGAGAGGAGAAATATTTTATGAAATTTTCTAAACTTATTCGAACAGAGGCAGATCCAATCTGGCAGGCTAGCTTTGAGCATCCATTTGTCCAAGGAGTTGGAGATGGAACCTTGCCGTTAGACCGTTTTCGCTATTATGTTATGCAGGACTCGTATTATTTAACCCATTTTGCCCGAGTGCAGGCCCTGGGTGGAGCGAAGGCAGATACACTAGAAATAACAAATCGGATGGCGATACATGCACAGGGAACATATGAAGCTGAGATGGCTTTGCACCGCACCTTTACTAAGCTTCTTAATATTACTGAAGAGGAACAGCGAGCATTTAAGCCCGCTCCAACAGCCTATGCATATAGCTCGCATATGTATCGAGCAGCTCAATTTGGACACCTTGGGGATCTTATCGCTGCGATACTGCCATGCTATTGGCTATATTATGAGATCGGTGAGCAGCTAAAATATAAAAGACCGAAAGAGCCCATTTATCAAGAATGGATTAAAACATATGGATCAGATTGGTTTAAGGAATTGGTTTATGAACAAATCAATCGCTTAGATCAAATTGCTAGTCAAGTAACAGAGCTGGACCGAAACAGAATGAAAGACCATTTTGTGATAAGTTGTCAGTATGAGTATTTATTTTGGGAGATGGCCTATACTTTAGAAAAATGGCCGATAGAAGCTTACTTAAAATGATACCCACATTTAATGGTGGTATCCTCTTTATATACTAGTGTAAAAATGGACTAACCAACAATACGAAGCAACATTTTGAAATTTTATTCAGTCTCGATAACTAAAAAAGCAAAAAAAACAATGTAAAGAATGCATATTATTACTAAACTTATCCATCCTAAGCCTATCGGAGGTGTTTAGGATGGAACATGTTAAATTAATTGTGTTAAAATTTCTTGCAACATTTGTCTTACTATACTTAGTTCTCGGTATAGGCTATGGTATGGCTGTTAGCTCTATCTTTCTGATTAACTTTGTCAGTATTGCTTCCTACTATATCGGTGATTTAATTATTTTAAGACGAACCAATAATGTCATAGCAGCACTTGCTGACTTTGGTATTGCTTTTGCTGCCATTTATCTACTTGCTGATATGTTAACAGTAGGTGGAGACCCCCTAACCGCTGCCTTTTTATCGGCACTGGTGATTGGTATATATGAATTGTTTTTCCACCCATATGTGGCTGAAGTGCTTGATTATGATGAGGAACCTTTACGAGTAGAGAACTATGATTACAGCACCGAAGCGTCAGATGAATTTGATTATTTAGAGGACTTTGGTGATGACGATGACAAGCTTTAACTTCAATCGGTAGAAGTCTTCCAAGAAATGAATACCCATTTGCATGTGATTCAACAACAAGGTTTCACTTTACGAGCGAAGCTCGGCGAATACGCCAAGACGTATTTGATAACAGGGACACCATAGCACACTTCGTGTTATGGTGTTTCATTGATCAGTCAAGTATTATGGCTAGTTGCTAAGACCAGAGAAAGTGTGTAACAATTTTTTGAATATAATGTGAATAAGAATTTATATTGACAGTGGTCAAAACATTTGCTAAATTTAGCTGGCATGTATTCGCAGTTGAGGAGGCAAACAGATGAGATCGCTTGTCATAATTATAGGTTCAGTTATTGTGGCAACTTCCTTTAATCTATTTCTTGTGCCACATGGACTTCTAAGTAGCGGGGTTAGTGGTATAGCCATTTTAATCAGCTTGATTACCCCATTCAAAACGGGTCTTCTTAACTTTGCTTTGAATGTTCCCATTCTCATATTAGGTTTTGTTAAATTAGGACGTACCATTACCTATAATACAATTGCTTGTGTGATTTCTTTATCACTTTTTCTTTATTTAATTCCTGAAATAGCAGTGGTAGAAGAAACCTTATTATCAAGTATAGTCGGTGGTGTCATGGCAGGAGTTGGGATCGGACTTATTTTAAAATATTCTGGTACTAGCGGTGGTTTTGATATTATCGCCATGATTGTGTCTAGAATGAGTAATATTAGAGTAGGCTTACTCCTAACTGGAATGAATGGGATTATTGTACTCATTTCTGGAGCGATATTTGATTGGAATATCGCCATATATACGATGCTTTCAATCTATATTACAGGGCGTGTTATTGATACCGTCCACACAAATCACATTAAATTAACACTGCAAATTGTGACGACCTGCGGTGAACAAATCAGACAGGAGTTGCTTGATTCGATTTATCGAGGCATAACTATAACAAATGGGTATGGTGGATATACCATGGAAGAAAAGCAAATATTAATGATGGTTGTCACCCGATACGAAACGATGTTAATTAAAAAAATAGTCCGTAAGCATGATCCTAACGCATTTATTAATATTTATGAAACGGTGGAGGTTGATGGAGAATTCGCTCAAAATTAAGTTGGATTTACTTTGAAGCAAACCGCTAAGAGGATACCAATAACCCACCTTAGCGGTTTTTTATGATGCTTATAGCACTTTTGACTACAACTAACTTTAAAAATTAGTCCATCCAGCCCTACTATATGAACTAATTTTTCGTTACAAAGACACGCTCTTTAATGACTCATCACTCCTATGGACACTTACGCGATGTTATTTGCAAAGATCATTCGTTTATCTCTGATCGGATAAACATCTGACCGACCTCTTAACTAGTCAAAACAACGAAATACTGAAATCACGCTAATCTGTTTAGAACATTATTTTACTTTCTTCTTATAATATAGTAGCGATAGAAGCTTATAGGGTGGCGGTCACTTCCTATGGAGGGAGAGTGATCATTATGACAGTATATGAAAGTTTAGTCATTATGATTAGCTTTGCTACACTCATTTTGATTATAGCAAATAAAAATAATCATAAATAAAGCCACCCTATCTAAGCCCACAAGCTGACAATAGGGTGGTAGGTGTGAAAAGAAGTTAGACTGCCACTCTATGGGCGATCTATTGCTATGGTCACTAAGGTAAAGGACAAAACCTTGGTGACCATTTACTTTCCTCTCTAACGTTATTATACTGTAAAGAATGCGGATTGAAACATGTCTGTATCATTATTTTTAACAATTATACGATTTTTGGTAAGGCTTATAGTAAACACTCTTTTTTACCAGCTTTGGACAAGCTATGCAAGTTAATCTATTCACTCAAAAGACTAAGAAATTCACATGTAGCAGCTGTAAATGAATCAATTAACCTCCAAGTGCCATTAAAGAGACAACAAAACAAGAAAAGCAACTCATTTGACATACCCTTTTTCTAAAAGTAGTATATATACATAAAAAGTATATCTTTTCATACTTATATACAACAAGAATATAGAAAGGTGGGGGAATCTTGAAAGTACTATTGGACTTATTTGTAACTTTTGCAAGAATTGGAGTTTTGACGTTTGGTGGTGGCTATGCCATGCTGCCAATTATCCAACGTGAGGTTGTTGAAACAAAGAAATGGGCAACATCAGAAGAATTAGTCGATTATTATGCTATTGGCCAAACAACACCGGGAGTCATTGCGATTAATACCGCAACATTTATCGGCCAAAAAACAATGGGGATATTAGGTGGTGTTGTCGCCACATTAGGTGTTGTGTTTCCCCCGTTAATTATTATTAGTGTCATTGCGATGTTTTTGAATAATTTTGCTGATTCAATGCTACTTCAAAACGCCTTTGCTGGGGTACGTGTCAGTGTTTATGTCCTGATTTTAAATGCCGTACTCAAGCTATGGAAAAGCTCTATCATTGATAAGGTCGGCATTATTATTTTTGTTGCTATTTTTACCTTATCTATCTTTACTAACCTATCCCCAGTCGTTTTTGTCGTTTTAGCAGCGATCGTTGGCTTGCTAACAAAAATGAAGAAAGGAGCAACAGAGCAGTGATATATTTACAGTTATACTATGAGTTTTTTAAAATAGGTTTATTTTCAATTGGTGGTGGTCTTGCTACCTTACCATTTTTATATGATATTTCTGATCGCATGGGATGGTTTAGTTATGAGCAGCTAGCGGATATGATTGCCATTTCAGAGTCTACTCCAGGAGCTATTGGGATAAACATGGCTACATATGCCGGCTACATGGGTGGTGGTTTTTTAGGAGCCATTGTTTCCACGATTGGACTTGTTACACCTTCGATTATCATTATTATCATGATTGCCCAATTTTTAAATCGATTTAAAGATAACCATCACGTCCAGGCAGTCTTTTACGGTTTACGTCCTGCTTCGACAGCTCTAATAGCAGCAGCAGGATTTACAGTTATCACGATTGATTTGATTCGAGTGGAATTGTTCCGAGATACAGGGGCGATTACCGATTTAGTCAATGTGCGTGCATTAATTCTAGCTGTATTGTTGTTTTATTTATCCAATTATCAGCGTACTACGAAAAAGTTGCATCCAGTTGTGTTTATTGCTTTTTCAGCACTAATTGGAATTATATTTAATTTTGCAGGGTGATAATCATGAATATTAAACAGTTGCAATATTTTATCGCAATTGCTGAAAGCGGAACGATTTCGGCTGCGGCTAAACAACTCGGTATTTCACAGCCGCCGTTAAGTGCTCAACTAAAGCAATTAGAGGAGAGTCTCCATGTTAAGCTAATTGAGCGCGGTGCTCGAAAGGTAACATTGACGGAGGCTGGAAAAATACTCTATAAACGAGCCAATGCCATTGTTTCACTATCTAATATGACGATCAGAGAACTTGACCATTTCCAGAATGGGCAGGGTGAAACGATTCGGCTAGGGATGATCTCTTCAGTTGGCTCTGCCCTTTATCAGTGGCGGTTACAATTTTTTAAACAAATGCATCCGAGTACAACGTTTGAGATTTATGAAGGCAATACTTATGAGCTATTAGAGCAATTAAATGAGGGAGTTATTGATATAGCTATTGTCAGAACGCCTTTCCAATCACAGGATTATCAATGCTATCGCTTAGAACCAGAGCCTATGTATGCGATCGCTACACAAAGCTTTTTACAAGCATATCCTGAACAAGGTTTATCAATATTAGATTTAGAAGGGCTTCCGATTATTATTTACCGTCGAATGGAGCACGTGATTAAAGCTGCTTTTCAAAAGAAAGGGATTAATCCGATCATTTCCTGCTTAAATGATGATGCACGTACTTCATTAATGTGGGCAGAAGCGGGGATGGGAATTGCAATTGTACCGAAATCAATTATCTCTATGTACACCGGACAAATAAAGTTGATCAAGAAGGAAATCACGGATACCGAGTTATATACACAAATTACTGCAATTAAAATGAAGAATAGATCATGCCCAAAACGTGGTTTAGATTTTCTAGATTTATTCTCGACTAAAGAGAATAAGGCGTTAAATTAGCTTAATGTTTTTCTAGCTATAATATAGGATGATTGAAATGTAAAGATTAATACTGGCTATTATTTTTTTCTGTGACTTTAACTGCAGTAGGCATTCAACTTCCCACTTATAGAAGGGAGAGACTTCTGCTGAATGAAGTTAAATTTTTGTGACAAAATGGCAACTTACCAAAAATAACCTTAAGCTTATGGTAAAATATTTTTGGTAGAATAGAAAGGAGATTATGCTGTCATGAAGAAAATAATCAGTATTTTTACGATAATAGTGGCTGTCATCCTAACTGTTGTCATCATAAATAGAAATCAAACGACAGAATTTACATCAGCAGAAATTGAAGAGCTTGTGCACAACTATAGCATTGGAAATCACAACGACATATCAGCTTCGATTACATCTGAGCAGCTGATTGTAACAAAGCAGAACAACGAAGAAATTACATATGATCTACCTGATGATCAATTCTTTATCTCCATTGCCCCTTATCAGGATGAAACACATCCATGTGTCAACCATAGTTTAACGGGATGCCAAGGAGAGATGGTTAATGAAGAATTTGACTTGTTAATAGAGGATGCCGATGGTAATGTCATAATCGATCAGACTGTAACCTCTTTAAGTAATGGTTTTATTGATTTGTGGCTACCACGTAATCAAACCTATCAAGTGATTATCTCTCAAAATGGAAAATCAGCAAAGTCAGAATTATCATCATTCCGAGATGATCCTACGTGCATAACGACCATGCAATTAAAATAGAATCATTAACGATTCCAATAAAAAAACATCCTTAAATAGCGAGGCCACTGAAAATCTTATCATTTCTCAGTGAAAATAAATTTTGTTATAGATAAACACGACTCTAATATCAGTTTTTGAAATTAGAGTCGTGTTTTTATCATTCATTCTGCTTACTTTTCCCCCATTAGTTTCAATATTCGTTTTAGATTTACAGTGAATATCACCATGGCTCCCTGCATTTCCATTGAGTTTATAATCAAAATCCAATAGTATAATAATCAGGTAGATAGGGGATAAGCGAATATACTTAACTCAATATCTGAAGAAACATTTCTGAGGGGAGTTATTTCATAATGAAAAGAAACAACGTCAAGCTATTATCGGTATTGTTAATGATTATTCTAATAGTTAGTGGTATTTTCATGATGAGAAATAAAAATAAAGATGCATCGGAGTTAGTGGTATCAAGTATGACCAAAGATCAAACAACGATCTTTGAGAATGGTGACTTTATTTATAGTCCAAGTCATGAGGAAATTGGTTACGACAGTGAAGCTGAAATTTTCTTTTATGAAAATCTATTGAATCTAATACTTAGTTCAGAGATATCGAATGAGCAAGCCAAGGAACTTGCGAATGTCGTAAATGGAGAACTTGTTGGACAATTACAAGGCTCGATTAATATGCTTCAGATTCAAGTGGAAGAGAGGTCATTAGAGGGACTCAATCAACTTGCTGATCGATTTGAGAATAATCAGTTGGTAAAGTTAGCAAAGCCGTCAACACCATCGTTTATTTCCGATCTTAATGACAGCGAAGAGCAGGGAAATATAGAGAAAATTGATCAGGCCAATCCAGAGGGTGATAATTGGTGGGCTGAAGCGATCAGTGCTTATTCTGCTTGGTATTACTTGGACAATAATGAAGATGAATTTGAAACAGTTGACGTAGCTGTATTAGAAACTGGTAAACTGGGTGAAGAAGGTGAAAATATTGATGATGCTGCGATTGATAAAGAAACAGTTGTTGTCGTCAATGTTGCTGAAAACGCAGAGTATAAGAGACACGCAGAATTAGTAACGAAAACAATCGCTGCAGATGAAAATTCTGAGACAATTCGTGGGGTTGCGGAACCAGTTGCTAAGATTAAGTTTAGAAGCATGGGCGATATCACAAAGGATGAAATTGAAACCATATCTGAAACTGAAATTATTGGTCAGATAAAGAATAGTCAAGATCATGAGGTAAAGGTGATTAATCTTTCGTGGGGAACATCACCTATGAGTAAGGAAAGATGGAGCAAAGAAGAAAATTGGTTTCAGCAATTTTTCCAAAATGTTGATAAGCAAGATGAAGCGTATCATCGGTATTTACATGCTGAACAAAATTCAAATAATCAAGTTTCAGCAAATTTGATTTTAGCCTTAGATGAACTTTTGGCATCTGACAGAAACAATCAATTTTTGATTATTCAGAGTGCCGGGAATGGTTATAGTCGAGCAAAAAATGAGGATTGGGATGAACAGACCGCCTCAGAGGTATGGCGTACGGGTGTGTTTGCAAATATAAATCAAGATACATATGACTTGGCAACTGCACAAGGCGAAAGCAAGTTACAATATGAATTAGAAGATATTCTAAGTCATATTATAGTTGTTGGTGGCGCTGAACTATCAGAAGATAAGACAAGCTACCAGTCACCAGCATGGGCAAGTTATGGTGAGGCCATCGACATTGCAGCACCGGCTAGCGGGTTGTATATCGATCGGACCAAAGAGGATGAAGACGATAGAAAGCCAGTGCGTGGGACATCGTTTGCCGCGCCTATGGTTACTGGAGCGGCCGCACTTGTCTGGTCCTATAACCCTGATATGGCAGCCAGCGATGTAAAGGGACTTTTGATAAATAGTGCAAAAGATATTGTTATAGAGAGCAAAGGGGAAAAAGGTTCTTATCCAATGTTAAATATGACGGCATTTTTAAATGAACATCCTCACTATTACTCAGTCATCAAAACGTATTTGAATGAATTCCCGTATTACAACGAGTTGCTAGAAACATATCGTATGGCCGTGAGTGAGAAGTGGGGTCAGAATGAGCTAGATGAGAAAGATTTGGGGCCTATTCATTATGAACCGCAGTCTCTTCCGGATGATTATGGTTATGAATTAAGGGATATAGCCGGTAACGGGCTACCTGAATTAATCCTAGGTGTTTATCGAGAAGATGGAAGATCCGAAATCCATGAGATATATACTTTGAAAAATAACAAACCTGTTAAGATTTTTGAAAATGAGATACGTAAGAATATCAATATTTATAAAGATGGCACCATCAAGACATCTTCGTCTTTACGAGCAGGAAGTGTTTTTCAAGAGATATTTTATACTTTAAATGATGATGGAACTGTGGAGATGAAGACAGGTTATGAAGAAGAAAAGGGTGTGGAATTGAGATATAAAAGTTTATCAAACCCGGAGGAGTTACTGACAGACGCAGATGTAGAAAAGATTAATGAAAAATATAGACCAATCGACATCATCAATCATTCCTTTACTCCGTTTGTTATAAATGGCGGAGAATCGGCAAAACAAGAAAATGAATCAAAACTTAGTGATGGTGAGCTCGAAACAATCATAAAAGAAAGCTATCAAAAGATATCGACGTCGCTCAGTGAGGTATATATAGGTGATCTATTTGAGAAGTATTATGACTATGATGATGGCGTAACGATCTGGAACTCTGGAGTCAACCCTAACCATCCATTCTATGATGAGGTTTATCAGTTAGTATATCCAGCAGTGAGCGATTATGTTGCTGAAAAAGGAATGGAAACGATAATTAACGAAGCATTTTCTCTCTATTGGCAACCAGCAGCTCCACCGTCCTTTTATGAAGCTCCATATGATTTTGAAGTGATAGTCAAAGGCAATGAATTTTTCAAATTTAAACAGACACGAGAAATCGGACCACAAGATTACGGTGGCGATTCATATCATGAGAACTATTTGATTGATTTTGATAAAGAAGATGGTGTATGGAAATTTGCTGGAGCCGAAAAACAGCAATAATATCGTTAAGTTTAAGGTTTACAGATCATTTTCTAGATCAACCTACAAAGACGATAAAAGGATAATTAATTGTACATTGCGTTGTAGGCGTAATCAAGGTTTTTGAATATTTGGCAATTTTGCTTCTAAATATATGGACGATGACATCATTCTTGATTAGTTGGACAGCTTAAATCTTGATCATAATTAGCAACAAAAAGGTGATTATTAGCAGATAAAACCGCATAGAAGACGTCTGATTCTTTTAACTGGCGATTGGTAAGCTCGCGTTTCAGCCAATCCTCACTAATGTTATTTTGTATCAAATTATCTGCTAATAATTTCCCATCCATAATTAACTCGACGGCTAATCTCGATTCAACCGAAGTAGGAATAGCTAAATCTTGTTTCACAATTGGCCGAAAGGGTGGTTTTTTTAGAACGGTTAAGGTACCATTTGTTTCTAAAATGGCAAACAATACTTCTGAAATATTAAAGACATCTTTTTCTCTCAATTGTTGATTGAGATAATCAAGTGTATAACGCATTTTTTTCATATTTTCCTTAAGTATAACGCCGTTATCAATAAGGACAGTCGGGTTACCAGCTAAAAGCTTTCGGGCTCTGGTATTTTTTAAAGAGATGTAAGCTGTCAGATAGATCACGAACACAAAGATAATAAAGGCTAAAATATTATGGTGCATTTTAATCGATGTATCAAAGGCTAAATTAGCAGCGATGGAGCCTAATGATATTGTCGCAACAAAGTCAAACATATTCATTTGGGAAATGGTTTGTTTGCCAAGTATGCGTGTGCCTAATAGTAATAATGAAAAAGCAATAATGGATCTAAATATAACCGTGAAGTGCATAAGCATCGCTAGCCCTCCTCATCTCTTTTTTCGCTTTTAGTTTTGACTAATAAAAAAAGATGATACCAAACATATTAAAAGAAGTTAAACAACGACTGTATTAAAGAAATAACTTGATTCATATCTAAAAATGGAGATAGCACCAAAATAGTTACTAGCTGAACTCAACTTTTATCATTCTGAGCGAAATAGGTTTGCGTAAGTCCTGACTGAGATTAAAACAAAGGTAGTAAAAAAGGGATTTGTTGAGCGCGTGGACAATCTTTAATGAATACATTTATCACAGTGTAACTGGCTATAAGCCTCCCACTTGAAGAAATAATGGAACACGTCATGTCTAAGTAGGAGATCCAACAGACAGTAATGGCCCGATTGGCTCAACTAACGTTTAGTGGGGAGAGAGGAAGCTGACTAAGTTCGCGACGTCTGCACGAGCACATCCTATGCGTCGAAACCCGCACTGAACGAAGTTTCACTTTATGTGATAGGAACAAATACTAACACATTAACCAGTCCGTTTGTTACAATACACATATGAAAGAACAAGTACTGTTAGATTATTTTGTTCAAATCGACCAATCATTTAGGGGATTATGGCTGAGGAGGTAACGATAAATGCAAGAAACGCATCTTTATTGGAGTAATTTTATTATGCAAGATTGGCAATTCATTGTGGTCGCAAGCGAGAAAGGTTTGTGCTATATTGGCTCTCCCTATCAATCTATCGAGGAAGTAAATAATTGGGCGCTACGTTGCTACTCTCACTATAAACTGATTCAAGATGACCAAAAATTACAGGTGTATAAAGATCAGCTAACTTCCTACCTTTTGGGTGAAGCTGAAACATTTCAATTACAGATTGATCCCATTGGAACAAGGTTTCAACAGCAGGTATGGGAAGCGCTAGCTGAAATACCGTACGGCGAGACCAGGTCATATGCGGAAATCGCTGAACGCATAAATCGACCTCGTGCGGTTAGAGCAGTGGGATCAGCAATCGGGGCTAATCCGCTCTTAATGGTCATTCCATGTCACCGTGTTATTGGTAAAAATGGGGCATTAACAGGGTTTCGAGCTGGCTTAGAGATGAAGGCAAAGCTATTAAAGCTTGAGCAAGCCATGTGATAATTAGTCATTCAATTAAAAAAAGCAAAAACTAGCGATCTACCTGCCAGTTTTTGCTTCACTTTTTATTTGTGACTTATTTTCCGATAAACATTTGAGTCCAATGATTTCCATTTTCAACGTATCCAACTCCAATGTGGGTATAGTTGGCATTTAAAATGTTAGCACGGTGACCTTCACTATTCATCCAAGCATTTACTACTTCTTGTGGAGATCTTTGACCTTTGGCAATATTTTCACCTGCGGTACGATAGCTAATCCCAAATTGCTTAATCATATCAAATGGTGAACCGTAATTTGGGCTATTATGTGAGAAGTAGCCACTACTTGCCATATCGCGAGACTTTTCTCTTGCAACAGAACTTAGCTTTGTATCAATTTCCAACGCAGAAAGCCCATGTTTAGCACGCTCTTGGTTAGTCAACTCAACAACTTCTTGCTCAAATGCATTTAATTCTGAGCGTTGCTCAGCTTGGCCATTGTTTGTTTGCTCTGGAGCTTGATTGTTTTCAGTTGGTTCTTGAGCAGCTGGTGTTTCTGGTTGCTTTTCTTCTTTATCAGGTTGTTCAGCTTTTTCTGGTTGTTTTTCTTCTTTATCAGGTTGTTCAGCTTTTTCTGGTTGTTTTTCTTCTTTATCAGGTTGTTCAGCTTTCTCTGATTGTTTTTCTTCTTTATCAGGTTGTTCAGCTTTCTCTGATTGTTTTTCTTCTTTATCAGGTTGCTCAACTTTTTCTGGTTGTGCTTCCTCTTTATCGGGTTGCTTTGCTTCTGGATCTTTTGATTCAGGCTTAGCTGCTTCAGGTTCCTCTTGTTTGCTAGATTCCTGATTTTCTTCTGTTTTTTCAGGTGTTTGCACCTTATTGTTATCACCTGATTGATCATTATTCTTTGATGCATGTGCTTGAGTAAATTTATTAAAGTATTTTTCTAGACATCGTTGAACTTGATTACTTAATCTATCAAAATTGACAGCAACACTACGCTGTGAAAAAAGATTTTCTGCACGTTTAAAATTAGCTGCTTCAACCTGTGTGGATGATGAAGTACCTAACAATAATGTTGCTGATACAATAGCTGTTACGGCTATTTTTTTAAACATAACTTTAACACTCCTTTTGTTTTTTCGTTCGTCATCATCATAACACGCTTTTTTTGTTACAATCGCACCGTTATTTACCAAAACCTTAATACACTCATTACTTACTTGTTCTATCTAGTTCGATAGGTTGGTTAAACAGGTCGTTAATGGGTAGATAGGAAAAAAATACATTAAAATCTATCTTGACAAGCAATCTCACAACCTTTTTCTGTTACAAAATTAAAATAATTGTAATATTTTTTTCAATAGAATAAAGGCCAAAAATGTAAAAAAAATGATAATATATAATAATGAGTATGGAGTGAAAAGGGGATATTATATACTTGAAATTCATGAATGAAGATGAGTATAGGTAAAAGTTTAGATTCAATCTATCTCGGCAATTAGGGTAATGATAGGATTTTGGTCTTCAACTAACGAATATATTTTAACTTGAAGAAGGATCATATTATGTAAAAGGTCATAAGTTAATAAGTTGCCTTTGACCCAATGAATGTTATAGCAATTAATGATAGACTAACTACATAAATAATAAATCACATCTATTCGACTTTTGCCGTCATCTAAGTGACACAAGCTGTTATTAGGGGTGTTCGTGAGAAGTAAATGTCCTCAGAATAATCATCTCTATTTATTTTTTAAGAGAAAGGAGGTAGGATATGGATATATATTCTAAACGGATCTATTTTCTTGAAGCTTCATATAATGATATCAATTATATTGTTCAATTAGAAAATGACAGACACAATCGGTGTTATATCAATTTATGGTTACCTAGACAGCACGAAGAAGCCATGGGCAATGACGATATAAAACATTTCATTATTATGGACAGGCTAATCAATCAAAAAATAGGTATCATTATTCTTAGAGGTTTTTCAAGTAAAGATGATAGCATTGAGTTATTGAGAATTGTTATCGATTTTAAGGGTAACGGTTTTGGTGAAGAAGCTTTAAGACTAGTACAGGATTGGGTTTTCAATACAGTAAAAGCAAATCGATTATGGCTGGATGTCAACACAGAGAATACAAAGGCACTTAAACTCTATCAAAAAGTTAACTTTACACTAGAGGGAACGCTTAGAGAGTGCATCAAAACAGATCAAGGTTACCAATCACTTCATGTCATGTCTTTGTTGAAAGATGAGTATCTTCGGGTACATAGTAGTAGCCAATCTGAAATATAAAGAATTTTCAATTAATTTTAGGGGTGGGAGAAGTTGTTAGATCGAAGCCATGTGGACATCCTGCAAACTACCCGTTTCGCTTTGAGGATCATAGTTTAGAACGTAGCAGAACTTCAATCATTGAAGAAATATAATAAAAGGGGATTGGTCATGTCTTTAACTATCGCGTTACCTCATTCTTTTAACTTTTATGCTACAGTGACGGATCATGGGTGGTATCGATTATCACCTTTTGATTTCGATCATGATAAAAAAGTATTGTCTCGAGTTGAAGAGCTGTCGACAGGAAAGATCGTTTTTGTTTCGATACAACATAGGCTTAACAGCTTAATCGTTGATCTGGAATACATAGATGACGTATTATCACCAGTTGAAGAGCAAGAGATTGAAGAGAAGATCAAATGGATTTTCCGTTTGGATGAGGATTTTGATCGGTTTTATCAGCTTTGCCAAGATATCGGAGAAAGGAACGGTATTATAAAACAGTATAGAGGTCGATTACTCAGGTCGCCATCTTTATTTGAAGATATTGTTAAAACAATTTTTACGACTAATACAACCTGGAGTCGTACAATAGCTATGACGAACAATTTTGTTACCCATTTAGGGAAGCCGTATCACCTTGAGAAAAAACTATTTTCTTTTCCAAATGTAACCACTGTGGTTGCAAAAGGAGAGGATTATTTAAAGAAGCATTTGAAGCTTGGCTATCGTAGTACTTATATCTTTGAACTTGCTCAAAGAATAGTAAGTCAGGACCTTGATCTAGAGGGTCTAAAGCATGACGTGATCTCGACTGATCAAGTTATCGCCCAGTTAAAAACGATTAAAGGTGTGGGGCCATATGCAATAAGCACGATATTGATGTTACTAGGTCGCTATGATTACTTACCGATTGACAGTGATTTTAAAAAACATGTTCGTATGAAATATTTTTCAGGAGTAAGTCCTTCTCAACAAGAAATGAAGCAATTATATGATCAATGGGGTGAATTTAAATATTTGGCTTATTGGTTTGATCATGATTAGTCACTTTGGATGGACTTTAGCAAAATCTAATTGAGTATTGATACACCGAGATGATGACGAGGTGTGTTTTTTATGGTCTTTGAAAACCCCCGGCATATCCCAGGGGGGTTCAACAAAGACCATAAAAATGGTGATATCATAACAGTCAGCCTTACCGAGGAATCACGAGATTCTTTAGCTTGGCTTAGTTATGTGTTAGGGTCAGAAGGTGAATTACAAAAAAGCTTTACGGATATTTTTGGCTTTTCAGATATCGTCCTAGATGAAGATAATAGAGCAAATATAACACAAATGAATGAATACTCTAATGTTTATGATGATACATATTCATTATAATCAGTAGAAAAACTATTAGAAGGATATGGTTTGAATTTAGTTGATTAGGTGATAGTGGATTAATAAATGCTTAGAATTTGGTCATACTCAAAAGCACCTTATGGAGAATTTTTTGCTAAAACTCTCCATAGGGTTTTTTAGCTAATGCCAATGAATAGAAATAATACTTAAGTAAATAATAGTTAAGGATTTCAAAAACTAACGAAATGGATGACGTGATATGAAAGAAAAAAAATTGGACTTATTGGCATTAGCATCGATCCCTCTCGTTATGACGTTAGGTAATTCGATGTTAATTCCTGTTTTGCCTCTTATTGAAAAAGAGCTTAACATATCAAGCTTTCAGTCGAGTATGATCATCACTGTCTATTCGGTTGTTGCTATTATCTTAATTCCGTTCGCTGGCTATTTATCTGACAAAATAGGGCGGAAAAAGGTCATCATTCCATGTCTGATCATCACAGGAGCTGGAGGTGCTATCTCAGCTTTTTCTGCCTGGGGAATGGCCAACCCCTACATGATAATCTTAGTTGGACGTTTATTGCAAGGTGTTGGAGCTGCTGGTGCTTTTCCAGTTGTCATACCAACTGTCGGAGACATGTTTGATGATGAGGAAGATGTTAGTGCTGGCTTAGGCTTAGTTGAAACAGCTAATACGTTTGGAAAGGTTTTAAGTCCGATTATCGGGGCATTGCTAGCGCTTATTATTTGGTATTTACCTTTTATTTCTATCCCGATCTTTTCAATCATCTCAATTTTACTTGTTAGCTTTTTAGTTAAAAGGCCAAAAAAGTCTGATCAAAAAAAACAAAGCTTTTCTGCTTTTTTACAGACGTTAAAGCATGTTTTTAAAGAAAACGGACGTTGGTTAATTTCTATTTTTATTATTGGTTGTCTGAACATGTTTGTTCTATTTGGTTTCCTCTTTCATTTTTCTTCATTCCTTGAATCCGAGTATAGAGTAGAATCGGTTTATAGAGGGTTAGTGTTGGCTATTCCTTTATTATTTCTTTGTGCGTCTTCGTTCATTACCGGTAAAAAGATTGGGAACAATAAAGTTATGATGAAGTGGTTAATTCTTATTGGTAATGTAATAACAGGCGTACCCTTGCTTTGGGTCCGAGCTGAGTTAGGTATGGTCATGATGACTGTCTTGTTGTCGTTATCTGGTTTGGGAATTGGTCTGTCTTTACCGAGCTTAGATGCTTTAATTACTGAAGGCATTAAAAAAGAAATTCGGGGGACGGTCACTTCCTTGTATAGCAGTATGCGTTTTTTAGGTGTGGCGGCAGGTCCACCTATTGTCGCATTAATTATGGATAATATCGTCTTACTATATATACTGTTAGCAGTAATTAGTGGCGTTGCAGCATTGATCACTTTTTTTGCGATAAAACCTGAAGAGAAAAAAAAGGTCGCTCTCCACTTAAGCTAACAACCTTCAAGGCTTTATCACAGTGTTAGCCTCCCACTTCAAGAAATAAGGGAACACATCATGTCTAAGAGGGAGGTCCAACAGCCAGGAACGGCCCGATTGGTCAGTGGGGGAGAGATGAAGCTGATTAAGTTGGCCACGTCGTGTCGCAACGTCTGCACGAGCACACCGTCGAAACCCCACTGAACGAAGTTTCGCTTTATTCACAAAATAATTAAGGAAAAAAAGTCTAATTTTCGCAGTTAATTTGAGAATTAGACTTTTTATATAGTTTTCGTTCAGTGGATGAGCTATAACACCATTCCAACAATCTCAGGTATGTTCGTAGTGTCCATAGTCTTTTTATCATTTCAACTTAATGTACGTACAATTATTAGTAAACTATTGTAATTTTTTTATCCATTCTATATTATTATTATATATAAATGAACTGTTACGTATAAGTTTAAACTTATTCAGCGGGAAATTATCGAGCTTCGGTCGATAAAATCTCGGCACAGACATGCCAAGGTGCATTTTATTGTAAGCGGTTTAATAATGAAAAGGAGACTATCAATGAACAGAAAGAAAAGGATTATATTTCCTGTTGTGGCCATTCTTCTAATTGTATTAGCTATTTATATCATGACCATAACATTTAATAAGGAGAGAGAGGGAGCGAGTATGATAGACAAAGAAAACACGGAAACACCAACCTTTCAAAATGTTTCCGTACATGACCCTTCCATTATTAAAGAAGGGGATACCTATTATGTATTTGGTACACATATTGAAGCAGGTAAGTCTAAAGATTTAATGAATTGGGAGCGCTTTACTAATGGTTATCAAGCAACAGATAATGCTTTATATGGTGATCTAGAAATGAATTTAAAGGAGTCATTTAAGTGGGCAGGAAAAGATGATGCTGATAGTAAAGGTGGCTATGCCGTCTGGGCTCCAGATATATTTTGGAATGATGATTATGTAAACGAAGACGGAACAAAAGGTGCGTATATGATTTATTACAGTGCATCTTCCACATATATACGTTCTGCAATCGGTTATGCCGTTTCTCAGGATATTGAAGGGCCGTATCAATATGTGGATACCATTATGTACTCTGGCTTTACCGAAGATGATGCATTTGATGAGAATAGTGATGTGAATAAAAAATGGACAAATACCAACATTTCTGAATTGATAGAACAAGGGAAAGTTGATGGAAAAAATGATGATTGGTTCAGAAATGATGGTTCCTATAATAATGAGCGATATCCGAATGCGATTGATGCCAATCTGTTTTATGATCAAGACGGAGACCTATGGATGGTATACGGATCATGGTCTGGCGGGATTTATTTGTTAGAAATAAATAAAGAGACGGGACAAGCGATCTATCCAGGAGAAGATGGGGTAACAGAGGATGGTCGTCTGATTGATCGATACTTCGGAACTCATATTTCAGGAGGCTTTGCTAAGTCAGGGGAAGGTCCTTATGTGGTTTATGATGAAGATCGAGGTTTTTATTATTTGTATGTGACTTACGGTTGGTTAGGTGCAGATGGTGAATATAATATGCGCATATTCCGTTCAGAAAATCCGACAGGCCCTTATACTGATGCCGATGGAAAACCTGCTGTTTTACCTAACAATACCGATAATGCTCCATATGGGAATAAAATGATGGGACATTTTTTATTTGAACGTCACGTTGGTGATCCAACCATGGGAAGTGGCTATGGTTATGTTTCTCCCGGTCATAATTCTGTCTTGACAGATGATAATGATAAGCAATTCGTTGTCTTTCATACAAGATTTCCAGATACAGGCGAAATGTTTGAAACAAGAGTTCATCCCATTTATTACAATAGTGAAGATTGGCCCGTTTTTGCTCCATATCGATACACAGGTGAAACATTATCGAAAATAGATGAAAAATCAATTCCTGGTGAATATAAATATCTGAACCATGAAAAAGATAATAATACGACTGTAAAACGTTCCTCTTATATTTTATTAAATGAAGACAAGACGATTTCAGGTGAAATAGATGGCATTTGGAGGCTTTACGATGACTACCGTATTGAAATCAAAACCAATAACCTCACTTATGATGGAGTATTGGTTCACCAATGGGATCATACCTCTAACCAATATGTTTTGACATTTACAGCACTATCCAACAAAGGGGTATCGATGTGGGGGAGTAAACTAGTGGATATGCCCGATGGTGAAGTTGTGCAAGCTGTTAAACAAGATTTAGAAATTGGTCGATTAGATCAGATTAACCGCGATCTTCAGCTGCCGACAGTTGGTTTTCATAATAGTCAAATTGATTGGGAAAGCTCGAATGAAAAGATAGTATCTTCATCTGGTAAGGTCAATCAACAAGATGATGATGTTCAGGTAACACTTACCGTAAATATTACAAAAGGTGATGCTCAAGCAACGAAAAGCTTTGACCTTACTGTCATAGCAAAAGAAAGTACGGATACAATAGAAAAACTTCAATTTTCCTTTGAAGATAATTTGAAAGAACAAGATAACTTAGTTGGTGAAGGGATCATAACAGGAAATCGTTTGAACAATTCAGGTGGTGAGATCACTTTTGCAGACGGAATAAAAGGAAAAGCAGCTTATTTCAATGGATATTCAGGTATTAGATTACCGAATGGATTAATCCAATCTAACGCTTACACTGTTACACTTTGGGTAAAACCTGAATCATTAGCGACGCATACCACAACATTTTTTGGTGCAAAAGATGAAAATAACTGGATTAGTCTAGTGCTTAAAGGGACAGTCGATGACCAAACTATGATTTGGTCTGGGAGTTCAGAGTGGTATGATGCACCAACAGGGACAACAATTCCGGTCAATGAATGGTCCCATTTAGGTTTTGTTGTAGATAATGAAGATATAAGCGTCTATTTAAATGGTAAGCAAGTCTTTTCGGGGAGTCAATTTCCAAGTATTTTTAATCCAACAAGCAGTTTTGGCTTAGGCGTTAACTATTGGGATCCACCATATCAAGGTTTAATTGATGAATTAATTATATTCAATCGTGCGATTTCAGAGGAAGAAATGATTCAACTTGCCAAGAAGGATTAATAGAAGAGCTTACTTAATTGTTAAGATAAATTTAAATTAGCTGCAAAAAACTCGCTATTCCTGAAACTCATTTTTTGAACAGGAATAGCGAGTAAAAGAGTATTCCTTTTATTAACAGGAGTCTACTCAAGTTTGATACTAATATTTATTAATACATATATCCAGAGAGAAACAGACCAAAATTATATAGCCCGCATCAGTAGCATCAAGTCAATAGCTTAAGGAAGGGAATAAGTGACAAAGAGGGAATAGCTTATGTAATTAATTAATTTGGAACGCAAAGAAAAAAGAGGATTGTAATCAAATAAGTTGAATTTATCTTTTGTGAATTGCTATATTAGAAGCATAAAATATATACTTGATAAAATAATTTCTCACCTATTAATTGAACGGTATATTAAGTGGCTGGAGATAATACAAAATCCAGAGTAATATACTCGTATTTATCCGGACGTTTCAATACCAATGTACCTTTCTGCTTTCCATGAAATTACATTTGATATATGAAAAATATTATTCGAGTCAGAATTACTATGGATAAAACGAGTTATTAATAATGGTCATTAATGAAATAGAAATTAATTTATAATGGGGGAGGTATATTTAAATGCGTGTAGCTGCACTTTACGATATTCATGCAAACTACATTAAAAGCAGTCTTAGAAGAGATTAGAAAAGCAAACATTGATCAAGTTCTTGTCGGTGGGGATTTAGCTTGGGGACCCGAACCACGTCAAGTAATGAATTTTTTAATGGATTATAAGGATGAGTTTATTTTTATTAGAGGTAACGTTGATCGTGAAGTTTCTTACCGTTGTGGAAAGGAAAAAGGGTTAGATGATTTTACTGCCGAATTAAATAATTGGTGTGCTAATCAATTAACAGAAAAGCAATTAAGATTCCTAAAGAGTTTACCAGAAAAAGCTACTTTGAGCATTGAAGGTTTGGGAGAAGTCTTATTTGTACATGGTTCTCCCCGCAGCGATGAAGAGGCGATTCGAATAAATACTACAGAAAACGAAATTCGACCTATGCTTGAAAATGTTTCACAAGATGTTATTGTTTGTGGTCATACTCACATACAGTTTGATCGCATTGTCAATTATAAACGTGTAATTAATGCAGGAAGTGTTGGATTACAGAGTCGAGCAAATGGAGCTTGTTGGGCTTTACTCGGTCCTGATGTTGAACTCAAGGTAACTCCATATGATGCAAAAAGGGCGTCTGAAAGAATTCTTAAAACTAACGCGCCTTACAAAGAGGATTTTGCAGAACATTACTTAAATCCACCTTTTGAGGGGCCTTGATTATCAAAATATACTTTATAGTAATGAAAAAGTATAAAGTATAAGTATATAGGAAGTTAAGACAGGAAACGCTTTTCTTATTTTCAAATTCTAGTTTACATAATATATATTATCGGAAGTAACATGTCATAAAAAAGATTTTGTCTCAAAATTAAAGTATTCTTATGATAGTGAGACAAAATAAAAAATTTTAGTGTAATGATTATCTTAATTACCACCACTGTGACACTTATATTATATATAACATCGGTTGCGTAATCTGCTGCTTAAAAATTAAGTTGATCTTGCATAGCTGTGATCATCTTGTCCCAAGCATCTATTGTCTGGTCTTTATACTCAGCCCAATTTGGATGAAGTTGATGCGTTAAAGTTAGTTGACTACCAGTGTCTGTCGATTCGATATCGACAAACACACGATCGATATCTGGTAAATCATCAACGGTGGCCCATGTAAAAACGAGTCGACTAGGTCGTTCTAGCTCTAGGTAACTCCCTACATGTTCGATTAATTGTCTACCCCTTTTATCAGTAAAAATAAATTCTCCGCCTACCCGATTCTCTATTTCAACCCTTACGAGGTTTCCATCAGGGAACATCCATCGCTTAATTAACTTTGGTGTTAACCAGGCATCGTAGATCTGTTCTGGATCAGCTTTAAGATCCTTTGTTAAGCTGGCATTTAAATGATTGGCAAATGTCATGATTCCAGTTACTCTCCTTTTTGGTCCTCTGACACTCTGATATGAAACGTTTAAGTTTTGAGAACTAATCATAATCAACTTTTGTTTGAAATAAATCCAATTCATTTCCGTACAAATCCTTAAATCCTACCCCCTTTCCTCCTGGTACATCTTGTATTTCCCCATGAAAAACGATCCCACGATGCTTTAATTCGTTAAAATCTCTTTCAATATCATCCGTTTCAAACATTAGTATCACCGTATCGCCTCCTTGTTTGCCGATCAGGCGTTTTTGTTCGGGAGTCTTTGCTTCAGCAAGTTCAATCATTGTTTCGTTATCTGTTGCTGGGGAAACTGTGAGGTATTGCCATTCTGGTCCAAATTCTGCTTCTTCCCTTACGACAAAACCTAACTTGTTTACATAAAACGTCTTAGCTTCCTCTAAATTGTGAACAAACAAGGTAAGTTGGATTATGCTTTTTATCATTATTATTTTTCCTCCCCCTATCATTTAAGTCATCGTTATCTTAACATGATAAGAGCTCGCAAATTTCTCTTTAATTGCTTTTAAAAGGACCAGCATTAAATATGGCGATCAATAAACTGCTTAACTAGATGATTAAATGCCTGAGCTTTCTTTACTGGTATCTGATGTGTCCCCAGATCAACAAAAGCTAGTTCGATCCGAGACTGTGATTGGTAAACCTGCTGATAATAATAAGTAAAATCCAACTTGTTTCCGTAAACAAATAAACTAGGACAGTTTATGTTATCCAAATAATGCTTAATATTTACTTGATGTGTACTAAAGTAATACTGATACCACTTTTTAAAGTCAGTTTGATTAATATGTTTAACTAGAGTTGTTTTATCCAGATCATTTGCTGTGTTGCTAGCAGCTAATATTTTTGTTAAATAATTTCTTGTCATCCGTAGTGAAAGCATACCAGCATAATATAGTAAATGTAGTCTTGCCGTTGATACGTTTGGATAGCCACCAGATACAATTAAAGCTTCAGTTCGATCTGGATACTGACAAGCAAAGGTTTGAGCAATTATACCACCTGCTGAATAGGCACAAAGAATGGCTTTATCAATTCCTTCATGATCTAATATCGCTTCGATCTCAGAACAGTATTGCTTAATAATGTGACGATGAGATGGTGAGGTGGATTGGCCATGACCACTAAAGTCTGGTAAGATCAACTGATAATAATTGGCTAATGGAAGCTGGGCATGAAAAACAACCCGTCCGATGCCTGGAGGATGAATAAATAAGATCGGCAAACCTTCTCCTTCTACCTGATAATAAATGATGGATTGATTAAAGGTGACTTTTTTCATTATTATCCCTCGTTTCTTCACCTTATTATCAGACATTCATTTGTTTTTATACTTAGCGTTCTGTTCAAATTATTGACAAAATAATATCGCCGGTATCCCTTCATTGAGAAACCGACGATGTATGATTCCAACTATGCCATTCAAAAGTTATCATCAGGTAAGTGTTACTTATATCCGGATTCTTAACAGTCTTAGACTATTTAGTGTTACGATGAGTGTGGCTCCCATGTCAGCAAAAATAGCTAGCCATAAAGTTAACCACCCAGGGATAATCAGTAATAGAGCGACTGTCTTAATGACTAATGATAACGTAATGTTTTGCTTGATAATAGTTAAGGCCTTTCGACTTAATTTAATCGCATAAATAAGTTTAATTAAATCATCGGACATTAAGGCAATGTCTGCTGTTTCTAGAGCTGTATCCGTACCAGTGCTTGCCATTGCCACACCTACAGTTGCAGCTGTCAAAGCAGGAGCATCGTTGACCCCATCCCCAACCATGGCCACACCTTGATATTTTGTCCGGAGGTGTTTTATTACATTCAATTTATCTTCTGGAAGTAGGTCAGCTTTAATGTGAGAAATACCAATTTCTTTTCCGATAGCCTCAGCTGTTCGCTTATTATCACCAGTTAGCATAACTGTTTCTTCAAGCCCAACCTGTTGTAATTTGCGGATCACTTGCTTCGATGCCTCTCTTACTTGATCGGCAACTGCAATTAGTGAAAGAATCTCTTTCTCTGTTCCTAGTATGATAACCGTTTTAGCGTCAGCTTGAAGAGTCTTAATCTGCTGATTTATTGCAGCATTAATCTCGCCTGAAAAAAGTTCCTCAAAAAGTTTTGGATTTCCGAGATAATACATTTGATGATCGACCTTTGCTTTTACACCTTTACCTGTGATCGATTGAAATTCTTCAACGGTTATACGGTTTAGGTCTAATTTAAGTTCTTCAGCTTTTCTTATAAGAGCAGAAGCAAGTGGATGCTGTGACCCTTGTTCAATGGCCCCAGCTAAACTTATGACTTCATGCTCATCTTTATTAAACGTTACAATATCGGTTACAACAGGAATACCTTTGGTTAGGGTACCCGTCTTATCAAACGCAATCGCTTTTAGGGAACCGATTTCTTCTAAGTGGATGCCGCCTTTTATTAAAACCCCATTTTTTGCGGCATTTCCAATGGCTGTTACGATTGAAACTGGGGTTGAGATAACTAATGCACATGGACATCCTACGACCAAGACAGCTAAACCACGATAAACCGATTCATTCCAATCAAGTCCGATAAATAGTGGTGGAACAATTGCTAGGAGAATAGCAACAATAATGATCATCGGTGTATAGTATTTGGCAAAACGATCGACAAAGGCCTGAGAAGGTGCACGTTCTGCTTGTGCCTCTTCAACAAGATAGATAATTTTTGCGAGGGTCGTATCTTCAACTTGTTTCGTTACTTTGACCTCTAACAAACCTTCTTCATTCAATGTTCCTGCAAATACCTCATCATTAATTTTCTTGAGAACAGGTACACTTTCTCCTGTTATTGCAGATTGATTTAGAGTCGAGCTACCCTTAACAACAATTCCATCCATGGCTAACTTTTGACCAGGTTTAACAATCATCATATCTCCGATACGAATATCTTCAACAGGAATGATCATTTCTTTTTGGTCACGACGAATTAAAGCCTCTTTTGGTGCAATATCCATCAAAGATTCAATCGACTGACGAGCTTTTACCATTGAGTAACGCTCTAAAGCTTCGCTAATGGCAAAGAGTATAACGACAATTGCGCCTTCTCCCCACTCACCAATTGCTGCTGCACCTAAAATCGCAATGGTCATTAGTGTATTCATATCAAAGTTGAGTCGAACTAGATTTTTCAGTCCTTTAATAAATAATGAATACCCTCCGATAAGTATTGAAATGCCATAGCTAATTTTAGGGATCACGTGGTCAGCATTATATCGATAACTTAATAGCCAACTAACAAACAATAAAGCAGTTGCGATATAGACCTTAACGTTTTCTTTTTGTTTCCAAAAAGGCACACGCGCTTCAACCTTCTTATTGGCATCTTGAACCCTTAAGTTTTCAAATGCTCCGGCTTTTTCTAATTCTGCGATCGTTGCCTTCCCTTTAACAACAAGCTTAGATGCTCCAAAATTTACTTTTGCATCCTTAACACCAGGTATTTGTTTAACGTTACGCTCAAATGTGTTAGCGCAATTTGTACAAGTGAATCCTTGTACTCGATAAGTTTTAGAAGCTTCTTCAAATGCTTTTTCTTGCTGATTATACATGGGCTTCCCTCTCTTTATTTGCTAATGCAATCGCAATAAGCTGCTTAATATTTCCGTTATTTAATGAGTAAAACGCCATTTTCCCTTCCTTGCGATATTTGACAATCTTATATTTATGAAGGGTGCGTAAATGATGGGAAGCGGTAGCAATGGAAGACCTTATGATATGCGAGATATCACATACGCATAACTCTTGATCCTGGCATAAAGCATAGGCAATTTTGGCCCTGTTATGATCAGCCAAGGCTTTAAAGAGCTGGGCTACACTGGATATATCTTCTTTTTCCATATCTGCTTGAATCTGATTAACCTTTACTTCGTCATAACAATAAATCTCACATGTATCTTTTTTATTCATCGGTCTCATCCTTTTTCATTCAAAAGATTATTTGAATATATTATAATTGATGGATGATTTATATTCAAGTAATCATTTGAATGAATCTTTAATAGAAATAAGCATGCTGTTAATCAAAGATTGATCTAGGTATAGCTTTCCCCTCTCATTATTATGGCAACAGGTTTATCGCAGTGTAACCCCGTCGAAGGGCTTTTGTAAGCCTATCACTTTAAAAAATAAGGGAACACGTCATTTCTAAGTGGGTGGGAGATCCAACAGCCAGTAACTCCGATTGATTCAACTAACGTTCAGTGGGGGCTCAAGCCTAAGCTAAACAAGTTAACGGATACCACAAATTTTCCGTGGAATTCATCGAGCTTAATAAAATCTAGGCGCCAAGGCACATTTGGTTTAGCTTGAAAAACACCTACTAACATTAACAAAATATAGCTTTATTTTGTTAATGCAGTTATTTGCTTATACAAACCGGTATGATCTTCACTTGTTGTGGACAAAGGTAATTTCCCCCAAAAAACAACAAGCACCCACATCATGTGAATGCTTGTTGTTTTATTTTTGCTTACGCATCATATCATAATACTTGACAGGTTGGTCGACCTTTACTTTGGTAATCATCATGGCATGCTTGGCACGATCAATTGCTTCACCATTCTCATCCCATAATATATGAATCTTTTGTTTAAAACGGTAAAAGTTCGGCCCGAAAAACTCAACCTCATCACCAATACCAAAGCTGTTGCGCTGTTGAATGGTCGCCACTTGTGTATGCTCATCATAATCTAAAACCAGACCCGCAAAGTCATATTTAGGGATTCGATCAGGCTTACCAAAAAGCTGATCCTTTTCCGTTGGTTCATGATAGTAAAAGGCTGTTGAGAGAGAGCGTTGCGCTGCTTTCCAAATTTCATCAATCCAAGCCTGGTCAAGTTGAAAGTTTTCTGGATCAGAAAAATACGTATCTATAATCTTCCGATAAACATTGACTACTGTTGCGACATAATGAATACTTTTCATCCGTCCTTCAATTTTCAACGAATCTACCCCAGCTTCAATTAAATCGGGTAAATGCTCTACCATACTTAAATCCTGTGAACTCATGGTGTATTTTTCGTCTGCTTGATCGGAAACAGCAACGGTTCCATCCGTCCCATCCTCAAATAAATCGTATTTCCATCGACAGGATTGAGCGCATCCACCTCGGTTTGCGTCCCTTGCTGTCATATGGTTAGAAAGAACACACCGTCCAGAGTATGAGATACACATTGCACCATGAATGAAGGCCTCAATTTCGATATCAACCTTTTCTTTGATCTGACGTATTTCTTCGACCGAGACTTCGCGCGCTAGTACAACACGGGGGATCCCTTCTTTTTTCCAGTATTCGACCGTTTTCCAATTCGCAATCGATGCTTGGGTACTAATGTGTACTTCTAGATCAGGTGCTGCTTCATGACACGCCTGAATTAAAGCTGGATCAGCAGCAATCACAGCTGATATACCAATATCGTATAGTTTTTTAAAATAGTCATGAGCACCAGCTAAGTTTTCGTTATGGGCAATAATATTGGTGGCTACATAAACCTTAGCACCATACTTTTTAGCAAATACAACCCCTTCTGCCATCTCCTCAAAAGAGAAATTTCCAGCTTTAGCACGTAACCCAAATTGTCGCCCACCAATATAGACAGCATCTGCCCCGTAATGAATGGCAAATTTTAATTTTTCTAAATTGCCCGCTGGTGCAAGTAATTCTGGTTTCCGTCTTTCTATTTGCATCGTTTTCTACTCCTCTTAGTAAATCTGTTCTTTAAAATAAAAACCTGTCCCGATCTTACGTTGATTCGGTTGGGTTTGATAGATGGATTGCTTCCAGCCTGCCTTTTTAATTTGATAGAGCTCTGGATCTGTTAAATACGTGTCAATTGCTTCACGATAGAGTATGACAATCCTTTCATTATAGTCAGTTGACTTCATCATCCCCTCTATCTTTAAGCCATCTATTTGAGCACTAAGAATCAGATCGAGATAATCAATCATGACTAAATCTTCTGTACTCATGATATGTGTACCATTAATATCCTCAAAAATAGGATAGTGACTATCTGCTTTTTTATCTTCTTTAATATATCGAACCTGATCTTGCTCGTAGGACTTGTCGATATGCTGATAATAATTTCGAACAAGCTTGCGCTTCGATTGAAAGATACATGTCATGCCATGCACCTGTATTTCAATGGGGCAGCTGACATGTTCTTTGATCTCAATAACCGCATCTAATGATAGTTCATTAGATAATGCTGCCCGGTCCATTCCTCGCTGATGCCAGTAATTTAATGTTTGATAGTTCGTTGATAAGGTGGCAGGATTCCATGTTAATGGTGTTGTTAAGTTGAGGTCTCGTTTAATTTGAAAGATCGACTGGTCACCTGCGATAATACCGTCGACACCATCACGCTCAAGTGCTGTTAAATAATCAGGTAATGCCTCAAGATGTTGGTTATGAAAAATGGCGTTAACTTGGATATAGGCTTTTTTATTCATAGCATGAAGGAGATCAATTGCCTCCTTGATATCAGATAATTCAAAATCACCTGCTACACGATTACCAAATTGTTGATGGCCAATTAAAATAGCATCGGCTCCAGCTTGAGCTAATCGTTTTACTTCTTCAAGATCCTTTGCTGTAGCAAGTAGTTCTGGTTTATATAAATTCATGTACTTATTCACCTCAAAAAATACAGTCTATTGCTAATTATGAACCAATCACATCAAAAAGCAGTGATAAATATCACATTTTTTCATACTTTTTATTATATTAATTGACAAAATACAAATTGTCCTTGAACCCATTATGTAACTAAAAAAACCGGTTCTCTGTCAAATGTGGTGGTGCGAATTTCACTCCACCATCGCTTTTGTTAAAAGGCTTTATACACAAATAGTGATTATGCATAGACCGCAGAGGGAAATATACTCGCTTTCCGCGGACGAACGCCCGAGCCTCCTCGCAAAGCCCGCTGTAGGGTCTCGGATCGCCCGTTTTTCCGCAGGAGTCTCGCATATTTCCTCTGCTAAGTTCCTTTATGCCAAAGCCTTTCTAATCTCTTGTCACCACAATATTTTCTTTTTCAATCGTTCAAAATCTTTAATGCCATATGAGATACGCTTTGTCATTTTGATTGTGTTATTGACACCTTCAATGTATCCATTGTAAAAAACCTAGTAGGAACGAAGCCCTACTAGGTTATTGCGTTT
Organism: Amphibacillus sediminis NBRC 103570; assembly: GCF_001552275.1. Taxonomy (GTDB): domain Bacteria; phylum Bacillota; class Bacilli; order Bacillales; family Amphibacillaceae; genus Amphibacillus_B; species Amphibacillus_B sediminis. The sequence continues at coordinate 54,089 of NZ_BCQW01000001.1, forward strand.
CAGAGTGACTAGGAAACCCTGCTAAAGATTTAGCGGTTCTGGCAGCAGACACGATTGCCTGCTCAACAGCTGTTGTAGCTAACATCGCGACGACATTTAAATCTGCCTCTACCTGATCACAACTTAGTGCAAACAGTGTATCACCATCAATAAAGGTATGTGAAGGACGCGTTGTACGAGCTATCCCGTCATGTGCAATACTAGCTATTTTGTTCAATTGTGCTTTATTTGCCTTGGCATTAGTTAATACAGTACCGATCGTTGTATTGCCAGAAAAGCGATTCGTATTCAGTTCAAGTTGCTTTAACATCATTTGTTCACTATTTAAAAGTTGTTTAGTCCCCCGATCATAAACACCTGCCAGGATCTGGCCAGTTTTTGGGTCGATGATGTCTCCAAAGCAATTGACTGCAATCAGGGCAGCTACCATTAACTCGCCTACTTGAAGTGCGTAATGGCCAAGTCCTGCTTTCATCCCATAATCTGGCCCTAAGCACTTACCAACAGTTGCCCCTAGACCAGCTCCAACGTTTCCTAAACGATCATCACGCTCCTGTGCATTGAGACATGCTTGATATCCTAATTGGGCGTCTGGTCTAATATGGGATTGTCCAATTATTAAGTCGTAGAGGACAGCTCCTGGAACAATTGGGATATGCGCTATTTGCGTATCAAAGCCAATCTTTCTTTCCTCTAAATAGCGCATAACCCCAGTGCCAACATCTAGGCCGAACGCGCTCCCACCTGTAAAAAAAACACCATGAACGATATCGACAAGATTTTCTGATTTTAATAAATCTGTTTCTCTTGTCCCCGGTGATCCACCTCGGACACTGACTCCTGCTTTTGCTCCGTTTTCAGCCAAGACAACGGTACAACCGGTAATCGCTTGGTCGTTTTCAGCATGCCCTATTTTAAATTGATTAAGCTGATTAATCGAAATAACATTTTGCATTGCTATGTCCCCCATTCTTTGGTTTAATAGAAGTCAAACAAGGGTATTTTATCGCTGTGTAACTGTCTGGGGCTGCGATTACTCGCCCCATCGAAGGGCTTTGGTAAGACTCCCACTTCAAGAAATAATGTCTAAATGGGAGATCCAACAGCCAGTAACGGCTCGATTGGTTCAACTAACGTTCAGTGCGGGAGAGAGTAAGCGGACTAAGTTCGTGACGTCTGCACGAGCACATCCTATGCATCGAAACCCCCACTGAATGAAGTTTCACTTTACTTTAGTCCTAACATTTTAATTGGAGTGATAATATGGCAAAGATACATGCACATATGATTGTACATGGGATGGTTCAAGGTGTTGGCTTTCGTTATACAACTCAAATAAAGGCAAATGAAATTGGCGTAACGGGTTGGGTTAAAAATCAGTTAGATGATACGGTTGAAATTGAAGTTGAAGGTGAGATAGAAAAAGTCTATCAATTTATCGATCAAATCAAAGCTAGTCCAAGTCCAGCTGCACGGGTTGAAGATGTTGAACTATCTATTTCAGAAGAATTAAAGGCATATCAATCCTTTAAAGTCGTCTACTAAAGGTTATTTTACCACAGTGTAACTCTCCCATTTCAAGATATAAGGAACAAGTCATGTCTAAGTGGGAGATCCAACAGCCAGTAACCGCCCGATTGATTCAACTAACGTTCAGTGGGGGATGGAAAACCTCCACTGAGCAAAGTTTCACTTTATGCGATGTTTGAACATTCATCATTAATCAGCGTTAAAAAAAGCCGTGTAATTTAAAGTTATACACGGCTTTTTTCTACTTTTCTTCAAAGAAACGACGGTTAAGGGCAATATATTCATGCTCTTCTTCTGGAACTTCATCTTCCATATAAATGGCTTCAACCGGACATACGGCTTCACAAGCTCCACAATCGATGCAAATATCCGGATCGATATAATACATTTCGTCTCCTTCTTCTATACAATCAACTGGACAAACCTCTTCACATTCCCCAGCTTTTTCACCGATACAAGCAGATGTAATAACAAATGCCAACGTATACCCCTCCTTATAATGATGTTTCTACCAAATATGCTGAAGTTGATAGAAATCATGTTCGTGTTCAATTAGAAATACATCTGGATTCTTAAGGAAACGCCATTCTGTATAGCTATAGTTTGAATCAAAATGACTCAAAAGTAGTGTCAGCAAATTCCCATGTGTCACAATCGCAACATGAAGATGATTCGGATCCTCCATGGCTTCTTTAATCACGGCAAGCCCACGTTTTAAGGCATCATTAGATGATTCTCCCCCTGGTAGACGATAATTCTTATCAATAAAAGAATGCTTGACGACATCTACCCAATCATCGACAGGTTCAGCGCTTAAAATACGCTCCTGCAACCGGGCGTCCTGTTCAATCTTTAGATGATGACTATAAGCATAGGGGTGGATGGTCTCAACAGCTCTCATATAAGGGCTGGATATAATACGATCGATTTTAAGATCCTTTTCAGTAAAAAATTCTGCCAATCGTCGTGCTTGATTAACCCCAAGGTTCGTTAAAGGGGAGTCTTTGTGCTGCCCCTCTGCTTGGCAATGTCGTATGAGAATCAGCTTTTTCATTGAATCAGCTCCTGAATGATGGGAGTATTTGGCTCGCCTTCTACTATAGCTTTAAACCTTTCATTAAAACCATGTGTTATTCACTTTCTTCGCTAAAATAGTCTTTTTTAAAACCGCCAATGCGATTGGAATTATCAATGATAAAATAAAATTCCTCTGTTTCGTTTTTTACAGGATAAATCTTACCAGGTGTTAACATATTATTCACCACAAATTTCTTCGCATTCGCATGTACACACTTAATATGTTTAATCGTTTCTTTATCGTTCCATTTGGTATGAATCAATGCGCACACTCCTCTCTCTCTTTGTACACGCTACTTTCCTATATATTCTAACACGTTTCTGCAAAAAAGATAAGCATTGTTGACAAATTTTCAGTTTTATTCCGAAACAGAGCAAAGGAACTGGTGAAAAGCTTAATCAAATAGCGCCTTATAGACACCATAGCCTTCTTGCTCAAGCCTATGCTTAGGAATAAAGCGCAGGGCGGCTGAATTAATACAGTAGCGCATCCCTCCATCATCCTTTGGTCCATCATTAAATACATGTCCTAAATGGCTATCAGCTGCTTTACTTCTCACTTCGATTCGACGCATACCATGAGAGGTATCAAGTTTTTCCTCTAACTCATTCCGGTTAATAGGCTTGGTAAAGCTTGGCCAACCACAGCCCGCATCATATTGATCCCGTGAAGAAAATAAAGGTTCACCACTGACGATATCCACATAAATTCCCTCTTCCTGATTTGCATAATACGGGTTTTGAAACGGCGGCTCTGTCCCATTTTCTTGGGTGACATGATATTGGATTGGGGTTAGGCGCTCCTTTAGTTCAGACTGAGAGTAGCTTCGCTTCCATGTCTGGTTAATAAAAGCCTCTCGACCAGAACCTTTTTTGTAAAGACGATAATGGAAGCTATTTTTTTTATAATAATCCTGATGCTCTTCCTCAGCAGGATAAAAGGGTTGGGCAGGTAGGATTTCTGTCACAATCGGTTTAGTAAATTTACCCGACTCGCTTAATGCTTGTTTAGATTTCTCGGCTATTTCTTGCTGATCACGGTCATGATAAAAAATGGCGGTACGGTAAGAGTCGCCTCGATCATTAAATTGTCCACCCGGATCAGTCGGGTCAATTTGTTGCCAAAAAATGTCCACTAATTTTTGATAAGAGAATCGAGTTGGGTCGTACGTAATTTGTACGGCTTCATAATGTCCTGTCGTGTCGCTGCACACGTCTTGATAGGTTGGATTCTTTTTATGCCCTCCTGTATAACCAGACACAACTGAAATGATACCAGGTTGTTGATCAAAAGGTTCAACCATACACCAAAAACAACCGCCCGCAAAAGTCGCCAATGCTTGTTTCGTTTCTGTCATCATATCTGCTCCTTCGTTTAGTTTATCCTTATTTTAAATTGCCCAGAATGAATAATCAAATGTATAGGATTGGGCTTGTAGTATTCTTAGCGGAACGATCTCTTAATGTTTCAATTTTGTACAGGTTGTCATCTTTTTCGTTAATCGAGATCTTCGCCAAATCGGATTCGATCGTGTTATGATCAACTGTATCGATGTGAACTTCTGTTTCATCATCGGTCGTTTCTTTTTCTTCATCCTCTATTGCTTTACTTTCATCTTTATTTTGGTTGCTTTCGTCACTCTTACTTTCATCACTCTCATCTGATTCATTGAATTCTTTCATTAGCGCAAGCATACTAGGAAGACTCTTTAATAATGGACCATACTGTTGAATCATCGGGGTAATAGATTGAGTCATTTTTAAAATGTTTTGTAACTGACCGAGCGTTTCAGTTAGATTACCACTACCAACAGATGGTAAAAAACGTTGCAATAATCCTGATAATCCCGTTTTAGGGGCAGTCGCTTGTGTTATCATCTGTGGATTTGGCATACCGGGATACATAGGCATTCTCGGCATAAAATTTTGTGCTTGAGTATATGGATAACCAGCCTGTGTAAATGGGGCAAATTGCTTCATATTGAATCCCTCTTTTCCTTTTATCTACTAGGATAGCTTACGCTAGGCGAATAAAAGTGTGAATCGTCCTACCCTTTACGGAGAAATACCCAAAGAAAAAGTATCGGCAGTGCCGATACTTTAGATATTTCCTGGGTAAGCGCAAGAAAATCAATAATAAGACAAGCTACTCATCGTAATCTGTCATTAATTGACGCTGTGAAGCGAAAGAAGTTGATAAGTACAAATAGTTTGGTTGTCCCGCCATGTTAGTTCAACTATTTTACCAAAGCCAATTTGATCAGCGTCTTCGTGTCTCCTAATTTCAATCCGATCACCTATTGGGTAAAGTCGATAGCCTGTTAAAGTAACCACAAAGCAGTTCTCTTTACCTTTTACGCGTACCTCTTTACCCTGCGTGACCAACGTTGATTCGATAGTAAGTGGCATTGACATTAGACCGTCCTCCTTTGCTATATCCTATTATAGAGGTTATTCAAGTTATTACCAAATGATAAGGAACACAGACTTTATAACTTATTTTCACTACGCAAGCGATAACTATAAATTAAACTTAGCTGTTGATCCATTTGGAGATGAGGTAATCTGTAATTTAACATGAATTTCTTCTTTTAATTGTGGTACATGTGAAATAATTCCTAGAATTCGATTATTTTGTTGCAGTCCTTTTAAAGTATCGATGGCTTGCTCTAAGGATAGGTCGTCTAATGTTCCGAATCCCTCATCAATAAATAAGGTATCAAGTTGAACGCCACCTGAATGAGACTGAACAACATCAGCCATTCCCAGGGCTAAGCTTAATGATGCTTTAAAGCTCTCCCCCCCTGACAGCGTTTTTACCGAACGGGTTTTACCTGTATGCTGATCTAATACCTCTAAATCAAGTCCACTTTGTGCACCAGATTTAGCTAGTCGTTCACTTCTTAAAAGTTGGTAGCGATGATCACTAAGCTGATCAAGCCTAAAGTTTGCTTGAAGTAAAATTTCATCTAAAAATGCAGCTAATACATATCGTTCAAATGAAAGTCGTAAATGATTATCTCCTTTTGCTAGATCAGCCAATGCTGATACGTCGCGGAAGTCAGCATCCAATGATTGGTATTGTCTGTATAGCTCCTTCACTTGCTCTGCAATCATTTGATCATGCTCTAACTTATGCTCCGCATGATTAAGTTCGCGCATTAGCTTGTCAACTTGTTGTTGCTGCTCAGTAAGCCTTTGTTGAATATGATCAAGCGCAGGCTTTTGCTTTTGCTCAAGATATTCTGCTAATTGATTTAAGCGTGATCCAACTTCTTGCTTTTTTTGTTCAAACTGGTCAAGCTCTTCGACAAGCTGTTGAATCCGTTCAACTGATAATTTGGCTTTTTGGTATTGATCGATGTCATCAAAGCGTGAATGAGCTAGTTCTCGCGTGAACTGTTGCTGAGCACGGTCATATCTTTCGTTTAACTGCTCCAAAAAGTTTAGACTGGCTAGATAACGTGATTCCAACTGACTCGTTTGTTCACGAATAGCTAAGATCTTTTCCTCTTGAGCTTTATAGTCATCAAACCAATTAGCCAAGTTTGTTTGCTTTACCTGTAAATGTATTTGCCATTGCTCAAAGGTTAGCGATGTTTTTGGCAACTGTGGTAATAACGACGCTTTTTGCCCATCCAATCGTAGCACTTTTTGATTGAGCTCTTGATATGATTGGTATTGTTCATCTTTCTTCACAACTAACTCATCCAACGCTTGCTTGTGCTTTTCCTTTTCGAGCTCAAGTTGCTTTAAATCGGTTAATTGCATGGTCAGTTGTTTAAGTTGTTCTTGCTTGACTTGATGGCTTGCCTGGGCTTGATCTAACTGCTGTTTAATCAGTTGATCGGTTAATTGATTGAATGTTAGGTTAAGTCGGTGAGATAGCCGTTCGGTTTGGGTTTGTTTAGCTTGATGATTAGCTTTGGCCTCGACTAAGCGATCTTGTTGCAACTTAAGCTTTTGCTCAATCTGCTCAATCCTATTTAATAATCGATCTTTTTCAATAGGATCAAGTGTTGAATCTATCATATCTGCCGGATATGGATGTTCACGTGAACCACAAACCGGACACGGTTGATCTTCCATTAATTCCTTGGCTAAACTGGCTGCGAAATGGTGCTGCTGATCTGTTTCCCACTGTTTAAGTTGCTGATTAGTAGTGGCAAGCTTTTGCTTTAATTCATTATAATCGCCCTCAGCTTTCTGGTAAACCTGAAGTAAAGTCTGTAATTCCTGATAAGATTCCGCCAATTCAGTAATAACAACCAGTCTATCCTTTGCTTGTTGACAGTCTATTTTTAATTGATAGATTTGTTCACTTAACACAAATAATTGGCCAAGTTGCTCATCTATTTTTTTTAGTTGCTGTTCTTTTTCGGATAGTTTGAGTTCTACTTGCTTAATAACCAGATCCTTCTCGAGCGATTCGCTTTTGAGCTTTGCTAGGACTGTATCAAGCTCGATCACTTGATGCCATATCTGTGTTTGTTCGTTTAGCTTCGTTAATGCTTGTTGTTGATCAAGTTTACTTGGATAGTCGTCTTTAAGCTTAATAAAGTTTTGTTCTAGTTTGGCTAAGCGATCTTTTAATCCGACAAGCTCCTTTTCATGCACTGCCAGCTCGTTTTTTTGGCTCAGCCATTCTTTTTCACGTTCTCTCAGTTGTTGCTCATAGGGTTGCAACCTATTTGCTAGCTCTGCTGCTTTTAATTTAGCTTGTTTTTGTTCAATAACAATCTTTTGGCTAGCAAGCTGCTGTTGTTGATTAATTAGCAGATCATATTCATTAAACTGGTCGATCAATACCTGTGCTTGACGGTATTCCTCTTGTAATTGTGCTGTTTTTTCTTGCTCAGCCATTAGCTGTTTTTTCTGCTTTACTATCCAGTCGTTATTGTCCTTCAACTTATTTGATAATGCTTGAAAATAATCTTTGAAAGTCCAGCTTGTTTGCTGATCTTGTTGATCAGTCGACCAGTTTACTTGCTCAAGCTTTGTTTTAATCCGCATATCTAAATCATAGAGTTGATCCTTCAATGCTTTAGCTTTATTTTTTAGTTGCTCGGTAAGATTACGATAGAAATAGGTATGAAAAATCTTCTGTAAAATTAGCTCGCGTTCACGACTATTTTCAGCAATAAGTTTACGAAATTCACCTTGAGGGATCATGATCATTTTACAAAATTGCTCATAATCTAGGGCAAGCAATGCCGTTATTGTCTCATTTACCTCATTGACCTTACTATGTAGCAGCTTTCTCTCGTTTGCTTCAATTTTATAAAGCTCAGCAGTTGCGGGATATTCCCGTAGCCCATCACCGCGCTCTTTTGCTTTGAGCTGCTTCGGTCTCCTAATCACCTGATAGGTTTGCTGTCTGAGTTCAAATGTAAAAGCGACTTCTGTCGTTTGATTAGCAGCGGCGAAATCACTCCTTAATGTATCATAATCTCGATCAGAACCACTTGCCTTACCATATAATGCAAAACAAATCGCATCAAAAATGGATGTTTTACCAGCACCCGTTGGGCCGGTAATCAAATAGATAGCCTCATTGCCTAGCAAACTAAAATCGATTGTTTGCTTGTCTTTATATGGTCCAAAAGCTTCCACCATTAATCTCAGTGCCCGCATAACTACTCCCCCCTCTCCTGCTTGATTAGCTCGCTGATTAAGTCATTTATAATTTTTTTTCGTTGCAGTGAGATGTCTTCACCCTTCATATCTCGGTAAAAAGCAGTAAAAAGCTCTTCATGGGACATTTTTTGGCGCTCTTGTAATGTTTTAAGCTGATCAAGAGCTAAATCTGACTGTTTAACCTTGCGTTCTAAACGGAGAATGTTCGGGAACTTTTTCCTTAATTGACTAATTGGATCAAGTAGCTGGCCATCATCCAATAATCGAATATGGAGATAATCGTCTGTTCCAGGATAGCAGTCATCATTAAGCAGTTGATCAAAGTAATCCTCTAAGATCCGCATGTCTCGTTTTGGCTTTAGCTGAATTCGCTCAATATCAAGTGAACCATCTTGTTTTAGCTCAACTAGGTTTACTGATTTCTTATGCTTAGCCTCTGAGAAGGAATATTTTAATATCGAACCACTATATTGAATAGCTTCACGTTGTATTTTTTGTGCTTGGTGTAAGTGTCCTAATGCAACATAATCAAAGCAGTCAAACAATTCATGGTCAATGTAAGGGCTACCTCCGATCATGGTTAAACGCTCTTCAGAATCTGATTCCATTCCACCTGCAATAAAAGCATGTGTAATACAAACATGTCGCGCTTGCTGATCGAACCGCTCTTTGATTGACTCTATAACCTTTTTCATGGCATCCTGATGGGTCTGAACAGAATCATCTCCATATAATGTCCTTACTTCAGCTGGATCAAAATATGGAATGAGATAAAAATGAACAGGCCCGAATTGATCAGCGTAAGAAAATACTTCAATATCTTTGCTCAATTTTGCTTCAATTAAAAGCCGGTTACGACGAAAAATTCGACTACCAAAGTGTAAACGATCAGGGCTATCATGATTACCTGAAATCACAAGAATTGGTATGCTATATTGGTCTAAAAGTTTGGTGAAGGTATAATCCAACAGTTCGACCGCTTCCTTCGGTGGCACTGATCGATCATAAATATCACCAGCAATCATGACCACATCAGGTCGATATTGCTCAATGATTTGAAAAAGTTGTTCGATCATATAGGCTTGATCGTCGGTCATATGGACACCATTGACGATTTTACCTAAATGCCAATCCGCTGTATGTAGTAGTCTCATCTAAAGTTCCTCTCCCTTTTCTTTCTAAATGTTTGTACCTACTTGATAAAAAAGTTCAGCTAAAAGTGTAACAGGCAAGCCTAAGCTTGCCTGTTACAGTTCTTTCAATACAGCGTTTTACGACTCAAAGCTCTCCCTTCACCTATTCTACCTCTCATGCTGTGTTTCAAGATAGTCCTCCCATAATTGGTCAAACACATTAACGGCATTGGTGAAAGGGATATTCCATTCTAAGTAACGGCTAATTTCATCATAGGAATGGCTATGCTTTGGAAAATCATGTTCATGAAACATCCAGTCAGCCAGCCTCCGCTCATCTGTTTTCTGTTTTAATCCTCTATAACGCATCATATATTGGTGAAATGATTGCATCGTCATCTCCTCTTTTATCGAATACGGTCATATTGAATAAAATAGTAGTCATATGGATTATCCGTATTTTTTAAGCCTTTTTCCTTTTTGGTTATCCTCCATTCCGACAAATCGTATTCAGGAAAATACGTATCCCCATCAAAACTCTGATCAATCCATGTTATATATAATCGATCTACATAGGGTAAAAAAAGTTGGTAGATCTCACCACCGCCAATGATGATAATCTCATCATCTGTATTTTGAAATTGGTTCAATATAGCTTGATAATCATGAAAAACCTGTGCACCAGCAACTTTATAAGCTGTGTCACGAGTAAGGATGATATTATTTCGATTTGGTAATGGTTTTTTAAAGGTTTCTAAAGTTTTACGACCCATTACAATCGTTTTTCCTGTAGTCATTGCTTTAAAATAACTTAAATCATTTGGGATATGCCATGGCATCCAATTCCCTTTACCAATTAGACGATTGCGATCATGGGCAGCGATCATGGAAAACACGTTATCTCTCCTCCCTATGTCAAAGCTTGTTCTTAGTAGTGGTTCACTACAGTGGTTAAATCATCAGCTAACACTAACCCTTAGTGGAAAATGTTAAACAGCTTTTAAACAGCAATCGGGGCCTTGATTGCTGAGTGCGACTGATAATTCTCTAGTCGAATATCTTCAACGTTTAAATCAAAGATGGATGTAAAGCCTTCTTTAAAGGATAGTGTTGGTAATGGTAATGGTGTCCGACTGAGCTGTGTGTGAACCTGTTCAATGTGATTAGAATAAATATGCGCATCACCTAATGTATGAACAAATTCACCAACCTGTAAATCACATTCATGTGCAATCAAATGTGTCAATAAAGCATAACTCGCAATATTAAAAGGGACACCCAAAAAGACATCGGCACTACGTTGATAAAGCTGACAGGACAATTTCCCTTCAGCTACATAAAACTGAAATAAAGTATGACATGGTGGTAAGGCCATATTTGCTGGAACATCTTCCGGATTCCAAGCTGTTACAATATGACGTCTAGAGTCAGGGTTTTGTTTGATCGATTGGATGACATCTTTAAGCTGATCAATCGTTTCACCTTTTGAGGTCTGCCATGCCCGCCATTGGCTTCCATAGACTGCACCTAGATCTCCATATTGTTTGGCAAAATCATCGTCCGTTAGAATACGCTGTTTAAACTGTTCCATTTCGTCCTGATATAAGCGATTGAATTCTGGATCTCGCAAAGCTCGATTACCAAAATCCGTCATATCAGGTCCACTGTAGGCTTCACTTTCTACCCAGCGTTTAAAAGCCCATTCATTCCATATATTATTGTTATGCTCCAATAAGAAGCGAATATTTGTATCACCACGAATAAACCAAATTAATTCAGACGCAATTAAATTAAAGTTTACTTTTTTGGTTGTAAGTAAAGGGAAGCCCTCGTTTAAGTCAAAGCGCATCTGTGCACCAAAGATTGAATATGTACCAGTACCTGTACGATCTCCCTTTGTCACCCCATTATTAATAATGGATTGACATAGTTCTAAATAAGCTTGCTCATTTTTTGACATGACTTACCGCCTCCACTTTTTTAAAAAAATCTTCTTGTTTAATATTACAGAATAATAACATTTCGTTCAACATACATTTATTGATTTTGATCAGAATACACATTAGTAGACAGCTTAGTTAGTTCAAATTCAATATAAAGGAGGCGTTTAATTGTTGGCTCAGGCACAGCTTGATCAAGTTGTTAAGCAGTCAATTACCTATAGTTATATCATCAGCCAACCCTTTACCTTTTATGTTGATGCTTATCCAATGCTTCAAAACCATCTCCTTAATCAACAAGATCAGCATATCGCATACGGTGATCACAGCCCGGCAGTACGCGTCATTCAGCAAAAACTAAATAACTTAAGCTATTATGATGAGGAGATTGATGGTGAATTTGGTTTATTTACCGAATACGCTTTAAAAAAATTCCAAATAGAACATGCGATTGAACCAGATGGTACATTAAATATTGAGACCGTTCAGGCCATCGTGGCCAGCGAGCAACATTATTATATGAATGAGCTAAAAGCCATTGATTATCCGCTACAACATGGTCAGGAAAATGATGAGATAATGGGTTTGCAAAAAGCGCTTTATTATTTTGGTTACTATACAGCTAACATCGACGGTATTTACGGACCAAAGACAGAGCTCGCCCTTCATCAAGCTCAGCAAGCATTTGATTTACCAGAAACGACTACCCTATCACAAGCATTAGTAGAAACTTTACAGGAGGAAGCCAATTACTCAACTCTGAATACATCCGAAACGACAAAAGCTAATGAAGAACCTACAGCTCAATCAATTAAAAACTCAAGCGCTTTTGCTATGGATGAGCTGATTCAGTCAGCCAAAGCACAGCTAGGTGTTCCTTATCAATGGGGCGGGACAACGACAGCTGGATTTGACTGTAGTGGTTTCGTACAATACGTATTCGCTGAGCATGCTATTTCAATACCCCGGACAGTGTCTGAGATTTGGAATCAAACACAAGCGGTTGATCAACGTTCTATTGGCGATCTGGTCTTCTTTGAGACCTATAAGACCGGTCCATCTCATTTAGGTATTTATCTTGGGAATGACCAATTTATTCATGCGGGCGAATCAAACGGTGTTACCGTCTCTGCGTTATCAGAAGAATATTGGCAATCACGTTACCTAGGGAGCCGTCGTGTTTCAAAAAATTAGCAATCAAGATGCCATTCAGCAATAAATTGATGATAGAAATCTTCAAGCAGTCGATGTCGCTGTTCGGCAAGCTGCTTGGCTGTGTTGGTATTTAATAAATCCTTTAATTTTAAGAGCTTTGACTCAAAATGGGCAAGGGTAGATGGCTCTTGATCGGCATAAAGTGGTTGTTGTCTGGTTGCACCATAGCTAAAAGCCCGTGCGATGCCAATTGCTCCTATTGCATCAAGCCGATCTGCATCCTGTACAATACAGTCGAGAGTAGCTTGGGGTTGTTTTCCTTTACGAAATGACACCGTTTCAATGGCAGCTTGAATTTGTTTAATTTGTTTGATTGTAAAATCAAGGCTCAACAAGAAATGCTCAAGTTCTTGTTGGGCTAGTTCACTATTAGCGGTTAATTTATCATCAATGAGATCATGTACCCATCCACATACTTCTGCTAGAAAAGGATCGCCTCCTTCCTTCTTGGCTATCTTAGCGGCTAGCACTGCCACACGTCTCATATGATCGAAATCGTGTCCGCTATAATCTGAGCTAAATTTCTCAGCAACAAATTGCTTGATTAGCATTAATTGATCATTTTGATTCATTATAATCATACTCCTTCCAAGTCTTTGGTAGATATGGGGCAACTTGACGCTCACCAAAAAATACGCTATCATTTACTCAAGCAAAGAAGATGTCTGGATCATTAATGCAGTAGCCTTAATTGAAGTGGTGCAGGAACGATCCTACACTTCAATTGGGCTACTTTTTCTTCGTTCATCTTATTTGTATTTTAGTCACGTTTAACGTGGAAATCTAGGAGGATTATGTACATGCAAAACGGTATTGTCAAATGGTTCAATGCAGAAAAAGGATACGGCTTCATCCAATTAGAAGAAGGCGATGATGTATTCGTACATTATTCTGCCATTCAAGAAGAAGGCTTTAAAACGCTAGAAGAAGGCCAAGAAGTGACCTTCGAAATTGTTGAAGGCGATCGTGGACCACAAGCTGCTAACGTAACAAAAAAATAAATTTCAAACGGTGACCGTGGTGTCACCGTTTTTTTGCACATCTTAATCTAAGCCTTTAAGATCGTGGTTTAAACGAGATCAAGCCGATTCAGATAATAAACCGTTATTAAAAGGATGGCGATAAATCATGTTAGAAGTATATGTAGATGGCGCTACTGCTGGTAATCCAGGAGAAAGTGGGATTGGCTTTGTCATTAAAAATAAAAAAATCTGTCATCAAGGTTATGCTTATATTGGCCAAGCTTCCAATCATCAAGCAGAATTTGAAGCCGTTATTCACGCACTTAGATATTGTCAAAAACAATTCCCTGATACAATTCTATCAATTCGTTCTGATTCGAAACTAGTCGTTGATGCAATCGAGAAACGCTTTGTTAAACGTCACAGCTTTAAAGCTCATCTCAATCAAATCCTTGAATATCAGCAGGTCTTCCCCCATTGCTTTATTAAGTGGATACCAGATCAGCAAAATAAACAAGCAGACCGTCTTGCCCGATTAGCTCTCCAAACGAAACAATCAGCGATTACTGAATGCCCTTGACTTTAAATAGCTGCTTCGCTTCTTTAAAACTAGTAATCTGATGCTCTTTAAGCAATTCTAGCAAACTAATATAAAAGGAGCCATCAAACTGAAACTGTAAGCGGAGTGTGGTTTCTAAGGCAATACGAACCAAATCATCTGTTGCTTCAGTATATTTTTTGCCAAAGTAGATGAACCGAACCTGCTCGTCTGATAACTTAAAGCCCTTTACCCACAAATGTTCTAGATAGTCAGCTAGTGAGAGATGACCCAATCCAATCCCCTCTTCCCTATACGCCTTAAATATTGATTTTGCTCTAGTATACAATAGTCTTATTAAAATGAAAAGGTTACAAGAACAAATGTTCTCTTCTTTTTTAGCTCAAATAGGATTACTTGCTAATATGAGAACGAGCATCCCCCTTATTTAAGGAAGATGCTCGTTAGTTAGCTTAATGTTTCATTAGAATTTTTTTAGGATTTAACTTTAGTAAATAAATCATTGGAAAAATGATTGCTAATAAAATTGTTGTGATTCCAACTAAATAGACCATGAAAACGTATTGCCCATCAAAAGCGATCGTTGTACTGTCAATAATGGTTGTAATCATTTGATCACTCGTGCTTGTTATAGCTGCTGGTTCAGCAGTTTGGAAAATAGATGTGGCCAATTGATTGGCTAGTAATTGACCTGTTATTAAAGATAAGCTAAGGGCCAAAATGGTGATAATAGAAACCTCTAGTAAAATTTGACCAAGTAAGCGATGCTTCCGTTCACCTAGAGCTCTAAGCAATCCCATTTCCTTGCTCCGGTCTCTAAGAAACAACAGAATAATAACGGTTAAAATGCTTGTCATTGCGATAATTGAGCCAAAGAAGCTAGCTTTTGCGATTAAGCTAATATTTTCAATCGTCTCAGCCGTGCTTTGATAATGTTGATCGGAAGTGACAAGCTTAAACTGTACCATCCAATCGTTTTCTTCATCGATTAGGTCGTCTTCTTTTAATGAATGGATCGTATTCTGAATGGCCTCTTTGGCTTGTGGCTCAAAGATCGATAAGCTTTCCGCTGTATCTAACACAAACAGCGATGCTTTTACTCCCAACTGAATCAAACTTTGCCCAAACATTTCTTCTTGATCTTTTTCTTCAATGGGAAATTCGGTCTTCACCTTTTGGTATAAACTTAATAACGTTTGATTTGGCATGAAAATTCGCTCTTCAATACAACCAAAGCTAGTCCCACATTCCGCAGCTAGATCGCGAACAGTTGGTAGCGTATCATGTAACCCGATGACCTCAAAGCTGATCTGTTCTTGATAAAGCTGTTCACCTCGTTGCTCAGTTTGAGTAGGAGGGGCGTAGATAGTCATGTCTAAATGAAGTTGGTCTCCAACTTCAATAGGCGTATGTTCACCTGACTGGTCGTAAGCGCTGTTTAAGATTAGTACATTTGCACCTGTTTCTAATTCTTGCTCAGTAAAGCTCCTCCCCGCAACTATCTCGATATCCTTCTCATATAGATTAATAAATTCAGCTTCATTAACACCCGTTAGGCGTGAAGACAAGGTATAAGCATCTTGATTTAGTTCTCCGAAAGTCAATTCAACTTGATTTGGATTTAATAGGTTGATAAATAGCTGATAATCCCCATATTCGACATGGTTGAGCTGTTCAATATCCTTTAATAGATCAAGATAATGAGTAAAAATAGGCTCAGAAAAAAAAAAGACTAACGTTATTTGATGATTGAAAGGCTGGATACTGAACCGTCACACGAGCACCGAATTGATCTTTTATCTCCTGTTTAATCGTAGTGGTTGTTTGTAAAATGGTATAGGAGCCTGCCATGACGTTAGCCAATAATAAAGTAAATAAAAATAAAAGTAACGATTGAATTGGACGATAAATGATACTTAGCCAAACGCGTTTTAGTAAAGACATATGCTCCTCCTTTAAAGCATTATTTTTCGAGGATTTAACCTAAGCAAATAACTCATCGGTAAAATGACGGCGACTAAAATAATCAATAAGCACAAGCTATAAAGCACACCATAAAAACGAGCCCCAAATTTAATTTGATAGCTTGCTATGATTTCGTCTGTATCTAATGCCAAAGGGTTAATTACCGCCTGTTCTGCCTGTGCAACGGCCTCGTGTACCACCTCATCCGTATCGTCGGAATCTGCTAGAACAGGCTGATCTTGATTGACAAAGGTCTCTAACATATTTTCGGATAAATGGGTAACGATATAGTGACCTGTTAAGATCGATCCACTCACTGCCAACCAAGCAATCACTACAAGCTCTATCGTAACTTGCATCATTAAACGCTGTTTTCGTTCGCCTAATGCAAGAAGAACAGCTAACTCAAAGCGTCGGTCACGCAAAAACCAAAGAACAATCAGGCTAATCATGACGATTCCAAAGCCTATCGCACCCATCAAAATAATTGATGATGTATTTAACAAGCTTTCCATCGGTATGGCGATATCATCATAAGCATCAGCTGAGGTAACCAGCTGATAGTGCTCACGATCAAGTGTAATGGATTCAAGCAGTTGGTTAACTTGCTCGGTAAATGAATCGATAGCCTCAACATTCTTCAACTCGAATGTTGGTACACCAATAAAAATATCCAGTTGGTTATTCCAAAAAGTGACATCATCATAAGTCATCATGATCTCTTCAATACGCTCCGCCAACTGAATCATCGTTTGATTCGGGATAAATAAATTCAGATCTATTTGACTTGCACTATCGAAATTAAAGTTTATCGAGGGTCCGCTCTGAAATAGTCCAACTACTTCCAGATCATAAGGCTCAGTATGAATAAGCTCATTAGTGCGTGCATCGGAAAACTCAATAGTGAACCGAATAACATCGCCGACCTCAATCGATCTTTGGTTAGAATATTCGTAAGTAGATCCATTGATCAATAAAACAGGAAGGCCTAGATTGATCTCCTGCTCAGTAAATGTGCGCCCTGCTTCAATCGTTATTTCGTTAGAGACGAGTTCTTTAAAATCTGCCCGATTTACGCCAGTAAAAACATTTAATATATCAAGCCGTTCAGGCTCATTAAGGATAGAGGAATCATCTCGATATACTAAATGATCAGTATGAATAAAAGTCTCGATATAAATACTATAATCTGCATACTTAACCTCGGGCGATTGTATTAATTGATCGAGTAACGCTTTATAATCTTGATAAACCTCTCCTGCTAGCTCACGATCGGGATAGGTAAAGGCATGATTAATCGAACTCTTTACGGTAGCCTTTGCCCCCAAAGGTTCATCATATCAGTTTTGACGCTATTAGTAGCCTGCTGAATAGAAAATCCAGCTACGATCACGTTGCCAAGAATAAAGAAGAGCAAAAACAGAAGTAATGATTTAATCGGCTGCTTAATGATACTCAACCAGACACGATGAATGAAGCGCATCTCACTGTCCCCCTGTTACGTTAAATTGTTGCAATTTGCTATCTAAATGGAGAACAACATCAGCTTGTTGGGCTACTGCTTCAGAGTGTGTTACCGTAATCACACATTTATCGTGATCAGTTGCGAGTTTTTTTAATAGGGAGATGATTGTTTCTGATGTCGTACTATCTAAATTTCCGGTTGGTTCATCTGCAAAAATGACTTTAGCCTCGGTGCTTAATGCGCGTGCGATCGCAACACGCTGCTGCTCCCCACCCGAAAGCTTGGTGACTTTCCGATAAGCTTTGGATTGGTCAATACCAACTGTTTCTAACCAGTATAGCGCTTGCTTTTTAATTGAAGCTCGGTCGGTACGGTCACTTATGCCCATAATGACCATCACATTTTCTACAGCAATTCATATATGGAATAAGATTATAGCTTTGAAAAACAATTGAACTATAGTTACGTCTAAACGTATCCAGACCAATTTCTTGTAGATCCTTTCCGTCAAATAATACTCTACCTTGCCCTGGTTCATCCAAAGCACTAATGATCGATAAAAACGTCGTTTTCCCCGAGCCAGACTCACCTAAAATCGCATAAAACTTTCCGCTTTCAAATGTTAGCGAAACATCCTTTAAAATAGACCGATATGTATCCCCATCACGATAAGCATAGCTGACCCCTTCAACTGCTAGATCCATAAAAAACCTCCTTCGCCATTTAAATTTATCATCAATACTATAACATATATTGCAAAAAAATGTTTAAATATTACTATTTATAATGATATACATAGGGGTAGCGTCAGGAAAATGCGGATTTACAACGTTAAGGAAATTACAATATGAAAAAGTCCAATTTCCCAGTATTAAAATTGAGAAATTGGACTTTTGTCACACTTTGGAATAGCGCCTTTTAATCAAATAACTTTAATATTTAACGAAAGCATAGGTTACTTACTTATAAGGTTACCAATTTATTTATTGGATTTATATCTCCCAATTTACTAAGTCTTTGAACTATAAGGTTTTCGATATCCTCACTTAAGGACAATTGTTCAGATGAAAATGGTGACAGTTGTAAGCTTTCACCAATCATGACTGAATAAAATGCATGTTGAAACATTGCAATATCATTTGCATCATTACCGAATGCAATGTATTCCCCTTCTTTTACTCCCAGTTGTTGCAACCCACTCCATTTATCGATTCCTTTAGGGCTTATATCTAAAACTCCCTCACTTCCGTGAGAGTGAACAACAACATCTATTTTTCTAAGCTGTTCTTCGACTTCTTCCATATTATCTGATGTTAACATCAAAATTTTTACGATTGACTGGAGTTTATCCAACCTAACATTTTTAGCACGTCTTTGTGGATCTAGGTTATTTAAAATTGGGTGTGTAACAGGCCCTGTGTAAGCATAATCCCAATCACTATCTATCAAATAGGAAACATTATAAGTTCTTAGTAATTGAACAATATTTACGAGCATTTCTTCATCAAAGCTGACTGTTGATATGATTTCCCCTTTTATTGCCACCATTGATCCATTGCCACCAATCATTGGATATTGATGAAAACGGTCATGTAAGACGGGGAGTAAATCGCGTACTGGTCTAGCTGATGCAAAAATGACTTCATGCCCTTTTTTTACTAATTTTTCTAATGCTATTAATAACTTTTCAGAAACAGGCTGACCTTTAAAGCAAATTGTTCCATCTAAATCAAATACGAACTTCATTCTATACCACTCCTACGTATTATTGTTCTTATCATATCAGTTTATATTATAATAAAAAGGACATATGTCCCAAAAGGAGTTTTAATATGAAATATATTCAAGACTTGAAGCTACTTGATTCAAAATTACGAGAAAATCATATTGAAGAAATGTTTGACCAAGAAAAGCAACTTCCATTTACATTGCAGCAATATGAACAAGATGAAATTATTTTACTTGAAGGAATTGAACTGGAATCATTGTTGTTTTTAGTGGAAGGCAAAGTGAAAATAACATCAAGTGTTGAAACTGGAAAATCACTTTTACTACGATTTGTCCAACCTTTTTCCATTATTGGTGATATTGAACTAATTCGAGAAGTTCCCGTCCAATCACAAGTTAAAGCAGTTAATGAATGCTTATTAATTGGACTACATTTTGATTATATAAAACAACATGAAATGAATAATCCGAAGTTTTTGCATACACTTTTAGAACATGTAAGCTATAAGCTTCAAACCTGTACAACAGCTTCCCGTGTCAATTTATTAGCATCTGTTGAAAACAAATTTGCAAGTTACCTTATGTCCACGATATCACCTGAACCTGATAACATCTTTGGAATAGAGCTAAAGACTTCCAATATAAAAGAGATTGCGGATTTACTTGGCACGACATATCGACATCTAAATCGAGTTATTCATTCTCTATCCCAAAAAAAAATTATTGAAAGAGATAAAAACTCTATTCGTATATTAAATTGGGCCAAATTAGAAGAAATGTCTAATGGAATCCGATATAAGTAAAAAAAGGATACTCCTGTTCTCGTAGGTTATCCTTAAAATTCGTTAGTTCTCCACTTCTGATAATTTTCTGTATAGTGAAGCTCTAGACACATTTGTAATTTCACAAATTTGATTTACAGTCATATTTCCTTCTTTATAAAGCTTTACAGGTTTCTATTGTTGGTAGCAGACAATATAGAGATTTTGAGGAATATTTGTTATCAGAAGATCAATGGAATCAAACGAAGGAGAAAACGAGATTATCAGTTAGTTTATCATTCGAAGATTATATGACGAGAGAACCAGCAGCCTTAATGAAAGGTTAAAGTGGTTAGCTGCCAATTCCAACAAGTTGGACGGAGTTTCTCTTGAAAAAGGAAAGCTGTCTCTTGCGCGTTTAGAAAAGGATGTTCCAAAAGAAGCAAAAAAATTTAGTGCAAGTCTCTATCAGATGCTGCCAAGAATAAAATTAATCGAATTACTCATGGGTGTTGCTTATATAACAAGATTTCATGAGCAGTTTACTCATGCTTCAAATAATCGAAAATCGGATAAAGAAGAAACAATTATTATTATGGCAGCCCTTTTAGGAATGGGTTTGAGCAAGATGGCTGAAGCAACACCCGGACTTACATATAAGCAATTAGCCAATGTATCTCAATGGCGCATGTATGAAGAAGCAATGAATAAAGCCCAAGCCGTATTAGTAAATTTTCATCACAAATTACAATTGCCTTTCTACTGAGGTGACGGTACAACATCTTCGTCAGATGGTATGAGAATGTAGCTGGGTGTTTCATCACTACATGCAGATGCAAATCCACATTATGGAACTGGAAAGGGAGCCACCATCTACCGTTTTACCAGTAATCAATTCTCTTCTTACTACACAAAGATTATTCATACTAATTCAAGGGATGCGATTCATGTTTTGGATGGGTTGTTGCACCATGAGACGGATCTAAACATAGAAGAGCATTATACAGACACAGCTGGTTACACAGACCAAATATTCGGACTGACTGATTTATTAGGATTTAAATTTGCCCCAAGAATTTGAAATTTATCAGACTCGAAATTATTTTGGTTTATCGCAGTGTAACTGGCTTGGGCTGCGATTACTCGCCCCATCGAAGGGCATTTGTAAGCCGCCCACTTCAAGAAATAAGGGAACACGTTATGTCTAAGTGGGAGATCCAACAGCCAGTAACGGACCGATTGGTTCAACTAACGTTCACTGGGAGAGAGAGGAAGCTGACTAAGTTCGCGACGTCTGCACGAGCACCTCTAATGCGTCGAAACCCCCATTTTACTACTTTATCATCTTATCTGACTGTTAAGCTATTGCAAACGGACACGTGACTATAACTAGTCGCGTGTCCGTTTCATCATAAGTATATTACAAATTGTGGTCTGATTCGTGATTCTTAATTGAAAAACGCAAGCAGCTTGACTTTTGACTGGTCAACTTGGTTTAAGCTTGCTGTTTGAATCCGATTCAGAAAGCTGCTATTTCTGCTTGAACAAATATAGTGCATTAAAATTGATAAATATCTTGGTATTTTTTAGTCAAATAATCAATCAAATAATCAGGATTTAAGCCTTCACCGGTCACATCTTGAATGATTTCAAGTGGTTTCTTCATCTTTCCATGTCTGTGGACATGCTCGGTTAGCCATGCTTTAATTGGTTCAAAGTCACCTGATGCAATAATCGGATCGACATCAATCGTTTGTCTTAATTGATGATTTAACTGCGCTGCATACATATAACCTAATGCATAGGTTGGAAAATAACCAAAGTCTCCGGCAGACCAATGAATATCTTGCAGAACCCCTTGTTTATCAGTTGCAGGACGAATACCTAGGTAATCTTCCATTTTTTGATTCCAAGCCTCGGGTAAATCCTTTACCTGTAAGTCGCCATCAATCAACGATTTTTCTAGTTCATAGCGAATAATAATATGCAATGAATAAGTCAATTCATCTGCTTCAATCCGAATAAAGCTTGGTTTAACTTCATTAATCGCTTGATAGAATGACTCAAAATCTAAGGCATGAAAGCCAGCTGGCGCCATTTCTTTAAAAAGACTAAGATGACTTTGCCAAAAACCTTTACTCCGACCAATAAAGTTTTCCCAAAACAGGGATTGAGACTCATGTATGCCCATTGAAGTTCCTGTTGCTAGAATAGTTTGATAAAGCTCAGGAGCAATATTTTGCTCATATAGGGCATGCCCACCCTCATGAATCGTTCCAAAAACCGCTGTTCTAAAATCTTGCTCATCATATCGTGTTGTGACCCGAACATCTTTTGGATTAATATTAATCGCAAATGGATGAATTGTCTCATCTAATCGTCCTGCAGCAAAATCGTAGCCCATCTTCTCAAGAATAGCTAAGCTAAATTGCTCTTGTGCCTGTTTAGGAAAGTAGTGTAGAACTTTATTGACATCAACATCGACCTTTGATTGGCTAATTTTTTCAACTAAATCTGCAAGTGCCAGCTTAAGCTTGTCGAAGACAGGATCAAGAATGGCAGTAGTTAGTCCTGGCTCATAGTTATCTAGTAAGCCATCATACTTATTCTCCTGGTAACCCCAATAGCCAGCAAATTTTTTATTATATTCAACCAGCTGCTCTAAATAAGGCTGCAAAAGGGAGAAATCATTCTGCTCTCTTGCAGCCTGCCAAACGGTTTCTGCTTTAGAACGCAAGGTAACAAAAGCTTTGAATTCATGATCTGGAATCTTGCTACTCTTCTGGTATTCTTTTTCTGACTCTGCAACGGCACGTTTTATAACAGGGTTAGTTGCCGTTGTCTTCAATTGATCAATTAATGTCTTCATTTTTTCTGAAGTGGTTAATTGATGAATCTTTTCAGACAGTAAGCCAATTACCTCTGAACGTTGCTCCATTCCCTTTTTAGGAATTTTTGTTCTAAGGTCCCAATGAATGAGTGCTAATGCTTCTTGGTATGCAGTTATTTCCTTCATTAGGTCTAGAAATTGCTGTTCAATGGTCATTTTTTATTCACTCCTTTTTATGCTTCCCGAAGTATTGATAATAGTCGACTTTAAGATAACCGTTAAAAAGCTTACGCTTCTTAGTTGCCTTTGCACCAAACAATTGTTCAAATTTTTCATTTGATGTCAGGATATAGCTAGACCAGCTTGGATCCTGCCGTAGCGATTTGCCTAGATCACGATAAATCTGTTCAACTGTTTTCAGCTCTCCAATTCGTTCAGCATAAGGCGGGTTACTAATTACGTAACCATTATGCTGTTTCGGGTGAAAGTCTGATGCAATCATTTGCTTCCAATTAATTAGATCAGCTAAGCCAGCTTCAATCGCATTAGCTTTAGCGATCTCAATCATTTTTGGATCAAGATCTGTCCCCGTTATGTTAAGAGGCTGATCATACTGAGCCAATTGTTCAGCTTCTTCAAAAGCATTTTCCCACGTTTGGTTCGGGATAAAGTCCCATTCTTCACTGGAAAATGATCGATTAAAGCCTGGGGCAATGTTTTGACCAATTAAGGCGGCCTCAATTAATATGGTTCCAGAACCACAAAACAGATCGACTAACGGAAATTCAGGACGCCAATTCGTTAATTGAACAAGCGCTGCGGCTAGCGTTTCTTTTAATGGTGCTTCACCCTGGCCAATTCGATACCCTCGCTTATGTAAACCAGTTCCTGATGTATCGATCGTCAATGTGACTTGATCTTTTAATAGTGCCACCTCAATACGATACAGCGCTCCAGTCTCAGGCAGACGCAGTGCCA
This sequence comes from Amphibacillus sediminis NBRC 103570, assembly GCF_001552275.1. Taxonomy (GTDB): domain Bacteria; phylum Bacillota; class Bacilli; order Bacillales; family Amphibacillaceae; genus Amphibacillus_B; species Amphibacillus_B sediminis. The sequence continues at coordinate 77,869 of NZ_BCQW01000001.1, forward strand.
CGCCATGCTTTTGTTTGAGCTTTTCTGCTACAGCTTTTTTGACAATGGCCTGACAATCAGACACACTATATAATGTCGATTTAACCGATTTCCCAATTACAGGGAAATTTCCGTTTTCCGGAATGTAACGTTCCCAATCTAATGCTTTCGTCTGTTCAAACAATTGATCAAATGTAGTTGCTTTGAATTCACCAACCACTATCTTGACCCGATCAGCTGTTCTTAGCCACAAATTGCAGCGTGGGATGGCCGATAGCGGTGCTTCAAAGCTAATTTTTCCATTATCTACTTTTACATCTTGATATCCTAGTGCTTTAACTTCTTGAGCCACAACAGCTTCTAGTCCCATGGCTGCTGTCGCTAATAATTTGACTGTCTCCTGCATGAATAAGCCTCCATTAGCTATTAACTTACATCTAAATTAGAAATCGTTTAACACCGAAGGGCTTTTGTAAGACTCACAATACAAGAAATAAAGGGAATACGTCTTATTATGAGTGGTTATAATGGTTTAAATTCTTGGTCGTGAACGCATCCTTCAATAAAGCCCTATCTTCCTTTAATCAAAAAAATAGAAAAACCTTCCAACGACAAAATGCCTTTGGAAGGTTAACTTGTTGTTAATAGACCAATGAATGTTTTATAAGCCATGTTCTGTACTAAAGTACTGCTTGCGGTGGTCAACCTTGTACCTTAGTGGTAATCATCTATCTACCATTTCACTGAAATGGTCCCTGTTTCGGTTCAATTCCCTACTCCAAGATGCCCCTACCAAAATTTGGGTTGCTCACTCGTGGGGTTTACCGCGTTCCACTCAAGCTGTTTCCAGCTTGACTACGTCACTGTGGCACTTTAAAGGACTTCGGTACATATCCATTAGACTTAGCACCTTATCCTGCCGTAAGTTGGATAACCAACTCCCTTGATTTATGAATTCATCAAGCACGAACACTACAAGCATCGCAGCCTGTGTGAGCATGGACTTTCCTCTACAATTAAAAATTGCAGCGATTACCAAAACATTCATTTAACTGATTATAAGCACTAGTCCTAGTATAGCACATTAATAATCATTTAGCATCTATCAATTTTTACCACATCAACCATTAGGCGTCTGTATATTTTTTACCAAACACTGCTTTTTCAAGATTTGACAAACGTTTTAATATGTCATAATTAACTTGATGGTTTGACGTTTGCGGCCTTACACGCGTTTGCTGTTCAGCTTGTGACTTTAGTCGTTCATTTTCTTGTTTTAATTGTTCGATTTTTTGATTAAAAAATTCATAATCCTGAATAATCGTATCTAAAAACTCATCAACCTCTTCTTGATTATAGCCACGCATTGATGTTTTAAACTTTTTATCTAAAATATCTTTTGATTGTAATTGACTTCCTTGTTTCATTGGCTTCACCTCATCATTTAACAACACTTAATATGTATTTTTTCAAATTTTTTAGAAAATGTCAATGTACAAGTTGGATTATTTAGAGCAGTCTATCATGCAGCCTAGTAAATTTATCACAGTTAGCCTTACCAGTCATGGTTTGCTTGATATTCTCTCGCAATTTCTTCCAGGTCAAAGGGTGTAATGTAACGAATTAGATAATCAGACTGCTTCTGGTAAGCTTTTGCTTCTTTTAAAAAGTACTGGACACTGCCAGGGAACTCTTCATCGACTAAAATCAGACTCGCATCGCTTTTGTCTAATAACCATTTGTTCTTGGCTGAAAACTGATAAGCCCCTTGATATTCCCCTTGATAAAGCAAAGCATAGTAATGAGCCTGATCAATGATTTGTTGATAAGCCTCTTGATTTGCTTCAGACCACCATTTCTGTTGATTTTCAAAGGGAGGAATAACGGCATATTTAATTGGATAGCTTGACGAAAGTTTGTTAACAACCTGACAAGCCCAGAGTTCCACACCTATTTGTCCTGAAGTAACGATCCATTCTGTTCCATTTTCAATAAATGACAGGATTGCTTGTTCAAGTGCCTGCTTAATATAGTTAATCCGATCATCAGTGTTCGAGCGAATATTCAATTCAGCTGCTTTGTAACCTGTTATAGCTAAAACTTTACCCATTTGTTCGTAATCCTTCCAATTTTAACTTTAACCTATTTATCACAGTGTAACTGGCTGGGGCTGCGATTACTCGCCCCATCGAAGGGCTTTTGTAAGCCTCCCACTTTAAGAAATAAGGGAATACGTCATGTCTAAGTGGGAGATCCAACTGCCAGTAACGGCCCGATTGGTTCAACTAACCGTGTCGAACCCCCCAATGAACGGAGTTTCACTTTATTACTTTGTTACTATATACAACAAAATGATCTTTTTCTCCAACTGATATAACTTCCAGATCTCACTTTGCTTTCATAAAATATCTAAATCAAAGGATTAAGTACCAGTGATTATCTTCAAAAATTTCGGGTAAAAGAACGGCAGGCAAGCCTAAGCTTGCCCGCTCCAACTCTTATGTGCATCGCCTTCTATATCCGCTTTCGATTCTTACCTTTGTCATTAGGCTAACGCCATTGATTAAAACCTTGTGGCCAAGTTGGTCCACCATAGACATTTGTTTGGTTAACCGTTTGTCCATAAGAGGTTGTTTGTGGATAATAATGAGTATTATGAATCGTATGGTGATCTGTTACAGTCGTGTGGGTTGGATGCACATAATTAACATGGCTTTGACTGCACGTATTGACATGCTGATGCTTTGTTGGGCAAACAATGGTTTGAACTGGTCCAGTTTGACAGCAATGTCTCCTTTTCCGCATTTTAATCCCCTTTCCTTTTTTGGATTCATAATAGCTTATGTGCATTAATCCAAGAGGTGGCGGGCATCTGACCATGTTTTGGTATTTTTTTTAGTTTAATGACTTAATAATAAATCAAATACATATTGGATCGCTTGATATAATTCCATGTAGCGTTGCTTTTTTACATCAATATAATAGCTATGCATTAAAATTAGTTCAAAGTTCTCTTTTGTAGCGATTACCTGTTGAGGATGCACATGAAACTGACGTTGTTTAATAGCTGCTAAGGTCTCTTCTTCCCATTTATGAATTAAGTCGAATAACGGCTCTGCTTCTTTTCTTACCATTTCAAAAAATTGTGGGTCCCTCTTGTTTTCAGGCTTTTGATCAGTTAAAAACTTTTCTTTTAACGAAAAGCACGCATTTTTTAACGTATGTGTCATTTCAATGACCATGACTCACACTCCTTCTCCTCTTACACTTTATCATGCGTCCCTCTTTTCGTAAACCGTTATCGTTTCGGATATATGATCAATTAGCTTTGCTAACGCTCGATTTCGATGTCAATTTTCAAATATTACTTATTTACAAAAAACTAAGAAGAGACTTGGCGATCGTCTGGATACCTTTAGCTACGCCGATTATGGAAAAATAAGGAGTGGACTGTCATTCAATAATCTTTGAGCAATCTCTTATCGTTAAAAATCTCCTTTTGATTGATTCAATAAAGCTTTCTTTGGTGAGAACTTGCTGATTAATCCTTTTATGTTCAAGTGCACCAATTTGATCACGCAATTGAAAAATTCGCTCTGCACACTGCTGATGCTGATAACAGATCTGGGTATCTACCTCAAAAGTAATCTTTTGTTCCATTTTGCTTAACATGGTATTAAGATTTAATAACTTTGTTTCAAATTTTTTTAGCCCGTTCTGTTGCTTCATATCTTTCAGCTCCTTATTGACTTATTGCTATAATTAATTGTATGTATAAGCATCTTGTTCCTGCACTGTTGACAAAACTAGTGTCTGACGAACAAAACTAGTGTTTTTTTGGCTATTTTTTTAATAGAAAAATGACAGTTGGAACTTATATAATAAAAGAAAGATGTTAATACTAGATTCAACAAAGTATTTTCATAGTTATTTAGCCTCTTTTTATCAATCGTCTATCATTTTAATTCTCAAACTAGATTGTTTTCTGGTATGATACATTCTGTGGGGGGATGCTGATATGAACTATCCAAATGGTAAAAAGACTCGCATAAATCATGTCACGAACACAGATCAACGGGCTAATTTCAGTAATCGGGGGATGACTTTAGAAGAAGATATAAATCAGACCAACCATTACTACTTAACACATAATATCTGTGTGGTACACAAAAAACCTACACCTGTTCAAATCGTTAACGTCGATTACCCAAAAAGAAGTGCTGCTGTTATTACGGAAGGTTACTTCAAACAGGCATCTACAACTGATTATAATGGAGTGTATCGAGGTCGTTATATCGATTTTGAAGCTAAGGAAACAAAAAATAAAACGTCTTTTCCGCTCCACAATTTCCATCAGCATCAAATCGAACATATGAAGGCCGTTATTGAGCATCACGGTATAGCATTTGTCATTATGCGTTTTAGCTCCCATAATCAGACCTTTTTCTTTCCTGCTGTGAAACTTTTTCCGCTGTGGGAGAGTCAATATAAAGGAGGGAGAAAATCAATTCCTTATAGCTTCATTGCAAGAGAAGGAATTGAAGTTCCCACTGGTTACCCTGCTCTCATTGACTATATTAAAGTCATTGATCACTTGTTTTTCTAGAATGGAGGAAGATACGTATGGCAGATAATAGCCAATCACGTGTTGCAAGAAGAAAAGAACAACAATCTAAAAAGAAGAAAACAAAGAAGAAAACTTCTATTTGGAAAAAGATAGGATTATCAATATTGGTGCTATTTTTGGTAGCCATTATTAGTGCTGGGGCTGTTTTTGGCTATTATATTATTACAGCACCACCATTAGATCACGATTTATTAGGCGATCCCGCCTCGACAAAAGTGTATGATATCAATCAGGAAATCTTTGCTGATCTTGGTCAGGAATCGAGAACGAAAGTTAGTTATGAAGAGCTCCCAGACATCTTAATTGATGCTGTCATAGCTACGGAGGATGCCCGCTTTTTCAAGCATTTTGGTGTTGATCTTAGACGTTCAATTGGTTCAATACTTGCCAACTTAAGACGAGGCTTTGGTGCTGAAGGGGGAAGTACGATTACGCAGCAGGTGGTTAAAAGCTCACTCTTATCACCGGAAAAAACGATGAAGCGTAAAGTCCAAGAGCAATGGCTTGCTCTACAAGTGGAACGGGCCTATGAAAAAGAAGAGATTCTTGAAATGTATCTCAATAAAATTTACTATGGTGCTGGTGCATACGGTGTTGCTACTGCTGCTGAAACCTATTTCGGTATTACCGATTTGGATGAGTTGACTTTGTCTCAGGCAGCACTTCTAGCTGGTTTACCTCAGCGTCCAAGTGCTTATGATCCGACCGCTAATCCAGAGCTTGCCCAAGAACGGATGGAAACAGTGCTTGAACTAATGGTACGCCATGAGAAAATTACCCAGGCAGAAGCCGATGAGGCAGCTAGTGTTGAAGTTGAGGATATGCTAAATCTTACAGAGCGAACTAGAACCGCTTACCATTCTTTCCTTGATCAGGTTAATGTAGAAATTGAAGAAAAGCTTGGACTGGATATGTACAATGACGGGCTTGAGATCTATACAACTCTAGATCCGGATGCACAGGATCATGTTGAATATATTTTATCTGATGAAAGTCCCATTAATTATCCAGATGATGAGCTTCAATCAGGTCTTGTTGTCATTGATACGTCAACGGGAGCGATCAGGGCCATTGGTGGTGGTCGAAATCGTGAGATTGGTGACTTTAATATGGCCACCCAAGCTAAACGTCAACCCGGCTCTTCGATTAAGCCTATTTTAGACTTTGGACCTGCTATTGAGTATTTGAATTGGTCAACGTATCACCAATTGAACAACGATGCCCCATACGAAGTTGCAGGGAGTAGTCCGATTCGAAACTGGAATAATCAATATCAAGGCTATGTGAGTGCTCGCTATGCCTTACAGCTTTCTCTTAATGTTCCCGCAGTTAAGGCTTTAGAGGAAGTTGGATTAGGTCAGGCGTCCGAATTTGCAGAACGCTTAGGCATGCCTATTCCTGAGGATGGCATTAATATTCGAGATGGTATCGGTGGATCAAAGCTAAGTGTGTCATCATTGGATATGGCTGGTGCATTTTCTGCCTTTGGTAATGGTGGGATTTATAATGAACCCTATACCGTAACTGAAGTCATTTATAGTGATGGACGCAGTGAGTCACTAAAATCTGATCCAATTGTTGCGATGTCTGATGCGACTGCTTATATGATTACAGATATGTTAAAATCAGTTGTTACAACTGAGCCAGGAACAGGACGTACGGCTAATGTTCCAGGCCTACCGTTGGCTGGTAAAACAGGGTCTACGGATGATAATGTTGATATTTGGTTCGCAGGCTATACAACCAACTACACGATCGCAGTCTGGACTGGTTACCATGAAAATGCAACACGTTCTGTCCCAACTGGATATACGAATATTTCACAGTTGATTTTTAAAAACGTCATGAGTGAATTGTCCGCTAATATTGACACACCCGATTTTGAAATGCCAGATTCAGTTGTTCGTGTGAAGGTTGAGCGTGGATCAAATCCAGCTAAGTTACCAAGTGAGTATACACCGGAATCACAAATTGTAACTGAATTGTTTAAACGCGGGCATGAACCAACCGCACAGTCCGAGCAATTTGATCGTCTTGATCCGATAAGTAGTCTTTCAGCTGAATATGATGCTGATCTTAATCAGATTCTTGTCGATTGGTCATACTCAGGCGAACAAGATGTTGGCTTTATGATTCAATATGGTACAGATGGCAATACCAATAACGAATCTTCAACTAGTGATACCACCTTCACAATAGGCAATGTAGAGCGTGGCTCTGTCTATACAGTCGAGGTTACCGCTGTAAGTGCAAATAATAGTGATATACGTAGTGAAGCTCGGCGGGTAGAAATTAGAGTCCCAGATGAGGAAATTGAAGAGCCTGAAGAACCAGAGGACACGGAAGAACCGGAAACGCCAGATCAGATCGACCTGCCTGAACAACCGGAAGCGCCAGATCCAAATAACAATAATGGTAATAATGGCAACGGCAATAACAATGGTAATGAAGACGATGAAGACGATGATGATGGTGGAAATGATAACCAATCAGACAATGACGCGTCTGAAGGAGAAGATTCATAAGCGGCTTGCACTCTTCTTCACTACGTATGGCTGTGAAATAAACAAAGGTTCTACTTATCAATAATGATGAGTAGAACCTTTTTATTTGTTGTCGATATTGACAGTCTATGGTTTCATTGCTTGCGGGGGTTAAATAGTTAGCAATCTTGCTCTGCATGGACGGTAAAAATCACGTATACTTACTCATAATTGAAACTTTAGCGTATAGCTTTTCAAGCTCATTAAATAAGGCATTTAACTGTATATATGCATGATATTGACTCGGATTTGATTGAATATAATCGATGCGCTCTGATAAATTAATCGGTGCATGCTTAAGTTTATTTAAATCTATTAATGGTTGATTAGCTTCAGATTGTTCGAGCTGATTAAGCTGATATAAAGCAGTTAAAAATATGTGAATATAGCTTTTCATTGGCTCAATTGTTTTGTCATATTGCTTCGTTTGATAGAGATGAGTCAATTCACGACTAACTTCTTTCCAACTTTCAACCCAAAATGGATCAAGTTTTTTCATAGCCCATCTTCCCCTTTTGCTTCATTCTTTTTTGTCCCTCACGGCAGATGTCCAATAAGGGGCAAACTTCACATTGTGGGTTTCGTGCCTTACAATGGTAGCGACCAAAGAAAATAAAGCGATGATGCGTATCACTCCACTCTTCTTTTGGGACACGTCGCATGAGCGTTTTTTCAACCTCCAAAGGTGAATCCTTCCATCGACAAATACCCAACCGTTTTGAGACACGTTCAACATGGGTATCCACGGCAATGGCTGGTTCATTAAAAGCGACCGACATAACGACATTAGCTGTCTTTCTTCCTACTCCAGCCAGTGATTCCAATTCTTCTCTGCTGCTTGGAACATTTCCATCAAAGCGATCAATAAGGGCTTGGCAAAGCTTCTGAATATTTTTAGCTTTATTTCGATACAAGCCAATTGATTTGATATCTTGCTGTAATTCCTCTAATGGAACAGCAAGGTAATCTTCAGGTCTTTGATATTTTTGAAATAATGTTTTCGTCACTTTATTTACCAATTGATCGGTACATTGAGCTGATAATGCGACTGCAATAATAAGCTCAAACGCATTTTTATGAACAAGCTCACATTCTGCATCTGGAAACATTTTTGCAAACTGATCAAGAACATGTCTCATTTGCTTATTATTTAACATTTATCGATTCCCCCCTATTCATCTTCCTCTAGCCAATTGTAATATACCGATGAATCACGCTTTATTGTCTGTTGATCATTACTTTGCTGATGGGTATGAAAGGATTTAGCTTGTTTACGCGCTTGTTCAACGGTCTGAATACCTTTACGCTCCCACTCACGGAGAATACGATCAATATACTTGAAATTTAATTTGCTCATTAAGACTGCTTCACGTAAGGCGGCTTTAATCAGTGAAGGATCATAGTTATCTTGATCGAGCCATATATTAATTGTTTCAATTTCAATCGGGGATAAAGCACGACCAAATTCTTGTTCAAATAAAATAAAGATATTCATAATATGTTCATTTTGAGTAGAATCTGACTGAACTTTCTCTATAAATAGCTGTTCCCACAAAGGCTCCAGTGAATAACGCTCATCAACCTTTGCATCTGAATTCTTGTTTTCAATGATAGATAAACAATGCTTTTGCATCAGTTGGCGTAGCAATTGACTACAAGTTTGCTCATCAAAGGAAACGAGTTCTGCAATTTCTGCAGGGGTTGGAAACATCTTTCCAATAGACTGGAAGCGATGGATATGCAACAGCACGATTAATTCTTGTTCAGTTAAATGTAATTTATGATAATCTCTAAGCAAACGAGCGGGTATAGTCAGCTGGTCCTGCAAAAAAATTTGATACCTTTCTTTTTCGTTCATGCTGTTCACCTCTATCCAATAGTTTAACATATCGCATTAATACACGTCCTACCTTACTGACTAAAAACCCTCGATTCAACAATCGAGGGTCGTTAATTATTGTTTGAACTGCATTCAGCAGAAGTATCCCACCTCTAGCAGTGGTGAATGAATGTATATTTGTATTTCAAACCCGGCTGAATAAAGTTAAAGACTCCGGCGTTGATGGGTAGCACGTGTTTGTGCTAGTATCATATCCTTTGCTGCACAACTCGTCAGCCGCTTTTTTCATTCAACATTTTTTGATCAGACAGATTAAGGATAAAGTCTATTTAGTAAACGTGGGAATGGAATGGTTTCACGAACATGTTCAACTCCTGCAAACCAAGCCACTGTTCGCTCTAGCCCTAAGCCAAAACCTGAATGTGGAACACTTCCATATTGACGTAATTCTAAGTACCATTGATAAGCATCACCAGCTAAACCATGCTCTTGATAACGTTGTTTCATTAAAGCTAAATCATCAATTCGCTGTGATCCACCAATAATCTCTCCGTAACCTTCTGGTGCGATTAAATCAGCACATAGCACCACCTCTGGTCGTTTCGGATCAGGTTTCATATAAAAAGCTTTAATGTTTGCTGGATAATGGGTAATGAACACCGGTTTATCGAAGCTTTCGGCAATGGCAGTCTCATGCGGTGCCCCAAAGTCCTCTCCCCATTGAATATCATTAAAGCCCTTTTCTTTTAATAGATCTATCGCTTGATCATATGTAATACGTGGAAAAGGAGCTGTCACATTTGCCAATTTATCTATGTCACGGTCCAAGGTATTAAGCTCTAAGCTGCAATTTTTTAAAACGGATTGGGCTAAGTAGCTAACATAGTTTTCCTGAATCACTAAGCTTTCTTCATGTTCTACAAAAGCCATTTCTGGTTCGATCATCCAAAACTCGATTAAATGACGACGTGTTTTTGACTTTTCAGCTCGAAAAGTAGGCCCAAATGAAAAGACTTTACCAAAAGCCATGGCAGCAGCTTCCATATATAATTGCCCACTTTGTGATAGATATGCCTCTTCATCAAAGTATTTCGTGTGGAAAAGCTCGGTTGTTCCCTCTGCTGCTGAACCCGTTAAAATTGGCGGGTCAATTTTAATAAAGCCTTCATCACTAAAAAACTGATACGTGGCACGAATAATTTCATTACGGATTTTCATAACCGCATGCTGTCGCTTCGAACGTAGCCAAAGATGACGGTGATCCATTAAAAATTCTGTTCCATGTTCCTTAGGTGTAATTGGAAAATCAACAGATTCATCAATAATGTCTAACTGCTTGACTTGCATTTCATAACCAAAAGGTGAACGTGTATCTTCTACAATCGTCCCGGTCACATAAACAGATGTTTCTTGGGTAAGGGCTTTAGCTTTTGTAAATGTTTCTTCATCAACATCACTTTTTACTACTACACCCTGGATAAACCCTGTTCCATCACGTAATTGTAAAAATGCTATTTTACCACTTGAACGTTTATTCGCTAACCATGCTCCTATTCTGACTTCCTGATCTAAATACTTATCAACCTGATTAATTGTTGTTTTCACTACGTAACCTCCAAAATACCATATAATTTAATCGACTTGATGTCTTAGGATAAAGTTCTCAATCCGCTGAATTGCTTCAGTTAATTGTTCAAGCTCTATCGCATAGGATAGCCTAACATAATCGGGTGCCCCAAAACCACTACCTGGTATAAGTGCGACCTTCTCTTCTTCTAAGATTGCCGTTACCCACTCATCGACTGAGGAGAATCCTGTCTTGGCTACCGCTTCTTTAACATTAGGAAATAAATAAAATGCTCCCATCGGTTTCACACATGTGACTCCGGGTAGTTGATTGAGACGTTTATGTGTCTGATTTAATCTTTGTTTAAACGCAACTTTCATTTTTTCAATTTCTGTTTCATCAGCTTGATAAGCTGCAAGTGCTGCGTATTGAGCAATTGTTGTTGGATTAGAAGTTGAATGCGAAATCAGATTCGCCATTGCTTTTATAATCGTTTTACAGCCTAGCGCATAACCTATTCGCCATCCTGTCATTGCGTGAGACTTCGAAACACCATTAATCATAATGGTTTGTTTTTTTAGTTTTTCGGAAAGCTGAGCGATTGAAATGTGTGCTTGTTCGGTATAAATTAATTTTTCATAAATCTCGTCTGAGATAATGAGAATATTATATTTTAGACATACTTCTCCAAGTGCAGCCAATTCGGCTTCCGTATACATCATCCCAGTAGGGTTACTCGGAGAGTTAATAATGACAGCTCGCGATTTAGCTGTGATGCTTGCCTCTAATTGCTCAGGTGTTAATTTAAATTGATTCTGCTCATGACATGTTATTAATACGGGAACGCCACCAGCTAACTTAATCTGTTCAGGATAGCTTACCCAATATGGACTAGGAACAATCACCTCATCCCCGTCATTGAGTAAAACTTGAAATAATGTATAAAGTGCGTGTTTAGCTCCCGTTGTGACAACTACTTGGTCTGGATCGTAGCTTAGCTGTTGATCACGGTAAATCTTATTAACAATCGCTTCTCTCAATTCTAAAATACCACCAGCCTGTGTATATCGAGTTAAGCCCTCATTCATCGCGGTTTGAGCTGCTTCTACTATAAAGTCTGGTGTATTAAAATCAGGCTCACCAGCGCCTAAACCAATTACATCATGTCCTGCTTGTTTGAGAGCTTTAGCTTTAGCTGTAATCGCCAAAGTTGATGATGGTGTTAAAGCTTGAACGCGTCTCGCTAACTGCATACAAAAATCACCTTTCTACTAGTAAGTATCATGGGCAAACGAAATACCACTATCAAATGAGCCATCGTCCAAACGGTAGTAATCATAGCTAAGCCGTTTATCTTGATCAAGGTAAACGATTTCTAATAAAGGGGTCTGATTACGAAGTCCATATTGAGTGTGATAAAGCTCTTGGTACGACGTTTGACTACGCCATAAAGTCATAATTTCGTCTTCAGTAACAAGTTCTTCTTGATCAAAAACAACTAAATCAGCTTCTGGATCATCTTGATTAATAAAAACAATAAGCTGCTCTTGTTCTATTGTTTTAACAACAGCAACATGATAATATATCGTACCGTGATAACGAGATAACGTTATGATCTGATCAAGCGATAGTTGCTCTTCTAATCTTGCTTCAGTAAATTTAAAATCACGTGTTCGATTCGACTCAATCGATGAATATAAATAAATGCTAAACCCAATCAAAGCTAAAATACATAATAAGAGGAGCGATAAGGTAATTTTAACCCAGCTAAGTTCGATATATTGTGAAGACTGCCGTCTCATTATCTTCCTCATCTAATGCTAAACCGAACATTAAGTCATCGTCTTTTAAGGTTCGATTTAAGCTGTCTACAATTTTGTAAAGCTCTGGATTGTGTTGTAACTTTACTGTCGATAATGTTTCTATTTTTTCATTCCTCATAGTATCCCAGCCTTTTATTTCATTAATTAAAATGGTCTAAATATGACTAACTGATAAACCTGATTACATTATAACAGTTTTTTTGGCAAAAACGTTAATAGATCTGGATTTTTTAGTTTAAATTCCTCAAATAATTCATATTTATCCTCAAAAAATACAAGCATTAATGATCCGGTAAACTCTAATTGATAGACATCCACCCACTGCTCAGTTAAATAAGATAGTAAATCGTGATTTGCAACTCGATTTTTTAATGCAAAGATAATCGCAAAATCTGGATTCAATTTTTTAAGGACAGCTGGCTCTGGCGCAAATTGGATCGCGAAGTGGGCGATCTTAATAGCACGGACATGATAATCCTTTGTTAAAGAGATGTCACTCTTAGTAAAATTAGTTCGTCCCAAAAATAAGATAGCCTGATCTCGATATGTTAGTAAATTGGTGCTAGATTGCTTCTCCGAATTAACCTTCAAGACATGGAAAGTGAGCAGTGGCGACAAAGGATATCGATCACCTGTTTTCAATGTTTGACCGACTTGGTTCGTATCTGTTATATCGTAATAATGATTGACCTGATAATGATCGAGCACCCAATCAGTATTAGCCGAATAGGCTGGATCATGTTCAGTTACAATTAAATAATCAATCTTATTCACATTAAGATCGGTGATCGCATCAGCTAAATGGGCTCTACTCTCTAATGAACCTGTATTAATTAAACTGAAATGGTCATCACTGGTTTTGATTAATGTTGCCTCACCATCTGGTAAATCAATAAAGTAAAGTGCAACTCCATCATTTTTAAGTACAATCGGATTTGAAAAGGCTAAGAAAATCGGAATAAATAACATAACTAGCCAGTTTAAATGGCGCTTAAGCATGACCTCACCTCAAGAAATTACTAGTTAATAGTATAAGTCATTATTTATCCACCATACTAAACCGATTTGTTTTTTCGACTACTCATTTTATAATGTGAAAAACCCCGCCCCTATCCTGCTAATATTAGAGCACTTTTTCAAACAGGCACCTATAGGGAATATTTAGCGATATCTAACAGTTCATGTGTTCGACGGTGATAGATAGGTACCTCTGGAATAGATTCAATAAACTTCCTGCCATATGGCTTGGTCATAATTCGATCATCACAAATGAAGATAATACCTTGATCGTTTTGTGAACGAATTAACCTCCCAAAGCCTTGTTTAAAACGGATAACAGCTCTTGGAAGTGAAAGTCGCACAAATGGATTTTTTCCTTGCTGCTTGAGCTGCTCACCTTGCAAATGATAAACCGGATGATTGGGTGAATCAAAAGGTAGTCGGACAATAACGACACATGCTAAGTCCTTGCCAGGTATGTCAAGTCCTTCCCAAAAAGCATTCGTCCCTAATAAAATGGCTTGGTCAAAATTTTGAAAATTCTTTTTTAATCGTTCGTGGCTTCCACTAGAAATTCCTTGGGCGATTAGCAAATAATCATCATTAAACCAATTTTTCAATAAAGCATATGCTTTTTTTAACATATCGTAAGCATTAAAAAGGATTAACATTCGACCTTTTGTAAGCTCTGCTAAACTAAAGATGGCTTCACACGTTGCTTCAATAAATGGATCCATACTTCGGTAGTGAGCCGTTGGAAAATCATTCGGGATCAGTACTTTGACTTGATTTGGATAATCATATGGTGAAGGGATTCTTCTTTCTATTAGATCTGCACCAAGCAATCCAACTTGCTCTTTAAAATAATCGAAATCCTGTGCAACGGTTAGAGTAGCGCTCGTTAATACTACACTTTCATAGTGATCAAAGCATTGCTCCCTTAATAGGGTATCTATATTTAATGGCTCTTGAAAAAGATAAACAGCATTTGGTGCACCATGGGGGTCAGCTTCAATCCACTGTACTTTAACCTGATGATCGGAGCTACTAAAATACTGACTGATTATTTGTTTCAGCTCGTTAATTTCTTCAATGGATTGACTTATTATTACACTGTGCCGTGATTCTTGGTCTTGTAATTTTTTAAATTCAGTAATAAATTCTAATAATAAAAATTTGATCCGGTCAGCTAAATCAATAGCGAGTTGCCAATCATGATGATCATCTTCAACTTGATACTGAACTCGACCAATATCATTAGTAGCGCGGTGTTCAGTGCCATGGGCAAGCAAATAGAGAAACCGAAACAGCGTATCCCCTTCTTCTCTCAAGTGACTGATCAGTTTAAATAAGTCACTTTTTTCAGAAGTTCCAATCCGTTTGATTAAAGCTTCAATACGGTCCATGTGCCGTTGATAGGTGACGTAATCAAGCTTTATCCCAAAGTGATGGGCAGTTGCTCGAGAAAGCTGATGAGCTTCATCAACAATGATTTTTTTCAATTTAGGCAAGATCGACTCATGAGTGAATGAAGCACCAAGTAAAGCATGATTAATAATGATTAAATCAGCACGTTGAGCACGTAGCTGTGCCTTAGTATAATAGCAAAAGGACTTATCATGACCTGAAGGTAACGATTCTTCCATCGCTACCGATACTTGCCTAAAAAACTGATAGCCGGTTTGAGGAAGCTGAACATCATCAATATCTCCTGTCGTTGTCTCTGTAAGCCAGACTGTTAAGATCGCCTTGGTTAAAGCATGATCATAATGATCAATATTTTGTTCCTGTAAAGCCTGACTGAATAACCTTAAACTCAGATAATGGTGTTTTCCTTTTAGTACCGTTGTAGTAAATGAAAAAGGTAGTGCCTCTTGCAATCTCGGTATCTCTTGGTTGATAAGTTGTTTTTGTAATTGTGTTAAATATGTACTGATCAAAACTTGTTCTTGATTATGGATCGCATAATAAAGTGCAGCCACTAGATAAGCCAAAGTTTTTCCTGTACCGGTATCTGCTTCAATTAATGCATGCTTTCCACTTGTAAACGCGTGAAAAACGTATTCAGCCATCTCTCTTTGACCCGTACGAAATTCAAAATGTGGAAATACATGATGAAAGGGACTATGATCTGAAAAAAGATGGTCAAGATATTCACCAAAGGTTAGCTCTTGTTGACTTTTAGAGACCAGTTGATCCTCGATAGGCTTAAATGCCAACCCATAAGCATACTCAAACGCTTCATTAACCGCTTGATTTTTCTTTTGCTGTTCTTTTAGTTTGTGTAAGATTTGACCAAGACTACTTTTTAGATAGGGTTCTAATTGAGTTAGACGTTTAATAGTTGTTAAAGGTAACACATTAAGCTTATTTAGCAGTTGGTCAAGTAATTTAGCTGTTACATAGGCATCTGAGAATGCACGATGTGGATCAACATGTTGTAGCTTCAACCAATCAGACAGCTGACTGAGTTTAAAACTAGGTGCTTGTGGCAGCAAAATACGACTTAACTCAACCGTATCAATAATGGGTTGATTAATAGGCATCAACCCAGCATTTTTCAACTCAACATTTAGAAATCCTAAATCAAATGGAACGTTATGTGCAACGAAATAAGCGTCCTCAAACATGGCACGAATATCTCTTGCTACTTGGTCGAATGATGGTTGGTCCATCACCATCTGATTCGATATCCCTGTTAAGTGGGTAATAAATCGTGAGATATGCTGATTTGGATTAATTAATTGGCTATATTGGGATGTAATTTGATTGTTTTCATAGATAACAATCCCAATTTCAATAATCCGATCATTCTTATGGGGAGCATTACCCGTTGTTTCTAAATCCACTACAGCAAATTTATTCATAATTATCAGTCCCATAATGTTTAGGTTTGTATATCTTTTACTGCACAGCAATTAAATAGGTAATAACAAAACATTAGTGCTTGAAAGGCATTCAATACGCGTTTGGAATTAACCTATCACCCTACCCTAATCATTAATTGGCTAGCTTAAAGATTAAGCAGGTCGCTTACAAGACACGAGTTGAATCTCGTAATGCACGAAAAGACTTGGAGCAAACAAGCTTATGCCTGTCCTGTCACGTTTTTGTGTGACATTTTCCAGCTAGAAACGATATTAACACGATGATCTCTCCCGCGTCCGTTTACCTAACTCGAAAAGCTACTCCAAGTCTTACGTGTTTACTCGGTTAAAAGCTGATTGTTATCGTTTGATCGATCTCGATAAATTATTTATATTCCGTTAAAGGTGGCTCTTGTTCTAACATTTTTACAATCTCATTGGCCTCATTCATTAGAGCTACTCTCGGCTTAAAGGTTGTTAAATCTTGCTCTGCAACGCTAGCATACGAAACGATAATAATAATATCATTCACTTGTACTAATCTTGCTGCTGCACCATTTAAACAAAACATTTTACTGCCACGCTCACCAGGAATAACATAAGTTTCTAGTCGGGCACCATTATTGTTATTGACAATTTGAACTTTCTCATGAGGAAGAATATCAACGGCTTCCATAATATCTTGATCAATTGTAATACTGCCTACATAGTCTAAGTTAGCTTGACTAACTCTAGCACGATGAATCTTTGCTTTCATCATTGTTCGATACATCTTAGCATACCTCCTCACCTAAGTGCGTGAACACGTTCTCCAGCTTTATTTACAATTATATTGTCGATTAATCGCACATGTTGATATTGAACAGCAAGTGCTATAATCACATCCTGATCAATCCAATCAACAGCTGTTAAATTAGGAAATGACAATATTTCGACATAATCAATTAGAGCTGACGTATACGTCTTTATATATTGTTTGACTTCATCCACTATATTAACAGGATTTTTTTCACCGTCAACAATTTTTGTTTCAGCAAGCTGGAGAGCTTGATATAAATGAGGTGCTTCTGCTCGTTCTTGACTCGTTAAGTTAACATTACGACTACTTTTGGCGAGACCATCCTCTTCTCTAACCGTTGGAACCATTCGTAGTTGGATTGGAAAATTCAAATCCTTAATGAGTAGATCGACAATGGCAAGTTGCTGAGCATCCTTCATACCGAAATAGGCATAGTCTGGCTGAACAAGATGAAAAAGCTTAGACAATACAACCAAGACGCCTTGAAAATGACCAGGACGTGAGCGATCGCATAAAACCGCTATACGTTGATTTGGAAGCATTTGAATTCCAGTCGGGTTTGGATACATATCAGAAACGGCAGGGATAAACAGGTAGTCTACCCCTTTTTCCTTAGCTAATTGAATGTCCCTTGCTTCATCACGTGGATATTGATCAAAATCTTCATTAGCCCCAAATTGTAATGGATTAACAAAAATACTGGCCACGACAATATCCGATTCAACTCTAGCCTGCTCCATCAACGAGGCATGTCCTTCATGTAAATACCCCATTGTCGGCGTAAAGCCAATGGTTTTACCAGCTCGCTTTAGCTCCATGCTTTGCTTTTGCATTTCCGCTACGTTGCGAATAATCTTCATGACTTGTCCCCCACGATGTCAGACAAGGTCGTGTCTGGCGGTAGAACATAACTATGTCGATCTTCAGGGAAATGGGACTGCTTTACATCAGCCACATAGCTAGTTAAGGCCTTAACAATAACCGTATTAATATCAGCATAGTTTTTAACAAACTTAGGAAAACGTTCTACTCCATATTGCAATAGGTCATGATAGACGAGCACCTGACCATCACAAGCAATTCCAGCCCCTATTCCGATGGTCGGAATTGCTAATTGATTGGTAATGACTTCTGCTAGCTCTTTCGGTATCCCTTCTAACACACATGCAATCGCACCACTCGCTTCTAATGCCTTTGCCTCTTGCATGATACGGGCAGCCCCTTGTTGATCTTTTCCTTGTACTTTAAAACCACCAAATACATTTACAGACTGAGGTGTAAGACCAATATGAGCAACAACCGGAATCCCTGCTTGAGTTAAACGTTTAGTAAGCTCTAGTACTTCTGTTGAACCTCCCTCAACTTTAAGTGCTTGTGCTTCAGACTCCTGAAAAAGTCGTTTAGCATTTTCTAATGACTGTTCGAGTGAAATATGGTAAGACATAAACGGCATATCGACAACAATGAACGTATGAGGTGCTCCGCGTCGAGCTGCCTTTGCATGATGAATCATATCATCAATCGTTACCTTGATCGTTGATTCATACCCTAATACTACCATTCCTAATGAATCTCCGACTAATATCATATCAACATTAGCCTGCTCCACAAGCTTTGCTGAAGGATAATCATAAGCTGTTACCATCGTTATTTTTTCATTTTGTTGTTTCATTTCTAATAAATCTAATTTACTTTTCATCCTATACCTCCTCAAACCATGCTATTTCTGCGGAATATAGTCGTTCTACTGACTTATTTTTCGTCTCTACTAATAGTGCTCCATCTTCTGCTATCCCTTTTATGATCCCATTGTGGGTTTGATTTCTAGTAACATAAGTAATCGATTGATTAATCCGATAACCATAGCTCTCCCAGTTTTTTTTGACCTGTTCAAAGCCATACTCCAAATAGTGTTCATAATGATACTCAAACCTCGTTAAAATCGCTTGTAACAGGTCACGTTTATCAAATCGTTTTTGCGCTTCAATGGATAACGAGGTCGCACGATTTTTGACACGATCATCAAATGCTTCAGGCCCTTGATTAATGTTCAATCCTATACCTATGACCAAATAATGAATGCCATCCTGCTCAGCCTGCATCTCAGTTAATATCCCTGCGACCTTTTTATCACCAATTAAAAGATCATTAGGCCATTTAATACTTGGCTGTAAATTGGTTTTATTAGCGATTACCTCGGCAAGTACCGTAGCAGTAAGTAAAGTTAGCTGAGGAGCCTGTGTTGGCAATAATGTTGGTCGCAAAATAAAGCTAAACCAAAGTCCGCCAGAATTATTGGAAAACCACGTGCGGTTCAGACGTCCCTTTCCAGCTGTTTGGCGTTCAGCGACAACTACCAATCCTTGACTTGCTCCGGCTTGGGCTTCCTGATTGGCATGAATTTGTGTGGATGGAAGCTCATCATAATACTGCAATGGCTTTCCAAGCCACTTGGTTTGCAAACCCCAATAAATAGTATTTTGGCTAATTTTATCCGGAGTAGATACTAAGCGATAGCCTTTATTAGGAGTAGCTTCAAATTCATAGCCATCAAGCTTAAGTTGTTTTATTTGCTTCCATACAGCTGTTCGAGATAAGTTGAGCTGTTCGGATAGCCATTGGCCGGAAACAAATGTATGACTGTGCTTGGCCAATAAAGTAATTAGCTTCTCTCGGGTGGATGACATGATAAAATCCACTCCTTTATCTCTTTGTAATCATTATTTAAATTTTTTTGTACGACCTCATACTCAATCTCTGTTAAATAAAGTTTAATCCAAGGACCACGGGTTCGATTTGGATAAAGTTTAATCAGCCTGTCACCATTAATATCAAGTTGTTTACGACTAACTATTGGTAGAGACTCTCTTATCGCAATGAGCTGTTTTGTTGTAACTCGTGTACTTGTAAGTTGTGAAATCAAACGGATAAACACATCGTCTAAGTCAGGAGGCAACTGGTAGAGTAGCCATTTTGACAAACTTTCTTCCTGATAGCATCTCCAAGCTTCTAGTAGCGTTTGACCCACCAGCTTTTCTTTATTCGATAATCGGTAAGCCTTACACCAATTGGATAAAAGTGGTGCATCCTCAACTTTAAGAATCAGATATGTCCAAATTTCGACTAAATAATCCACAGTCTGACTGTAGTCTAACAAAGGTTGAACTAGTTTCTCATTTTGTTCAAAAACGGGTAACTGCTGAAATACCCCTAGCTGGATAGCATAATTAACAGCACGCCTGCTAGCTTGACCTTGGAACAATTTAACTAACTCAACGGTTATACGCTCTATAGCAATTTTTTTGATCCAATGGTTATATGTCTTAATCGTATCATATGATTGTTGGTCCAAATTGAAATTAAGTTGGCTAACAAATCGTAATGCTCTCAATATTCTTAGCGGATCCTCAGAGTAACGTTGTTTAGCTTGGCCAACACAACGAATTCGTTTAAGCTTTAAATCCGCTTGGCCATCAAATGGATCAATAATCTCTCCACTTTCAGCTAAAGCCATGGCATTAATCGTAAAATCACGACGTGACAAATCTTCTTCAATCGATTCGACAAAATAAACCTCGTCGGGATGGCGAAAATCTGAATAACCCTTCTCAGTACGAAAAGTTGTAATTTCAAATGATTGATGCTGGTACCGAACTAACACTGTACCATGATTAATACCAATCGGTATTACCTTTGAAAAGAGCTGCTGAATCATCTCTGGCTTTGCTGAAGTTGCAATATCAATATCATGAATGGGCTTTTCCAATAAATAATCCCTGACGGCTCCTCCTACGATATAGGCTTGGTATCCAGCTTTCTTTATCCTATTGATAACTGCCTTAGCTTTCTTCATGTCAGCATCTTGTCTCATTTAACTCATCCTTAAGTAACCGATAATAGAGTGCCTCATATTCTGACACAATCGTATTGGCATGAAATATACTTTGTACATCCTTAAGTGCCTGTTTTGAGAAAGCATGCCAGCTTTTTCGATCTGTTAATAATTCTACCGCGTGGGTACTGGCTCCTTTTATGTCTCCTAATGGTACTAGGTAACCATTTTCACCGTGCTTAATCACTTCTGGTATCCCGCCAATTTTTGTTCCAATACACGGAACACCACAAGCCATCGCTTCGATTAGCACTAAGCCGAAGCTTTCCTTTTCAGACATAAGTAGCTTAAGATCTGCTATAGATAACAATGCAGGAATATTCTGCTGCTTACCCAAAAAAAGCACTTGGTTTTGAATTTGTAGTTGCTCAACTAATTCAGAAATAGCTGTATATTCTGGACCATCTCCAACGAGTAATAGCTTTGCTGGAATATGCTTGATAATTTCGGCAAACGTATGGATTACATCGTCAATTCGTTTAACCTTTCTAAAATTAGAGATATGAATAATGACCTTTTCATCACGTTTAATCTGATAGGCATCTTTTAAGTCACGTTTGTCTGAAGGATAATAGCGACTATGATCAATAAAATTGTAAATGACTTCTATCGGTTTGTTAACACTAAGATGGTCATAAGTGTCTTGGGCTAAACTATTGGAAACAGCCGTAACAACATCAGACTGTTCAATCCCATATTTAATCATTTTTTTCAGACTACGCTCAATACCTAAAATCGTAATATCAGTGCCATGTAATGTTGTAACAATTTTCACATCTTTATTAGCCATTTGTTTAGCAAGGATAGCACAAATCGCATGCGGCATCGCGTAGTGGACATGCAACACGTCTAACTGCTCCTGATCAATAACCTCAGCCATTTTATTCGCTAATGCCAAATCATAAGGCGGATACTGAAACACAGGATAGTGGTTCATTTCAACCTGATGATAATAGATATGTGGTGATATCATCTCTAAGCGAAAGGGCATATCTGACGTAATAAAATGAATGTCATGACCTCGACTAGCTAATTGCTTGCCTAGCTCTGTCGCAACAATCCCAGAACCACCTACAGAAGGATAGCAGGTCACCCCAATTTTTAGCTTAGTCGTCATCGCGTTTATTCATCTTCCTTTACTACATCACGCCAAGCAAAAAAGCCTGCTTCAAGGGCGCGAATCATAATTTCTGCCCCAGCTAGATTTGTGACAAGTGGTATTTGATGCACATCACATAAACGCATTAAGGCACTAATATCTGGTTCGTGCGGTTGGGCTGTTAAAGGATCTCTAAAGAAGATGACAAGATCCATTTCATTTTCTGCAATTTTGGCACCAATTTGTTGGTCACCACCAATTGGACCGGATTGAAAGCGATGAACAGCAAGTCCTGTCGCTTCGCTAATTCGCTTTCCTGTCGTTCCTGTAGCAAATAACTGATGCTTTTGTAAAATATGCTGATACGAGATCGCAAATTCAATCATTAATTCTTTCTTTTCATCATGGGCAATTAACGATATTTTCATAAAAATAGCTCCCTCATTATAGTGTATTCATAACTAATCTAGCATAAGGTATTCGAGACCATATACAAGCTCACTAAGATCCATAACATGATCAATAGCAAATTTTATTCCTGACATAAATGATTCACGGTGAAAAGAATCATGCTTAATCGTTAAGTTTTCACCAGGTCCACCAAAGATTACCTCTTGATGCGCCACCAATCCCGGCAGACGCACACTATGAATTTTCATGCCGTCAAAGTCTGCTCCTCTTGCACCATCTAGCGTCTCGTGTTCGTTTGGATGACCTTGTTGTTTGGCTTGTCGTTCTTGCTGTATTAATTCAGCTGTTTTTACTGCAGTACCTGAAGGGGCATCTAACTTTTGGTCGTGGTGCTTTTCGATAATCTCAACGTCGGGAAAATATTTAGCAGCCATTTTGGCGAATTGCATCATCAAGACTGCACCCATCGCGAAATTTGGTGCAATAACTGCACCGATTTGCTTCTCTTTAGCTAAGGCTGTTAATTCATCGAGCTGTTCAGTTGTAAAGCCAGTTGTTCCTACCACAGGGCGTACGTTATTAAGTAAAGCTGCTTTTGTGTGCTTGTACCCTACTTTTGGACTTGTTAGGTCTATTAGTACATCGGCTTCTACCTCTGCCAAGCATTGATTAATATCATCGTAAAAAATAGCATCAAAGTCAGGTAATCCATCAATTTCATTTACACGTTTACCTTTATGGTGAAGATCGATACATGCAACAAGACTTAAATCTGAATGCTTCTTAATCATTCTTAATGCCTCACTGCCCATTTTTCCACTTGCTCCAGCTACAACTACTTTTATTTGATCCATGAGTTTCACTCCGTTTCTTTTTTTGTCCAACGTTCTTTATCTCTCGTCTCAATCTTTGTCATCGCTTGGTCAAAAGCCTCACTAACATCAATATTAAGAGAATTAGCAAATGATAAAGCAACAAACAAAATGTCTCCTAATTCATTTTCTATACTATTCGCTTCTTCCGAGCTTTTTTTTGGTTTTTCACCGAAGGAATGGTTAACCTCTCTAGCTAGTTCACCTACCTCCTCGGTAAATCTGGCCATCATAGCTAATGGACTAAAATAGCCTTCTTTGAACTGAGATATGTAATCATTAACACGCTTTTGCATAGCCATTGTGTTCGTTTTATCATAATTCTGCACGGTTAGGCCCTCTTTTCTATTGATAAACTAATTTCTCTAATTAATGTTAACGAAGGTTGCTTAGTTTGACAATTTTTTCACCTTATTTACTCAACTTTCAATTCTAAAGTGACGGTGGCTCTTGTGCCAACAGCTATAAGCCTCTTGACTAGCCCGTTAATTTTATTTAACTTGATTTAGCAGATGTCTCCCGCTTCTATAAGTGTGAGATATATGTACTTGTATTCCATTCAATCCCGGCTGATGCCGAAGAATTTCAGAGGCAATTTTTTGAGCAGGCTCAATAAAATCTGGGTATAAACACGCCCAAGGTACATGTGATCAATGAAATCCACTTATTTATACCAAGTCGTACCCAAATCGTTTCTATCTGTGAAAGTTAAGTGCTTATTAGACAAAATGCTTATCCAATTCATTGTACAAAAAAAGACACCATCTGACAACGTATCAGATGGTGTGAATGATCGAAACAATGTCTTTTTAATAATCAATTAAGAACGTTTTTTATGTTTGGCATCAATGTCGATTTGCTGAACATGGTCTTCTGGCTCGGCTTTTTTTGAAAAGATATATTTTTTAATAGCCACATAGCCTAAGCACAAGATAATAATTGAAAAGACCATAATCATAGGTTTATACACTTGAAGCACGACTAGCTGTTTAACCGCTAAACGATACTGAACCTGCAATAATAAGTGGAGTGTGGCTAGTACAGGCATTGTGACAGCCTCCCTAAGTTTTTATACTATAGGGTATTCTCATGTCGTTACGAACGTGTATCGGATAGACGGGTTGTTTCCACTTGCTTTCTGACTGTTAAGTAATAGGCTATGCCTATTGAAGCGATACTTAGCCAAAAAGTAAAATAACCGATTTCATTCATATATAGATCTAACGAACGGTAGCGAGGCATCATCCCGAATATATAATCAATAAAATCATTATGGAGTGTCCATAAGCCTGCTATGACAAGATGACGCATTTTAAATCGGTAGAAAGGGGCATACAAAAGCGCTTGAATAGCCATCGCCCCATGTGATGCAATCAGCATATAACCTTGCCAAGGTAGATTGCCATCGACGAATAAGCTTAAAATATTCATAACGACTGCCCAAATGCCATACTTAAATAAGGTAATCATTGCAAGTGCTTCAATGTATGGGACATGTTTTTTAAAAAGATAGAAACCAAGGAATATAGTAAAAAACAAACTCGCAGTCGGGCTATCTGGTACAAATATTAAAAAAATAGCAGGGGTTTGAGCTAACTGATTTCCATACCAGAAGTAACCATAGATAGTCCCAAGTAAATTGACTAAAAATAAAAAAATTAGGGTCATGCGGTGCTTTAAGATAGCAAAAATAATATCCATGTTTAGAAAGGCTCCATTCTATGTACAAAATATTGGATGTACATCCTTAATATTGCTGCCATGCTTTTAATGACTATCTATAATTTACACTATGCGATTAAAATGAATCAAGCCATATCTAAATCGATCATTCAAATGCGTTAACGTATTTGCGCCCAGATTTTATCACAATGTAACTGGCTGAGGCTGCGATTACTCGCCCCATCGCAGGGCTTTTGTAAAACTCCCTATTCAAGAAATAAGAGAACACGTCATGTCTAAGTGAGGGACCCAACAGCCAGTAACGGCCGGATTATCAACTAACGTTCAGGATGCTGACTAATTTAGCGACGTCGTGTCGCAACGTCTGCACGAGCACATCCTATCCGTCAAAACCCCCACTTTATCAAGTGGGAGACTTTGGCCGGACGAGGTTAAAGCCAAAATTGTACCCCTTACTCTGATGGTAAGGGGTATTAATCATCTAAATAAATTTGATCAGAATCGTAATCCTTTTTTAATAGATCTAGCTCTTTGGTATATTTGTTGAAGCTGTACAGATCCTGTTGGTCTAATGCTTGATCAATTTTAGCTAATAATTGTTTTTTTCTAGCTTGAAAAAGGGTGAAATTGAGAAATTCATGAGCAAGGATTTTTTCGCGTTTTGTTATAAAAAAGTCATCCGGTAAAAAAGGATTATCCTCTAAAACGGCACTGTATTCTGCGCTCTGATGGGCATTTTCAAATGATAATTGAATATAGATCGGTTCATGACGATTTAACCTTATGTCATGAAACGACTTCTCTGCATCTGTTGTCACTATATGATCTTTATAAAAGCGAAAGGGAACATCATTTGAACATTTACTTGAAATAATAATTCCTCTAGGACAAAAACGTGCCTCACGGATAAAGTGAACATTAGCTAATAAGCTCTCATGATTAGTCAGGTAGTTTAAAATCCAGACACTCTCTCTTTTTTTTAATTGATAATGTTCTAAAAACCAATGAATAAATGCTTTTTTATCTTGAATTGATACCGACGTACTCATCTCCGCTTCCCTCCTAATCATTCTCTAGGAAAGTAAAAATAGTGGTTAATCGTTAAGTCTTGCCAAATAGGTTTCAATTTCAGTATCACTCGGTTCAATGGCTAAATAACGATTAAAAATAGTCATGGCTTCTTTCATTTTCCCCTCTTCAACCAAGAAGTAACCATATGATTTTAGAAAATCACCGTCATCTTTAAAAGCATGATAAGCATCTTGATAGCAGCTTAAAGCTTGATCATATAATTCTTCAGCTTCGTATGCTTTGGCTAGCTCCCATTTATAATATCCATCCTCCTCACCTTGTTCTATAATATGAGTTAACAGATCAATTATTGCTTGAAAATCACTATCTCTGCGATAATTTTCTACTAAGTAAAGAACAGCTTCTTTAAATCCTGGATCAATCGAGATGGCTTCTCGAGCATAACGGTAGCTTTGATCAGAAAAACCACAGCGCTGAGCCAATCGGGCAGCAATTAGGAGAAGCTCCTTATTCAAAGGATCAAGTTTTATACCAGTTTCCGCCAATTCATATCCTTCCTCAATCTGTCCCGTCTCTTCATATGCCTTTGCTAACAGCGGGTAAACTGAGACGAATTCTGGATCTTGTTTAAGCACCTCTTCCCAGGCATGAACGGCAATATCAAATCGGTCCAGCCTTGTAGCTACGAATCCATATCGAAATAATACATCTGCTTCTTCCTTTTCGGCCTCCTGATAGTAATGTAAGGCCTGCTCAAATTCACCGATAGTAGCATAGGCTTCGGCTAACCGTAGAGCAATGTCAACCTGAACCATTAAGCTTGATGATTGATAAACCTTTTGGTAATAGGTCACAGCTTTTTGGTATTCACCGTTCGAAAAGGCTAATTCCCCAAGTGCAAAATCAATTAAGGTCTCCTGGGGCGCTAATTGTTTTGCCTCAATTAGCTTTTGTTCAGCTACTTCATAAAGACCTTGGCTTTGATATAAGTCAGCTGTGGTAAGTAATGCCGGCAAGTAATCGTCACTATTAACATCGATTTTCGTTAACAAGTCGAGTGCCTCTTGATCCTGATCAGATTCAATATAAATTTCCGCTAAAGTTAACATAATCTGTCCGTCATTCGGATTGCTTGCTAATAAATTTAATAATAGCTCCCTTGCTTCCTCTAATAACCCTAATTCCAAATATAAATCAGCTATGGAAAATTGTTCTTCTTCAGTTGCTTTAGACTTGTATTGCTTTAATATCGTTAATGCTTGATCAACTTGGTCATTTTCAATAAGCTGTACGGCTTGGTAAATTTGATTCACTAATGGTCCAGTCCTTTCACTACTTGCTTAGAATAGCTTCATCATATCGAAAAAGCATAGATTATTCAATTAAAAAGTGAGTCACTAAAACTTTAATCGTTTAGCCCAAATCTCTCAATACGTCTAACCATTTCTTGTACCAGCATCCATTGTTCAAAGCGTGTTGTATATAGCCGATAGCGCGTGGGAATTGGTCCTAGAAAAGATGAAAAGCCAAACGCATCTGTTTAAAGATACGCTTAGCTTTGGCTAAACTAGTTTATTTAAATCTTCAAAAAAGCCTGGATAAGAAACATTAATCGCATCAGGATTTTCTAATATCACTTCCTGCTGACAAACTAAAGAGGCAATCGCAATCATCATCCCAATACGATGATCACCATAAGATTCAACGTTTGTCCCAGTCAACGGTGTCACACCCTTAATAACCATCCCATCTTCTGTTGGGTTAATATGAGCACCTAATTTAGTCAAAACATTAGCGACTGTTGCGATACGATCCGTTTCTTTAAACCGCAATTCTTCGGCATCCTTAATGACCGTTTCCCCTTTCGCTTGAGTAGCTAGTAAAGCAGCAATCGGTAGCTCATCAATCATTCTTGGGATTACATCACCAGCAATCGTTATACCTTTAAGCTCAGAATATTCAACGGTGATGGTTCCAACCTTCTCCCCACCAATAGTTGATGTTTCAACAATAGAAAGCTTTGCGCCCATGGCTTTCACTACATCAAGAATACCTGTCCGTGTAGGATTTAATCCAACATGCTCTATGGTAATTTTACTACCTGGAACCATTGCTGCCGCTCCAATAAAAAAGGCTGCCGAAGAGATATCGCCAGGAACTTGAATGGATGTCCCCTTTAAAGACTGCTTACCTTTTATCTTAACTGTAAGACCTTGGACATCAACTTTTGCTCCAAAGGCTTGTAGCATGTTCTCTGTATGATCACGAGTTTTAGTTTTTTCGACTACAGTGGTTGTTCCTTCCGCTAACAGCCCAGCCAGTAGAACTCCTGACTTGACCTGTGCACTCTTTACTGGCGGATGATAAGTGATTCCAGTTAGTTGCTGCCCTCTTACTGCTAAAGGAAGGTATTTACCCTTAGCACGTCCATCAATTTTAGCCCCCATTGTTCGGAGAGGATCGGTGATTCGATCCATTGGGCGTTTCGTTAGTGAATTATCACCATAGAGAGTTGAATGAAAAGGTAAACCGGCTAATACTCCTAATAACAACCGGGCTGTTGTCCCCGAATTACCAAGATTAATGGGTTCTAATGGTTCTTTCAATTCTTCAATACCTTTGCCAGTAATGGTGACGACTTGATTGTCTTGCTCAATCTCTATCCCCATTGCTCTAAATGCAGCAATGGTAGCAAGACAATCCTCACCATTAAGGAAATTGGTGATTATTGTTGTTCCTTTGGCGAGGGAACCTAAGATGACGGAACGGTGAGAAATTGATTTATCTCCAGGAACGCAAAGCTTTCCTCGCAAAACACCCCTTTGGCCCTTAAGTTTGATATGTTGCAAGTTGATAGACCCCCTACTCTACTAATGTCGTTTCATATCCATTATCAATCAGTAATCGATGACTCTTTATCTGATCAGCTTTGCTGATTAAACTTAATCGTAGTACTCCTGTTACTTCTTCTCTCGTTTCAAGAATCTCAATATTTTTGATACTAATTTCTTGTTCTGCTATCAGTGTTACAACCTGTAAAAGTGCACCTGGCTGATCAAAAATATCAACATACAAGTCATAGAACGCTGGAATCGCACCGCGCTTACGTCTATCTAGACCATCACGATATTCTCTAGCTTGCTCAAGATAATGATACATCGATACTTTATCATCAGTCTCAAGTAATTGCTTCAAGCTCTCCATTTCTTTAATCCAATCCGTTATTAAACGAGATAGCACTTTCTTATTCTGAAAAAAAATATCCTGCCACATTGCAGGGTTACTTGAAGCAATTCGTGTAATATCACGAAAGCCTCCAGCCGCTAAACTTGGAATTTTTGTATACTTTTGTTGCCAGCTTTTAGCCTGATGGACTAGCGAAGAAGCAATTAAATGAGGAAAATGAGAGATGACACTTGTCATTTCATCATGTTCCTTTGGTTCCAATTCAAGAAATATCGAATTAGTAACAGATAAAATGTTTTTTAACTCTTGAATCGATTGCATACTAGCTGCCTTGGTCGGCGTCAAAATATAAATGGCGTTCTCAAATAGATGCTCCTTGGCTGCTTCAATTCCCTTCTTGTGGGAACCCGCCATTGGGTGACCGCCGATAAAGGTGACAAACGGCGAAGTAATCGACTCTGCAGCTTTCATTATATTGCCCTTTACCGAGGAGACATCTGTGATGATAATTGGACGAGTAAATTCAACCTGACTAATTTGATGAATAAGTTCAATTGTCTTAGAAACCGGAGCTGCTAAAATACACACATCTACAGTCTTAATCGTTTGCTGGAAATCATCTGTGATTTGATCAAAAAAACCATGCTCCATCCCATATGTTAAGCTATCATGATTGACATCATAACCAATCAGATGGTGTTGATTGGTCGCCTTTAAGCTTAATGTTATCGAACCGCCAATCAAGCCTAGCCCAGCAATTAAAATGCGTTTTTTCACTTAGATCCAGCTCCCACGTGCTCTGTCAAAAATGCCTCGATATGATCTTGGAGCTCATTCATGTCTTCATGATCACCGATTGTAATACGAACACCATTTGGATGGCCTAATGCCTCACCAGACCGAACAATAAATCCTTTGGTCAATAAGTATTCAAAAATCGCATCACCAGACACCGGCAGTTTAATGAACAGAAAGTTGGTCTCTGAGTCATAATAATCTAAGTCATGCTGGTCACAAAATGCCATAAGCTTCGCTCTGTTTTTTACTGTTTCTGTAACAGAATGCATTAAAAATGCTTTGTCGTTAAGGGCTGAAATAGCGGCTTTTTGGGCTAACAGCGTTGTATTAAACGGACCCCTAGCAATATTCAATGCTTGGCTAACCGCTAATGATGCAACACCATATCCGATTCTAAGACCGGCCAAGCCATAAGCCTTTGAAAAGGTTCGAAGTACAATCACGTTAGGATACTGGTTCATAAAAGCAATTAGATCTGGAGCATCTTCATCCGTAATATATTCATAATAGGCTTGATCAATGACAACCAAGACGTGCTCTGGACATCTATCTATGAAGGATTGCAGTGATTGCTTATTAATCAAACAGCCTGTTGGATTATTTGGTGAGCAGAGCCACACAACCTTGGTTTGTTGATCAATCGCATCGAGCATCCCGTCAAGGTCATGGTATCCATCTATCAATGGAATTTCCTTTATTTCTGCTCCCTGAATGAGTGCATTGTGTTTATATTGAGGAAATGTAGGTGTCGCCATAATCGTGTTAGCACCAGCATCTAAATAAGTGCGACAGATGATATCAATAACTTCATCTGAACCACAGCCGAACACAAGTTGATCAGGATCAACAGCCAATTGCTCACTTAATAAAGCACGGAGCTCAGCAGCATAACCATCAGGATAAATTTCAAAATGATTCCCATATTCTTTGACCACTTGATCAACTGTCGCAGAATACCCAAACGGATTTTCATTTGAAGCCAGCTTGACAATTTTAGTTAAATTAAATTCTTTTTTTACATCTTCGATTTGTTTACCTGGTTTATAAGGCGACATTGACTCAAATACTTTCTTTGCTTTCACGACAGTTCTCCCCCTATTATTTCAATAAATCTGGTCTAAGTTGCTTTGCGTTGTTTTGATAAACATGAATAATATCTTTCTGTGCCACTGATGTATTAATCGTCATCATAATTCTAATACATTTAGTCAGCCCATTAGGTACATTAATTTCACGCATACACATCACTGGAACATAACTCCACCCATCTAACTCACGAATGGGTTTAGCTGGAAAAGCAGCATTTAAGTCGTCTGTGACGGAAACAAGGACAGAAGCTACTTGATCTGGATTTATATTATTTTGCTTTATCATTTCAACAATTAAAGCTCGTGTATTGTCTATGATTTCTTTTTCATCATTCAATGTGACTGTTGTTGCACCACGTACACCTCTTATCAAAAACTCACCAACTCTCTAAAAAACTCTTCTAACCAAACAAGCATGTGTTGATCCTCGATATGCTCTATGGTTGGCTGACCTAACTCTTTTAATAAGACAAACTGAATCGTCTGTTTTTTCGCCTTTTTATCACGTTTCATTCTTGTTAGTAAATGCTGCTTTGATAGTGCTGGTAAAGATATTGGATAATGATTATCTTTTAACCACTCTTTGAATTCTGTATAAGGTAATGAACAATTAAACACATGCTCACTTACCTTAATTGCAAACAGCATGCCAAGCGCTACAGCTTCACCATGAGTTATTCTACCATAGCCAAGCTCTGCTTCCAACGCATGACCAAGAGTATGGCCAAAATTTAAATACTGCCTAATATTAGACTCTCGCTCATCTTGCTCAACAATTGCTGCTTTGACCTCAATTCCCCTTAGTAAATCTTGCATGAGTTGGTCTTCGTTTAGTGGCAACCGAATCTTCACTTTGCTAATGTCTTGCCAAAAAGAAGGTTGATGAATCATGCTATGCTTAGCAATTTCTGCATAGCCTGATCTCATTTCCGTTAAAGGTAATGTCTGCAGTGTATCAAGATCATAAATCACAGCCTGAGGTGGATAGAAGCTTCCAATTAAATTTTTACCTTCTGGATGATTGATGGCTACCTTTCCACCTACACTACTGTCATGGGCCAGAATGGTGGTTGGCATCTGAATAAAGTCAATACCTCGCATAAAAGTGGCAGCGACGAACCCAGCAAGATCGCCAATCATTCCGCCCCCTAGAGCTATGATCAGACCATCACGATCTAATCCTGATTGAATCGCTTCAGTCATAATGTCAAAATAAACCCGACTATTCTTCGATCCTTCTCCAGCAGGTACAACTGTATAATTGATATTGGTGAAGGTGGATAGCCCTGCTATGACATCATGGAGATAGAGCTCTTCTATATTGCTATCGGTCACAATTAAAATACTACTGTATGACCTAGTCAGAAAATCTGACACGCGAAACCTTAGCCCACTCCCAATCATAACCTGATACTGATTTGTACTCGTTTTGATCGATAACTTTTGCATTAGAAGCACCTTACTTCTTCACGATATTGGTCAAATGCTGCTTTTAATTTAGGAAATTGATCGTTTGGAAATTGTTCTAGGATAGCTTTTGCTATCTCAAAGGCCACGACGTGTTCCATTACTACTGCTGCAGCAGGAACCGCACAAGAATCCGACCGCTCAATACTCGCATTAAATGGCTCTTTAGATTCAATATCCACACTTTGTAATGGCTTGTATAAGGTAGGTATGGGCTTCATCACGCCCTTAACGATAATTGGCATTCCAGATGTCATGCCACCTTCAAATCCTCCTAAATTATTGGTCTTTCGCTTGAAACCAGTTTCTTTTGACCAAATAATTTCATCGTGTACCTCACTACCATTACGACGTGCTGCTTCGAAACCGAGACCAAATTCTACTCCCTTAAATGCATTAATACTTTGTACAGCAAAAGCAATCCGTGCATCTAGCTTTCGATCATAATGAACATACGAACCAATCCCAGCCGGGATACCCTCTACATAAACTTCGCAGATTCCTCCAATTGAATCACCGTCTGCCTTCGCTTGGTCAATTGCTGCCATCATCTTTTGTCCAGCCTCCTGATCCAAACAACGAACTGGTGATGTCTCAGAGATTTCGACTTTTTCATCAAAACTTAACTCTTGTTTCTCCTGGGCCTTAATCCCAGCAATTTCATTTACATAACCGACGATGTTAATGTCTAATTGTGTTAACAAGGTTTTGGCTACTGCACCAGCAGCGACACGAGCAGCTGTTTCACGAGCCGATGATCGCTCTAAAATATTTCGCATATCACGATGTCCATATTTAATGGCCCCATTTAAATCTGCATGACCTGGTCTAGGGCGCGTAACTGTTCGCCTTATCTCTTTGTCTAAGTCAATGGGATCTTCGCCCATGATATCTTGCCAATGCTTAAAATCGTCATTCTCAACAATAAGTGCAATGGGAGACCCCAGTGTATAGCCATGTCTCACACCGCCTGCTATATTCACTAAGTCCTTTTCAATTTGCATGCGTTTACCACGACCGTGTCCTTTTTGTCTACGGAGTAGTGATTGATTAATATCATCAGTTGTTAGTGGTAGTAAAGCTGGAACACCCTCCACAATAGTGGTGAGCTGTTTTCCATGCGATTCCCCCGCCGTTAAATAACGCATAAACAGATTCCCCCTGTATTCTATATAATTTTTATTAATATAACATACCTTTGCTAATCTGTGTGTAGTAATTAATAGAAAATTCTTTTTTTTCTAAAATATATAGACTTTTTAGTAATGGATCTGTTTATTCATAACTACAGAGAGTTGTCTGGATGGAATGGCTTTTTCCTGGTACGGCTTCAACTCTTTTAATTGAATGAATGACCTTCCTGCATCACCTTAAAATCTATCAATCTATTTTTTGATAAAAAAAGGTATCGATCACGCTAAATTGATATTTCTCAGGACTAAAAATTTGTTCAGTACTACCAACAAACAATATCCCTTCACTATTTAAGGATTGACTGAATTTATGATAAACAGAAGCTTTGGCCTCCTCTGTAAAGTAAATTAATACATTTCGACAAACAATTAAATCGAAATTCGATGGATAAGGGTCTGACAAAAGATTATGCTTTTTAAACGTGATCGCTTTCTTGATTTTCTCATCAATAACGTAATGGGGGTTTTCGTATGTAAAATATTTGTCCTTTAATTCACTTGGTACTTCTTTTAAAGCGCGTTCGGTGTAGATACCTTGTTGTGCACGTTGCAGAATGTTCTCATCAATATCAGTTGCCAAGATAGTAATCTGGTTTAAATCGACATATTGACCAAGCATCATCGCAATCGTATAAGGCTCATCTCCTGTTGAACATGCTGCACTCCAGATTTTTAAATTCTTCTTCTTTTTAAGTAAATTTGGTAATAACTTTTTTTCAAGCACTTGCCACCTTACTGAATTTCGATAAAATTCTGATACATTAATGGTCATTTTGTCTAAAAGCTCTGATAATAAATCCGGTTCTTGATCAAGTGCAACAAAATAACTTTTAAAGTCTTTAAACCCTTTTTTATCACGTAGTGAAGTCAGCCGTCGTTTCATTTGGACTTCTTTATAAAGGTTTAAGTCAATACCGGTTTTTTCTTTAATTTGTTGTGTAAAAACTTGATAGTCTGACATTTGCATAATCTCCTTTTATCTCAGTAATCAGTAGCTTAACAGCTCTGGAGGTAACCGGTAGCACTAATAACTCCTTTGACTCAAGTAAGCAGCCATTTGCATTAATAACTGCTTTTCAGCCTGATTAGGCAATTGCTTTACAATATTTATTGCCTTGTTAAGGTATTGATTAGCGATTCGTTTAGACTGCTCAATTGCATTCGTACGTTTGATTTGATCGATGATCACTTGGTAGTCAGATGGTTTGTTTCGATCATAGTACTGATAGAGTTGTGCTAAATCGCTGTATAAGGATCTGTCCTCAAGTGCAATTAGTGTAGGTAAGGTTATATATCCTTCTACTAAATCCTGCCCATTTGGCTTGCCTAATTGTTGCTCTGATTGAGTAAAGTCTAATATATCATCAATAATTTGATAAGACATACCCAAATAATAGCCGTAAAAGTAAAGATGTCTTTGTAGCTTTTCTGTTGTTTGGCCAATCATTGCTCCCATTTTACAACATGTTGCAATTAACAATGCCGTTTTATTTCGAATTTTCCTTAGATAGTTTTTGACTGAAAGATCGATCGAGTAACGTGACCGCAATTGTTCAAGCTCCCCAACAGATAATTGGTTTAATGTATACGCTAAGAGATTATGTATTTTGACATCTTTTATGGTAGCAATCTGCTCAAGTGCGGTCGCAAAGATATAATCACCAATGCGGGTCGCAACCTGATTGTTGTACTTTTGATGGATCGTAGGCTGTCCACGTCGGATAGGTGCACAATCGATCATATCATCATGGACTAATGAAGCCATATGAATTAATTCTAATACAGCCGCCGATCGTATTCTTAGGGTTGGGGAGTTAGAACCAAAACAACTTGATATTAGACATAGTAACGGGCGAATCCGCTTACCACCAGATTTCAACAACTGAATACTTTGTTCTTTAATTAAATCATCGGCATCAAGTAAGGTTTGATAAAGCAGTTCTTCTACTTGTTCGGCATCATGATTCAAACGATGATATTGTTTAGGTAATTGCATAAAGTTCATCCTATACTTAAATGATTAGGTACGCGTTTACAGCCTGGCTTCAAGGTCTGATTCGGTATGATTTCGATAAGTAGCGAATTTAGCTGTCATAACATTATAGAACAACGGTAAATCCTGCTGCTGATCAATAAGCTTATGCTCTAAGGTCTTCCGCGATAAATTAAGATGGTAGTTTACCCATGTGTGGTACGGCTGAAGCTGTCCTTGTTTGCTACAGCCTTGTTGATAAATTTTAGCACATTCACTTTTAATGGATTTTTTGAATAAATGATGTTCATTTTGCCAAAACAGATAGAGATAAAAAGAAGTAAAGCAATTCTCGAATTGTTGTAAGCTGAAATACCGCGCTAGACAGTTGATCACTTCTGTCTCAATCTTAATCTTAGTTTTAACATATCGATTAAGCTCACCTGCATTTAAATCTGTGAGCCACATTTTCCAACTGTTAATTCGCTTGATGGCTGAGGCAAATTGTTTAATTAAAGCAATCTCATCATATAAAGCAAGAAGCATATAATATCGACTGCTCAAAATATCCCCTTGTAAAATAATTCTTGAATGTTGATATTGATCGATTTGATTATTATTTATCTGGTCATGAACATCTAACGATAATTGAACAAGCATGGTTGCCACAATACTGGCGACTTTCTTCTCTTCTTTCCAATCTGACAGTTGGATAATAGCTGAGATGATTTCAAGATAATCAGTAGTATTTAGTATTTTAGATGGCATTACCGTTAATGAACAGTCTTTTAACTCTTTTTTTAATTGGATGGCAGCTTTTTCTATTAATTGTTGAGTCTCCATGTAAGCCTCCGAATCAGAAAGTAAACTGATCATTAGTATAGTCTATTATAGCATATACTATACCTCTACTTCCTCATCATTATTGGCTAAAACTAAACAGAAAAGCAGTTAACATCAAAAGCAATGTTGGCTATAAACCCTGTATAGAAATCAATGTCTCTAGTACTCGGATAAAAAAACTTCGTTTAGTGGGGGTTTCGAGGCATAGGATGTGCTCGTGCAGACGTTGCGACATGACGTCGCGAACTTAGTCAGTTTCCTCACTCACACACTGAACGTTAGTGCCGTTACTGGCTGTTGGACCTCCCACTTAGACATGACGTGTTCCCTTATTTCTTAAAGGGGAAGGCTTACAAAAGCCCTTCGATGGGGCGAGTAATCGCAGCCCCAGCCAGTTACACTGCGATAAATCAGGTTTAATCCAAATCAATTGTTGCAAGCTCTAATTTTAGAATCGTATATGTAAACATCAGTAACTATGATGATCCTATCAAATTAATTAATCTTATAACTAAGAATAAAGAAAAAGGGTACAGATAAACTGCACCCTTTGTCGTATTGCCCTATGTAGAAATTATTTCACGCTATCCTTAAGGGCTTTTCCTGGTTTGAAAGCTGGAACTTTGCTAGCTGGGATTTCAATCTCAGCACCAGTTTGTGGGTTACGGCCTTTACGGGCAGCACGCTCACGAACTTCAAAGTTACCAAAACCAATTAACTGTACTTTTTCACCATCTTTTAGTGAATCCATGATTGATTCAAAAACGGCATCTACAGCTTTAGTCGCATCTTTTTTTGATAGTTCGCTTTTCTCTGCAACAGCATTAATTAAATCTGTCTTGTTCATGATATTCACCTCCTCCCACATTTAAATCCATGAAGCATACGAACTTAAATGGTTATACTCCATTTGTTCACAATTTTTGCAAATTCTATACTTCAGTTCATCAAAATTATTGATGACTAGGCTTATAATAAACGACTTTACCGTTAAATTCAACCAAAAACACAATAATTATTTAATAATCATAAAATTTGTTCAAAATACCTAATGGAAAAGTGCTTCTTTTATCTCAATTTTTAATCTTTATGTCAAAAAAGTTTAAAGTTATTGTCACTTATTGTAATATTAAATCAAAATTTGTTTTATGATTCACCATCATGAACAATGGTTTCATTGCAGTTTTATATTTTTATAAACTAAGATTATATCGAAAAAATCGGAAAAGAGTCATTTTTAAAAAATAAAAGAGTCTGAGATAAAAGTAATTAGATATATGAGATTTGATGATCCTCCAGATTTGGATGATATCCGCTTAGTTACAAAATGATAGTCAAGAAAGACAATCAAAAAATAATTAGTATTTTGCCGTAGCTCCTTGCAAACGTACCGCATTTTGGCCAATGGGTAGGATGTGGAGTCTTGGACTCTAGCAAAAAACGATAATCGTTCTCCCTTTCTTGATATCAATGAACGGTTAAGCATATTGGTTAACATTGTTACTCCTTACCATAAGGATAATATCTCTTTTTTGAAATTTCTTTAAATCGATAACCATTTTGTAAACTACTTTCGACACATTATCATCAAAAGATATGCTCTGCTTGACTACCATCTGTTTTTTGCTTTTAATGAATTTTTCTCTTAAATGGCTACTCCCTTCTTTGTTCATCTTGTTTTTCAAATACAAACAAGGTAGGATTTACCCCCTTCAAACTCAGAGAATAAGATTTCAGACAAAAAAGCCCTAATCGTTTTGCTTCCCATAACAATTGATTAGCACTCTCAGACAAAATAACCGCTCTCCCGCCCAGCTTCAATACTCTACCTACTTCAGTCATAGTATGGTGATTGAACAATTCTAAATCCTCGTCGGGGGAAATTTGTCTACCAAATGGAAGATTAGTTACAATTTTATTGACATAACCAGTAGCAAAAGGCAATTTCCTTGCATCCCAAACATTGACTTCCACCATCGAATCATCAAGATTATTTTGGGCTATTTTTATGACCGGGTCAGATATATCGCCACCAATGATCCGATTTGCAGGGTATGTCGCTCGTTCAGACAAAATTGTGCCTGAACCGCAACAAAGGTCTACGAAAATATCTGTCGATTTTGGATCTGATAACCACACCATCGCATGAGCCACAGAGGGAAGTAATGATGCACGAGAGAACTGTCGATTCTGATTACGAAAACGAAACGTCGCATTTGTAAGTCGAAATGAAAAAATCACATGATGATGTTCAATGTCGAGTCTAAATTCTACTTGATGATTTTGGGGTGTTCCAATGTTCCAATCAGGGTAACGCTTTTTAATGCCCTCCATTGCTTTTTTTGCTACTTCAAAACGACTATAGGTTTGTTTTCCTTTACGGCTCGCATTTACCCAATATAAATCTTTATGATCAATAAAATCCAAATCCAACTGGGATATTCGCTCAATTACCTGAGATAAGTGCTTTTTATGTGGTCCAATTTGAAATTGATCAATCACTTGAAATAAATTATCTGCCGACCTTAAAGAACTTAAGCATGTAAAAGACTCAGCTGTGGTAAAGAAAACTTTTCCTCTATTTATTTGAATTATTTCAGAATCACTCACCTTGTTGTTAATTTCATTTGATAAAACGTATTCTAATCCAGACAATATGCTGGCAAAATAAAGAGTCATACTAACGCCTCCAATTTTCAGAACGCCGAATTAAGAGCACAAAAAAGCCGTGATGAACCATCTTAAGATTCATCACGACCTCTTGTAAACGTTATTTATAAACTGTATTAACACGTGTGTTAGACAGCATATTTAACGGCATTATGATGATTAAGTTCATTGACTGCTGATACTTGAAAATCACACAACAAATAACCCTAATCTATCAAGGGTTTTTCAAGCATCATTGTTATTCAATTTGTAGTTATTGAATAACTGTCAAGAACACTGCCATCATCATGATTAGAATACCCCCACCCATTTAATATTACTATTATCTTAAAACAAGGGATGATAAAAATCAATCAATAATTGATAGCATGAATTGTAGAATATTGCAAGTTTACTCTCGGATTAGACCAACAACCTTTTAAGGTTTTTTTCCATGCGATAATCCAAATACCCAAAAAAATAAAAACGACTTGGAATTCAAGTCGTTAAAGAATGATCGCAATTAACCCCCCTGACCCTTGGTTGACAATTTTCTCAAGTGTTTCTTTTAGCTTATATCGAGCATTTTCTGGCATTAATGATAACTTTCCTTGAATACCTTCACGAACAATCGAACTTAAGGAACGCCCAAATATATCTGATTGCCAAATAGAAAGTGGGTCATCTTCAAAATCTTGCATTAGATATCGAACAAGCTCTTCACTTTGCTTCTCAGTACCAATAATTGGGGAGAATTCAGATTCGACATCAACCTTTATCATGTGAATAGATGGCGCGATCGCCTTTAATCGAACACCAAATCGTGTGCCTTGTCGAATGATTTCTGGTTCGTCTAAGGTCATATCATTAACTGTTGGTGCCGCCACCCCATATCCCGTTTGCTTAACCATATTCAGAGCGTCAGCAATTTGATCATACTCACGTTTGGCTTCAGCGAAATCCTGCATAAGCTCGAGTAAGTGATCCTTTCCTCTAATCTCCTCACCTACAATTTCTTTAAGTACTTGGTCATATAGATAGCTCGGTGCATCTAAATCAATTTCAGCAATGCCCTCACCCATCTCGATACCATTGATTTTAGCGTGTTCAATATGATCATATTCATCAAAATGACCTACTACTCGGTCAACATCACGTAATCGTTTGATATCTTTGACCGTTTCTTGAATGGCTTCATGATAGCTTAATCTGAGCCAGTGATCTTCATTTAAGACCATGACCCAGCTTGGAAGATTAACATTCACTTCGAGAACAGGAAACTCAAATAAGGCTTCTCTCAGTACATTGTACACGTCATCTTCCTGCATACTTTCTACACTCATAGCTAAAACAGGGATATCATACTGCTCGTTTAAAGCTTGGCGTAAAAGCTCAGTGTCCTCGTGATAAGGCTTGGTTGAATTGATCACCATAATAAACGGTTTACCAACTTCTTTTAGCTCCTCCACAATCCGTGATTCCGCTTCAACAAAATCCTGACGAGGGATCTCACCAATCGAACCATCTGTTGTAATAACAACTCCAATTGTTGAATGTTCTTGAATCACCTTCCTAGTGCCTATTTCGGCTGCTTCGTGAAATGGAATAGGTTCCTCATACCATGGTGTGTGAATCATTCGCGGGCCGTTTTCATCCTCAAAACCTTGAGCACTATTAACGGTATAGCCTACACAATCCACCAGACGAACATTAACACCTAATCCTTCGTCTACCTCAAGGTGAACGGCTTGATTTGGAACAAATTTAGGTTCTGTCGTCATGATTGTTTTTCCAGCAGCACTTTGTGGTAATTCGTCCTGTGCTCGTGCTCGATCACCTTCATCTCGCATATTGGGCAAAACAACTTTTTCCATAAATTTCTTTATGAAAGTTGATTTACCGGTACGCACTGCTCCAACAACACCTAAATAAATATCACCGTTCGTTCGTTTAGAAATATCTTTGAAAATATCTACTTTTTCCACATAATCCCCTCCCGGACTCCTTCGACGTCGTTAAGTACGATGCTCTGACACTTAAAGTCTATGATGTTGTCCCAATAGATTATGACAGTTGATTCAAAGATATTTTCAGCTAAAGGATAAGTTTTCTTAAAAATACTTAAAGCTAGGTGTAGATTTAGTACGTCCACTTGATTTTATTAATTATCTATATGTAAAACTAGTACTAAGTTAGCACATAATTGTTTTATATTGAAACCAGTTCGTCCGTAATAGCAATGCTGGCTTTGACGAGGTTATCTGTAAACGAGATGTTGAATGCATGTTAAAATCATATGACATTGCATTTACATAGAATCGTTACAAAAATAAAAAACCGAGCTAGAAGGGGCACTCTAACTCGGATTGACTAAAATTAATACCCAGGGCAACTTTAATGTGAATGCTTGTGCATAATAGTTTATGCGTAGCAACATGAATTGTATAAGCGAATGCCTAAAATAAGTTACTTTTTAAATAGTTGTCCTAACGTATTAAGATCATGGGGTAAATTATTTTTGGTAATGGAATTAACTAGCTTATCTTCCTTTTCCTTCGATATCGGTTTATTGGCTAGCTGACTAAGCTGCTTAACTAAGTCTCTAACAGTTGCCTCGTCTGTAAAATCAGCATTTTGTACAGATTGAGCTACCTTAAATACCTGTTCAGGTTTAATATTTGCTTTGTTCTGAATGTGATCAAATATACCCTTCTGGAAATCGCTCACCTATTCTCCTCCTTGCTTAGCATATTCATGATACTATATGCAAGAGAAGATAAAGCTGTTCATTGTTAGGCTTGATAATACTGCTTTAACATAGAATGAATCTCATCAGTTTCCGTTCGTCTAACACGGGTCATTAATTGATCAACTACTTCGCGTGGGCTAGCCCCTTTGAATAAAACATGATAGATACCTGAAGTAATTGGCATTTCTATCCCTTTCTTCTTAGCTAGATGATAAGCCGCTTCTGCAGTGCGGACACCTTCCACGACCATCCCCATTTCATCAAGGATTGTATCTAAGCTCTTCCCCTTTGCTAACATGTTTCCTGTCCGCCAATTTCGACTATGCTTGCTGGTTGAAGTTACAATAAGATCGCCCATACCAGTCAAGCCGACAAAGGTCAATGGATCTGCACCCATAGCTGTTCCTAAGCGAGCTATTTCCGCAAGACCTCTTGTCACAAGGGCTGCTTTCGCATTATCACCATAACCTAACCCATCAGATATGCCTGCTCCTAAAGCAATAATATTTTTTAGCGATCCACCTAATTCAACACCGATAATATCTTTATTGGTATATACACGAAATCGGTCATTAATGAATAAGTCCTGCGCATGGTGAGCGGCTTGTTCTGAGTTTGAAGAAGCGGTAACAGTTGTTGGCTGTTTAATACTTACTTCTTCTGCATGACTTGGACCTGATAAAACAACAATATCCTCATATAAGTGCTCAGGAATTTCCTCTGCTATGAGTTCGGAAACACGTTTAAAGGTTTTAGGTTCAATTCCTTTCGTCCCATGGATAATGGTGACTTTATGCTTTAAAACATCACGGACTTGCTGACAAACGGACCGAATTGCCTTTGTAGGCAAAACAAAAACAATCGCCGATACTTCGGCTAATGCTTCCGAAAGAGAATGATATGCGGTTAATGTCTCTGGTAATGACACATCTGGTAAATAAGCAGAGTTTTGATGAGTCTGATTCATATTTTTAGCATGTTCAGAGTCGTTTGTCCAAAGTCTGATATCATGACCATTCTCATGTAAAACCATTGCTAGCGCTGTTCCCCAGCTCCCTGCTCCTAATACGGCTACTTTTTCCATCCTAAGACACTCCCTAGCTACGTTTTCTTGCATATATTTTTATTGGTGTACCTTCGAAGCCAAAAGCCTCACGAATCCGATTTTCTAAAAACCGTTCATATGAAAAATGCAACAATTCAGGCTCATTAACAAAGACGACAAAGGTAGGAGGCTTTACAGCAACTTGTGTTACATATAAAATCTTGAGTCGCTTTCCATTCATAGTTGGCGTGGGATTCATGGCTACCGCATCCATTACCACATCGTTCAATACGTTGGTCTCAACACGTTTAACATGATTTTCACTTGCCAATCGCACTTGAGGTAAAAGCGTATGTGTCCGCTTTTTGGTCAGTGCGGATAAAAAGACAATTGGCGCATAGTCTAAAAATGGGAAATGGACTCTGAGCTTTTGTTCAAAATCTTTCATAGCTTTTTGATCGGACTCTACTGTATCCCATTTGTTAACGACAATAACAACGGCCTTTCCTGCTTGGTGAGCATAGCCGGCAATCTTCTTATCTTGTTCGATAATCCCAGTTTCAGCATCAATTAAGGACAGGACAA
The DNA here is from genome assembly GCF_001552275.1 of Amphibacillus sediminis NBRC 103570. Lineage (GTDB taxonomy): Bacteria > Bacillota > Bacilli > Bacillales > Amphibacillaceae > Amphibacillus_B > Amphibacillus_B sediminis. The sequence continues at coordinate 121,477 of NZ_BCQW01000001.1, forward strand.
CGTCTGACCGTTCAATTGCTTTCAAAGCACGCATAATACTGTATCGTTCAGTTGACTCATATATTTTTCCACGTTTTCTCATTCCTGCGGTATCGATGATCACATAATCTTGACCTTCCTTAGTAAATGGGGTATCGATCGCATCACGAGTTGTACCAGCTATATCACTGACAATCACTCTTTCCTGCTGTAATAACGCATTAACTAGAGAAGACTTCCCAACATTCGGGCGTCCAATTAAGCTAAAATAAATAGTATCTTGGTCAACTTGCTCAACTTCTAATGTTGGGAAATATTCAATCACTTTATCAAGCATATCTCCAAGTCCCAAACCGTGTGTTCCTGAGATTGGAAATGGTTCTCCGAATCCTAAGCTATAAAATTCATAAATATCTTCACGCATTTCAGGGTTGTCCACTTTGTTAACCGCTAATACAACTGGTTTATTTGATTTATAGAGGATTTTAGCAACCTCCTCATCTGCTGATGTAATCCCTTCACGACCATTAACGATAAAAATAATAACATCAGCTTCATTAATTGCCATATCAGCTTGTTCACGCATTTGAACTAATAAAGGTTCATCCCCTAACTCTATTCCACCAGTATCAATTAGATTAAATTTCGTGGTTAACCATTCAGCTTCAGCATAAATGCGATCACGTGTTACACCAGGGACATCCTCGACAATCGAAATCCTTTCACCTACTAAACGATTAAAGATCGTTGATTTTCCAACATTCGGCCTTCCGACAATTGCTACAATAGATTTTCGCATGAAAGGTTCATCCTTTCTTTATCTTAATCATTAACTTAATCACTCACTAACTTATATAGTTTAGCAAAAGATAGTTATTTAAACAATCTTTTCCCAAAGATAAAGTATAGAAGCAGCTCATGACTGTTCATCTTTAAATAGATGACTCACCTATTAGCGGCTAGCTTATCATAAACAAGTAACCATACTAAACTAATATAAAAGCAAATAAAAAAAATAGGGCTCCCTAATATCAAAAACCAATCCAGTAAACGAACATTCATACTATAAAAAAGCTCGCCAATAAAAAACGCAGCTGAGAATAATACTAGTTTTTCATTTAATTGTTTGGTATAAAAAGAGACCATCATGATCAGCAGAATACTTGTGATGGCATACTCATTAAAAAAGAGCCATATTGGACTAGTAATTAATAAATAACGAGTACCGACAAAACTTAAAATTAAACCACACAATATAAAAAGCTGTGTTACTCGAAGTCGTTTTTTAAGCAAGATAAATAAAATCAAGATCAAACAATAGAAAAATGGTAACGATACATCTAAGTTCCCTAAAGACATGTAATGATTAATTAAAATGATATTTAATAAAAGTAACACGATGATCGCTGCCCTAATCCTACTTGATTTTGGTTTGAAAAAGGTGAAATAAGAAATGGCTAACCAACTGATCCAATAGAAGAACATACGGTTCACCCCCATACCATTATTATGGCTTGAAAGAGGTGAGACTAAACGCTAATTATGATAAGCTTTTAGTTTTGCAGAGAATCCATCTCGTTAGGTACAGATAAGATTCAAGGGAAATTGGGGATATATATCATATTTATACGAAATAAGCTATTTATAGCAAGTAAACGATTAAACATGTTACCTATGTAAAGAGACTCTGTTTAAATGATAGGTATTAGAAACGATCAGCTTTGCTACATGCTTTGATCTGGTTGCACTTATTATTAATAACAATGAAAAGCAAGTAGAGAATATATTTTCCCTACTTGCTCCATAGATCAATAAAAAATATTCGATCAGGCTATCTATTTCTTGAATTGATCAAGTTGGTCGCCAATCATATCACTTAAAGAGAAACCAGCATCATCATCTTCTTTTTTATACGATTTTAATTCTTGTTGATTCTGCTCTTCTTCAACTTCTTTGATACTCAATGAAATTCGTTTTTCAGCCTGATTAACATCTAATACTTTAGCTTTAACAGTCTGTCCAACTTCCAGTACTTCCTGTGGTGTACCAATGTGTTCTGTTGAAATTTGAGATATATGAACCAAACCCTCTACTTGAGGTAATACTTCCACAAATGCACCGAAATGGACAAGGCGCTTAACTGTACCTTCCACAACACTACCAGTTGAAATTTGATCTTCAACAGCTTCCCATGGTCCAGGTAGAGTTGCTTTAACGGATAAGGAAATACGCTCTGTTTCTGGATTAACCGATAGAACCTTAACTTTAATTGTCTCGCCCTCACTTACTACATCACTTGCCTGTTCTACATGGTCATGTGAGAGTTGGGAAATATGGACCAAACCATCAATTCCACCTAAATCAACAAATACACCAAAATCAGTTAATCTTGCGACTTTTCCTTCAATTTCTTGACCTTCTTGTAAATTTTCCAGAAGCCCTTGCTTCTTAACCGCTTCTTCTTCTTCAACTACTGCTCTATGCGATAGGATAACACGGTTTTTAGAACGGTCTAACTCAACGACTTTTAAGGTTAATAAACGATCCTGATAATCAGAAAAATCATCAACAAAATAGGTCTCAACTAGTGAAGCAGGGATAAAGCCACGTAACCCCACATCCACGACTAAACCACCTTTAACGATTTCTTTAACAGGGGCTTCAAATACTTCACCAGAAGCAAGTTTTTCTTCTAAGTCTAACCAAGCCTGTTCAGTGTCTACAGCTTGCTTAGATAAAATAATTTCATCATCAGATATTTTCTTTATTTTTAAAGTTAACTCATCATTAATAGAAACAACTTCTCCAGCCGAGTCAATGTGTAGACTAGATAACTCACTAATTGGAACAATCCCGTCGGTCTTCCATCCAATATCAACGAGTACTTGTTTATCTTCTACTTTTACGACTTTCCCAGTTACGATTTCGCCAATCGCCAATTCTTTAAAATCTGATACTTCTTTATTCATTTCATCCATCAAATAAGAGCCTCCTTCAATTTGCGACAAGAAATAAACTATTCCTTTTCTAAGTTCTAACATTTCAGAACATTTGTCAAGTCTTAAGGTTTAATTTTAACTATTATTTTCTAACAACACTTTAATCGCTTCCATAATGGTTTCAGTAGCATCCTTTGCCGAAGCCTTTGTGTTACGAAGCTCTGTCATATTAACTGGTGAACCATAGATGATTTTAAGTTTTTTTCCTATTTTATAAGGCCCGATAATAGCACAAGGCACAACGACAGCATCAGATCTTAAAGCAAAAAAACCAATGCCTGTTAGACCTTTTCCAAGTTTCCCTGACTTACTTCGTGTCCCTTCAGGAAATAATCCCAATACCTTATTATCTTTTAGTAATTGAAGAGCTTGGCGTAGAGCTGCTCGATCACTCATTCCTCGTTTAATTGGGAAAGCATTGAGACTTCTAAGTAACTTACTTAACCACTTTTTCTCAAACAATTCTTCTTTTGCTAAAAAATGCAGATCACGTGGCGATGATCCTCCTACGACTGGTGGATCTAAATTTGAAATATGATTAGAACAAATGATGACAGGGCCATTTTTCGGAATGTTTTCCTTGCCAATGACCTCCATCCGATAAAGGGGCTTTAGCGTATACCAGACAATATTTTTAGCAACATGGTAAAAACCCAATTAGACCCCTCCTTTTTGCTCAATTATACTAAGAATCTTAGCTGTAACTTGATCGATATCTAAGGAGGTTGTATCCACCTCAATTGCATCCTCTGCTTTAACCAATGGCGACACATCACGCTCAGAGTCTAGTTTGTCACGTTCGGCAATTTCGTGCTCAAGCTGGATTAGGCTTGTTTTAAAGCCCTTCTTCATATTTTCTTTGTAGCGACGTTCAGCACGCTCAGCCACAGAGGCAACTAAAAAAATCTTTATTTCTGCATCTGGTATGACATGGGAGCCGATATCACGGCCATCCATGACTACTGCTCTTTTTTCAGCTAATGCTCGTTGTCGTCGTACCATTTCTTCCCTTACTAGTCGATGTCTTGCCACTTGTGAAACGCTATTTGTAACGGATTGACTTCTAATTGGATCGGTTACATCCTTTCCATCTACTAACACTCTTTGCCCTTTTTCCCCTTGTACTAATTCAATTGTCGTTTTAATCAATAATGAGTATAGCGACTGTTCGTCATTTAAGTCTATGTTTCTATTAATGGCTTGATATGTGAGAGCCCGGTACATCGCTCCCGTATCTATATAAACATAACCTAGCTTTTGGGCTATTTTTTTTGCTACCGTGCTTTTCCCTGCTGCCGCTGGTCCATCAATAGCAATTGCTAACTTTGTTGTTTCCATTTACTTCGCCCTTTCATTACTTCATAACCATAATCAAATACGCCTTAGTAGCATATTTGCGCCCCCAGCTTTTATCGTGCTTTAACTCGGTCAATGCCCTCTAAACTCTATCGCATTCGCTGGAGGCTTTAACTTTATTCAACAGTTTGTAACCTCCACTAAATGGAATTCATTATAGCACGGGAGACTTCAGCTGAAATGAAGTTAAAGCTTATTATAGTTTTTGTCTCAGTTTACGTTGTTTATCAAAGCAATATTGAATAATTTGTTCACGTTCACGTTCATTAATATGAGTAAACTTTAGTGATAACAAAGACGTTTGTGGATCAGGCTTTTGAGGTTGTATCCGTACAGCTTCAACATTTGTATGTAAATAGTATTGATCCCTTTTATGACTTGGTAATACCATGACACTATCCAACACCATACCCGGCTTTATGGGATGATCCTCAGGTATAATGACGGCCATCCCCCCTCCGCTAATATTTGTCGTTATGGTTGTCAATGTCTCAAATAGGTTGTCAGGATGGGTAAGGGATATATCTAACTGTGCGCTGACTCGAACATATTCTCGCCTTTGTACCCTTATAAGTTTACTCTGATCGAAATGTAAAAGCAACATTGGGATGTTATTTTTTTTTCTCCCTTTTACAACTGTCTTAAACTGATAAACCGCATGATCGCTACCGACAAAATAGGCAATAAGTACTGTTCCATTTGGAAAAAAATCAGTCCGACTCGTAGTCGTGTGAATCGGGTAATCTATATATATGGTGTCTTCATTAAATTCTACAATTCGACAACGATAATTCATTAATTCATGCTCATCTTCTTTATATTCTAAGGTTAAAGTTGTTCCTATTTTAAACATTAACAAACCCCTCACCTTCTATTAATTCTATTCATATTATGGCAGATATGAGGATGTCGAGCAAGAAAAAACACCTACACCTTAATCGTATAGATCTCAGGTAGTAGGTGTTTAGTATGTGGTAAAGGTGTGATTAGTCTGTTAAAACACGCTTATCCCAGCGTCTTTCAACATCTTGCAAAAGCTCAACTGATACTTCATACCCTGTGGAAGCATCAATAAAAATCCGATAAGTGTCATTATTTAGTGTACCAAAGAAAGCATAGGTTAAGACTTCATTTCCTTCTGGGTCCTCGACAATCGCTAAGTGCTGATCTTCAATAGTCAACGACTGATTAACTTTATCCTTTGCTTCCTCTAAAGTCAATTCCGGTTCTTCAATTTCTCGGGTATTGTGATGACGATAATAGTCTGTTGCACTAAAGCCGACAATATCGCCATTATCTAATCCAACCTTAACCATCACTTTATCAGGGTAAACCCAAATGTCATCTTGGGTGCCAATATACTGAAAAAGGCCAGTGTTATCATATTGACTTGACTGTAATAAAATCACTTGATCAAAACCCTGATCTTCTAATAAATCTTCAGCATGTTGTTGGGCTTCATTTAAACCAATCGTCGCATCAGATAATTCACGATTAATCATATACGAAAGAACATGACCACCCTTTTCGGTAATTTCTACATAGCCCTGCTCGTCATCTGTGGAAAACGAACCACTATATGTTTGTAGTTGGGCACCATCACCACTCTTTTGAAGATCAATTTCTATATCATCAGGAAGTTCAAATTGATCTTTAATCAGTTGAATTGCTTCTTCTTCAGTGATCGGGTCGCCTGTCAAATAAGCAAACTTATGCTGTTGATTAGGTAAGTTTGTTGATAAATTTTGAAAATGTGTTTCGGTAAAACCGTTAGCATGGTCCTCAACTTTAGTAAAACCATCAATAATAGGGCTTTGCTCTACTTCAGAGGAAGCTAGGGCTAACTCGACATCTACCCAACGAAGTTGATCATTTAAGACCGTATGCTGTACCGTTCTCAGCTCCTCACGAATATCATTTGAAGACTGATACAAGGCTGTTAACTTTTCAATCTCTTCATCAGATAAAGGCTCATCTTCAAGATTTCGTACCGCTACATCATAACTAAAATCACCGATTTCCGCTAAAAAATTTTCTGTTTTGCTAAATGGTAACAAAACAAGCGGGAGCTGGCTGACATCTGTTTGGGCTTGAGAGGTTAAGCGCCAAATTTCAAGCAGTTGCGGTGATAATTGCTCTTTTGTATTTAACGCTAAGGTCGTTCCGATCTTATCATGTAACAAATCTAAATGATAGGTTAAATCATGAAAAGCGCGTTGATAATTGTTTTCAGCTTGAACCATTAATGTTTCTCTTTGCTCATTTTGGTTATACCCCCATATCCCCGTACCAATCAAGCCAACTGAGAGTAGACCAATGAGTATCCATCGTGCCATTGTTTATCACTCCTTTTCTACATACAAAAAATATGTTTACCTATTCGTTTAATTTGAGGACGTGACCAAATCCAGTCAGATGTCGCTGTATCTGGATTAAAATAATATAGAGCTTCTCCGGTAGGGTCCCATCCATTTATGGCATCTAATACCGCTCGGCGTGCTGTCTCATCAGGTTCTAGATAAATTTGACCATCGGCCACTGCCGTAAAAGCTAATGGTTCAAAGATAACGCTCGAAGCTGTATTAGGAAAAGTTGTGCTTTGAATCCGATTTAAAATCACCGCGGCTACAGCCACTTGTCCTTCATAAGGTTCGCCACGCGCCTCGCCATAGACAGCTTGTGCCATTAATTGAATATCATTTTGAGAGAAACCATTCGGGACATTTGTAGATGTAGGTTCGATCGCTTGATCTTGATCAGCTTGCTGTTGATCTGTTGGAGCTTGATTCTGACTTGGCTCACCTTCCGTTTGATTCGTCTCATTAGGTTTTTTCTTTACTTGATCTTCTTTATTCATGCCTCCATAATAAGTAAACTTACGACCAGCTTCTAGATTTTTACGAATGAAGTCTTTGTCATACTCGCTAGCTTGAACCAGCTTTTCTTTTACTTGATCACCAGCTAAACCATCAATCTCCATACCAAATTCATATTGAAAGTGTCGTAAAGCCCAATACGTTCCCCAACCGAATACCCCATCAATTTGACTATTATAAAACCCTAAATATTGTAACCGTGCTTGTAATTCAACGACGTCCTCGCCAGTGGCACCGTGCTGAATAACCTGTGGACTAAATGCATTAATTTCATTATGGCTAGCAATGCCTATAAAGGAAAATAGAATAGCCAAAGATAAGCTTTTTATCATCAGTGTTTTCATATATTCGCCTCCTAAATCCATGATAAATGTCTTTTGCTAGGTAGTTTCTAATAAAACAACTATTTTATACATTGAATAAAGTGAAACTTTGTTCAGTGTGGATTAAGTACACATAGGATGTGATGGTGCAGACGTAGCGACACGACATCGCGAACATAGTCAGCTTCCTCTCTCCCCCCACTGATCGTTAATTGAACCAATCGGGCCGTTACTGGTTGTAATAAATAAAAACAAGCATGCATCCATGTTTCAAAATTGCTTAGAATATCATATAATAAGCAAAAGCACCTTTTTTAAAATATGAATCGTTATCACACTTACTTTAAGGGGGTAATTAGCATGCGGTTAGAGAGATTATCATCAAATCAATTTAAAATTTTCTTAACTTTTGATGATCTAATTGAACGTGGACTTACGGAAGAAATGCTTTGGCGGGATTTGCCATCCATGCAAGCTCTATTTCACGATATGATGTTTGAAGCGAGTGACGAATTAGATATCGAGTTATCTGGAGTTTTATCAGTGCAAGTATATATGCTTCAAGCACAAGGCATGTTAATTATCGTTACACAAGAACATATTGACCAGGAAGACGAAGATGACTTCATTGAAATGCAGGTTACACTTGATGAAAGTGACGCTTTACTCTATGTATTTGATGACTTTGAAGATATCATCCAGCTCGCGCATACATTAGGTCGCTTAGAGATCGATTCAGGAGCTGTTTATTATTTTGAAAATAACTACTATGTGTATTTTACTGATGATCTGTTAAATGACATAAACCAGGAGGATATTATCGCTCTACTTTCGGAGTACTCAGAAGCTAGTGTTCTATCCCCTGCACGCCTAATGGAATATGGTCAATTGATTATTGAAGAACAAGCCATGTTTGCCCTTCGCCAAATGTTTGCTTAACATTAGCTAACTCTATGGTTGTCCGTCGTTAATTGCAAATGGATCGGATTTTCAGCGCATGGAGCAGAAAATAATGGTAGTGATATTTTAGAAACAGTGCGTAGCAGAATAACAAGCCAACAATGATTTGAGTTGTTGATGACTTGGTAAAGGTAAAGATAAAGATCGAGTAGTTCCAAGAATACTACTCGATCTTTTTTATTATCAACAGATACTTAGTTTCGATTTTTTTACTGTAGGGACTATAGGTAGAGCCTACGGTAACTAGTGGTTCTAAAAATCTCCTTCTTCGCATTTCGTCAAAAATTAGGCTGAAGTAATTCAATAAAGTGTAACTTCGTTCAGCGATCTGGCAGGGAGTGACAAAAAATAAGTGGAGAACCTTACCTGAACAGATTAGTGTCCTCTAACATATTTTACTGCTCCAGGACAGCTTCAATCTTTTCTATTTGATAACCCGCTTCCAATAATGCTAATAGCTTAATCCTTGCCTTAGGCCCAGACAGACGTTTGGCAAAAATAACACCTTTCTCTTTTAGTTGTTTACCACCGCCAGGATAACCATACGTCGGTTGAACAACACCTAAAAAGCTACGGGATACTAAGACAACAGGAATCCCGTCTAAAATTAATTGTTCAATAGGTTCCACCAACCAAGGTGGTAAATTTCCTTGACCAAACCCTTCAATAACTAATCCATTGGGCTGCATTTGAATAATTGCGTCAATTAATGCTCGATCCATTCCACTATAGCATTTAACAAGTGGAACACATCCCGTAACCGTGTTAAACGGTATCTTTTCAGATTTGATCCATTTATGATAAAAGTAAACCTCTTGCTTCGTTAATAAACCAATTGGACCAAACTGTGGACTTTGAAACGTGGCCACATTACTTGCTGATGTTTTAGTCACATAAGCAGCTGTGTGAATTTCGTCATTCATTACAACTAAAACACCTTTATCTATTGCTGATGACTCACCGGCTACCCGCACAGCACTAATTAAATTATATAAACCATCTGAACCAATCTCATTACTTGAACGCATTGCTCCAGTTATCACAATTGGCTTATCAAGATCTAAATATAAATCAAGAAAATAAGCCGTTTCTTCTAATGTATCCGTCCCATGTGTAACAACGACACCATCATATTGCGATTCATTTATGATATTTTCAATATACTGACCAAGCTCAAGCATGTGACTAACGGTTATATGTGGAGATGGTAAATCAAATAAAAAATGTTCCTCAATCGAAGCGATTTGATTAAGCTGAGCCAATTCTTTACTTAGGGGATGGTACTCTGTTGGTACAACAGCACCGGTTTTTACATCTTCTGACATAGCAATAGTGCCACCCGTATGAATAATAGCGATTGTTTTCATCTAAATCCCACCTCATTAACGATAAAAATACATAAGTATTGCTTAAGAGATAAATAAAAAGGTCGCTAAGCCTTTAACTTACCCTTTTTATCACTTGTGAATGACAAAATACGTGATCTTTTAAATAGTTTTAAGCAATCCTGACGAAATGACGTTTAATTTGTACTAATCCAAAAGAAAAACGCTAATTAATCATTAGCGCATTCTTTAATACTTAAAATTTTAAAACCAGAATGTTCCAACTTTTGTTTAATTTTTTTCTGATTAATGGCTGGACTTACTTTTACGATGATTCGACGTATTAACCGATCTGCTTCATCAAAGGTCGTTAGCGAGATAATGTCTGCACGAACTTGTTTTAAGATGTCAGTTAGCTGATTAAGACGACCAGATTCATCAGCAGTAGCAAGGGCTAGGCGTATACCCGATCGATTCATCCCAAATGTACTTTTAAATCTTTCCAAGACGTCAAATCGTGTCACAATCCCTTTGAAATGACGATGTTCATCTACTACCGCAATTATCGCGAATTGTTTAAAGGTAGTCAAGGTTTGCTCAAACACTTCATCTTCATAAATATATAAATCTGAATGATTGACAACATCTTGAACCGTCGTTACTGTTAAAAACACATCCTTATCCTGATCTTGAAGAAAATATGCTCGATAAATATCTTGCTTTCCCAGCATACCCAAATATTCCCTTTCATTACTCAGAACCGGCATTGCTTCAATATCCATCTTTTCAAGCTTTGTCAGAGCGGACTTTAAGGAATCGGTTGGCAGGCATACATGACAAGCATAACTAGGTACCATAATGCTTCTAACAAACATATCTGATCACCTCAATCTATAACATCACACTTATTTTATGCTTTGACTTATCGCATCAGTACTGGATAACTAATCGATTCGTATATTCGGTAAAAATAAGCGTTCGTTAGCTTCAAAGCGATCTGTTGGAGAGATAGTTAAATCATTTAATTGTTTTAATAAAGGTAATACTTGTTCATTTTGGTAAAATCGTGACATCACGCTTTCCAAAGTATCATCTTCCTGTGTAATATAATAGCGACCAGTTATAGAGGTCAATTCTGGTTCACTCGGATCTAACTGGAATTTCCTTGTCACTTCCTCAGATAATGTATCGCTTAACCTGACAATGTGAACAGAATCTCCAACTTGATTCGTGGTCCGCACTTGAGAAAACAATTCATTCTGCAGGAAGTAATCACCCCAATAATTAAAGGTTAAAATTAAGATAACAATCAGAATAAAAAATACGACAAGTAAGCGAATAAGTGAATAGCTTACTTTCCATCTCACCTTCGCAGATTGAGCATCATGCACCTCACTTCTAGGTGGCAGGTTTAATACATCTAATTCCTGATCTTCTGGATCATACGCTTCATTTTCATCCTGTATTTGAACTTCATTTTGAATAGAAGCTACTTGCTGCCGTAATAAATTAGCCTGATCATCATGTTGTTCACTCACGTGGAACACCTCCTTTAATAGGTCGATTATCATTAGATTAGGTTTTATTCTAACTGTCTATATTTAAAAGGTAAAATAAGTTCTTTAAGGTCGTCCTTCCAACTTTCTTTCGCTAATTTATTTCCAGCCATATTAGCCTCACTCGGGGGTATCCATTGATCAATCGAAAAACCACATTGATCACAGCAAAGCGATTCCAGCTTTGATACGGGCGTGGAGAAGCTTTGATAGAGCTGATCACGACGACAATGATCAGTATTTAGCCACCTGACAAGTTCGTCTAACTTTTTCATTTTATATCGGTTTCGCTGTTTGATTTTTTTAATCAATTCTTTTTTGACATGAAACAAGTTCTTGTGTTCAACAAATTGGTTATGCTCGATTATTTGCTTATTGATCAGATAGTTTTTTAAAAATCGCCATTGCGTCTCTGTCACTTGTAATTGAATCATCCAATCCTCATCTTTAATAGGTAAGGGTTGTATGCTTAAATCTAGGCTACTTAAATAGCTAAACATCCGATCTACTACAGCTTCCTTTGGTAGTTCTGAATCGATTAAGCGTTCAGGTAAACGGTGCTCATAAGGTGTAGCGAGGGTAATACTTACAGAACTCAATTGATCACGACCAGCACGACCAATTTCTTGAATAAATGACTCAATCTGTGTTGGCAAATGGTAATGGATGATTAGCCTTATATTAGGCTTGTCTACTCCCATTCCAAACGCACTCGTACAGCAAACAATATCAAGCTGATCCTCCATAAACTGCTGTTGAATTAACTGCCTTTCAGTAGAATCAAGGTCACCGTGGTAATAAGCTACATTAAGATGCAGAAATTGTTTATGAAGCATAATTGCTACGCGTTGAGCTTCCTTCTTACTAGAAAAATATATTAAAGAGGGTAGCTGAAATTTTTCGAACAAATCGATTAAATAGCGATCTTTTTGATTAGGATCGGCTAGATGTTCAACGATGAACGCGATATTACTACGATCCATCGGATAAATATGCTTAGAAAATTTAACAGCAGGCAGCTGATTGATGATGTCCTGCTGAACATCTGGAGTAGCTGTTGCCGTTAGAGCGAGCGTTGTTGGCTTATTGAAATGTTCAATGATCTGATTTAACTTTAAATAATCCGGTCTAAACTCATGGCCCCATTGTGATATACAGTGTGCTTCATCAATAACAAATAAATCGATCTGAAGCTTCTGCAATTTATCAAGAATCACTTGATTCTGCAACATTTCTGGAGATAAGTAAATAAGCTTGTACTGAGAAAGTCGGCTAAGAATCATTTGCCGCTCTTGTTCTGTATTAAAGCTATTAATGGCTACTGCTATATGATGTCCTTGACGCTTTAATTGCTTTACCTGATCCTCCATTAATGATAATAATGGCGAAACAACGATCACTGTTCCTTGAGTTATTAGGGCAGGTAGTTGATAACATAAGGACTTCCCAGCACCTGTAGGCAATGTTGCTAATACACTCTTCCCCTCTATTATATCATTAATAATTTCTTTTTGTCCTAATCTGAAAGTCTTATGGTTAAAGTATAAGTGTAGTATATCTTCTAATTGTTGCACTTAGACTTCATTTCCTTTCTTCTTATCTTTATCGTAACGCGCTAGTACTAATCTAATTTGAAAATAACTAAATTGATGGTTGAGAAAGGCTTTGATCGACGATAACTTGTGATCTTGAATCACCTTGATTGCTTCTAATATTTGTCCAATCGATTTTTCGTCAATAAATGCTGATAGTTGAAACGCTGGATCAGCATAAACAATCTCAACGATATGATCTTCAACCGTACTTGGTCTTAATCCCCGTCGTGAAGCGATATTATCTTTTGACCAGCCATGTTTAAGCATTTGATAGGTTTTTTGGGCAGAAGCGGTCATAAAGCCAACGTTTGTGGAAAACGGGTAATCAGTTAATGGATAAAATAACTCAAGATGGTGTTGGTCTATATGGAAAAGTAAGTGCTGGAAAATGGCCATTAATCTTATTTCAATATCATGAATGGAGCAGTTGTTTTGCCAAGCTAATTGTTGAATAGTTGCACCGATCCGTTGGTAAGCTGTTATTCGTTTAACAAACAGTTCAGCCGAGTAACTATCGAGTGTGATCAGAAATCCATTTAAGCTGTCGTATAATTGGATTAACCATTCCTTTAGTTGATAACGATTTTGTTGATAATGTGATTTGATCCAGTTTTGCACCGAATAGTCATCTATAATTGGGTCAAAATTTCTATTATTTACAGACAGATGGGTATAGGTTTGAATGGCGAGATAAATTCGTTTCATAAATAAAGGGACAGCTCTCGCATAATTTCCACCATGTAAATAATGAAGCGGGAATGATTGACTGTATTTATTAAGGAAAGAATGGGATTTACCTGTTAAATAGACCAGATTTTCCGCTGTAACTTTAATCCAATCCTTTTCAATTAACTGGACTATGCCATGATTAAAATCAGCGCGACTTAAGGTTGGATAACAGGCAAAATACTCGCTTAATTGATAGAGGTTACCATCCTGAATGGTTTGAGCAGATCTTCTTCCCTGTAACAAATGATAAATGGCAGCCGGACTCCTTTGCCCCTCAATCCGCTGCAGACCATGTAAGATTAAATAGTAAAACATCGTATTCGCTCTCTTCTTCTTTTCTCTTTATCGCAGTGTAACTGACTGAGGCTGCGATTACTCGCCCCATCGAAGGGCTTTTGTAAGCCTCCCACTACAAGAAATAAGGGGACACGTTATGTCTAAGTGGGAGATCCAACAGCAGTAACAGCCCGATTGGTTCAACGAACGTTCAGTGGGGAGAGAGGAAGCTGACTAAGTTCGCCACGTCGTGTCGCAACGTCTGCACGAGCACATCCTATGCGTCGAAACCCCCACTGAACGAAGTTTCACTTTATCATCATATCAATCTCTTAACAAAAATGCTATCTTGCTAAATTAAATGACAAACTTTAAAATAGAGTAGACATTATTTACGTAAGAAAGGAGTAACGAATCAATGGCATATTATACTTGCGTAGATAAAGAGACCTGTATCGCTTGCGGAACTTGTGGTGCCTCTGCACCAGAAATATATGATTATGATGATGAAGGCATTGCCTATGTTCTACTCGATCAAAATCAAGGACAGGCACCTATTCCTGAAGTTTTAGTTGAAGATATGTTTGATGCTTGTCATGGTTGTCCTACCGAATCGATTAAAGTTAAATCTGAGCCTTTTCAAGACTAACTGCCCTGTTGTTTAAAATTACTTCAGATTCATTTATTTTGGCACAGAAGCAGGATCTTAAAGGAAACGGTTGACAAAGAACAACACAGGTTTACATGAAACTATGCATAATAGGCTAGCCGGTTCGTGAAACCTGTGTATTACCGATTTTGGCAGAGTATTGTCCTTAAATATCATATTCACTTCCTTAAGCAATCTCGATAACCCCATCGATCACCATTCTTCTCTCTTGAACGCTTTCCATTTCATCATTGTTCAATCAGTAATTAAAAATGAACATTACATATTAAGTTTGATCAACATTTGAAAACTCAACAAAAACTTACACATACACTCTTTCGACTCATTCTGGTGATCTTTGACTACAAATTTATTCAGATTAAATTTATGATGTAATATTGTAAAAAATCCCATTTTATGTATAATTATAGTCAAAGAACTACAATGGTTTATATTGTTAATCAGGCATCTTTACTTAAATTAAAAAATGATGGATTAATCAATTGGAAAAATTCCCAATTATTACTTTCGCTCTTCCTCATCTCAAGTTTTTATGAGTGTCAGTATTCAAAAAGAAAGAGTAGAGATATTATTTGTACAATATTAACTCATTTAATGATGGGATTTTATTATCTCCCACTTTTTATTAGGAGGTAACTATGTTAATAGATTTTAATTACAGCTTTAGACTACTTTCAGCATTAGTCTTTATTCTTTTAGCATTCTATCTAAGACTAAAAAAGCTAAGGTCTTTTTCTTATCTATTATTTTTTGGAGCATTTTATTTTTATATGATGTTAGTCATTAACTATACTCAGTTTCCCATTATCACTGACTTAGACCCAACTTATCACAGTCTTTCTGAAGCATTTGTTTTTGTTCCGAATCATCCATTTACAGATTTTAATACATCTATGTTCTTAAATACACTATTAACCATTCCTTTTGGCTTCCTAGTCCCTTTTTTAAAAAAAGTAAATTTTAAACTTATTTTTAAATATGGATTGATCCTAACTCTATCCATTGAGTTATTACAACTATCTGTTTATCTCTTATTAGGTGCGCACAATAGACATATTGATATAAATGATTTTATTTACAATATGTTCGGCGTCATTCTTGGTTACTTTTTATTTAAGCTTTTCTGTGTCATTTTTCTTTCATTAATGACAAAATTCAAAATTGATAGCAACACCTTTCTTGAATTTATTTTAAAAATTGCTAAAGACTATCAATTAAAAAATAAACAAGCTGAAAATTAACGGTCTAATTGTCAAATGTGGTGGTGTGTTTTTCATGCCACCACATTCAGTATCGAGCCTTCCAGTAAATCCTCTCACCTATTAAATGGGACTCCATGCTAAAAAGACCAATTCAGCTAAGGTCCGAATTAGTCTTTCAAAATATATTTGTAAATGGTTAATGCAGAATAACTGGATTAACAGCATCCGGAACTGTAAGCGGATGGCTTAAATCAAATCCAGCCACATTGTCAACACCTTCAATGCTTAAGTCTACTTCTGTGTAGTCAAAACTTTTTGCAGTCATCAAAATAGCCTCAATCATTTCTTTTGTCGCAACATTGTCGCCAAACTGATAATGCGAGTCAAAGTCAAGCGTCAACTGTTCACTGTTAGATGTATCATATGAGAAAGTAGCATCACTTGGAATCGTCGCAGTAATATTAAATTCCGCTTGATCCTGTTGCATCTCGATCAAAGCCTCATCTATTGTGAAAAAAGGGGCGCTTGAAAAATCAGCTTGAATTGGAATTAACAAGCGTTGCAGATTATCTACTTGATAAATTTTATAGGCAAGATGTCGAACAGGGTTAATTTCTAATTCGGATAAACCAAATGGATCAAGCTCGATTGATTCGCCAGCTTCTGTTTCAATAACCATTAATGCCATTTGAAGATCAGCAAACATAAAATTAGCCATTTCTTGAAGGCGCTCTGCATTTGAGCTTCCGTTCACGTGATAATCCTCAGGCACAATCATACGAAGGACTTCTTCACCGTCTGGGATTTCAAACGTAATACCCTCTAAAAGACCTATGCTAACCCCATACATCTCTTCGTCAATAATGGTTGAAATACGATTATAGTAATCATTGGGATCACCCGTTGATGACGTTGAAACAAGTGTAATAGGAATAGTGTACATGTTTTGTAAATCCACGGCAGCAATCGTAAATAATGGGACCTCAGTTTCATTGTGATAAAAAATTAATGAGTCATCTGGCTGATCGAATTCTTCAGTGCTTAAGCTCTCATCAAAATTCTCTACCGCTTGATCATTATCAAGATTTTCTGATCCACTATTATCTTCGGTAACCGTAAACTGATTATCCTCCAGTTGCCTTACTGGTTGGTCAGCATTGTGATTATCATTAATTAAACCGGTCTGAACAATAATCAGAAGCAGCACCATAATAAAAACAGTAGCAACTGTTGGTAAAAACCATTTTGCCGATATTTTTTGTTGCTGAGGCAGATTGTTATCAAGCCGATTTTCGACTTTTTGAAAGAGCAGATCTTTTGATTGTCGATCTTTTATTTTTGGCATCTGGTTTAAATTATTCTGAATTTCGTAGGCTTGCTTTTCTTGATCCATATCTGTCTCACCCTTTCTTCTCTACCTGCAACAGCTGTTGCAATTTTTTGATTGCACGATGCTGCGTCGTTTTCACTTTGCTTTCTGACCATTCAAGAATTTGAGCGGTTTCATGTATCGATAAGGACTGGATATATCTTAAGATTAGTACATGCTTCTGATCTAATGTACACTGATCAAGCAAGCGATAAATTTGTTGTATTTGATCATTTAGGACAACAATTTCCTCAGGTAATGCATCTCGATCTTTTAATTGTTCTAAATCCTGATCTTTGTTAAAAAAACTAGCCAATTTATTCCGTTGTCTTTGTTGCTTACGAAAGTAATCCATTGTCGTGTGGCGTGCTATAGAGAATAACCACGTTTTTTCACTGCTTTCTCCGCGAAAATGTTGATAGGATTTCAAAACTTTTATATAAACATCTTGAACAATATCCTCAGCCGCCTGGCGCTCTTTAACTAAATAAAAAATATATTGAAAGAGATCATCATGATATTGCTCATAAAGGGAATCGAATGTGGTCTTCATTTACAAGATCTCCTGTCCTCAGAATATTAGTCGCCTTATGAATCATAATGTTACATCATATTCCTATTTGATTATTTTTTTCTTGGTGTTTGAAAATAAACAGCAATGGCTTGTATAAAATTAAAATAAAGATAACATTGCTAATGGCATGAGTTAAATCAAAAGGTAGTCCGGCAAAATAATAAGGCCAAAAGCTCCCAGTCACCAAATAATTCACGATACTAAAAAAAAGTCCATAGATAAACCCTGTGAGACATCCTAATATGTTTAATAAAAATAATGGCTTGGCTATTTTTAATGCTTTAATTATGCCCGCTAAACCTGCAATCATCACCCAAGCCACGATCTGCCAAATCGTCCATATCCCCATGCCCAATAATAAATTAGATATGTAGGTTGAGACAACAGCTAACAGTATAGCTGAGCCCGGACCAAGGAAATAGCCTGATAGAATGATGATTGCCGTTACCGGCTGAACATTTGGTATGAAACGTAATCCGACACGACCTACAACAGCTAGTGCTGCGAGACAAGATATAAGAGTTAAACGGTTCGTCTTACGCATTTCTTATTATTCCCACTTTTGTAAATCAAACACAACATGATCTTGATCAGATAGTTGATACTCCTTAGCGCCTACATAAATATCTTCTTCATTAACTGTATATATCCAAAAATCTTCGTCTGTTTGTTCAATACCTTCAATTGCAGTTATAAAACCATCCGGTGTTGCTTCAATATCATAATGCTCATCTAATACATCAAATAGTATAGCTTGATTATCTATTTGCACTGTTTCATCAACGACAATCTCAGCACCATGATCCACCGAAATGGTAATTGATACTTGAATTTGATCATTTCTAGTCTGATCAGCATTCTGACACCCTACCAGTAAAAAAACAGCGAATAAAGCTAGATAAATTTTCTTTAACATTATATTTTCCCCCGAATTATTAATTTAAATGCGCCTTGGCGTACTTGCGCCCAGATTTATCGAGCTTCGCTCAATAACTTTCCTCTGAAAAACCTAGAGCTCACCGAAGCTTTAACTTAACTCAGCCCGGTTTGCCTCCCCACTAAATGGAATACATCTTTCTGCTTATAGAAGTGGGTGACTTGTGCTGGATGAAGGTTAATCTTTCGAATCTATAAACTAATCACTGAATTTATTACAGGGTAACTGACTATAACACTCCCACTTCAAGAAATAAGGAACACGTCAAGGTGGAGTCGTTCGAATAGATAGAAAGATCTGGCTTTTTATCAATCCCATTTCTTTAAGTCGGAATAGTAAATTGAAAGGTAGTACCCATTTGTTGTTTACTTTGAACCTTAATTGTACCATTATGGGCCTCTACAATTTGCTTAGCTATGGCTAATCCTAGTCCAGTTCCCTTTTTGTTAAGATTAGATCGCGTTCTAGCTTTATCAGCTTTATAAAACCGATCAAAAACAAAGGGTAAGTCTTCTTTAGGTATGCCTGTTCCACTATCTTTTACTTTAAAAATGATTAAATGCTGATCACGCATACAACTCACCATTATAGTACCATGTATAGGTGTATGTCTAATAGCATTATCAATTAAATTAGTAAATACTTGTTCTAATCTATCATAATCAAAGGCAAGCTCTTCTACACTTGGGTCAAGATCAAGTCTTAACAATAATGCCTTTTGCTCGGCGAGGCTATTGAACTTTCTAATAATCCGCTCAAGAAATGGTTTCACTAAATGGGTTTGGATGGCTAACGCCATTTGTCCTGCCTTTAATCGCTCGAGATCTAATAAATCATTAACAAGACGTCCCATTCTTAACGATTCATCTAGTATAATTTGTGCAAGCTCTTGCTGATGTTCAGGTGTTTCAGCTAATCCATCAACAATTGCCTCGCTATATCCTTGTAGTAGAGAAATCGGTGTTCTTAATTCATGTGATACATTCGCCACAAACGCATCCTTTAATTGCTCAAGCCTTCGCTGTTCAGTCATATCTCGAATAATCACGACAACCCCTCTTACCTTTTCCTTTCCCATTAAAGGGGTCGCAATCAAGATCCAAATCCGTCCCTGAACTTCCAACTCGACTATTTTTTCCTTTCGCTTGCTCATTACCTCTTGCATAGCCTTAATAAACGGTGTCGACATTGTAGATTCAAAATCATCCACTGTCAATGGATTTGTTTCATAGTTCATATCAGCTAAAAAATGTTCAGCTTGTCGATTAGACAGAATGATTTCGCCATCTAAATTTAAGGTCACCACCCCATCATTCATTGAACCAATAATATTATGCAAAATTTCTTTCTCTTGCTTCAAAGCATTGATATGATAATTAAGTTGTCTTCCCATACGGTTAAATGCCATCGCCAATTCACCCAATTCGTCATGACTAACCATCGGGACTTTCGTTTTAAATTCACCATTAGCTAACTCTAATGCACTCTTTCGTAAACGTAATATAGGGATGGTGATTCGTTTCGCTAACAAATAGATAAATAATGACATCGTCGTAATAAGAAATGTACCAATTATCCAAAGCCATAACTGTATGGTCTCTAATCTCTTTAATATGGATGCCCATGGTTGATAGGTCACGACCGTTAACTGCTCATCCTGAATTGCAGAAACCAATAATTTTTCCCCATTAAACGGTAGTTTCCCCAAAAAAAACGCACTCTCATCACTGATATTTTGGCCATCATTAATTAACGTGATTAATTCACTTTGATCTGCACCTGGGCTAGTCAAAATAACTGTATCCTGATAGTACACAATGAATTGAATAACATCATCATCGGCTAAATTTAATAATTGATCATCTGTCCATGCCAAATTTGAATCTTGATTGACTAAATCATAGATTCTATTAGCTGATCGAACTAATGCATACTCTGCATCGTCCATATATTGGACTAAAGCAAACTGGTAGATGATATACCCTAGTAATGAATATAGTGCGACCATAAGTAGCACAAAAAGAAACCACCACTTCCCTACAACACTCCGCAATACCATTAGGCATCATCCACTTCAAATTTGTACCCCACACCCCATACTGTAACAATCATCTGAGCAGCTTCTTTCGATACTTTACTGAGCTTTTCTCTCAAACGTTTTATATGTGTATCCACTGTTCGGAGATCACCAAAAAACTCGTATTTCCAAACTTCTTTAAGTAATTGTTCACGGTCATAGACACGATCATGGTTACACGCTAAAAAATATAGAAGTTCATATTCTTTAGGTGTCAAAGTAATATCAATATCATTAGCGGTTACTCGATGGGCATCATTATCAATCGTTAGATATTTAAATACTAATACATTCTTTGCTGTAGCGTGATGGCTTGCAATAGGCATAGCCTGAGATCGTCGAAGCAAAGCCTTCACTCTTAAAACAACTTCCCGAGGACTAAAAGGCTTTACTATGTAATCATCTGCACCAGACTCAAACCCTTCAATTCTGTTCGACTCTTCACCTTTAGCGGTTAACATAATCACAGGCGTCATTTGCTCTTCTCGGATAGCCTTGCAAACTCTTATCCCATCTAACCCTGGTAGCATTAAATCTAAAATTATTAAATCGAATGGCTGTTCTTTCGCTAACTTTACACCTTCGTTACCATCAATAGCTTCCACAATGATGAAGTCCTCTCGCTCGAGATACATCCTTAAAAGCCGACGAATCCGATCTTCATCTTCTACAATAAGGATCTTTTGTTGACCTTCCATCCCATAAACCCCTTTCTTACCATTTCTTTTTTCAGCAAATTTTGCATATGGTTTCTCAAGAAGCATTTATTTTTTGCTTTTTAATGCCTCATCTCTTAATTGATTTACTTCATGAGCGGTAAGCTCCCGATAGCCACCAGGTTGTAACCCTTTCAAATTCAAGAATCCATAACGTTCTCTTTTTAATTTAATCACAGGATGATTAATAGCCTCAAGCATCCGTCTCACCTGTCTATTCTTTCCCTCATGAAGGGTTAGTTCAATAATAGCTGTATTTTTAGCGTGGTCAACAGAGAGTAATTTAACTTTTGTTGCTTTTAATAACTCTCCTTTTGAACGCACACCTTTTTTTAGTTGATTTATTAATTCTTTAGAGGGAATACCTTTTACTTTTGCTACATAAACTTTAGGTATTTGATGACTTGGATGCATAAGAAGCTGTGCTAACTCCCCATCGTTAGTAAGCAGTAACAAACCAGAAGTATCATAATCTAATCGACCAACTGGATAAATTCTTACCTCACTGTCTGGAATAAGCTCAGTTACGACCTTTCTTCCTTTCTCATCACTGACGCTCGAAATAACACCTCTCGGTTTATATAGTAAATAATGAACAACAGGCTCTTTATTTATTGGAATTTGATCAACTTCAATTTTATCGCTTTTGCTTACCTTTATTCCAAGTTCTGTCACAGTTACACCATTAACCTTTACTCTACCTTGCTCAATAAGCTGCTCTGCTTTTCGTCGTGATGTCACACCACTTTGAGCAATTGCCTTTTGCAAGCGTATCTCATTCTCTGACATAAAATCACCAGTTCCTTTATCACTCACTCATTTTTTAATTCCTCTCCCTATTTTGCCAGAAAACGCGTACTAAAACAACTTGATTTAAGAACTAATCAGTGAGAAGCTAGCTTAAGAAAAGTTATCCGATCAAAATTCAAACCTCGATTGCTAGTCTTTATCTTTAACCGTAAAGCTAGTCAAGCCTTGATCAGCTTAAGTAACTGATGATGTTAAAGGATCATCGATAGATTTAGTAAGTTAGGGAAATCACAATGAGTTGAGAGCTTATTGAAGGAGATGAAAACAGTCAAACTTTCTCTTTCTAGAGAGGCAGTCATACAACCATTGTATATATGACAATTTTTTACAAGGGAGACCGTTTTTTATCTCAATGTCCCCCTAGTGAGAGGTAGGAAGGATCAACAGTTAAGCGTTACAAGCAAAAAATGTCTGATAATTTCTAAACTAAGCGATACCTTATTTTCATTTCGTCTTCCTAACCAAAAATAATTGTGACAATTATAATAGCTGTCACCATTCCGGCAAGATCTGACCACAAGCCCACTTTTAATGCATCGCCCATTTTTTTTATTCCAACTGATCCGAAATAAATGGTAATAATGTAAAAGGTCGTATCCGTACTACCTTGCATGGTCGATGCTAGACGACCAATAAACGAATCTGGTCCATAAGTTTTTAATAAATCTGCGGTAATCGCCAATGCTGCTGTCCCTGAAATAGGTCGTGTTAATGCCAAAGGTACAATTTCCGCTGGTACTTTAAATAGTGCAAGAACCGGTTGAAAAACAGACACAATGGCGTCTAACGCACCTGAACTTTTAAAAATGGAAATAGAAACTAGCATGCCAAGCAAGTAAGGCAACAGCGATACAGCCATACTTAACCCTTCCTTACCTCCCTCAACAAATAAATCATAGGTCGGAATTCTCTTATAGGTGGCTACCACAAGGACAATTAGAATAAATAATGGAATAAATAGCAAACTCAAAGTGGAAATAAACTGCATCATTTTTTCTTTCTCTCCCTCTTGTAATAATAGATTCTATCAACCAAAATTCCAATTAAAGTTGATATTGATGATGCAATAATTGCCGTCACAACAATTTCTGTTGGAGCATTAGAAAGATATTGTGACCTTAACGCAATCACTGTTGTAGGGATTAGCGTTAAGCTTGATGTATTAATGACTAAAAACGTAATCATCGATCGAGTAGCCTTATCGCTATTTGCTAAATCACGCATTTCTTTCATAGCTTTTAATCCAAGTGGTGTTGCTGCATTTCCTAAGCCGAATAAATTAGCAATAAAATTTGAGGTAATATAACCCATAACTGGATGGTCTTTCGGTAATTCAGGGAATAGTCTACAAATCAATGGTTTAAAAAAAGCACTGAGACGCTTTAATATATTAGCTGCTTCTGCTATTTTCATCATACCTAGCCAAAAAATTAAAATGCTTGTTAAACCAATTATGAGCTGAATCGCTTCCTGCGCACTCTCAAAAATAGCAGTATTGACTTCTTCAATTGTGCCATTAAATAAGGCATATAAAATCCCAATACACGCCATTCCTGCCCAGATAAGATGTACCATTAATCTAATCCCACCATTTTTTTTATGATATAAAGTAGATTTAAAAGCTTAGCAGATGTCTTAGCTTGGAGATCTTGCTCTTGCTTCATACTATCGGATGAATCCAGTTCCTCAAAGCCCCAATCATACAATTGGATATGATCATGCCAATCGTTTGGATCATTAATGGTAACAGCGATTAATTGTATGCCATCTTTTTCTGCAACTGAAACCAAAGTTCGGCCAGCTGCTTTTGTATAGCCTGTTTTACCTCCAATTGTGTAAGGGTACGATGTTAAGAGTTTATTTTTATTGCCCCAAGCGTAGGTTCGGTTTTCTGACCGAAATACTTTGGCAGCTGTTATTTCGGAAAATGTTTCGTTGTGCATGGCATAGCGCATCAATATCGCCATATCTTTTGCGGTAGAATAATGGTTGTCCGAATCAAGACCGTGTGGATTATCAAAATGGGTATCTTTCATCCCAAGCCAACTTGCCTTTTCATTCATTAAATAGACAAAGCCATCAACACTACCACCAACATGCTCAGCTATCGCAACTGCAGCATCATTGCCTGATCTCAGCATCAATCCATAGACGAGGTCTTCAAGCAAGATACGTTCATTTTCCATTAAATAAATAGAGGAGCCTTCAGCCAAGGTAGCCTCTTTACTTATCGTAACGTAGTCAGCTAAATCGTCATATTCGATGGCAATAATAGCTGTCATGATCTTAGTTATACTTGCTATCAGCTGAGGCTTGTCAGTATTTTTTTCATATAGTATTTGACCTGTTCTTTGATCTAATAGGACTGCCTGATCGGCTGTAACGGTTGGCTTAGCCGCTAGCAATTGTGGATAACAAAACAATAACAAGCTACTTACCAGCACGACTCGCATCATTTTTTTTCGCATGATCCACCTTCTTTTTAACCTTTTTCACTTAGTCTAATTTATGTGTGAAACAATCTGATATGCGTATCTAGGTTGAAAACCTCTAAAAAAGGGGCTGCTTTATTTAGTTACAGCGAATGAGTATTTTGATTCAATGCATGAACGAGGTTGATCGATTGATGTTATACTTCTTATTGTTTGTTTGAAGAATTAAAAAGCTCGTTGATTGGGGAGAATAGGGACTAGAATAAAGTGAAACTTCGTTCAGTGGGGTTGCGACGTATAGGATATGCTCGTGCAAACGTTGCGACACGACGTCGCGAACTTAGTCAGCTTCCTCTCTCCCGCTTAGATAAGACTAATTTTTTGGGAGGCTTACAAAAGTCCTTCGATGGGGTGAGTAATCGCAGCCCCAGCCAGTTACACTGCGATAAAGATTAATGATAACCCTGTATAGGTAGAACAAAAAACGGAACAAATCTAAAAAATTGCCACGCAATAGCGTGACAAGGAAACTCAAGGTCTTTTTGCCCTCAATTAGTAACTAACAGGGCTAGAATCGAATGCGCCTTGGCATTTTCGGCCAGATTTTATCCAGCTGCGCTCGATAAAGTGAAACTTCGTTCAAGTGGGGGTTTTTCCATCCCCCACTGAATAAGAATACAAATAGACATTCATCTCTCCACTTATAGAAGTGGATACTTCTGCTAAAAAAGTGACATAGCTATAATCACTCACTACCATTAGGTGATTGTTCAAGATCGTTATTAGTCAGCTGATTAAAAAACAAATCAGCCTCTTCAGTGACCGAATCATCAATCATTTGCTCAGTTAATGGTGGTAACTCTTCAATTGACCGCAAACCAAAATAAGTAAGAAACTCTAAGGTTGTGCCAAACATTATCGGTCGGCCCACTGTATCCTTTCTTCCAACCTCTTCAATTAGTCCTCTTGAGATCAATGTTTGAATTGGACGGTCACTTTTGACCCCTCTAATTTCTTCAACTTCAGCCCGTGTTATCGGTTGATTGTAAGCAATGATCGCTAAAGCTTCTAAACTAGCTTGAGACAGTTTGGATACATGAGGACTAGACATGAGTTTTTGAAAATAGTGAGCGTGTTCTGGCTTTGATGCCAAGTAATATTGCTGTTCAGCCTCCAATAGTTGAATACCTCGGTCTGTATTTTCATAATCATACTTTAATTCATTTAAAATATGGTTTACGGTATCTTGATCAGTCTCAATGATCGCTGCCATTTGCTTTACAGTTAACCCGTCTGTACCTGAAACAAATAAAAGGCCTTCGATCACTGCTTTGTAATGGTTTAGTTTCATTGTCAGTTCTCCCATTTATGTAGAATCAATTGATCAAACGTTTTTTCCTGCTCACAATAAATTAAATGTTCTTTCATTAATTCAAGCATAGCCATAAATGTTACCACTATATGACTTTTAGCAGGGTAAGGAAATAGCTCAATAAATGGAATACCTTCAGGACTTGCAACTACTTGGTTTAGTATTTCCTCCATTCGCTGCTTAATCGGTATTTCAACCCGTTCTATGGTCGTCGTCATCGGTCTATTCCACTTTTTTCGGTTAAAAACCTGTTGCATGGCAGCAAGCATGTCATAAATTGAAACGGCACCTTTGGCTAATTTAGGTAAATCTGATTGGCTGTGCTCGATTTTTTCAGGTGCTCTAATATAACTCTCCTTTTCCTCATGCTCTAGCTCCTTAAGCTCTTCTGCTGCTTCTTTATATTTTCGATATTCAATAAGCCGAGCCATTAACTCATCTCTTGGGTCTTCTTCGTATCCTTCATCCTCCTCCTCTAACTCTTGATTTGGAAGAAGCAATGCACTTTTGATGGCTAACAAAGTCGCAGCCATTACTAAATACTCACTTGCAATGTTAAGCTCTAATTGCTGCATCGTATGAATATACTCCATATATTGGGCTGTTATCGTCGCAACTGGGATATCATATATATCGATCTCATATCGATTAATTAAATGTAATAGTAGATCGAGTGGTCCCTCAAAACCATCCAATCGTACACTATATGATTCATGCATGAGTATTCTCCTTATAATTAATAAAATAAAACTTCGTTCAGTGAGGGTTTTGACGCATAGGATATGCTCGTGCAGACAGACGTTGTGACAGGACGTCGTGAACATAGTCAGCTTCCTCTCTCCCCACAGAACGTTAGTTGAACCAATCGGGCCGTGACTGGCTGTTGAATCTCCCCACTTAGAGATGACGTGTTCCCTTATTTCTTGAAGGGGAAGGCTTACAAAAGCCCTTCGATGAGGCGAGTAATCGCAGCCCCAGCCAGTTACACTGATAAAGCTTATCTTGTTAATTATAGCACAAATTGGCTGTCCTCGCCCAAGGACTATACCATCAATTATAAGACAATCGGACAGAAGTAAAGCTGAATACGGCAAAATACCACAGTTCCTGAACTGTGGTACTTAAATAGGCATACGGGCTTTAACTCAGCTAGCAATTAATCACATTTACTTAGAAAAGGCTTTGTTAGATCATTAGCCATGATTGAATACTTCTCTTGGTAAATCGATCGAATGGCTTCAATCATCTTACGGCCTATGCCCATGTCACGATAGGATGGGTTAACAGAAATATGCTGTACAACAACTTGGTTATTTTCATGATCAATATAGACTCCAATTGCTCCTAACACATCTTCAGCCTCTTTCCATAAATAAAGCTGCCAATGCTCATTTTCTTCATAGGCCTTAATCGTTTGCTGGAGTTTTTTTACATCTTTTTCATTTGGCATAAAAGACAATAACCCCATCGCAATCTTCTCCATTGACTTCTTAAATCTTATTAACATAATTACCCCTTACTAGACCAGAAAGCATGGTCTTATTTATCATTATTGTGAATGATGCTAATAAGTGATAAAAATTAAGGTTTTGGTTTGTTATCAAAAAATGTTAGGCACTATGATCACTTATTAAAGATTGCATTCACAGTCGAACCAATAAGGTTTAGCAACTTCTTACCAAGCCTATCGTTCTTCTACAACAACCTTTTCCATCACATCACCCTGTTTGATACGAAGCACCACGTCCATACCTTCAATAACCTGACCGAAAACCGTATGAACACCATCTAAATGTGGCTGTGGTTCATGAACGATAAAAAATTGACTTCCACCAGTATCTTTCCCAGCATGGGCCATCGATAACGCTCCAGCAACATGTTTATGTGGATTTCCTTCAGTCTCACACTTTATCGTATAACCAGGTCCGCCTGCACCAGTTCCAGTTGGATCGCCTCCTTGTGCCACAAAGCCAGGAATAACTCGGTGGAAGGTGACGCCATTATAGAAGCCTTCGTTCGCCAGCTTCTCAAAGTTTGCTACTGTACCTGGAGCATCGTTCTCATACAATTCAATTTTAATTTCTTCTCCATTTTCAAATGTAATGGTTGCTTGTTTCATTTTAATTAATTTCCCCCATTTTATTCATATGATAAGTCATAACGTACCAAGTCCTTATACGATTCTCTCTGCATCACCAATTTGTCCTCCCCATTCTCAACAAAGACAATGGCTGCTTTAGGCAGTCGATTGTAGTGACTTGACATTGAATAGCCATAAGCACCTGTACTAAACACTGCTAGTATATCACCAGAGTCTACCTCTGGCAACATGATATCCCATAACAACATATCACCAGATTCGCAGCATTTACCAGCAACAGAGGTTTTAAAGCGCTCTGGTTGATTGGCTTTGTTAGCTATTGTCGCCTCATATTTAGCTTGGTAAAGAGCTGGACGAATATTATCTGTCATGCCTCCATCGATGGCAATGTAATTTCGAACTTGCGGAATTTCTTTTTTCGAACCTACTCGATATAAGGTAATTGCTGTATTTCCCACAATAGCCCGCCCTGGTTCAATCCATATCTCAGGAAATATCATCTGGTGATGCTCAGTTTGCTTGCCAATTTCCTTTACTATTTCCTCGACATAATGCTCAAGGGCGAGTGGCTGATCTTCTTCAGTATAACGAATCCCAAAGCCACCACCAAGATTTAACACTTCTGGAGCATATCCATATCTATCCTTCCAAGCTGCTAGAGTTTCAAATAAACGTCTGATCGCCATTAGAAATCCTTCTGTTTCAAAGATTTGGGAGCCAATATGACAGTGAAGACCCTTTACGCGAAATTGTTTTTTATCTTGTAATAATTGAAAGGCCTTTTCTGCTTGACCATTAGCTAAATCAAAGCCAAATTTAGAATCTTCATGACCTGTCATTATATAATCATGTGTATGTGCTTCAATTCCAGGTGTTACTCGAATTAAAACATCCATTTCAGTGTCATGTTTAGCTAATATCTGTTCAAGTAGTTCAATTTCATAAAAATTATCAATCACAATACAACCAATATGATGTTCAACAGCCATCTCAAGTTCAGCTTGGCTTTTATTATTTCCATGCATATGAATTTTTTCAACTGGAAAATCAGCCGCAAGTGCCGTATATAATTCTCCCTGTGAAACAACATCAAGGCTTAATCCTTCTTGCTTTGCCACTTGAAGCATAGCGATTGATGAGAAAGCCTTACTCGCATAAGCCACTTGCGCTTTAACACCTAACGATTTGAAGCCATTAATAAAAGCTCGAGCGTTCGATCTCAGTTTATTAACATCATAAACAAATAATGGTGTGCCATATTTAGCAGCTAAATACGTGGTATCGACACCACCAATTGTAAGGTGACCATGTTCGTTCACGACAAATTGTTCATTCACCGTAGTTCCCCCTCTTTGCTGTAACTTTTTCTCTATTATTTATTAAGTGCCTTTGACACTTATCGGCTAGTATGTCAAGCGAGTGAAAGAGCCACGCTTCAACTTGACGTCCTTGACAATGATCTTATTGTCATGAAGCCGAGAAGAAAGGGCTCTGGTAAATGAAAGCTTAGACACCAATCTGTTTATCAAACTACTTTATTTGTGTATAATCATCCCAAGCCTCTCCTTAAAGTGAAGGAGATGATCAGTAAAAGCTTGATGTATTATCATATGATTAATCAATTTGTAGCTCCCCGCTTTTTCCAAAATGCCTTCCCGATCTGATAAAGCTACTTATATTGATTCATTCTTGGTCGAGAATAAAACTAATTTACCACAATCATCTAGACTATTCAACTCACTTCACTCAATATTACAGCTTTTGCTTCGGATGAATAATACTTGGTCGTGTCTCAGATGAAGGCACACTATAACGAATCAGAACCTGTAATAGTGCCTTGAAATTGAACGGAATCAATGGCCACAGGTAAGGAGTATTAAGTGAATTGGTTCTTACCAAAACTAAGACAAATAAAGTTGAACCAATCATAAAGCCAGGTAACCCGAATATGGCTGTCATAATAATAAGAATAACCCGAACGATTTTATTAGCTACACTTAATTCATAGCTAGGGGTTGAGTAAGACCCTATCGCTGCAATCGCTACATACAAAATAACCTCCGGTGTAAACATCCCTACATCAACAGCAATTTCACCAATTAATACCGCTGCGATTAACCCCATTGCTGTTGATAAAGGAGTTGGGGTATGAATAGCCGCCATTCTAAGAAACTCAATTCCGATATCTGCTAATAAAATTTGTAAAAATAAAGGAATATTCCCTTGATCTTTAGGTCCAATAAAGTCGATTGTCTCAGGCAGTAATTCAGGATGAAGTGACAATAAATACCATATTGGCAGTAGGAAAATCGACAATATAATTCCTAAGAATCTTACCCATCGTATAAAGGAACCTACTGTCGGGGATTGTCGATATTCCTCAGCATGTTGAACATGATGAAAATAAGTAGTCGGTGTTATAATAATACTCGGTGATGTATCAACCATTACCAGGACATGTCCTTCAAACAAATGGTTAGCAGCTACATCTGGACGTTCTGTATAACGGACTAAAGGAAATGGATTAAAACCTTGATGAACGATAAACTCGTCCAATGTTTTTTCGGCCATCGAGAGTCCATCAGATTTAACATTTTTCAACTCTTCTTTGATCAATTCAATTAATTTGGCATCTGCAATATCTTGTATATAGGATATACATACATCTGCTTTAGATCTTTTCCCTACTTGAACAATCTCATTTCTAAGTCGAGGATCACGAACCCTTCTTCGGGTTAAGCCTGTATTCTCAATAATATTCTCCGTATAGCCATCCCTTGATCCACGGACAACCCTTTCAGTATCAGGCTCCTCTGGATTTCTTCCTGGGTAATGACGTACATCTACAATAAAGGCTTCATTATACCCGTCAATAAATAGGATGATTAATCCTGATAATAGTTGAGTGACGGCCGTTTCAATATCCTTCGTTTTCTCTACCTGCTGATGAACTAACCTATTATGAATAATTGCCGGCAGTTCTTTGTCCTCAGGTTCATTATCATTAATGGCAACAAGCACTTTTAATAATTCAACAACTATAGAGGCATCACAAAGACCCGTTGTATAATAAACATGAACGCGTTGTTTACGCAATATAATTTCACGGAAACCGAGATCAAAAGATTTACCGACCCCAACTTTTTCTTTCATATATGCTTCTACCTGATTGATTTGTCCTAATTTAAACGACTGTTCTCTTCGTTTGATCAAGCTAAACACATCCCTATCTAGTAGTCTGACTTAGTATGAATCATTTAGACAGTTCTATGCGCCCCGATAAAACGGGTAAGGATCAAATCATTAATTGAACTTCGCTCAGTGGGGGGTTCAAGACGTTGTGACACGACGTCGCGAACTTAGTCAGCTTCCACTCTCCCCCACTGAACGTTAGTTAAACCAATCGGGTCGTTACTGGCTGTTGGATCTCCCACTTAGGCATGACGTGTTTCCTTATTTCTTGAAGTAGGGGGCTTACAAAAGCCCTTCGATGGGGCGAGTAATCGCAGCCCCAGACAGTTACACTGCGATAAAAGAGGTACGTCATTGTTCGTACCTCTTTTTACAGACTAATCTGTTCTTTCATATGAAGAAGGATCTTTTTTTCCAAGCGTGATACCTGAACCTGAGATATCCCAAGCCGACTCGCTACTTCGGATTGGGTTTGGTCCTGATAATAGCGTAAATAAACAATTAACTGTTCTCTAGGTTCAAGTCTTTTGATGATTTGCTCTAGCAACAATTTATCAAACCAATCCGCTTCATCCTCAGCCAATTGATCAAGTAAAGTAATCGGGTCACCTTCATTCTCATAGACAGTTTCATGTATAGAATGCGGAACCTTAACAGCTTCTTCAGCGTGGATGACCTCTTCTGGACTAATATCTAATGCACAGGCAAGCTCTGACACTGTAGGCGATCGTCCAAAGGTTTTAGCCAGACTCTCCTTTTTTCGCCTAATCTTATGACCGAGCTCCTTCAATGATCTGCTGACTTTTATCGAGCCATCATCACGAATAAAACGTTGAATCTCTCCAATAATCATAGGTACAGCATACGTAGAAAATTTAACTTGATAGCTCAAATCAAATTTATCGATTGATTTAATTAAACCGATGCATCCAATTTGAAATAAATCTTCTTGATCATAACCACGATTTAAAAAACGTTGGACTACTGACCAGACTAATCTCACATTTCGTTCTACTAAAATATCTTTTGCTGCTTGGTCACCGGCTTGACTTAATTCAATGTATTTCTTAACTTCTTGATCGGTTAATTGTCTTTGTTTCTTTGCTTGATCTAAAGACATCTGATTCATCCTTTCCTACTGACAGTAAGTGCGTGATGGATGAAAGGTCTTCTCAAGCACAACCTTAGTACCTTGACCTAATGCCGATTCAACTGATACTTTATCCATAAAGTTCTCCATAATCGTAAATCCCATACCTGAACGCTCTAATTCAGGCTTCGATGTATAAAGTGGTTGAATGGCCTCATCAATATTTTCAATACCAATACCTAAATCCTCAATTATAATCGTCACTGTTTGTTCATTGATTTCACACGATAAATAAACATCAAATTGATCGGATTGTTCATAGCCATGTATAATAGCATTGGTGACCGCTTCTGATACAACGGTTTTAATTTCCGTTAGCTCATCAACTGTTGGATCTAAAGGAGCCAAAAATGAAGCGATAACTACTCTAGCAAAAGATTCATTTTCACTTTTGCTTTTAAAAGAAACACGCATATGATTGTTCATGATGCCACCCCCAAATAGGTTAGTGCTTCTAATTCACTTCGTTCCAAACGCATAATTTTAAATAAGCCTGATAAATCAAATAATCGTTTAACCGTTGGTGAGATAGCACATATGACCATCTCACCACCGACTTGTTGGATTTCCTTATAACGTCCCAAAATCACCCCTAAACCGGAACTATCCATAAATGTGAGCTCTTCTAAATTTAGAATAATATGATGGGCACGCTTTTGTTGAAGTTGTGTTTGCCAAAGTACTTTTAAATCATTGGCCTCATGATGATCAAGTTCCCCACTTAGACGAACTAATAGGACATTCTCTTTCATGGTAAATTGCTTTTGCAGAGCCATAGCTATTCCTCCCTTTGATTTCACTTTGTTCTAATCTTAATAGAATAAGTTTCTCCTTTGGTTTTCTAGATTAGCAAGTCAGATCCCTTCTCCTCGACAAAAGTAGAAAAAACTAGTGGTATTTCGCCTAAGGTTTCCCGATCTCTAGAAGTTGTTTCGTCGAATCTTTAATTAATTTCAAAAAGCTAGCTCGGTCAACAGATTCTTCTGTAATCAAATCTACTTCATTTACTATTTCTCCATCTAAGTAAACCTTTAAGCTGCCAAGCACCTCACCAGCCTCGATAGGTGCTACAACATTTTCCTTTAAGATGATTTCAGTCTCCAATTGTTCAAGGTTTTCACCTTTTTTGGTCAATATCGATACCGCATCCTGAGTGATCAATGGAACAGTAGATTTATTTCCCTTAATAATATCCATTTCAGTCACCTGTTCGTGTCCCTCATGTAACAAATGATGGCTAAACTGGGAGAAGCCAAAATCTAATAGCTTGGTAATCGAAGCATTTCGTTCTTTTGGGGTGTCTGCTCCCATTACTACTGCAATTAAACGCATATCATTTTTTAGTGCAGTTGCTGTTAAGCAGTATTTAGCTTCTTGAGTGAAGCCGGTTTTTAAGCCATCTACACCTGGATAGAATTTTATTAGACGGTTGGTATTTACAAGCCAAAACTCGTTATCAGAGTCTTTCCGTAAATAATCCTCATAAATGGAGGTATAGTCTGTTATAAAATCATATTTTAACAAGGCTCGAGCAATCATAGCCATATCATAAGCAGATGAATAGTGATCTTGTTCTGGTAGCCCCGTTGTATTTTTAAACATGGTTTGCTCCAACCCTAGTTCAGTTGCCTTCTCATTCATCATTGTAATAAAAGCTTGCTCACTTCCAGCAATATGTTCTGCTAAAGCAACACTTGCGTCATTCGCTGAACCAATCGCTACAGCTTTTAGCAATTCTTCTACAGTCATTTCTTCATTTGGCTCTAAAAAAATTTGTGAGCCACCCATTGAGGCCGCATGTTCACTAACTCGTACTGTTTCCGTTAAGCTTATCTTGCCATGATCAAGTGCTTCCGCGATTAATAGCATGGTCATCATCTTAGTCATACTTGCAGGTGGTAATTGCTGATCACTATTTTCTTCATATAGAATTTCACCTGTATTTCTCTCAATTAAGATAACGCTTTTTGCGTTTAAATCTAACACTTTATTATTATTTTCTTCTGCTAATAATTGAAGAGGTGTACTGACCATCAGGACAGTAAATAATAGTACAATAAGCTTTTTCATCATCGTTTCAAGCCTCCTAAACATAATTAACTTTAGTTTTTCCAAAAATAACAAATCTTATAACAAAAGCATTAGAATAAAGTGAAACTTCATTCAGTGGAGGTTTCGACGCATAGGATGTGCTCGTGCAGACGTTGTGACACGACGATGCGAACATAGTCAGCTTCCTCTCTCCCCCACTGAACGTTAGTTGAACGAATCGGGCCGTTACTGGCTGCTGGATCTCCCACTTAGACATGACGGGTTCCCTTATTTCTTGAAGGGGGAGTCTTACAAAAGCCCTTCGATGGGGCGAGTAATCGCAGCACCAGCCAGTTACACTGCGATAAAATCAGGAAAAGCTCTGACTTAGATCCATCTTCAACCAAAATAGAGAATATAAGCAAAATAGGCCCGCTTTCCAGTGAAGGAAAACGAGCCTAATGCAATATCAAAATCGTCTAAAAATATGCTATGAATCTCAAATCGCTGATCTCTTGATATGTACGATTAAGTCATATTTCTAAACAAAATTAATCCCTAGCGACTTCATATCATGTCAAGGCATTCAATCCGAAATATCAAAGGGAAAGTCACTAGGAATGTTAATCGTTATATTATATTAGCAATTCGTAAAGGTTTGATAAAGTGAAACTTCGTTCAGTGGGGGTCTTTTCCATCCCCCCTTAACGTTAGTTGAACCAATCGGGCCGATACTGGCTGTTGGGTCTCCACTTAGACATGACGTGTTCCCTTTTTTCTTGAAGTGAAAGTCTTATAAAAGCCCTTCGCTGGGGCGAGTAGCGCCCCAGCGAGTTGCACTGCGATAAAATTATTAAGTATTTTGCCGTTTTAATTCAGACATCATGAACTGAAAACCAGCTTATATGCTTAGGCACGAGGATGATGCTGACTGTAAATATCTTTTAATCTTTTTTTAGATACATGCGTATAAATTTGAGTTGTAGAAATATCTGCATGTCCCAGCATTTCCTGTACAGCTCTTAGATCGGCCCCATTTTCTAATAGATGGGTTGCAAATGAATGTCTTAATGTGTGGGGAGAGAGATGCTTTTGAATCCCTTTATCTCGAGCCATTCCCTTTAATACCTTCCAGAATCCTTGTCTAGTCAATGGATTGCCGTGATGATTGACGAAAAGCTGTTCAGTGGCTTTAGTTTTGACCAAATGAGGACGCCCATATTCTAGGTATAATTCAATTGATTGTTTCGCCATATCACCCAACGGGACGATTCTTTCTTTTCCACCCTTACCAAAGCAACGTACAAATCCCATCATTAAATGTAAATCATTAAGGGTTAGTTGAACAAGCTCAGATACACGCAATCCTGTCGCATACATGGTTTCGAGCATAGCTTGATTACGGGACGAGAGGGGATCATCAACCGTAATATCAAGGAGCTGATCAATATCTTCCGACGACAAAACTTTAGGTAATCTCTGATCACGCTTAGGTGTTTCAATATGTATGCTAGGGTCCCGATCAACCACATGTTCACGTAATAAAAACTGATGAAAGAGTCTAATTGATGAAAGAGTTCGAGCGATTGTTGCTTGTGATGCCCCCCTATCTCGCAAATGATAAAGATAATGGGTAATATGTGTTCGCTCGACACTCTTCCAATCTGAAATAGATTGTTGTTCATTTAAGTACGAGCTATATTTCGTTAAGTCTCTCTGATATGCGAGTAGCGTATTTTCAGATAAGCCACGTTCAATTTGTATATAATGATAAAAATCGTCCAATTCGTATTTCATTTCTACTCTCCTAAGTGTCTAAATATTGAAAGGTAGCGTGATAAATAGACCTGCTCCGCTTCCCTTGTCGGTATTAATTCTCTCAGTCTCTGCCGATACTCTGATTGCATCATCGTTAGGCCATAAGAAAAAATCACAGCCGAGATCGCCATAACTACCACGAATTTACCTACCTCTAAGACTATTACCTTAAGTTTATACATTGTAGAAGTTCCTTTCAAGTATCGTTAGCGCTATACTACCAAGATAACCGGATCAGAAATGATATATACCTAGATCATTTATATATAAAAACGACAGATTGATAACAAACAATCTGTCGCTTCGTTCTACATTTACAGTAGCCATTCTTTTTTATGACACGTTATTTTTGCTTTGACATTGACGACAAATGCCATGAAAGGTTAAGCGATGGTCTTTAACTTTAAAGCCCCAATCACGTTCAACCAATTTTTCAACATCTTCAAGCAAATCCTCTACTATTTCTTCGACTATTCCACACTCCATACAGACCAAATGATGATGGAAATGCGTAGCCCCCTCTTTTCTTAAGTCATAACGGGAAACGCCATCACCAAAATTTATTTTATCAACAATCTTTAATTCGGATAATAATTCTAGAGTCCGGTAAACCGTTGCCAAACCAATCTCTGGTGCCTTTTCTTTAACTAATAAATAAACATCCTCAGCACTTAAGTGATCCTCCTCACGTTCAAGTAAAACACGAACGGTAGCTTCACGTTGCGGCGTAAGTTTATAGCTTTGTGCATGCAGTTGCTTCTTGATCCGCTCAATACGATGTTCCATAACGGAAACCTCCCTCACTTTCTCAATTATAATAAGAGAGTGATAAGGTGTCAATTAAAATTATTATAATTTAAAAATATATAGAATTAATTAGTTTAAAATAATTATAAACTGAAAGAACTCGTTAAATATCTGATTAAATAGGAAGAAAAATAGGCTTCCACAAATGCCGCAAGCACGAGACAGACAGTTAGAAGAATAAATATACTACTATAATGCAGCATGGGTTGAAATGACATTCTCGCTAGTCTTCGCCCTGTTAAACGTTTAAGTAGGTATAGTGAACAAATCATGGCTAGTGTACCTGCTAGCAAATAAACAGGGATAATAATAAAATTCTGCGGCAGTAGAGCGGCACTAACAAATGCAAATCCTCGTGCCCCATATTGACTAACAAAAAAGCCAACTGAAAAGCCTATAAAAGTCCCCTTAGCGAATACCATAATCCAAATAGCAGGTAAGCCAATAATCGATAAGCCAAGAACGAAAAAAATGGCTAAATATTGAATGTGATTTACTATCGACATCTTTAATAAATCAAATGGACTACCGATCATCGAATCTTCAATACGTCCAAAGTATTGATTTAAATAAAATAACAAATCCTGTTTTTGAGTAAAGTGCATGGTTAAGACAATAATAGCGCCGAATATTAAGCCCATCAAAAATAACACCAAAATAAAGAAATAGCTTAAATGATGATTTTCAAGATGCTTACTAAATTCCCTGCGATAGTTTACCCGCATCTGGCTCGCCTCCATTACAGTATCAAGTCCGTTTCATAAGACGAAAGCTATTAGCTTCAATTAAACTTATGAACAACCTCTATAATGGAATCTATGATTTTCGTAGAGCAAATAGAACCAAAAGTCATTGTCTCTTTATTCGACCGTATTTTCCTCCCCCACCTGGTGTAATCACTACCTCACCTTTGCGAATAGCAATGATTTGTTTAGCAATCTTAGCGCCAGCAACGGCGCTAAGATCCTGCTCATTCACCTGATG
This sequence comes from Amphibacillus sediminis NBRC 103570, assembly GCF_001552275.1. Lineage (GTDB taxonomy): Bacteria > Bacillota > Bacilli > Bacillales > Amphibacillaceae > Amphibacillus_B > Amphibacillus_B sediminis. The sequence continues at coordinate 159,693 of NZ_BCQW01000001.1, forward strand.
AATGATAGCCATCTCTGTCCCAAAGGCCTCTAGTAATCGATCATAGGTTTTCTTACCCAACCCATTAACGTATTCAAGCGGGATGTGGTAATAATATGGTGGACGATTAGGGCGATCCTTTGCTGGACAATCTGACAGTTCTGCTATTCGTTCAGATACTCCTTTTATCACACCTGTTCGCTGGCATTGCTGGCACATTTGTTGCGTTGGATTTGGTGTCAAACAATGCTTACATACAGTTTGATGGTATTTACCTAATTTAGGATTAAGACCGTAATTCGCCACTATCGTTCGATTTGATTGATTGAGTAATGCTAGTTTAAACTCAGTGAAATTTGGACGAGCCAAAACCAAAAGCTGGTATTCCCGCCCTAGCTTGGCTAAGGAATGCGCATCTGAATTTGACAGGTAAGGAAATCGATGCAATTCCTGCAAATGATCGGCCATCGTAGAATCTGCACTTAAGCCTAATTCAATGGCATCAATCATTTCTGGATCAAATACTTCTGTAAGAGAGCGATGCACCCCTCTTCCATACAAGCTTTTAAATGGTGTAAAAACGTGAGCAGGAATAAATAAACCATCCAGTTCTTTTACTTTTTTTTGAAGAGCATGACTCGATAAGTAAACGCGTTGCGAGCTAAGGTTAATATTTGTCATATAACTTGCCAGCCATTGACTAAACTGCTTCATTTTTTCAAAATAAGGTAGATAACAAAGGACATGAATAGGCCCTTGACAATGCTCATCATATATTTCTAACTCTGTTCCAAGAATAAGTGTGACAGATTCAAATTGAATGCCGCCCTCTTCAAGCTCATAAGCATGCTCCTGTTCTAGCAATGTCTCAAGCTCTGCTATCACTCCAGGCGCATGGCAGTCGATCACTCCGATCATTTGGATACCCTTTCGCCTACTCGCTTCTTGTAAAATATTTGTTAATGTCAAGGACTTCGCACCGGTAATTTTTACGGGTCTATTGAATTGATCTCGTCCAATATGAATATGAAAATCGCCATAATACTGTTTTAACATCATTCTTCCTTCTTTTTAAGAATTTCTCAATTTTAAAAATTGGATCGCATAGATAGTCTTGGCATCGTGAATACGCTCAGATTGCTGTAATGCTTCTAGCTCTGATAAACTATATTCCTGGACTTCAACAAACTCATCTTCATCTAATGCTAAGCCGGCATGAGTTGGTTTAAGTTGATCGGTAAAGTATATGTATAATAGTTCATCTGCAAAACCTGGTGATGTATAAAAGGAGGTTACAAATTCAAGGTGATCTGTTGTATATCCTGTCTCCTCTTCCAGTTCTCTTCGAGCCGTATGTTCAGGTAGCTCATTAGCCTCTAGCTTTCCAGCAGGTATCTCCACTAGACTTTTTTCTAATGGCTTCCGATACTGCTCTACCATTACTAATTTGTTATCCGCTGTGACTGCAATGACTGCGACGGCACCTGGATGCTTAACTAACTCACGCGTTGAGGTCTTTCCGTTTGGTAACTCTACCTTGTCTACTTTTACATCAATAATATGTCCTGAAAAGATCGTTTCACTACTAATTGTTTTTTCTTCATATTTTTTCATCGTTTTCGCATCCTTTTTCCTTGATTATAGGTATAGATCGCACTTCATTCAATTTAACTCACACCCTATTTAGTTCTAGCTAATAAACCTTGTTCAAAATGACGATTGGGTATAATAGGATTTAAGATCCCAGCAGGACTAGTTAGTTGAAAGCCATGGCCTAAATCCTTTAATGTCATTTCTTGTTCGAAAAATACAATGTCATTCTTATTAATGATAACACGAAAGTAGTCTTGCTCTACTGTTTGATCGGTTAACAACTTATCACGCGTCAGTTTAATAGTTGGTGTTCCATTCATGCCACATTGACAGCCAGACATATCGAAGATTAACAATAAATATAAATCAGGATCTGCCAGATACTTTTTTAATCGGGCTATAGCTTGATCATTCATCTTCAACTTCATGACTTCTCCCTCCTTTTAATTAACTTCATCCACAGAAGCCTCTCACTTTCAGATATTTACTTTTTATTAAATGCTCCTCGCATTACTCTTTCTATGAATTGAGGGAATTGATGATGAAGCTTAGCACCCACCGCCATCCACTTTGGTAAATTAATTTCTCGCTTACGCCTAAATAAATATCTGATAATTTGATCGGCTACATAGTCAGGATCAAGCATATAAGAACTAATCGCCTTTTGATAATCTCCATTCGGATCTGCCTGTTGGAAAAAGGCAGTTCGAACAGGTCCTAAATTGACAGCCGTAACATAAATATTTTTTTGTTCAATTTCTAACCTCACTGCATTGGTATAACCTAAGACTGCATGTTTTGTCGCACTGTATACAGCTGACTTAGGCGTTGCAAGTTTTCCTGCAAAAGAGGCAATATTAATAAGGTGACCAAAATTCTGAGCTTGAAAGACTGGGATAAATTGTCTTGTTGCCTCTATAAGAGCGAGTACATTAAGCTGAAACATTTGTTCCGTCACAATAGGATCAGTAGCTACGGCATAGTCAAAGACTCCAAAACCGGCGTTATTGATCACTGCATCGATTCGATCATAATGGTTGATTATTTGTGCCAAGGTCGTCTGCCACTTGGTGCGATCGAGTAAATCAATCCTATAATAATCGCTGTTAACTTGGAATTGCTTCCTAAGATCTTCCTGTAATTTCAACAGCTTTTGTTCTGAACGGCCTACGAGAATAAGCCTTGCTTTCATACTTGCAAGCTTATTGGTTAATTTCAGTCCAATTCCACTTGTTGCGCCCGTTATTACAATAACTTTATTCGAAAAATCACGCATAATCTCCCTCGTTTACCTGTATATTTACCTTATATTATGCTACGATTTGTTCAAGACTGCAAATACAACTTACTTTAGCTGTTTGGTAAAGGAGGAATCCTTATGTCGACAAAAATATTGGCACATAGAGGTGCAAGCTTTTATGCGCCAGAAAACACGTTAGCAGCCTTTCAGTTAGCCTATCAACAAGGGGCACATGGAATTGAAACTGATGTGCATCTAACAAAAGATGATATTCCTGTGATGATACATGATGACGTCATTGATCGAGTTACAGTCTATAAAGGCCCTGTAAGATCCTATACTTATGCAGAGCTTAAACATCTTGATATAGGTTCTTGGTATCATCCACGCTATCATCAGGAAAGACTATTAACCTTAGCTGATTTTCTAGAATGGGCGAGTGATAAACATTTGATTCTTAATATTGAGCTAAAAACAAATAAAGGACATTATGACGGGATTGAGACGATCGTTTGCCAGCATATTAACCGCTTTAATATGGTAAATCGTGTTGTCCTGTCAAGTTTTAACGCTCAATCGATAGCAAAGATAAAAGAGATCAACCAACAGCTCCTTACGGCATGGTTACGATCCACGATCCCCTATCCTCTAGAGAAGAAATTAACCCAAGTCAATGCCGATGGATTACACCTGAAGTATAAAGCCCTAAATAATAATGTTGTTAAAAAATTACATGAAAAAGGGTTTTATATAGGAAGCTATACTGTCAACCGCGCTGATCATTTAAGAAGGTGTTTTAAGCTTGGATGTGATATGATAATTACGGATCGACCGGATCTAGCTATCCAAAAATGCTGGACATATAAAGAAGCTATAATGGAGGATGATTCCAATGACTGTTAAATTATTTGAACCAATCGCGTTTAAATCTGTTACTTTAAAAAATCGGATTGTGATGGCACCCATGTGTATGTATTCCGTAGTAAAAGAAGATGGCCAAGTAACACCTTTTCATCTGACACATTATGAATCACGTGCAGTTGGTCAAACTGGTTTGATCATGATTGAGGCAACCGCTGTTCAACCTGAAGGACGAATCTCGATGCAGGATCTAGGTATCTGGCAGGATGAACAAATTTTTGGGTTATTAAACCTAAATAAGCGCATCCATGCCCATGGTGCTACAAGCGCCATTCAACTTGGACATGCTGGACGCAAGGCTGAGACAAATGCTCCAAGTATGGCACCTTCAGCTATAGCTATGAACGAAAGCGATCAAAAGCCAATTGAAATGAGTAAAGCTGATATTAGTACAACAATTGAAGCATTTAAGGATGCTGCGCGTCGGGCAGTTCAGGCTCAATTTGATATTATTGAGATCCATGCTGCTCATGGTTACTTAATCAATCAATTTCTCTCTCCGTTATCCAACCATCGTACAGATGAATACGGCGGGAATAAAGAAAATCGCTACCGCTTTCTTAGTGAAATTATTTCAGCAATAAAAACCGTGTGGAATGGTCCTCTATTCGTTCGTATCTCAGCAGATGAGTATAATGAAAAAGGGAATCAAATCGATGATTTTATCTATTTTAGTCAACAAATGAAAGCCCAAGGGGTAGATTTAATTGATGTCAGTACAGGGGGCGTGATCCAAGCACACATTAATGTCTACCCTGGTTACCAAATTCGACATGCAGAGCAAATTAAGCAGGCTGTAAATATTCCAACAGGCACAGTCGGCTTGATCACTTCTCCTCTTCATGCTGAAGAAATTCTTCAAAATGAACGCGCTGATCTAATTTTCTTAGCTCGCGAGTTGCTACGTGATCCATATTGGCCACGTCGAGCGGCGCAAGAATTAAATTATCAATTAGAGGCACCAAAGCCCTATCGTAGAGGATGGAATAGATGAAGTTAACCTTTTTAGGTACTGGAGCAGGCTTACCTTCTAAAACTAGGAATGTCAGTGCGATTGCACTAGACCTACTTCAGGAACAGGGTTCAATTTGGCTTTTTGACTGTGGTGAGGCAACCCAGCACCAAATTCTACGGACCAATATCAAACCAAGAAAAATTGAAAAGATTTTTATTACACACTTACATGGCGATCATATTTATGGCTTACCGGGTTTATTAAGTAGTCGTTCGTTCCAAGCCGGGTTAACACCTGTTACGCTATATGGACCAAAGGGTATCCAAGCCTTTATCGAAATCAGCCTACAGATAAGCCAGACAAACCTTACTTATCCGATCGAGTTTGTTGAATTAGAGGAAGAGATGACTTTAGATTTTAATTCATTTACTGTTCAAGTAAAGCAACTTGATCATGGTATCCATTCATTTGGTTTTATCATTAATGAAAAAGACCAATTGGGTGAGCTTCGAGTCGAAAAGCTTAGAGGGATTGGGATTGAGCCTGGGCCAATTTATCAACAAATTAAACAGAACCCTCATACGACCCTACCGAACGGCCAACAAATTCAACGGGCCGACTTTATTGGACCGAATAAGCCAGGTAGAAAGCTATCTATTTTAGGTGATACAAGATACTTAGAAAATTTAGATCGTTTCATTGAAAATAGTGATCTGCTCGTACACGAAGCAACCTTCAAAGGCTCTGATGAAGAATTGGCTTATCAATATTTCCACAGCACAAGTGTGCAAGCAGCCAATTTAGCGAAGCGTGCAAAAGTTAAGCAGCTCGTTTTAACACATATATCTGCTCGTTATCAGGGGAAAGAACTGGAAACGATTGTAAACGAAGCTCGAACCATTTTTCAAAATACAGTTATTGCCTCAGATTTCAGTGAAATTGCAATAAGCAAAGATTAGACGATTGAGCTAATCTTTGCTTATTCATTACTATTACGGAAATCATCTAAGAAATCCTTTTGGAAGCTTGTACCCGGTTGAATATCATCGCGCTTTTGCTTTGTAGATTTAAAAGGATTCTTGCCATATTTATCAGTTAACTGATCAATAACACCTTGAATCGCTTCATTCTCTACTTGGTCCTGATAATGAAACAAGTCAAGTTGCTCAGCTATAGCGGTTTTCTCGACTAAGCCTTGTGCGGTTACACCTAGCAAACGAATAGGTTCACCTGTCCAATGCTGTTCAAATAAATCATTCGCAACCCAAAAGATATCTGCTTCCTCACTTATATATTGTGCTTTCGTTACACTACGGGTAATGGTCTTTCGATTGTGATAGCGAATCATCAATTGAATGGTTTGACAGACGACTTCTTTTCGCTCTAATCTATTCGCTACTTTTCGTGATAGTTTGCGGAGTAGTTGAGTGATTTTACTATCATCAACAGTATCTTCTGGTAAAGTTTCTGAATTCCCTATACTTTTAAAATCATAAATCGCGTTTGGATCAACTGGGCTTTGATCCTCTCCACTTGCCCTTTTCTGCAATCTTTCACCATTCACACCGAGAGTATGTTTTAGCTGAAAGGTATCTGTTTTTACTAAATCACCAATTGTGCAAATATCTAGCTTGCGTAGCTTTTCAGCAGTTTTTGCACCTACTCCGTACATATCTTCTATCGGTAGTGGCCAAAGCTTCTCTGGCAAATCCCTTTTTCTTAATACAGTTATGCCCATTGGCTTCTTCATATCTGAAGCCATCTTAGCAAGAAATTTATTCGGTGCAATTCCTATGCTACAAGGTAAATCTAGTTCGCTTTTAATTCGACTTTGTAAGGCTTCGGCTATTTCTAGTGGTGAACCTAGTGCTTGGCATTCACTAATGTCCATATACCCTTCATCGATTGATACAGGTTGAACATAGGGGGTAATCTCAGCCATCATTTTAAACATTTCCTTCGAAGCATGGCGATAGCGTTCGAAATTAGGTCTAATGATAATTAACTCAGGACAAAGTCGACGAGCCTGCCAGACCGGCATTGTCGTGCGTACACCATACTTACGTGCTTCATAGCTACTCGTCACAATGATACCACGACGCTCCTCAGGATTACCGGCAATAGCTAGGGGCTTCCCCTTTAAAGCAGGATTGTATGCTGCTTCAACCGAGGCATAAAAACTGTTCATGTCTAAATGAAAAATAACACGACCATTTTTAGGATACCACTTTGACATAACATCGCTTCCTTTTCAGAACGTTTGTTCTTTACCATTATAACATAATTTATAATCACCTGGATGACGGTAGAAAGGAGACCGGTATAATGAAAGTATCTTTGCACGAAATTGAACAGTATGATTTGTTCATAGCATAGAGCAATCAAGTAATGCCACTCATGTTTGGGATGTCAACATCATTCCTCAGACTCGGTAACTTCACTAAGTCTTATAGTCTTTAACTTGGCTTGTTGAGATAAGGAGCTAAAGCTACGAACTATTTACCTTTTCGATAACCTGTCAATTATTGCTTTTCCATTTGCTTGGTGATAGCAATGACAAGTTCAGTTATCTTAATTAATTCAGATATTGGCATTTGCTCATTTGTTGTATGAATATTTTCATATCCTACCGCTAAGTTTACAGTCGGAATGCCATAACTTGAAATAACATTAGCATCACTTCCACCGCCACTTTGGCGTAAGTTACTTTCTCTACCAATTTCTTTAACAGCTGTTTTAGCAATTTCAACAACTTGATCACCAGCTTGTTGACGATAGCCGGGATACATTTCGGTTGCTTCAATTTCTACTTCTCCACCTAACTGGTCAGCTGCCTGTTGGAAAGCTGCTTTCATAGCATGAATTTGTCGATCTAATTTTTCTCGATCTAAAGAACGGGCCTCAGCCAATACTTCAACATAGTCACAAACTATATTCGTCTTTTGACCACCTTCGAAGCGACCGATATTCGCTGTCGTCTCTTGATCAATTCGACCTAAAGGCATGTTAGAAATAGCCTTTGATGCAATCGTAATGGCTGATACTCCTTTTTCAGGGGCAACACCGGCATGAGCTGTTTTACCTTTTACTCGTGCAAAGAAGCGCACTTGAGTTGGTGCTGCAACTACGATGTCTCCTACTTTTCCATCACTATCTAACGCATAGCCTAATTCAGCAGTTACCAAGTTATGGTCAAGTGCTTTAGCACCGACTAAACTAGATTCCTCTCCAACAGTAATAATAAATTGAAGATCACCATGCTTGATCTTTTCTGCTTGGATCACATGAATCGCTTCAATCATTGCTGCTATTCCGGCTTTATCATCAGCTCCAAGTATTGTCGTTCCATCTGTCTTAACATAACCATTTGAAACAATTGGCTTAATACCTTGCCCAGGAACAACCGTGTCCATATGTGATGTGAAATACAGTGACTTAATCGCGGGATCACCTTTTAACGTACAAACAAGATTACCGGCTCCATGTCCTGTCCGTGATTGGGAGTTGTCTTCAACGACTTCTAAACCGAGATGTTCAAACGTTTCCTTTAACGTATCAGCTATCTGACGTTCGTCCCCTGTTTCTGAATCAATTTGAACTAACCTTAGGAATTCATTTAATAAACGTTCTTGATTGATCATTTTTTGTCCCCACTTTGTCTAATTTTTAATAATATAACGTTAGCGCAAAATGAAGCGATTTGTCAATCTAACATTTACCTGATAATAAATCACTTGTAAGTTAAATGGCCAAACGTTAAAATATAAATGGAATCACCTGTTGAAGGAGGTATTTTTATGGCTAAGTCAAAAACAAAAAAGAAAAAAACAATGAACCAACCACGTAAACCCTCAAAACGGGAACGTCGTTATAAATTTTTCATTTACCTCATGATTATTATAATGATTGGTTCTGTCATCACGTCTGGACTTGTATATATCCTTTAATTTAAAGGACTAGAGCTGAGGGATTATCTATAGATACAGTGGATAGATTGATCACACTTTGTACCATTTCAATTTGGAAAACGGGCAATTGGCTGTATATGGCCATAGCCCGTTTTTCATTATGGAAAAAAATATCCTAACTATAGATCTCATGCCTTTAAGCCTTACTTGTTAATTTTCACGGAAGCTAATGTTTCCTGGAGAATTTTAACTTTATTCAGCAGAAATCTCTCACCTCTATAAGTGGTAACATGAATGCTTATTTTCTATTCCATTCTGTTAAGGTTCAAACCCCTTGGCTGAACAAGTTAAAACCTCTGGTGGATACCACAAATTTTCGCTCGATAACATCTTAGCGCAAATAGATACCAAGGTATTTGATATGTGATAAGTTTGGTTAAAATCGCTAAAATTCCGTAACAGTTTGGTTCTTAATAATTAAATAGTGTTCTATTTCAAATAGAATATGAAATAGACGAGCTCTTATTTCAAATTCTTGTCTTGTCAAAGGTAATGGGTCGTGTTCAAATGTTTCTCTTAATTGAGCGATTTGGTCAATATAATACTGAGCAGCATTATCTGGATAAATTGCGTCAGCTAAATCTTCAAATAAACTAGCGATGCGTCTCGACTGGTCCAGTGAGACCTCTAGTGGTTTAATCATATCCACCATGCGGTTTAGCGTCTCAAGCTGCACACCTCTCATCGAGAAGTATGCCTGCTGACGCTGAGCATTTCGACTAAAGGTATTCTCAATATTGCGCCGGACTAACTGATTCGCTTCCTCCAGATGTTCGCTAATCGCATTTACCATTTGATAAGGAAGTGTACTTTCCTCACCACGTAAATAGGCTGCAAAGTTCCTGAATGAGGCCTGATAAAGCCTTTCAATCTCACTTTTAATCTTAGTTAATTTGGCATCCAAGCTAGGCATATATAAATTAAAGATCAAGGCTGAGCCAATGCCAATCAACATAATGGCGACTTCATTTATGATTAATTCCCAACTGACCATTCGATCGCCATAAAAATGAAATAAAATGACTAAGCTCGTCACTATTCCTGGGGCAATTTTTAATAAATTTGTGATTGGAATAAACAGTATAAGCAAAAGAGCGATTGTAAATGGCGAATATCCAATAAATTCAAAGATAAAGTAAGCAAAGACAATGGATAATAGTCCTGCTGCAATCCGATGCCAGGCAGTAAGGAAGGATTGCTTTCTAGTCGGTTGTATACATAGTACGGCTATAATACCTGCTGATCCATAGTGCTCAAGTTGTAATAACTGTGCAATAAAAACAGCGATCGGTGCGGCTAGTGCTGTCTTTAACGTACGGTAGCCAATCTTCATCTCTGATCATTCCTTTCCATTTAATTGGATGCATTACAGATTAAGCATTGAAATATGCTTTTTATGTATAGTTCGTGAAATTTTGGATTATCCTACTAATATTAACATTTATAGGAGGATAATCTAATGGATTATATTCACTACAAAGATCTATTACAACAATTTAAAGATACACAAAAACAAATTGAAGCACAATATTCATTTGAGCATGTTGATTTGTATGAAAAAACCATACACCACGATATTTTAAACCTCGGCTATCGAATCAGGAAAGATAAGGAAGAGTTCCATGTTTATTTGCGTTACTTACATCTAGATCAAGAAAGGCTATTGCCATTTACACCAATTTGGACATGTAGATGGATTAGCAGTAATTCGATTCAAAAAAGAGGCTACGATACGCTATTAGAAGCCCTCTTATCAATTCAGGCAATTGAAATTATGGACGAACAAAGCTTATCGTAACCTCAAGTAATCAATGCGCCCAGACGTAGTTGTGCTCAGATGTTATCGAGCAAAGCTCGATACATTTGCTCTGAAAATCTATGGTATCCGGCCGAGGCTTTAACTTTATTCAGCCGGGTTTGTCCATACTGAGTGCAATACAAATAGGTATTCATCTCATGGGAGACTTCTGCTTAATGACGTTAGTCGTATTATTAGCTACTTAACTCAATATACTCGTTTAGCCTAAAGTTGAAACCTACTTACAAGCTGATTTAATTGATCTGATAATAAATACAAATGGTCGGATTGCTCGCGTAAATGATCGACAATCTCCTTTTGCTGTTGGATAGAAGCTGCTGTTTCTTCAATCCCCACCGAGCTTTCTTCAGAGATAGCAGCGATCTGATTCATACTACTATACATCTGTTGACTATTTTTCTCAATCCCTTGAATTGACTGGTTAACTTGTTCAATCGTACTGTACATCATTTGCATGGCTTCATTAATTTGATCAAAGAATGAAGTTGCGGTTTCAAACTCATTAACCCCTCGTACGGATTGATCTGCTGTTTGATTTAATGAAAAGCCTAAATCTTTCGCATCAGATTGAATTTTATCAATAACAGCTGCTATATCAATTGCCGATCGACTGACCTGATCTGCTAACTTTCGAATTTCATTAGCAACTACAGTGAACCCTTTTCCAGCCTCTCCCGCTCTAGCAGATTCAATTGCAGCATTCAAGGCTAGCAAATTAGTTTGTTCGGTTATGGCATTGATAACCTCTGTCAGTTGACCAATATCGTAAGTTCGTTCCTCAAGATCTTGAATCTTACCGACTGCACGGCTAACATCATCATTGACTTGCTTCATCTGATCAAGTGACCGTGTCATTTGAGTGACACCGTTTTTTGCCAAATCAGCAACCCCATTGGCTTTATCTTGTAAGGCATTCGATTGATTTCTGACAGAATGTATATCCTCATCTAAGCTATGACTCGCTTTGGCAATTTGGCTTGAAAGAGTAGCTTGGCTCTCTGCTCCTGCGGCAATTTCCTGCATACTCGATGTTAATTGCTCACTTCCAGATTGTAGCTCCAAGCTAGCTTTACTTAAGAGCTCACTCTGCTTATTGACATCAGCTGAAGTCTTTTCAGTTTGTTTAAGCGACTCATTGAGGTCATGAATCATCGTATTCATGGCATCTGTTAGTTGAGTAATTTCCCTACCCCCTTTTTTAATCACTACTTGTTCATTTAAATGACCATTAGCTACGGCCAGAGCTTTATTTCGCAAGTACAAGAGTGGCTTAGCAATACTATTAGCAATAAAGAAAGAGACGAGAATAACACCAACCAAAACGATAACTGCTGTAATTAGAACAATCTCACGTAATTGACTGATTGATTTTAAGGCTATTTGAGTTGGCTCACTAACTAGCAAAACCCAATCATTCCCATTGTAGTTCTCATAGCCGGAGCTTGTCGCAAAACCAACAATTGCGTCCTCACCTGTGCTCATTACCGATTGAATAACACCTGACTCTCCAGTACTTGCTTGATTAATCACTTGAAAGACAGATGAATCTTCATCAAATTCTGCATCTATCTCTGCTACATCTACACTAGCTGATGTAACGGTATCAGCTATTTTCGTTCCATCTTTCGTCACTAATTCAACAATACTATGATCCGATACAATTGCATTAATATCTTTCCATATGTATTCAGCATTAAACGCAGCCTCTAGCATACCGACTAATTCCACGTCCTGATAAACCGGTAGGTAAAACATAATGACAAACTCCTCAAGAGCTGGCTCATAAGTAATCTCGGAAATTGCTTGTCCCGATTCAATAGCCATCTGCCACATTCTTGAATTTAAATTGGCCTTTGGCAAAAATGATCTGTGGGTTTGGGCTAAGGGTGTGCCATCTGGAGCCATTAGATTTATAGCTTCAAAATAATCATATTTTTGTAATTGTTTGATTAAAAAGGTGTTATCAGTTTGTTGATTAATCAAAACTGTTATTTCCTCTGACTCTGCTAGCAATTGGATCTCTCGTGAACGTTCGTAGATCATACGGTCTAACTTTTGCATCTGAACCTGTGCAAAGTCCTGTACCTTAAATCCCACTTCATCAGCTAATGCCTGAACAGCTTGTTTATAAACGATTACCCCAACAATAAAAACAGGTAATAGCGCAATAAGACTAAAAGCTAGTATAAGTTTCCCCCTAATTCCTTGTGTTGTCATCTTTTTCTTTGTATTAAAATCCATTCAACCACCTCTCGGCTTCTTTGTGAAAACAAACACAATTATACTATATTTTAGAGTTGATTATGTTAACAATTTACGAAAACATTGGATATATAACTTTTTCAGGCATTAAGAACTAATCATTTGTTAACAATTTATTCACTTATAAAGAACAAAAGCGCAGAGCGCCCGCTTAAAAACGTAGCGACTGGATCGAATCAACTGAGATGATGACTTATCGTAAGGCGATTCGTGAAGTCGCCTAGTTTTTGGCGCTCGAAACTGGACGTCGCTAAACTGGTTGCCTACATGTTATCCACTTCCGAACAATTTATCATTTCCTAGACAGTAAAAAAGCTGCTTGATGATTTTTATTAAATCATTAAAGCAGCTTTAAGCAAATATGCCTTGCCATATTTGCGCCCAGATTTAATTCAGCCGGAGGTCGTACCCTCACTGAATCGAATACAAATGGCATTAGGAAACGTCTGCTGAATGGAAAGCAAGCTTAGATTAATATATCGGGGTTGTCTCACCTGATATGTTTTCAAGAATCTCTTTAACATGTGACATAAATCGACCACATATAACACCATCCAGAATACGATGATCTAATGATAAACATAAATTCACCATATCACGCGCAGCAAACATATCGTTAATGATAACCGGGCGTTTAACGATGGATTCGACTTGCAAAATAGCCGCTTGCGGATAATTAATGACCCCCATTGATTGAACCGAACCAAATGTGCCAGTGTTATTAACCGTGAATGTGCCGCCTTCCATATCTTGATGTGTTAATGTACCATTTCGAGCTTTTTGCGCTAGCACATGTATGTCTTTAGCGATTCCTTTGATACTTTTTTCATCAACATTTCGGATAACCGGAACATATAGCTCCTTTTCACTTCCGATGGCAATCGATAGATTAATATCCTTGTGCTGAATGATTTTATTCCCCGCCCAAGAACTATTTAATTCAGGAAACTTCTTCAATGCTTTAGCTACTGCATTTAAGAAGAAGGCAAAGTAAGAAAGATTATAACCTTCCGTTTCCCTGAAACGATTCTTTTCATCATTTCGATACTTAACTAAATTTGTCACATCAACTTCAATCATCATCCAAGCGTGAGGTATCTCTGAAGTAGCTCTGACCATATTAGTTGCAATAGCTTTTCTAATCCCAGTCACAGGAATTTCCCGATCACCAGGTAAGCTTTCTAATAGCTGAGATGATTGAATGGTTGGCTTTGGCTTAACCGTTTCCGCTCCATTCTCTTCCATACCTTGTTCAATCAGCTTTTGAATATCTTTACGGGTAATTCTTCCCCCACGACCTGTCCCCTGAATTTGTGCTAAGTCGATTTGATGCTGACTAGCTAACGCTAAAACAGCTGGTGAGTATCGCTGTCTCATCGAATGGTTTTCAGCTAACTGATCTTCTGCTGCTGCTAGTTCAGTCTGATGACCTGGTTCAGTTTTTATATCGTCGATCGTTTCATTTTCGAGTTCGACCTTACATATTTCAGTTCCTACTTTTACAGTTTCTCCTTCATTAATTAATAATTCAACGATTTTACCAGAGAATGAAGCTGGTACCTCTGCATTAACCTTATCTGTCATTACCTCGACTAATGGTTGATACTTTTCCACTTGCTCTCCTTTGGTAACAAGCCACTGACTTATTGTACCTTCTGTCACACTTTCTCCAAGTTGTGGCATCGTTATTGTCTTCACATTCATAAATTCACTTCCTCCATTCGAGCCATGATTAAAATGCAGCCAGTTCTTTTATGGCAGCCTTAATCTGATCCTGATTTATCAAGAATTCTTTCTCTAAAGTTGGAGCAAAGGGCATTGCAGGTACATCTGGGCCAGCTAACCTTTTGATTGGTGCGTCTAAATCAAATAAGCAATGCTCACTAATAATCGCGGCTACCTCACTCATTATACTTCCTTCTTTATTATCTTCAGTTATCAATAAGACTTTACCGGTTTTCTGAGCTGCTTTAATAATGGCAGCCTGATCAAGCGGATAGACTGTACGCAAGTCTAAAATGGTTGTCTCTATTTGGTCTGAGTCAGCAAGCTGATTGGCTGCTTCTAATGCATAATGTACAGGTAACCCGTAAGTGATTACCGTTAAATCGTCTCCATCACGAACTTGATTGGCTTGACCAATTGGGATAACTTCATCGTTTTCAGGTACTTCTTCTTTTAATAAACGATACGCTTTTTTATGCTCAAAATACAGGACAGGATCAGGATCTCTAATTGCTGCTTTAAGCAGTCCCTTAGCGTCACGAGGACTTGAAGGGATAACAATTTTGAGTCCGGGCTGATTAGCAAATAACGCCTCAATTGATTGAGAGTGGTATAATGCGCCATGTACACCACCACCGTAAGGGGCACGAATTGTAATGGGGCAACTCCAATCATTATTCGATCGATAGCGTAATTTAGCAGCTTCAGACACAATCTGATTAACAGCTGGTAAAATAAAATCTGCAAATTGCATTTCGGCTATTGGCTTCATCCCATACATTGCAGCTCCTATACCAACACCAGCAATAGCTGATTCAGCTAGTGGTGTGTCGATGACACGGTCTGCTCCGAATTGCTCATATAAGCCTTCTGTTGCTAGAAAAACACCACCACGTTTTCCAACGTCTTCTCCTAATATAAATACCTTTTCGTCCCGCTCCATTTCTTCACGCATTGCTGCATTTATCGCTTGAATATATGATAATACTGGCACTACCTTCCCCTCCTTATTCGTAATAGACACCATGATAAAGTGATTCTGGTGATGGATATGGTGCCGTTTCTGCATAATCAGTTGCTTGGTCAATCTCTTCTTTAACTTGCTTTTCTATCTCAGCATCTAGATCTTCTGTTAATACATTATTTTCGATTAAATATTGTTTAAAGACAATCAAACCATCCTTCTCTTTCGCCTGTTCAACCTCTTCACTAGAACGATAGGTACGTTCATTGTCATCGCTTGAGTGTGGGGTTAATCGATAGCTGATTGTTTCAATTAATGATGGACCATTACCGGAACGAGCTCTGTCAGCCGCCTCTTTAACAGCTTGATAGACAACTAACGGATTATTTCCATCAACTGTTACTCCAGGCATACCATAACCGATAGCACGATCTGAAATTTTCTCACAGGCAACTTGTCTGTTTAATGGCACAGAAATGGCATATTGGTTATTTTCAACCATGATAATAACAGGGAGTTTATGCACAGCTGCAAAGTTTGCTCCTTCATGGAAATCCCCTTGATTCGTTGACCCTTCTCCTAAGGTAACATAAGCGATCGAAGAATCTTGATTCATTTTACAGGCTAATCCGATCCCAACTGCATGAGGTACCTGGGTGGTCACAGGCGATGAGCCGGATAGAATTCTTAATTTTTGCGAACCAAAATGACCAGGCATTTGCCGACCAGCTGAATTCGGGTCTTCTGCTTTAGCAAAGGCTTGTAGCATTAATTCCTTAGCTGTCATTCCTAATGCTAGCACAACCCCTACATCTCGATAATAAGGTGCGGTATAATCTTTTGAGCGATCAAGGGCAAAGGCTGCGGCAACCTGCTGTGCCTCTTGCCCCTGACAAGATACAACAAATGGAATTTTACCTGCTCGATTTAATAGCCACATTCGCTCATCGATACGTCTTGCTAATACCATTAAGCGGTACATTTCTAATACATTGTCATTGCTTAATCCAAGCTCGTCATGTTTCAACATCTTATGGATGCTCCTTTCTCTTACCCATGAATTTTTGCATGATCAATTGCTAATGCTGCTTCCTGAATGGCTTCACTTAATGAAGGATGGGGATGAACCGTCATTCCCATTTCTGCGGCGGTAGCATCTAGAATAAATGCTAATCCAGCCTCTGAAATCAGCTCTGTTACTTGATTACCGATCATATGAATACCTAGTAAATCTTTGGTTTTCGTGTCGGATATTATTTTTACAAAGCCAGAATCGTCACCATTAATGATTGCTTTGCCTATTGCTGTAAATGACATCTTTCCAATCTCGACTTGGTATCCCTGTTGTTTCGCTTCTTGTTCAGTTAAACCAATAGCGGCAACCTCTGGACTTGAATAAACACAGCTCGGAGCTATCAGCTGATCTGTCGTTAAATTCGTATGTCCCACGATATGCTCAACAGCTAGTTTCCCCTCATTAGCTGCTACATGAGCCAATTGCTGTCCACCTATGACATCACCAATCGCATAAATATGTGATTCCTTGGTTTGATAATTTTGATTGACCTTGATAAACCCAGACTGGTCTCTTTCTATTGAGGTATTTTCCAATCCAATATTTTCTGTTCGAGCTGTTCGTCCAATTGCAACAAGCACACGGTCTGTCACTAGTGCTTGCTCTTTTTCATTTTGTTTAACGTTTAGTTTAACCTTTGGAGCCATAATTTCATGACTTGTGACTTGAGTGTTCGTTAAGAGCTTTATACCTTTTCTGACTAATTTCTGTTCTAATGCTTTAATAATTTCGTGGTCAAAATTCGGTAAAATTTGCTTCTCTGCCTCTACTAAATAGACTTCAACATCAAAATCAGCTAGCATAGAGGCCCATTCTACTCCAATCACACCTCCTCCAACGATCACAACCTTTTCAGGTAGTGCCTCAAGATCAAGGGCATGGTTCGAAGATAGAATATATTGACCATCGAACGGTAAAAAGTCAACAGAACGTGGAGTAGACCCAGTTGCAATGATGACATTTTTACCGATTAACATGGTATTGTCTCGCCCATCGCTATGCTCAACCGAAATAGTCCCAGCCAATGGTGAAAAGATCGATGATCCTAACAGTCTGCCGTAACCATGATAAAGATCCACGTTATTTTTTCTCATCAAGTGCTGTACCCCTTGATAAAGCTGCTTAACTATTTTTTCTTTTCTTGCTTGAACGTTACTAAAATGAAGTGTATATTTGTTTGTTTCAATCCCATATGCTAAGCTTTCTTTTATTGTCTGATAGACCGATGCACTTTTTAATAAAGCTTTTGTCGGAATGCAACCACGGTGAAGGCAGGTACCACCTAATAAATCCGCTTCAACTAATGCTACCGATAGGCCTAACTGTCTGGCACGAATAGCCGCAACATAACCTCCCATACCACCACCCAATATGACTAGGTCATAATTTTCAACCATAAAAAAGCTCCTTTTTATTAATAATATGATGTAATATTTTATTTTAACCTTTAACTTTATCATATCGCTAATTGATTCATTTAGCAAGAATCTTTTATACATGATATTAGTAACAGGTATTAAAAATTGATAAGATTAGGCGATAGCAAGTAAAAATGACCGTTCGATCAAGCAAAAAATTAAAGTGTATGTACAACGCTCTTTGCCTTAGCATCATCCATAAAAGAAAAACCTCTTATACATTTAAAGTTATAAGAGGTTCAACTAAGCTTATATAGTTAAAATGATTCAATGAAAAAGGCTTGATATAATGACTGGACTGCACGATCCACGGCTTCTTCTTTAATTCCAAACATTAATGAAACTTCTGAGGATCCTTGATTAATCATTTCTATATTTACCTTTGCATCAACAAATGCCTTAGTGGCTCGGGCTGCTGTTCCTATGTAACTGTGCATCTCCTCACCAACAATCATAATTAAGGCTAACCCGCGTCTAGTATGGACAAGATCCGGTTCAAGCTCCCGTTTGATTCGATCAATAACGGTTTGCTCTTTTTCCGGAGTCATTTGATCCGCCCTTAAAATAACCGATAAATCATCAATCCCAGATGGAGTATGTTCAAAGGAAATACCCTCATCCTCGAGAATATTTAATAGGCGACGACCAAAGCCTATTTCCCTATTCATTAAATATTTGCTTACATATAGGCTCATAAATCCTTTATCACTAGCAATCCCAACTACAGGATTCCCCTTAACTCTTTTTTCTGAAACAATAAATGTCCCTGAACCATTGGGGTTATTAGTGTTTTTAATACACACGGGTATTTTAGCTTTTACTGCAGGAATGAGTGCTTCTGCATGAAAAACAGAAAATCCTGCATATGACAATTCACGCATTTCTTTATAAGTCAGTTCAGTTATTTCCTTTGGTTGATTTACAATTTGTGGACTAACACAGTAAACAGAGTCAACATCTGTAAAGTTCTCATATAAATCTGCTTTTACACCAGCAGCAACAATTGATCCTGTAATATCAGATCCCCCACGAGAAAAAGTAACAAGCTTTCCTTTTTTCGTATAACCAAAAAATCCTGGTATGACGACAATATTATTTCGCTCTCTAAGTTGATATAATTTAGTAAAGCTCTCATTTAATATTTGAGCACTTCCTGGTTGATCACTCAAGATAATTCCCGCATCCTTAGGATTTAGATATGTGGCCTTGATGCCAAGACTCACTAAGTACTCACTTAAGACTTTAGCTAAGGCATCTTCCCCAATTGCCTTTATGGCCTCAAGCTTACTTTCAATGGTCTCATCACTAGCGATAATGGCATTGACATCATCATTAATATCTGTAAGCACGCGACCAGATAAATTTAAATCACTGATGATCGATTGAAAACGAGCAATAACAGCTGTTAGTTCAGCTTGATAATTCTGACCATGGCGGTAAGCTTCACCAAGCTTAATTAATAAATCTGTCACCTTAATATCTGCATTATCCCGTTTTCCCGGAGCGGAAACGACAACCACTCGTCTTGATGAATCTGCTTGAATAATACGAGCTACTTTTTTTAACTGTTCAGCATTTGCTACCGAGCTTCCCCCAAATTTGGCTACTTTCATGATATACATCTCCAATTATTTTTTCTATGAGTAAAATATTATCACATTTACAGCGAAATTGTTATGATAAAATTCAGATTATTCATGAGATTGGAGAATTTGTAGCAATGCTTTCATGTTATTTCATCAAAATTAAAACTTTACCGTTTAATTAACATCTGTGTCCAATACTTCCCATCTTCTACATAGCCTACACCAATATGGGTAAAGTCACCTAAAATATTGGCACGATGTTCAGGACTTTGCATCCATGTCTTAATTAAATCATGCGGGGTTTGTTCTCCTCTTGCTATGTTCTCTGCGGCTCGCAAATAATATACACCAAAGTCATCCATCATCTCAAAAGGGGTACCATAGGCTGGACTCGTATGGGAAAAGTAATTATGCTCAAGCATATCTGCCGACTTCTCGCGAGCAACTTGAGATAAACTTAAATCAGGTCTAAGTATGGGTAGACCTTGTCGTGCACGTTCTTGATTAGTTAACTGAATAACAATGTGCTCAGTATGTTTAATCGCGTCTGAATTTGGAATTCTTACTTTGTCATTAGGATAAATAAGATCAGGATTGTCAAATTGAGGATTTGCTTCAATGATTTCCGTCACAGCTAATTGATGTTGAATAGCAATTTCCCATAAAGAATCGCCTTCCTTCACCGTATAAGTGGTCTCAGCTAAAGAAATAATCGGATTTATCAATAAAAATAATAATATAATCAAAAGCTTTTTTTTCATCATAAATCCTCCTTTTTTAATTTAGTTTCGTAAAAAAGGAGCCCAGTTATTCATTTTTTTTAAGGAAATCATTTAATATAGGATCCTTATCTAAATACTAATGGTAAGCTACGGATGATAACAACGGTCGGGAAAACAAAAGCTTAAACAGTACTTAAGCTATTACAAACCGCTTTAATTCGATTTCTTTCATACTACAGGGATGATTTCAATTGGAAAACTTAATTCATCGAGCTATTACGCTAATTGTTTAAGTAGTCTTAACTGCTTTTTAATCTTTTTTTGAGCCCAGAGATAATGACTGGATGTATTAGCGATAAAATAAGCAGCAAGTGAAGTTGTTTTAGTCCAAGGATAGCGTTTTTTAGTAAAAAGCTCCTCATCCGTATGCTTTTCAATAAGCTCCAACATACGATGGTGCGAATTGTTTAGTCTCGTCTTCGCTTCCGCTAGTGAGGTTTGCTGATATTTCTGCCAAATCTTTAAATTTAGTTCAGGAAGCTGGCGCCATGTAAATCCTTTTGCTGGGGTTTCAGGATTTTTCTGTTCGACCACACCTAACTGATACCAGCCCTCAAGCATGATGTGCCACTCATGCAAATGGACAAGGACGTCTCGAATATTCTTATCTCGATCTTCGAATAAGAAAGCTTTATCCTGATCTGCGGGCGAAAGAACATCGATTAAGTCGATTAGGTGCTGGTACTGATGTTTGGCTTCTTCTAATAATTCATTTTTGTTTTTTGGTTTTGGCATGCTACGTTCCTCCTAATTTAATTTAAGCTTAGTATAAATATACCAGCAAAAAGATGACATCACACGTCATATTTCATAAAAAAATAATAAAAAAACTAATAATTTCTTCCCATCCTCAGATGATAGATAAAGTGAAACTTCGTTCAATGGGGAGGCCAAGCATAGGATAAGCTCGTGCAGACGTTGCGACAAGACGCCACGAACCTTAGTCAGCTTCCTCCCCCCCCACTGATCGCAGATAGGCATTCATTTCACCATTTACATAGAAGGGGGAGATTTCTGCAGGATGAAGTTGAAACAAGCTCCATCAGTCTTCGTCGCTCTTATTTGCTTTTATTGGCAGGTATTGTTTACCGCAAATAATACAACAATTATTAAAGTAACAGTACCTATGCCTTTTAAAAAAACGACATTGTATCCAGTGCTTTAATTTCATTAATAGTCCTCCCCCCTGTCAGCAGATAAACGAAAACCATTGAATGATTAAAGGAAAAAGCATATCCTGTCAATTCTCCATTATACTTTCGATTAAACACTTGGGATCGATCTAATTACTCTTTCACATATATGCTAAATAAGCTTTTATATGACTTGATTTACTTTTTTAATCACACTTTAAAAAGAGCAATAAAGTGAAACTTCGTTCAGTGGGGTTTCGAAGCATAGGATATGCTCGTGCAGACGTCGCGAACTTAGTCAGCTTCCTCCCTCACACTGAACGTTAGTTGAACCAATCGAGCCGTTACTGGCTGTTGATCTCCCACTTAGACATAACATGTTCCCTCATTGACAGTTACACTGCAAAAAAGTCAAAAAAAAAAGCCCTCCCTTAACGTCTTATTGACGAAAGGGAGGACATATTATTTATACTCTAAACTAGGTGTTGGTAAGTGGATACCCATTTATCAGTAGCCTTAACTTGCTCGATATTCTAATCGCAAGTGATCGGCCACCATCGCAATAAACTCAGAGTTCGTAGGTTTAGCCTTTGTACTGCTAACCGTATAGCCAAATAAATCTGAGATCGAATCAATATTTCCACGACTCCAAGCCACTTCAATAGCATGACGAATAGCACGTTCAACTCTTGAAGGTGTAGTATTATATTTTTTGGCAATATCCGGATAAAGTACTTTTGTTACAGAACCAAGTAATTCAATGTCATTAAAAATCATGGTAATCGCTTCACGTAAATACATATAACCTTTAATATGAGCTGGAACACCAACTTCATGAATGATGTTCGTAATACTTGCCTCTAGATCAAATTTATTCTGCTTATGATCAGCATGTTTAGCTGTTTTGCGTTCTTTAACTGGTTTGCCATAGACCTGCCTTACTTGATCGGCTAAGTATTCAAGATCAAATGGTTTCAAGATAAAGTAGGAAGCACCTAAATCAGCTGCCTTTTTCATTACATCTTCTTGACCAAATGCTGTTAGCATAATAACATGAGGCTGTTTCGATACATTTAATTCCTTCATTTTAGCCAATACAGCTAACCCATCCATATGAGGCATGATTATGTCGAGTATTACGATATCAGGATGACATTTTTCTAGCATAGCCAGGCTATCCTTACCATTAAATGAGGTACCAACCACTTCAATATCTGATTGTTCCCCAAAATATTCTTCCATTAGCCTTACCAATTCTTGATTATCATCGACCAAACAAACTTTAATTTTTCCCACGATCGTATTTCCTCCTTATCTTTCCTTGACTCCCCTATGTAATTTCGACAATGAGTTGCTTTTCCCTTTTTTTATTGGCAAGAAAATTATTATTCGATGAAAGTTCTAAGTATTCGATTTTTTAACCGAAATAATTGGTAAATAAAAGAATATTTGTCGAATAATATTTGTTAATCTTATTATAGCATATTATTCCAAATTAAAACGATATGGAAGCATAATAATTGACAAAAAAAACGGTAATACAGCTAATAAATAGCTATGTTACCGTTCCCTCGTCTATTTACCCATAATTGTTAACTTGCATAAGACATTGATTCTTCATGATTAATCCCAGCCTCATCTAACATCCATTCAATATGAATACCGTAGCCCGAAGTTGGATCATTGACAAAAACATGTGTTACGGCACCAATTATTTTGTTATCTTGAATAATTGGGCTTCCACTCATACCTTGCACAATTCCTCCGGTTTCCTTTAATAATTTTTCATCAGTTATTTTTAAAACCATGCCTTTAGTTGCTGGGTTTTTTTGATTTATTGCATTGATAATCTCGACATCAAATGCTTCAATTTCCTCTCCGTCGATTACAGTCAATATCTGAGCCGGACCTTCTTTTACTTCCTCTGGTCGGCTTACTGTTAAAGGCTCAGACCATTGGCTGTCCAATAAATCATGTTCAAGCTCCCCAAATACACCAAATGAACTATTTTTAGTAATACTTCCGAGCATTCCATTTTTCTTATTAAAGGATGCTCTTTTTTCTCCCGGCTTCCCACTATCACCTTTTTGAATGGATGTAATTGTAGATCTAACAATTGATCCAGACTCAATTTCTATAGGCTCTTTTGTATCCATATCAGAAATGACATGACCTAAAGCGCCATATTTTTTGGTGACTGGATCATAAAAAGTCATCGTACCTATACCTGCAGCGGAATCTCTAATATATAAACCCATGCGATACCCTTCTGTTTTCGTATCATATTTTGGTCTAAGTTCTTTGGTAAATGTTTTATTGTCTCGTTTTATTTTGACAAGCATGGCTTGATTTTCCTCAGCGGCATCTTCCACAAATGGTGCAATCTGGTCTATCGATTGGATCAATTGTTCATTGATACTTAATATGATATCGCCAATTTCGATCCCTGCCTCTTGACCTGGTGAAGAGGGATTTTCCTCGTCACCAACATGGTGAAAGCCAACAACTAAAACACCCAAAGTTTGTAAATTAACTCCGATTGATTGGCCTCCAGGAATGACCTGGTAACCACTACTTACATTGACGTTAACTTTTTTAAATGGAATACCGTTGTAATGATAAAATAAAGAAGTGTTCCCTGAGGTTTTTGGTTTGAGTTGATTTTGACTTATCTCAACAACTTGATTTGATGATTGATCAATAGCAACATTCTTTCCTAAAGTTGTAATGGGAATAGGTTCAGTCGATATGTTAATCTGGTTAGGAACTGCCAGAAAATCTTGAATGATTGACAAAAAAGGTAACACGAATATAGTTAAAATAACGGTTATGCCGCATAAATATCGCCATTTATTATATTTCACAGCTCACGCTCCTCTACTCAAATTTTATTTATCTGTACCTCTAATTTGACCTTGAATCGATTATTTTAAACCCAGTAAAGTTCTCAAAAATAAGAGAAGATTTCCACTCATAATTCGAACATAATCAAGTTTCAATGTTGGCATTTCGGTATAATATTCCACACATATAATTAGTAAAAAAAACAAAAAAAAACACATCAGCTATCAACTAATGTGTAAATATTTTAGGTCTTATAGTCATTCGCATGATGAATTAATTCGTTTGCATGATCAATAGATGTTTGAGTTAAGGCACTTCCTGTAATCATTCGTCCAATTTCTTCAACACGTTCCTGATGATCGAGCAATCTAACTTTCGTTAAGGTCCGCGACTGATCCATTTCTTTTTCAATTAATACATGGTGGTCAGCCATCGCAGCTACTTGAGGTAAATGAGTAATACAAAGTACTTGAGATCCTGTTGCAATGCGATAAATCTTTTCAGCAATTGCTTGTGCAACTCTTCCACTTACACCGGTGTCAACCTCATCAAAAATCACAGATGTAACACCTTGATGTTTGGCAAAAATCTTTTTTAATGCCAACATGATTCGAGATAGTTCTCCACCTGATGCTACTTTATTTAATGGCTTAACAGGCTCTCCAGAATTGGTTGAGAGTAAAAATTGGACACGATCAATCCCTGTGGGACCTAACTGTACAGGTTGTCCGTCAATGGTTACACCGCCATCTTGCTGTTGCTTTAACTGAATTTCAACTTGAAATGTTGCTTTTTCTAAATATAAATCCTTTAATTCTTTTTCAATTGTATCAACGAGTTTTTTAGCAGCCTGTTGCCTTAATTCATGTAAATGTCTAGCTTCTGCTAACGCATCTTCAGATAGCTCTTTAATTTGCTCTGCTAGCTGTTGGATAGATTGATCACGATTTTGCAGTTGATCAATTTCATCTTCGATCTTAGCTGCGTATTCAAGCATAGCATTTACGTTAGAACCATATTTTTTCTTTAAACGGTTTAGTTCACTTAAACGTGATTCCACAACATTTAAACGTTCAGGATCAAATTCAAATCCTTCTAAGTATTGGCGTAATTGATAAGATAATTCTTCAATTAAATAATAATAATTGGAGAATTCCTCTTTACTTTTATTAAGACCAGGTTCATAACTACTTGCTGTTTCAAGACTATTTAACGCTAATGATAACCAATCTAGACCTTTTTGTTCTCCATGTAGTGCATTATAACTTTCTTGTATACTTTGGTATATTTTTTCGAAATTAGCAAGACGATCACGTTCTTCTTGCAATGATTCATCTTCTCCTGGCACCAATTCCGCTTGCCTTAATTCATGAATTTGGAAGTTTAGCAAATCTAATCGTTGTGCTATTTCCTGTTCATTAAAATTAAATTGCTCAATACGATTTTTTAAGGTATTTAATTTATGATAAATCTTTTGATAATCCTTTAATACGTCGTCCAACTGATCATGAAAATACATATCGAGTAAGCGTAAATGACGATCAACATCCATAAGTGACTGCGTTTCATGCTGGGTGTGGATGTCAATGAGAACCTTTCCAAATTCACGCAAAATAGCTAAAGTCACTAAGGAACCATTAATTCTACAGATACTTTTGCCATTTTGACTAATTGTCCGATGTAAAATAAGCATCCCATCCGAATTTAGCTCAAGACCATATTTTTCAGCCATAGTATAAACTTCATGTTTTTTATCATGTATTAAAAATAATCCTTCCAATGTTGCTTTATTGGCACCATGGCGAATATATTCGGTTGAACCTCTTCCACCAGTTAAAAGCTGAATCGCATCAATAATAATCGATTTACCGGCACCGGTTTCTCCAGTTAAAACTGTTAATCCTTCGTTAAACTCTAAAGTTAAGTGTTCAATAATAGCAAAATTTCTAATTGAAAGCTCAGTTAACATAACTGCTCACCTCAATTTATAACTAGTTACAACATAACTAGGAATCGTTTTTTAATATCCTCGGTCTCTTTTTCATTACGACATATGACTAGTATCGTATCGTCTCCGCAAATGGTTCCCAAAATTTCTTCCCAGTCTAAATTATCGATGAGAGCCCCTAATGCATTGGCATTACCCGGTAACGTTTTTAAAACAAGAAAATGACTTGCTTTGTCAACACTGACAAAAGCATCACGCATTAACCGCTTTAACTTTTCTAGAGGATTAAACCGCTGATCAGCTGGCAAGCTATATTTATAGCGTCCGTTTGACATGGGTACCTTAACTAAATGGAGTTCTTTAATATCACGGGATATCGTTGCTTGAGTTACATTATATCCCTGATCTCTTAAAGCATCCACTAATTCATCTTGTGTTTCTACATCATGGTTGGTAATGTATTCCCGTATTTTGATATGACGTTGGCCTTTGTTCATAGTATCTTCCTTTCCCGCACTTTATTGATGAGCGTGATGAGCTTGATCAACAATATTTTCAACCATGTTTAAATCCTCTTGCTGTTTTATCGGTTTATCTAGCTCAAGTTTAAAATGGGCTAAAAATTCAATATTCCCATCACCACCTGTTATTGGTGAGAATGTTAAATCACAAAGAATAAAGCCATGATCAGCAGCTTGTTTAATCACATTCATGAGGACTTGTTCATGTATTTGACGATCTCGAACAATACCTTTTTTGCCAACCTGTTCACGTCCTGCCTCAAATTGTGGTTTGATGAGCGCAACTACATCACCACCGCTAGACATAATCGGTTTTAATGCTGGAAAAATAAGCTTGAGTGAAATAAACGAAACGTCTATCGTTGCCATTGTTGGAATACCTTTATCAAACATTTCAGGTGTCGCGTAACGAAAATTCGTTCGCTCCATTACAACCACACGAGGATCCTTTCTTAGCTTCCAATCGAGTTGATTGTAACCAACGTCAACAGCGTAGCAAAGCTTAGCTCCATTCTGAAGTGCGCAGTCGGTAAACCCTCCTGTAGAAGATCCGATATCAATCATGACTTGTTCACGAACATCTATCTTAAATGTATTCAAAGCTTTCTCTAACTTCAGTCCACCCCTACCCACGTAAGGGAGAACATTTCCTTTAACAGTTAATGGAATATGCTCTGAGACTTTAACTCCAGGTTTATCTAAACGTTCCGCTTCCGAAAATACTAAACCAGCCATAATGGCACGTTTAGCCTTTTCTCTCGTTTCTGCTAACCCTCGTTCTACTAGTAATACATCTAATCTTACTTTTTTCTCTGCCATATTTATCTTACCCTTTTAATTGGTGTTACGACCATTTTCTTCACTTGATTAATAATACTGGCCTTATCTAACCCTGCTTCTTCTAGTAATTGATTGACATGACCATGTTCATAAAAATAATCTGAAATTCCCATCCGCTTAATTGTTAAATTAGAATAGCCATGCCTTTCAGCATTTTCCAAAATAGAGCTTCCAAAGCCCCCCATTAATGTGGCTTCTTCTATCGTCAAAATGGGTTTTCCCGTTTTAAAAAGCTGGAGCAAGTATGCTTCATCTAATGGTTTAATAAAACGGGCATTAACTACCTCAACAGAAATGCCATAATCACTTAACGATTCAGCAGCTTGTAAAACCAAATCAATACTCGTACCAAATGTTAAGATAGCTAGATCTTGCCCTTTACGAAGAACTTCCCATGATCCTATCGGTAATATCGATACTTGTTTTTTTGGAGTTACACCCGTCGCATTCCCCCGTGGATAACGAATGGCAATAGGTCCTTCTTGGTAGTGCATAGCTGTTTCAAGCATATCCCGACATTCATTTTCATCTTTAGGCATCATGATCACTATATTTGGCATTGAGCGTAAAAAGGCAATATCATAAATACCATGGTGTGTTTCGCCATCTGCTCCAACAAAACCAGCTCGATCAATGCCTATAATTACATTGGCATGAACTCGACAAATATCATGTAAAACCTGATCATACGCACGTTGTAAGAAAGTTGAGTAAATTGACAAGAATGGTTTCAGGCCTTGACTGGCAATTCCTGCAGCCATTGTTGTAGCATGTTGTTCCGCAATACCGACATCAAATAATCGATCAGGGTACTTTTCTTGAAAAGCTTCAAGCTTAGATCCAAGAATCATCGCAGGTGTGATTACCACTAGCTTATCATTTTGACTCGCTTGCTTGATTAATGCATCACTTACTACCTTACTCCATGGCTCTCCTTTACTTTTCTTTGTTATTTTTTCCCCAGATTCAATTTTGTATGGACCCACTCCGTGCCATTTATCTTTTAAATCGGCCTCTGCTGGTAAGTAACCCTTACCTTTCTTAGTTACAACATGAACGAGTACAGGTCCTTTTGTCTTCTTAGCAAACCCTAAATGTTTTCTTAATGCTGAGATATTATGTCCATCTACTGGGCCAAAATAAGTAAATCCAAATTCTTCAAAAAGCATACCTGGAACCATAAAATATTTCATACTATCCTTGAAGCGTTCCGCAACTTTGGCTAATCCTGAGCCAAAAGTAGGAATTTTGCGTAAGATTAACTCCACTTCATCCTTAACCCGATTATATTTACCTGCACTTCTCATTCTTCCTAGGGCATGGTGAAGTGCCCCAACATTACTAGCAATAGACATTTCATTATCATTCAAAATAACAATGATATTCTTCTGCTCATCTCCAATATGGTTGAGGGCTTCCAAGGCCATTCCTCCAGTTAAAGCTCCATCACCAATTATCGGGACAATATGGTGAGACTGATCAGATAAATCTCGAGCAATAGCCATCCCCATTGCACCAGATAATGATGTTGAGCTGTGTCCTGTTTCCCATACATCATGTTCACTTTCCTTTTGCTTGGGAAATCCAGATAAGCCTTGATATTGTCTTAATGTTTTAAAGTCCTTAGCCCGACCTGTTAGAATTTTGTGGACATAAGATTGATGGCCAACATCAAATAGAATTTTATCGGTAGGACTATTAAATTCACAATGAATGGCCAAAGTTAACTCTACCACACCTAAATTAGGGCCTAAATGCCCACCTGTAACAGCTAATTGTTCAATCAAAAACTTTCTTATTTCATATGCTAGAACGTTTAACTCATCCTCTGTTAGCTTTTTCAACACAGAGGGGTTTTTAATTTTAGTCAGATCCATGAGGGTCCTCCTATTTCTAATCCTGTCTTTTTTTCTTAATAGCCTTTAAATTAAACTTACTCTCATAAAATGCAATAACTTTTCCTACGAAAATAATTATGGAAGTCGAATAATGGATTCCTAAGAATTTCCCTAGGGCTTTCCCACCTACCGTTATGGCTGCAACTATACTTGTTAGAATAACATTTAATGCGATCTGTCCAACAGAGCCTTCACTGTGCCCAAGGACATTTGCAAATTGAATAATAATAATCGCCGAAGCTGTCCCACTAATAATACCAGATATATCGCCGATAACATCATTACAAAAACTCGAAAACCGATCTGCGTTTCGGATAATTCGAACCGCTTGCTTTGCACCAAAAACCTTCTCAGCAGCCATAGCATGAAACGGTGTCTCGTTAGCAGCAGTAGACGCAATTCCGATAGAATCAAAAAAAACCCCTATTAATACAATGACTAAGAGAATGATAAACCCGATTGTCCAGGAAACTCCACTTAGTAAAGAGGATGATATAACTGAAAAAACAGCCGCTAACACAAATGTGATAACGGCAATGCTTAAACTAAATTTAATTGATTTATTTAATTGCGATCGTGATTTTGACATTTGTAACTCCTCATTCTTAGATATGTACCGTAGAATGGTCACCCAATAGGTAAAAACTACGGCTTAGGTCCAGTAGGTTTTCCCAAATGCATACCGAATGTTGCCATTCTGGCGGTTCCCCTTTAAATACATTTTAGCCCCGTCACCGAAGACTAGACTGGATTACCACTTAGTCCGTACTATAATCCCTATTAAGTGTCAATTATGAACAGTCTAGGAGATTTCCTCAGCAACTCTTAACCACTTCCTAGCCTCTTTTGCAACTTTGATTTCATATAGATGAAGCATCGCATTTAGTGGCCACCTAAATGTTAGCTAAGACTATAATCCCCTCAAAAGTCACTCAAGGCAGGCTACGCTGACAGTAAAATCCCCATGTCATTTACTGATCAGGTTCATACCCCATTCCATCGTGATAATTTGGCTAAATTATCATGACAGAGATGGGCCTCCGCGGAAGCAGGGTCAACGCCCACATGCCTTTGTGGATCGCCCTACGACCTTAACTCCCAGCACCGACCCAAGGCTGGGCGCCTCAAGCCGACACAAGGAACTTCATCGATGTGCCCTTTGGCAGATTTTTAGGCCCGCCTTCAAAAGTGGAGAGTTGACTAGAATACTGCACCATTCTATATAAAGATATTATAACATAGTTAAGATAATTTAGCTAATAAATTGAAACTTCGTTCAGTGGGGGTTCGACGCATAGGATGTGCTAGTACAGACACGTTGCGACACGACGTCGCGAACTTAGTCAGCTTCCTCTCTCCCCCACTGAACGTGAGTTGAATCTAATTATGCCGTTACTGGCTGTTGGATCTCCCACTTCCCCTTATTTCTTGAAGGGGGAGTCTTACAGTACACTGCGATAAACACTAGACTCAAATACACCTTAGCGTATTTGCACCCAAATTTTATTGAGCCTTTGCTCGATAAATTTCTGTTGAAATCTGTCGCATCCGCTGATGGTTTAACTTTATTCTGCCGAGTTGGTACCTCTACTGCATGGAGTACATATTTGCATTTATCTCACCACTTAGAAGCGGGAGTATTTTGCTGAATGTTAAAACGCTTAGATCTTTTAGTAATTTATTGTTCTCGATCACTTAAATATTCAATTAATTGTGCCAATATCGAATCAGATATACCTGCTTTTTCTAAAGCTCGCTTTGCCTGGTTAATTTTTATTTCTTTTTGTTGAATCGCACCTGATAGCCCTAACAATTTAGGATATGTACTTTTGTTTTTATCAAGGTCGCTGCCGATCGTTTTTCCCAATTTTACTTGATCGCCAGTTATGTCTAGAATATCATCCTGAATTTGAAAAACAAGTCCCAACTGTGTGGCACAATCTATAATATCTGTGAGTTTTTCTGACGGCGCATCAGCAAGATATGCCCCTATCTCCATTGCATAAATAAATAATTGGCCCGTTTTTAACTGATGTATCTCCTCTAATTGTTCAATCGAAATATCCTGGTCTTCTAATTCTATATCCAACATTTGTCCAGCAACCATACCTGTTATACCTGAAGCCTCGCTCAAACGCTGAATAACGTATACCTTTTGATTATCTGTTAACTGGTTAGCTTGACTTATCATTTGAAAGCTTAAAGTTAACAGACCATCCCCTGCTAAAATAGCAGTAGCTTCATTAAATTGAATATGATTAGTTGGTCGCCCTCGCCTTAAATCATCATCATCCATTGCTGGTAGATCGTCATGAATAAGTGAATACGTATGAATCATCTCTAATGCGGCTGCAACAGGCAAGACCTTTTCCAGATTCCCACCAAAAGCCTGGCAACAAGCTATCATTAAAATTGGCCTAATCCGTTTCCCGCCTGCTTCAATTGAGTAGATCATTGATTCCCGTAACGGGTTGGGGATGGATTGTGGCTTAATGAAGTCTAATAGGGTTTGATTAATTAACGACCGTGTCTCCTCAATATAAGCAGAGAGATTCGGCTTCATGCCTTAGTCCTCCTCAACTTCAAATGGTTCAACTGAACCATTTTTGTCGACTATATTGGCTACTTGTTTTTCTACATCGGTCAACTTATCACTACACCATTTTGATAATTCCATTCCCTTCTGATAATAGGCAATGGCTTGATCAAGTGGCACATCAGCTGCTTCTAATTTTTCAACGATTGATTCTAATTCAGTTATTGCCTGTTCAAATGTACGTTTATTGTTTGTCATTGTGATCCTCCTCAATTCCCCATACCTGACAATCAAGATGTCCATCGCCAAGTTGAACAGTAAGCTGTTCGCCAGGCTCTACATCCCTCACTGATTTGATCAGCTGTCCGGTTGATGAATAACTTATTGAATAACCACGCTTCATCGTCGCCAATGGACTTAATACATGTAATTTATCAATCAGTGCTTCAAATTGATTCAGCTTAACCTGTAAAAGTCGGTTATAGGCAGTGTTCAATGCTTTAGTTAGATATATTTTTTCTTTAGTCAGTGCATGAATCCTATGCTTGGGGTGTTGAAACAATAATGCTTTTGTGGATTGATTCAATCGATCATGGTATTGCTTTAAATTTGAGCGGGTTGAATGCTCAAGTCGCTCGAGCAAGCGATCAAGCTGTTGCTCTTTTTGAACAGCCAATTGCTTTGGATATTTAAAAGCATAGCTAGCTTGCAACCGTTGCAATTGTCCGCGATTATTCTCGACTTTCTGATTGAGTGAATTTGTAAGCTGTCTGGTTAAAGCTCTAACTTGATTGACAAGTTCCAATTTTGATGGAACAGCAAGCTCAGCAGCAGCAGTAGGAGTAGCAGCCCTTAAATCTGCAACTAAGTCAGCTATAGTAAAATCTGTTTCATGACCAACTGCAGAAATAATCGGAATGCGCGAGGCGACCATTGCACGTGCAACGACTTCCTCATTGAACGCCCATAGTTCTTCAATCGACCCGCCACCTCGTCCAACAATTAATGTATCAATGGTTCGATCAGTATTGGCCTGTTCGATAGCTGATTTAATGGTGTCTTTAGCTGTTCTTCCTTGGACAAGCACTGGAAATATTGATATTTTCACACTAGGCAATCGTCGCCTAATTGTTGTTAGCATATCTTGAATTGCAGCACCAGTGGTGGATGTGATTAGACCAATATGGCTTGGAAATAAAGGAATGCTTTTTTTCCGAACCTCTGCAAATAGACCTTCTTGATCCAGCTTATCCTTTAATTGTTGGTAAGCTAAATGAAGTGCACCTAGTCCATCTGGATGCATCTCTTGCACATAAAACTGATATTGACCTTGAGGCTCGTACACATTCACGTCCCCTCTAACAATAACGTGCATGCCATTCTCTGGCGTGAATTTTAAATATTGATTATATCCAGCAAACATTACCGATAAAATTCGGGCTTGGTCATCTTTTAAAGTGAAATACATATGTCCTCGGCTGTGATGTTTAAAATTAGAGATCTCAGCCTTTATCCAAACATTTTTCATATGTGAATCACTCTCGAATTTATGCTTAATATACTTGGTTAATGCAGTTACAGTTAAATACTTGTCTGGCAAATAGAATCACCCTATTTTGCTGCTTCACGCGCAGCTTGAATTGTGTTTTTCATAAGCATCGTAATAGTCATTGGCCCAACCCCTTTAGGAACTGGAGTTAAATAGGCAGCTTTTTCCTTGACTTCATCAAAAAGTACATCGCCTGTTAATGAGCCATCTGCAATACGATTAACTCCCACATCAATTACCACTGCTCCTGGCTTGATATGATCACCTTTAACAAAATGCGCCCTTCCAACCGCAACAATTAAAATATCTGCCATCGAAATGAATGTTTCAATATCTTTTGTTTTGGAGTGACAATATGTAACCGTTGCATCTTCGTTTAAAAGTAACTGGCCCACAGGCTTACCAACAATATGACTACGACCAATAATTACAGCATGCTTTCCTTTAAGTTCAATGTTTTTCGACTTAAGCATCGTTAAAATCCCATATGGCGTACATGGTAAAAAAGTCTTTTGTTGTGTTAGCATCTTTCCAATATTAATGGGATGAAAGCCATCGACATCCTTATCTGGATGGATCGCTTCAATAACAGACTGTTCATTAATTTGATCAGGTAATGGAAGTTGAACCAAAATTCCATTTACTTCCTCATTATGGTTCAATTGATCAATTAACGCTAATAATTCAGCCTGGGTCGTTTGACTAGGTAAAGCAATGAGTTCTGATTCAATGCCTATAAAATCTGCCGCTTTTTGCTTGCCAGCTACATATGATTTAGAAGCAGGATCGTCACCAATTAGAACCACCACAAGTTTTGGAACGATTCCATTTTGTCTTAACGTTTTAACTTCTTCTTTCATTTCCTGACGTATGGTTTTTGCTAGCTCGCTGCCGTAAATGATTTCAGCACTCATTATACTCATCCCCTTTATTTATTTATCATTTTTGATAAAACCCCATTAATAAACTTACCTGATTTCTCATCACCATATATATGAGCAAGCTCTACTGCCTCATTAATTGCTACACCCGTTGGAGTTTTTAATTGATAAAACATTTCATAGGTAGCAATTCGCAATAAGGTCTTCTCAACTGAGGCAATGCGATTTATTGACCAATTCTCTAAATGTTTCGCAATAAATTGGTCAATCGCTTCTTTCTCCTCTACAACACCATTGATAAGTGTGATAAAGAAATCGTTTGGTTGTGCGTCTTCTAAGCTGACCTCAATGGCCTCATCGGGGTTAAAATCCTCATTATCAAGTGAAAAAAGCACTTGAAAGGCTTTTTCTCTTGCTTGTCTACGATTCATGACTATTCTCCTTGTTCTTTTGCTCTAACGTGACTTTAGATAAAAGTCATTACTATCATAACTAATCTTTGATCAAAAAGCTACAATGATTAAATTAAAGTTAAGCAAATCTGTATAAAGTGAAACTTCGTTCAGTGGAGGGTTCGACGCATAGGATGTGCTCGTGCAGACGTTGCGACACAACGTCGCGAACTTAGTCAGCTCCCTCTCTCCCCTACTGAACGTTAGTTGAAGCAATCGGGTCGCCAGTTACACTGCGATAAATGGGAAAAGACCCTATTTCTAGGGCCTTTGTTTCTTGCTGGTTTAAGCGCGATCATCATCTGCTTGACCGTCTTTATCCATTTGTACACCTACAACGTGAACATTAATTTCTTCAATCTCTAGAGCAGTCATATTCTTAAGCGTTTGTCTAATATTCTCTTGAACTTTTTGGGCAACAACAGGAATGGCGACACCATAGTCAAAGACAACAAAAACATCGATAACAACACCAGCTTCTGTTAACTCGACCTTAATTCCCTTACCGTAAGCCTTAAGACCGAAACGTTCTGCTACACCTGTAGCGAAGTTCCCACGAGTTGCATGTACTCCTTTGATCTCAGTTGTAGCAATCCCAGCAATGACTTCAATAACTACTGGTGCAATTTCTACTTTTCCAAGACTTGAATTTTCATTTAAAATAACTTGTTCACTCACCGTGATCCACTCCTTTTAGAGTAATCAAACTGTTCTACTGTCCTGCTTCATGTTCAGCCATAATTGGATATAATTCAAGAAACTTTGTGTTAAAGTCTCCAGATTTAAAAACGGAATGGTTCATTACCTTTTCATGAAATGGAATGGTAGTTGAGACTCCCTCGATGAAAAATTCACTTAGGGCGCGCTTCATACGTTCAATAGCCTCATCCCGTGTTTGACCATAAGTAATGAGCTTGGCAATCATTGAATCATAATAAGGAGGAATGCGATAGCCTGGATACGCTGCAGAGTCAACCCTCACACCATATCCCCCTGGCGGTAAGTACATATCGATCACACCTGGGGTCGGCATAAAGTTCCTAGCTGGATCTTCTGCATTTATCCGACATTCTATCGCCCAGCCATTAAAGCGAACATCTTGCTGTTGAATTTCCAAATGTAGGCCACTTGCTACTTTAATCTGTTCTTTTATTAGATCTACACCCGTAACCATTTCAGTAACAGGATGCTCGACCTGAATCCGCGTGTTCATCTCCATAAAATAGAATTTTTGGTCTTTTTTATCAAAAATAAATTCAATTGTTCCAGCACCAGAGTAGTTAACAGCTTTTGCTGCCTGTACAGCAGCATGACCCATTCTCTCTCTTATTACTTCATTAATTGCAGGCGATGGCGTCTCCTCAATTAATTTTTGTAGTCGACGTTGAACAGAACAGTCCCTTTCACCTAAGTGTATCACATTTCCAAAGTTATCTGCTAGTACTTGTATTTCAACATGTGAAAAATCTTCAATAAATTTTTCAATATAGACACCCGGATTACCAAACGACCTTTCCGCCTCTTGCTGGGTGACTTGAAGTGCCTGTAATAAATCATCTTCAGTTCTAACAACCCGAATACCTTTTCCACCGCCACCAGCAGTTGCTTTAATAATAATCGGATAACCGATTGACTTAGCTAACTCGATCGCTTGCTCCTCAGATTCGATAAGACCATCAGAACCAGGGACAATAGGTACTCCAGCTTTTTTCATTGTTTCTCTGGCAACATCCTTTGCTCCCATATTTTGAATCGCGTACACACTTGGTCCAATAAAGGTAATATGGCATTTTGCGCAAAGCTCTGCAAAATCCGCGTTTTCCGATAAAAAGCCATATCCAGGGTGAATAGCATCAACCTCAGTTAAATTAGCCACACTCATAATTGGTGTAAAATTCAAATAACTCTCTGAACTATTAGCCGGTCCAATGCAATATGCCTCGTCGGCCAATTGAACATGCAGCGCATCACGGTCTGCTTCTGAATACACAGCCACTGTATGTATACCTAATTCTTTACAAGCTCGAATAATGCGAACAGCTATCTCCCCTCGATTTGCCACTAAAACTTTTTTAAACATGTTCGCATCCCCCTAGTTTAGTTTTACCCCAAATAATGGTTGACCATACTCAACCAGTTCGCCGTTTTCGGCAAGGATCTCAACAATTTCACCGTCTACTTCTGCTTCAATTTCATTAAATAACTTCATGGCTTCAACAATACATACAATTGACTTTTTCGATACTTTATCGCCTACCTGAACATAGGGATCACTATCAGGTGAAGAAGATAAATAAAAGGTTCCAACCATTGGAGACGTAATTTGGTAATCAAAAGTCGGTTTAGTAGTCTCTTGTTCCATTGCTTTAGGCGATTCACTAGGTTGATTAGCAGGACTGATTGTTACCGTTTGAGGGACAGATTCAACCACTGTAGTATTTTCTTTACTTTTTTTCAGCTTTAATTTTAATCCGTCATACTCATATACTAGCTCATCAAGCGAAGATTCATCTAATGACTTTATCAAAGTTTGAATTTCATTTATGTTTAGCATAAAACATACACTCCTTATTGATTAAAAATAGGATAATAGAGACTAATT
Source organism: Amphibacillus sediminis NBRC 103570 (assembly GCF_001552275.1). Lineage (GTDB taxonomy): Bacteria > Bacillota > Bacilli > Bacillales > Amphibacillaceae > Amphibacillus_B > Amphibacillus_B sediminis. Next base: position 197,184 of record NZ_BCQW01000001.1, read on the forward strand.
ATTAATAACAGGTACTAATGCTTACTAATAATTCTATTAGAAATTGAGTGAAACTTCAACTATAAGATTATCTTGAACACTCTAAAAACATTAGCACGGCTTTACACACCTTTAGTATGTCTTAATTTAGAGACCTATGCAAGTTAGCCAATCTTACCGACATTCTTTTACTTCAAATGAAGGAAAGCTCGTTTTCACTATCAGAAAATGCAAACAGAATAATTATCAATTGTTTAATACTCTAAAGCATTCGAGCACTAAGGACTTAGTGAGGCTTATATTCAAGCATTTCCATCAACGTCCTGCTACCAAAACAGAACAGGACAAGCTAAGCTTGCCCTGTTCCAAAATTTTTATCCAATTACTATTCATTGCTATTTCCTTATTGTTGTGATCACCGTTGCTAATTGCTGTGTTTTTGCGTTTTAACCCTTTTTCCGATCGATTGCTTCTTTAAGTCTTATGGACATTAATTTTATCGCAGTGTAACTGGCTGGGGCTGCAATTACTCGCCTCATCGAAGGGCTTTTGTGAGACTCCACTACAAGAAATAAGGGTACACGTCATGTCTAAGTGGGAGATCCAACAGCCAGTAACGGCCCGATTAGTTCAACTAACGTTCCGTGGGGAGTGAGGAAGCTGACTAAGTTCGCGACGTGCCGCAACGTCTGCACGAGCATATCCTATACGTCGAATCCCCACTGAACGAAGTTTCACTTTGCCCTTTTTTATGCTAATGTTAATATTTTAGCTATTAGCAGGTTGAAATTTAACTTCAACTTGCATCGGGCCAAACTCATCATAAACCGTTCTCATAATCTGATTAGCTTCTGTATCGGAAAGTTCGTCAGTTTTAATGGTCACAACAATATTCTCATCCATTGAGCGTACAAGTACATCAGTGTAGCCATATTCAGACTTAAGTGTTTCTTCCACAATTAGCTCTTTTGTCGACAATTGGTCAATCTTTTTCATTTCATCATAAGCATCATTTTTTTCTTCGGCTGATGCCGAGCCTGAAGCCATAATTGATTCTAATTGCTCTAAACGGCTGCTTCTTGATTGTGCTAACTCCATACGTATTAATGTAAATAGTTCATCGTCTGATGATATAGTAGAAATTGTTGATTCTTCTTCTAAGTCCATCTCATTTTGCTGATTTTGTTGCTCATTCATCACAGCACTATTGTCCTCATCTGATGTTAAAGTTGTTTCTTTCTCATCATCCTCTTGAAAAATAAATGCAAAATCTTCCTCAGTCGGTGAGTTCATGTAATAAACACTTAAAACGATCATTAAACTTAACAATGTTAACAGCCATACGGTTTGTTTTTTTAGCATTTTATTCCTCTCCTTTACTTCTTGGCATAATTGATATTCGATGTGGTGGAACATCTAACACTCTTGAAACAGCTTCAGATACCCATTGTTTCGCTTGCATTTGCTCAACGCCATTAGCAACTACTAGCACACCACGGACTGTTGGTTTTTTACTTTGAACGATTAAAGGGATTTCCTGATCACCTTGTCTTATAATCACCACTTGCTGTTCTTCGGTTAGATCATCAATATTTCGTGTCCCGCCACCTTGGTCATTTTCTACAGTTGTTTGCGTTCCAATAATTAAGTTTTTCTCAAAAACTTGTTCACCAGTTGCATCTAAATTAACCATCACTTCCACATCGGTAACACCGGCAATTTTTTCTAACATATCTTTTAGATCCGCTTGATACGAAGCCTCTAATTCTGCCAACGGATCTTCAGTATCTTTGGACATAAAAACTTCCGTATTATCACCACCACTATCACGTTGTTCATCTGTAGACTGTTTTGGATCGTCTGCTTGAAACCATTGACTTAATAGAAGTAATACAACCCCAGTACAAGCTAGGATAATTAAATAACCTGGTTTACTTAACTTCTGTTTACCCTCATTTTTTTGTTGGAGCCACTCTATTAATTTCTTAATTGGATTGTCCAAAATCTACCCCCCCTCCCAGTACAACTTGATCTGCGTTTGATTGATATCCAAACGATTACTTAACCAGCTAAGAAGCACTGGATGGTCTTGTTCAAACTCGACATCTGTCCTATTCACTTCTTGTTCAGTATCAATGATGATCGGACTAACATATCCAATCGTTTCACCCGCTTTATCTAGATGGATATGGACTGTTATATCCTCTATTGCAGGTTCAACCGATAAATCCTCATTCTCAGAATAGGGTGTGTCCACTTCTAAATGGGTGATACGATAATTAAATGTATGATTAAATTCCTCCTCTACTTCTTGTTTTAACTGGTTAGCTAGCTCTTCTATAACATATGCATGACTAGAGGCTTGTATTTCTTTTTTTTGAATGTTAATATCCTTATTCATAGTAGAGGTATCTGGATCATTAAAGAGCTGGTCCATTAGTTGATCAGACTGCTGGCTAATATCAATGTTGAAAATAGATAAAATAGGTTGAATAAAAAATAAAACAAAAATGAGTGAAAGGCTAAACTGAGCATATTTTTTCATATGACGATCTGGTAGTAGCATAAGTACAATCATCATAATAAGAACAAGAACGATAAGTTGACTAATCCAGTTTGCTAACAAGCTCATCTCAGTTTCACTCCTATCTAATCATTAACGTGATATTACTTGCGACAAGCAGAATAACGATCGTCATCATGAACATAAAAGAGACAACAAATAGACAAGCCAGCAGATAAAAAATGTGCTTAGAAATAATCGTTAAGCATTTAACAAGCTGACTCTCTCCTATTGGTTGAAGAATGGCCGCAGCAAGCTTATAAGCTAAACCGACTATTCCGACTTTAATTATTGGCCAGCTAATCATTAGCAACAAAGTAACCAGTCCAAAGATGCCAATTCCATTTTTTAATACATGTGTCGCGGCAAAAATCGTATCTGTTGCGTCAGAAAACATTCGCCCTACAACTGGAATGAAATTATTGGAAACAAATTTAGTGGTTTTTATCGCTAACCCATCTTGTATCGCTGTCACAGCTCCTTGAGCAGATAGAACAGTTAAAAAAACAGTTAAACAAACCGTTAATAATCCTAAGCCAACTTGTCTCAATAAATCAGCAAGCTTGGTTAATTGAAAGGCTTTATTCATTGAGCTTACAAGATGAAGGATAAGTGAAAAGAATATCAATGATAAAATAACCTTTTCAGTTAAAAAAACAGTGATGTGTAAAAATGAAATAATAATAGGATGAAAAAAAGCAACGGAAACAATTCCCCCTACGCTAGCTAATAAGCTTAACTGTAGAGGCAATAGAGCAATGATGAAGCTGTGCATTTGTCCGATCGTTTGAATGACAAGTTCACTAATTGCTGTAAAGCTTTGGATAGCTAATGTTGTTAATACAAGCATTAAAACAAAACTGGCAATAGAATTGACAGTCTCTGTTTGAAAGGCTGATTGAATATTACGCAGAAGTGCAGAGATAATCGTTAATACAATGAGCTGTCCTAATAAACGTCCATTCGCAATGACTTCATAGCCTATTATGTTAAGAAAAGTTCGCAACACCTCTTTAATTGATAAGGATTGATTATTTGTAACAAGATCTTTTACGGTCAGGCGATCTATCTCTGGTAAATAATCTTGATAGTCATGTCGCATGTCTTGCCAATATGCTTCAACTTCACTAAGATCAATTCTATCCAGTAAATTTGGCGAGTTATCTTCTTGATCATCAATAGCGGATTGAGCATGAACAGCATCTTGAACAATGAAAACACATATAATGAAGCCAATAATTACTCTGGACAATAGCCGCATTTTGATCCTCCATTTGTCTCAGCTTGGGATAAAACGGATAATAGCCTCAATAACTGCTGTCAGGACTGGTACAGAGACAATTAAAATAAACACTTTACCGACTAATTCAATTTTGCTTGCAATTGCGGATAAACCTGCATCTCGAGTTAACTGAGCTCCTAATTCTGTTAGATAAGCGATCCCTATGATTTGAAACATGGTTTCCAGATGAACAATATCAAGCTGATATTGTCCAGCCATAGATTGAATCACATTGACAATTTCCTTTAATGGCTCTAATACAAAGAAGAATAATAAGCAGGTAGTAGCAATCATGATAACAAGTGCAATGGTAGGCTGATAGGATTTTAGCAATGTAATCAGCAGACTTGCGATAACACCAATTAGAATAATTTGAACGATTAACATCTTGCTTAACCTTGAAACAAAAAGACTGATTTTATTTGTTGAAATAAGTCTGCGATATTTTCCATCACTATCATTAATACAATGACAAAACCAATTAGGGTTATAAATTGTGCATATTCTTCTTTGCCCATTTGTTTTAAAATAGTATGAATCATTGCAACAACAATGCCTATTCCTGCAATTTGAAATAAAACTGAGGCATCATGATACATTTACCTAGCTCCTTTCTATATCAAAACTAATGCAATTAAAATGCCACTTAATACGCCAATACCACGATAAACTTTACTTAAAGCTAAATAGTTATCATGTGCCTCTGCCAATAATCTGTCTAAATGAACGAGCGTTAGTTGGATTTGTTTTTGCTGCTGATTGGTATCAAATTGCCCTAGCGTATTACCAAACTGCTGTAGAATATCTAATTCATGTTGCTCGAGTGCAGTGTATGATTTAAGCTGCTTAAGCTCTTGCGTCCAGAGTAAAGCCAAATCATCACTATCTGAGATTTTATTTGCAATTAAATTAAAAAAGTGTGCTAAAGGATTTGGTATTTGGTTTGATACATGCTGACAAACTGACCGAATCGTATGTTGACTGTAAATAATTTCGGCTTCCATGATTTGTAAGGCTGTTTTTAGTTGACGAAGCTGCTGCGGTCTTTTTTTTAACCGATCAGAGCGGTCAAAGCCGATTAACGTAGTGGCCGCTATTAAGAGCATTGCTCCAATCCAATTCATTCTTTTTCACCCACTCTTTCTCAACGATGTGTCCGTTTGAATCCAAAATAGTAGGAGTGCAGCTACGATCACGATTTAAAATTAGAAAGCGATCAAAATGTTGATCGTTTAGTATGGTTTGAAAGCTACGTCGCTTACTTAATTCTTGATAGCTGTAACTGTGAGCTGTGCATACAAGATTGACACCCGCCTTCGTTACTTCTTGAATAGCTTGTACATCTTGGACAGAGCCAATTTCATCAACGATGATAACATGTGGTGACATCGATCTAATCATCATCATCATCCCGTCTACCTTAGGACAACTATCCATAATATCTGTCCTGATCCCGACTTGATAGTGGGCTAGTCCATTGTGACAACCTGCTATTTCAGAACGCTCATCTATTAATCCTACTTTTACTGCTGGTACGTGCGCCCATCCATTTCCCATTAGACGCGCTATATCACGAAGTAAGGTTGTTTTCCCAGACTGTGGCGGACCAATAATCAGTGTATTTAAATAATGACCTTCTTTATAAATAAAAGGCATAAGCTTTGCTGCACTTCCAATCTGCTCATTCGCAATCCGAATATTGAAAGATGAAATCGATTGAATCTGAGTGATAGCTCCTGCATGGACGATAGCCCGTCCAGCCAAACCGACCCGGTGGCCACCTACTAATGTGATGAAGCCTTCTTTTAATTCTTGTTGATAGCGATAGCGAGAAAATTCGCTTAATTGATTAAGTAAAAATTCACCATCAGCTTCAGTAAAAATAACATGATCCAGTAGATCAAATCGATTGTGACTAATAAGCTCAAGTGGCCGGTTTATCCTTATTCGTATTTCTTCTAAGTGAGGCCATTTTTCATCAATTAAGGTTTTTAAAAGCTTACGATGATGGATCGGGAATAATGCTAGAATTTCTTCAGCTACCAAACTTGTCTCCCTCCCTACCTAATCATGATTAGTTCTAATATATGATAGAGTGACCTGAATATGACAGAACAATGATGATGTACCCTAACGAGACATCATTAGAAAATAAAAAATTGCGCTAGCCGTTGTTAAGTGACTTTATGCTTATTGAGAGCACTAACAAACCGAGAATTTATTTTATGTGCATGCATTAAGTTTTTAAAAAACAGGCAAACCTTAACTGTATCATTGCATGACATTTCTGGATGATTAAATATTGGGGAGTGAATGGCATTACTCATTTATGCTTAGGGTTTTTTCTAATTCACTAAAAAACCCTTACCATGGGCATTTGCCCAAATGATAAGGGAATCATTATCAAATGTACCTTGGTTGCGCCAGAATTTATCGAGCTTTGTTCGATAAAGTGAAACGTCGTTCAGTGGGGTTTCGACGCATAGAATGCTCTAGTGCAGACGTTGCGACACGAGACGAACTTAGTTAGCTTCCTCTCTCCCCACTGAACGTTAGTTGAACCAATCGGGCCGTTACTGGCTGATGGATCTCCCACTTAGACATGGGTGTTCCCTTATTTCTTGAAGTAGGAGGCTTACAAAAGTCCTTCGATGGGGCAAGTAATCGCAGCCCCAGCCAGTTACACTGCGATAAATTCAGCGGGCTAGGCATGTAAAAAAAAGAACCCATTATAAAATGGGTTCAGTTAATGGTAGACACTACGCACGTGAAACATATTTTCCATCGGAAGTACTAATAATTAAACGGTCTCCTGTATTGACAAAGAAAGGAACTTGAACAGTGAGTCCAGTCTCCATGACCGCTGGTTTAGAACCACCACTCGCCGTATCTCCTTTAATCCCTGGTTCAGTCTCGGTAACCTCTAACTCTACGTTATTTGGCAATGAGACTCCTAATGTTTCTCCTTGAAATGACATAATATTTACTTCCATATTCTCTTTTAGGAATTTAAGCTCGTACTCAATTTGAGCCGCAGAAAGTTCAGTTTGCTCGTAGCTTTCCATGTCCATAAAGGTATGCATATCTCCAGAGGCATAAAGGTATTGCATTTTACGATTATCAATATGCGCCTTAGCTACTTTCTCACCTGCTCGAAATGTTTTTTCCTGGATATTTCCATTTCTTAAATTACGTAGCTTTGAGCGCACAAATGCAGCACCTTTACCAGGCTTAACATGTTGAAATTCCAATACTTGCCAAATACCGTTATCTACTTCAATGGTTAAGCCTGTTTTAAAATCATTTACCGAAATCATTTTTTTTCCTCCCTAATCGACTTACTTTTTCTCTATCTCCAACTATAATATAATAAGTTCTTTTGGCGAGCGATTCAAGCTCTTATTTCCGTCTTTTGTAATAATGATGTCATCTTCGATTCGACATCCACCCACTTCAGGAATATATATTCCTGGTTCAACGGTTACAACCATATTCTCTCTTAAAATGGTATCAGAGCTTGGAGCTAAGCGTGGGCCTTCATGCACTTCAAGACCCAATCCATGTCCAGTTCCATGGCCAAAATACTGACCATAGCCACGCTCTTGAATATAGTTGCGTGTTAGCGCATCGGCTTCATTACCCGACATACCAGCTTTTATACCGGCTAACCCTTTTAAATGGGCATCAAGAACGGTCTGATAAATATCTCTTAACTGATCAGAAATATCACCAACAGCAAATGTTCTGGTCATATCAGAACAATAGCCTTGGTACAATGCGCCAAAATCAATGGTTACTAATTCACCTGCTTCTATTCGTTTATCTGACGCTACTCCATGGGGTAATGCTGAACGATGGCCAGATGCTACAATGGTATCAAAGCTAGAAGACGTTGCCCCTTGCTTACGCATAAAAAATTCTAATTCGTCTGAAACTTCTATTTCTCTCATTCCCGGTTTGACAAAGGATAAAATATGCTGGTAAGCGGCATCAGAAATTTCAGCAGCCTTTTGCATAATTGATAATTCTTGTTCGGATTTAATCATCCGAATGGTTTCAACTAGACCGGATATTGGTACTAAATCTGCGCTAACCGCACGTTTATATTGTTGATATGTAGCAAATGTTACGTGTTCTTGTTCAAAGCCAACTCGTTTAAGTTGTCGACTGTTAAGCTGATTAGCCATTTCGTCAACAATAGATGTTTTATGCTCGATAATATCAAACCCAATCGCCTGTTCTGCAGCTTGTACAGTGTAGCGAAAATCTGTGATAAAAAGCGCTTCATTTTGTGTTATAATAACCATACCAGCTGTTCCAGTAAATTGACTAAGATAGCGGCGATTAAACGAATTTGTAACAATAAACCCATCTAAGTCTTGTTCCTCCATCATCTGACGTAATTGTGTTAATTTATCCATTAATTCCCACCCTTTCCTAACGAATGATTATTCAGTATCAATAGATTCTTTTCTAGTTTATCATATCTTCTTCGCATTTGACGATGGTATCCATCAATTGCAGGATATTTTAATCTCTCTATGCAATGTTTATCTGCTTTAAGGGCAGAATGCTGCACCTGACAATGGGTTTATCAACTGATGTGGGGTTAAGGATACTAACATAATCAATGATGGTCGGGTTCATTCTAGTAGTTTTGCTACATTATTTATGTTTAGATGAATGATTGTCCTGATCAAATTGTTGATCTAAATAATCATAGTAAATGGTATAACCGATAAATACACCATACAATATCATTAAACATAAGGTGGTAACTAAGGTATTTTGATCAAGTTCAATTAACCGAGGGATATGTCGATTCCATCGTGATAAACCTAGGAATATGATTAACCATATGGCCACACCATATAAGAAACCAGGCATAAGACCTGTCAATCTACGGAAAAATAAATAGTAGACTAGCGCAAGTGGTATTGACAAAACACTTATCATAAAAACCGAAACAATCTCTCCTGACCAACCCTTACTCCATTCTGAATCTAACCAAGGCTTTAACATGAGTGTGGCTGGAGATACATCTGTAAAATTTAAAAAAGCACAAATTGTCCCTATCCCACTCCAAAATAAACCACCAAAGAAACCTGTCGAACAAACTCGGAAAAAGAGAGTATGACTTGTTTCACTTTTAGCTTTTGTTGTCTGCACTTTACTCACCTCGTTTACTACTTTTACCAAACTAAAATTATCTTATTCATTTTTACTATTATTGAATAAGCTATAAAAACTTGGTGATAATAAGATTGATTATCAAGATTAGCCTATTTTAAATATGGGAAATGAATATTAACAAATTAGCCACTGAAAGGGATGGACTAAATGGAAAAGCGGAGACCATTACGATTCTTCATTTACACTTTATTTGCATTAGCTCTTCTAGGTCTAGTTACTAATTTAACGACCAACACATCTACTTTTCTTAGAAGCGTATTTATTTTTGTAGGTATCGGTGCAACAATTTATTTAATAAGGTATTTTTTATTTTTCCGACATCAGAATACAGATGAGTTAAAAAAATATCGTCGTGCAGCAAAGGCTTCACAAAGAAGAAGGTTAAAAACTGGACATAAATCAACTACCACTACAAAGAAAATGATTCCGATTAGTAAAAAGCGTACCACTATGCCACCCCATCTAAGAGTGATAGATGGTAAAAAAAGCAATCGAAAAGGGAGAGCCTCCTTATAGCTCACCCTTTTTTAATCGTTCATGCTTCTAATAAGAACCTTATAACATTATTGAAATTGTTTCTTTAGGTATACTTGAGTCTTCTTTTTTCCGTTTGCTATTAATGCTAGACGTTCTTGTTTATCAATGCCAAAGTCAGCGACATTAACCTCATCTGTATCAAGGAATACGATATTAGGTTGATCATACTTTGCAATATATTTTAGATCTTGGGCATGCTGCATTGTCGTTATTAATGTTTTGGTAAACTGTAAGGCATTATCACTTTTAGTGTGCATTAAATAATTTTCTTTAGACTGTAGTTGGAAACCAATGACTGGCCGAACTAGCTTTTGATTGGCTCTTTTATATAGCCACATCGGTAAACTACTTAAGAGAGCACCATCAACTAACAAATGCTTCTTTGCTTCTTGATCATATAACTTTTCGGGTTTAAAAAAATAAGGTAAGCTAGCACTCATTCTAATAGCTTTAGCAACAGAAAACCGATCTGCTGCCACCCCAAATACTTGCTCTAAATCATCAGGGATGATAATTAATCGTTTAAGCGTCAAATCGGCAACCGTTAATTTTAGCTTATCCTTATCTAAATCACTAAATGTATGAATGCCTTTATCAGCTAATAACTGAGCTAACCAACCTTCAAACTTCTTTCCTTTATACAAGCCTAAGCTATGATAAAGAGAGAGCCATTTTAAGAAAGGTAAAAACCTCTCCATCTTTGATCCATCTAGAAAATCGGTAAGATCTAAATTAATTACCTTTTGCTTTAATTCAGATGCTTGATAGCCAGCAGCAATTAGACCTGCTATCAGTGCACCAGCTGAACTTCCAGCTACACGTTCAAATTTTATTCCTGCTTGCTCAACTGCTTCTAACGCACCTATATAAGCAAACGCTTTTACACCTCCACCGGAAAAAACACCATCTATTTTCATTGTACACGCTCCTTTACGATCTTAATCGTTGTTAAAAGCTATGCAGTTCCAATGAAAAAAAATACCTAATAACGTATATTAATTAAGCTCCCAACGACACGACGTCGCGAACTAGTCATCTTCCTCTCTTCCCACTGAACGTAAGTTGAACCAATCGGGCCGTGACTGGCTGTTGAATCTCCCACTTAGACATGACGTGTTTCTTTATTTCTTGAAGTGGGAGGCTTACAAAAGCCCTTCGATGGGGCGAGTAATCGCAGCCCCAGCCAGTTACACTGCGATAAAAAGAGGTGAACCGTTTTAACGGTTCACCGATTCGTTTGGGACATATATACTCTGTTATTGTTCTTGTTCAAGTTCTTGTCTGAATTTTGCGAGCTCTTGTTCACGATCAGGATTTCTTTCAAAATATTGAACAAGATCCCCTATCCTATCGATTGAATTCCAACTTAAGTGATGTTCAATCCCCTCTACATCTTGATAGATATTCGCCTGATCTACTCCAATTATCTCAAGAAATTGTTCTAACAACTCATGTCGGTAAACTAATCGCTTCCCAATCTTTTTACCTTGTGGTGTTAAGATCAGACCACGATATTTTTCATAATTCAAGTAACCATCTTTATCTAACTTCTGTACCATTTTCGTTACGGAGGATGGATGGACATCAAGGGCTTCTGCAATGTCAGAGACACGGGCATACCCTTTTGACTCTATTAGAATATATATTTGCTCGATATGATCTTCCATACTTGGTGTTGGCATAATCGTCCTCCAATTCTTCAATCAAAAAAATAACTATTTAATCATTCCTTTATTAAAGGATACAACAGTTTATACTGTGAAACAAGTCTATTCATAATGGAGTGGCATTCACTCATAATTTCATTTTGAAAAAATGATTAAAAAGTCGTATAATGATATCAGACTGACAAAAAGGGGAAAGAATTATGAGTTTAAGATTAACAGTTGGATTGGCTTGGGATTGGATCGTATTACTTCTCATTTTACTTATATACATAGGTTTTGCGATCTATCGCTATTTTAAAACGAAGAGAATTTTAACAACACTCACCGAATCTGATTTTAGAAATGGGTATCGGAAAGCCCAGTTAATTGATGTTCGTGAACAAAAAGAATATGATGGCGGGCATATTTGGGGTGCAAGAAACATACCTGTCACACAGTTGAAACAGCGCATGAAAGAATTGCGTAAAGATAAGCCGGTCTACCTATATGATCAAAACGGATCACGTTCATCAAGAGCTGCATGGTTACTTCATAAAGAAGGCTATCAAGAGCTTTATGATTTAAAAGATGGTTTCAAACAATGGACAGGTAAGATTAAAAAAACAGAAAAGCCGAAATATTAAATGAGTTTTGATAAACGGTTTACCTTAAGACAAAGCGCGTTGTAACTGATCGCTTTGTCTTTTTTTGATAACGCTCTATGATGTCTGTTATTGACACTTTTTTCGTAAAAATTGTTGTTCTAAAAAAGAAGACAAAACAGTTAGGTGAGTGACTCGGTAGAAATTGTTATAGCTATTTAAACCAGCAAAGCAAAATCGACTTTGTAAGGAACCCTTTCAAGTGAACAGAATATAGTTAGTTTAATACGGGCGAACAAGTAATAAAGCTATCGGATTTGAAGGAAGGAAAATATGATGGAAGATACAATTGTTTCACTAATTATCATAGCATTAATGATCATGCTGTTTGCTGTGTTAGGAATTATTTTTATTAAAGGCAAAGGTGCTAGCCTTATTGCAGGGTATAATACAAAAACAGCGGAAGAAAAAAATCAATATGACACAGTTGCTCTCTGCAAGTTTATCGGGAAAATGATGTTTGCTTTGTCGTTCAGTATGTTATTTTGGATACTTAGTCTAGTATATGAAATAATCGAGTTATTCGTCTTTGGTCTTGTCCTCTTTATCGGTATAGTTGTCTTTACGATCCTATACGTTAACACAGGAAGAAGATTTAAAAAATAGAATATATATCCACATTATGACTTTGATCCCTCAATAGGTGTGCTGTCGTTGTAAAGCCGATAGCATCAGTATGGATAGTCTTTTATCAATATAGAACTTTTGTTCCCTCTTATCAATTGATACCCGATATTCACATCCTCTCTGTCTTCTTACTCTTTAATTATCCCAACCCCATCTCATATTTTTCAATAAATTTGGTCATACTAGAATTACTATGCCAAAAGGATGGATCAACCATGCATATTGAACTTACGCGTGATCAAACATTTATCGATTGTTTATCTGAAAAGTTAACAACAAATCAACCAATGGCGGATTGGCATGAATTCCAACGTACATATAATATGGCACAAGCATTACTAGTTCCTGAATCACATACATTAAAGGTTTCCGAACAAATCAAGCATGTTAATTTTTTACCACATCAACTGGAAACAGCCCAAACTGTTCTTGATGATATGAACGGAAGAGCTATTTTGGCCGATGAAGTTGGCTTGGGAAAAACAATTGAGGCAGGTCTTATTTTAAAGGAATATATTTTAAGAGGATTAGTTAAAAAAGCACTTATTATCGTCCCAGCTTCTTTAGTAAACCAATGGGCAAGTGAGTTACATGAAAAATTCTTTATTCGAACAACGATTGCTAGGAAGAAACCGATTTGGTCCAATGAGGATATTATGATTACATCAATTGATTTAGCCAAAAGAGAGCCCCATCGCCAAGAAATACTAGCACAACATTATGATTTATTACTAATTGATGAAGCCCATAAGCTAAAAAATCATCAAACTAAAAACTATCAATTTGTACAAGCCTTATCTAAAAAATATTGTCTTCTTTTAACAGCAACACCTATTCAAAATAAACTAACCGATGTTTTTAATCTGGTTACGTTGTTAAGACCTGGTTTATTAGGAAATCAGCGTACTTTCCTTAAAACATTTGATCGTGGATCAAAAGAACTTGACGCTGAGTTAAAGCGGCTAGTACAAAAAGTAATGGTGAGGAACCTGCGCAGTGAAACGTCACTAGATTGGACTAAACGTCATGTGCAAACCGTGCCTATTTCTTTTACTGAACAAGAATACCAGTTTTATCATGATCTAGAACAATCATGTCTGCAAGACTTTAACACAACAAAAACCCTTTATCTTAGAGAATTTTGTTCTTCTAGAGAAGCTTTGTATACATCCCTTATTAAAGAGCAATCTAATCAATCCAAGCAACTTGTTCAACAATTAGAAGGACTTCCTCACCATGCCAAAGCATTAAAGCTAGTGGAATTAATCAAGACAATAAATGAAAAATGTATTGTATTTACTGAATATCGTGCAACACAAGTTTATTTACAATGGCTACTAAAAGAACATGGTATCAGTTCAGTTCCCTTCCGCGGGGGTTTTAAACGCGGGAAAAAAGATTGGATGAAGCAACTCTTTAAGGATCATGCTCAAGTGCTGATTGCGACAGAAGCTGGAGGAGAAGGGATTAATCTTCAGTTTTGTCATCACTTGATTAATTATGACTTACCCTGGAACCCGATGCGTGTTGAACAGCGGATAGGAAGAATTCATCGCTATGGGCAGCAACAGGATGTTCATATCTATAATTTTGCAATCGAGCAAACGATAGAAGATCATGTGCTCAAACTACTCTATCAAAAGATTCATTTATTTGAGCGGATAATTGGTCAACTTGATCATATATTAGCCAAATTAGATGTTGATTCGATTGAAGATGAGATTAATACGATTATTGGTGGGTCAAGGAGTATTGGTGAAATAAAAATTAAGATGAATAATTTAGCTGCTGTTATTGATTACATGCAGCAGGATCAAGAGGAGATAAGTGAACATGACAATCGAGAATCTTCATGATTTTTTAATTGAATATTTTACAGCAAATCATTGCACAGTGGCTGAAGATGAGGATGGGCTAAACATACAGTTAACAGCAGAAATGGATGAACGTTTACTAAATCGGCCATTTTATTGGCAATATGTTAAAAAATTAAATCAGCAAGGACAACCGATGCATTTAAAAGTAACTACTGATTATCTAAAAGCATCACGTGAGCGTTCCTATATCTATTTTGGCACAGAATATTTCCGTAAAATTAGTGAAGATGTCTTAGCAAAAGGGAAATACACTAAATTATATCAAAACATAAATGTACAGCAGCAAACACCTTTATATCCCTGGTTAGTTGCTAATATAAAAATTACCCTTCAAGGAAAAACTAAGCAAGAAGTGATTAAATCGATTGGTCTTAATTTAATAAATGGAACGATGGTTGATAAGGCCCAACAATGGTTAGCGGATGAACAATGGCAAACCACAATTCCAGATTATTGTTATCTTATTACCCCATTAATCTCATTTAAGCACGGTTTTTTAAGAATCGAACAATATTTGTTAGATCAACTCCAGAATCAACAGCATGAATGGGCCGAGCTATCCTATCAAGCATTAGAAGAAGAATGTCGACTACTTGATTATTTTTTTGAACATGATAGTGAACAAGATCAGGAACAATATGAAAAAGAACGAGCCAATATTAAAGCTATTTATCAGCCCAGTATCTTACTTACTGTTATTAATGGCGGCGTGTTTTATCTTAGATAACAGCTGTTTAATTTGCTGGTATAAATATTTTAAGCTAGCTGGTAAGATCCCAAACCAACGATTCACATAAGGTGGGCGATAAACAAAATGCTGAACGAACTTTTGCTCTCTTCTTTGCCTAAGAAACTTGTCATAACTTCTTGTCGTTTCCATTAATAACTCAAGCCACGATTTATTTGCCATCAGTGTCATCCTTTTTTAGTCTTAGCTTCTCCTTTAATTGATAAGCTATACTATTTATTTAACAACTGGCTGAGTTGACTAACGATCGTCTCTACATCTAAATTGTCTGTATCAATGACATGCGTCGCCGCTTTTAAATATAAAGGGTCCCTTCTTTTCAATAATTGCGCTTTATCTTGGCGTTTGTCTTGCCAAATCGGTCGGACCTGATCATGTTGTAATCTTTGCTTGATCGTGTTCCAATGTGTTCTTAAATAGATAACTTGCTTATTCTCAAGCCAAATCCTATTATCCGATCGCTCAACTATTCCTCCACCTGTTGCAATGATATGGTTATTTGCTGGTGTATGGATGAGCACGTCATGCTCTATTTCTCTGAATACGGCTTCGCCATCACATTCAAAAATAGCTTTAATGGTTTTGTTCGTTACTGTTTCAATTAGGTTATCGGTATCCAACATTTTCATTTGCATATGCTGAGCAAGTGCTTGGGCAATTGTCGATTTCCCACTCCCCATAAAACCAATAAAATATACACTTTCCATTTAAAACAATCCCTTCTTTTTGATCCATTATAGCATAATAGTATTTTTACATTTTTGGTAAATTGCCGATTGTAGTGTGGAGTTAGTCTAAAGAAGATATAGAAGTGTCATACTCAGCGATCAAATATATTCTTGGCTTATTTGAGGTTTCAGTTTTATCGAGCTTCACTCGATAAATTTCCACTGAAAATCTGTGGCATCGGCCGGTGGTTTTATCTATATTCAGCCGGGTTTGAGCTTGCACTGAATAGAATACATATTTGCCTTTATCTCTCCCCACTTATAAAGTGAAACTTCTGCTGAATAAAATTAAATTTATTATTCTAGTTCTACAAGTTTTACAAATTGATGATAGTATCATAAAATGACCAAATTTGCTTAAGTATAGTAGACTGCTTAGCCTTTTTAGTCATTTGCATCAATCGACTTAACCCATTATAGTACAAATATGAAAGTGAGGTGACCTTGTATTTATTCTGCTCCTAACTTTATTAATCATTTGATCAAAAAAGCTATAAATATTAACGCAACAGATATTCATTTCTGCCCAAATGGTTCTGAGATTACCATTTATTTCCGCATCAACGGTGGACGATATCTTGATAAATCGATAAGTCTGAACCAATACAGATTCGTTCTAAATTATTTAAAGTTTTCTTCAGGTATGGATATTGGAGAAACACGCAAAGCACAGGATGGTGCTGTAGTATTAGATTTAGACGAACAAGTCCTTGATCTACGTTTATCAACACTACCATTAAAAAGAGGACAGGAAAGTCTAG
Organism: Amphibacillus sediminis NBRC 103570; assembly: GCF_001552275.1. Taxonomy (GTDB): domain Bacteria; phylum Bacillota; class Bacilli; order Bacillales; family Amphibacillaceae; genus Amphibacillus_B; species Amphibacillus_B sediminis. Next base: position 213,787 of record NZ_BCQW01000001.1, read on the forward strand.
CTATTCGTTTATTAAAAAGAGGATACGTTCAAAAACTTGATCAATTATTTTTATTTCCTTATCAGCTTTCTTCACTTGAACAGATCATAACGAGACCTTCCGGGGTAATTTTGTTTACTGGTGCAACCGGATCTGGAAAGTCGACCATACTCTATGCTCTTCTGGAGTATTTAGCTAGTAAAAAACCCTTACAAATTATAACGTTAGAAGATCCTGTTGAAAAAAACCTTCCCCATTTACTACAAATCCAAATTGATGAATCCCATCAGCTAAGCTATCATGATGGATTAAAAGCGGCCTTGCGTCATGACCCTGATTTAATTATGGTTGGAGAAATTCGTGATAGAGAAACAGCTAAATTTGTTTTTCATGCTGCATATACAGGCCATCTCGTCTTATCAACTCTTCATGCCAAAAATGTAATCGGAACTATCCATCGCTTAATTGAAATGGGTGTTAAACCGATTGACTTAGCACAAAATTTACTAGCAGTATGTGCTTTGGAACTCCTTCCGATCAAACAGCAGGACGTTTACGTTAGGCGAGCTGCCATAATGGAACTTCTATCAGGTGATAATCTGAATACATTTCTAGATTCACTTGATCCCGATACAGTATTTTTCCAAACATTCGAACATCTCAAAAGAAAGGCGATAGCCTATGGTTTTACTGAATAAAAGACATCGTAACTTACCTGCCCTACCTATCAAAGAACAAACTATTTTTATCAAACGATTAAGTCAATTATTAAATCAAGGGTACTCCATTGATGAAGCACTCAACGCCTTAAAATGGTATTCAAAGTGGCGCGATATTACAGAATATCTGATGGTTGAACTTGAAAAAGGACGATCATTTGATCAAGCATTAGCCGATTTAAACTTTCATGATAGTATCGTAAGCTTTATTCATTTTGCTATGTATCATGGACAGTTAATTGATGCTTTGAATCAAAGTGTAGAGCTAGTTCAAAACCATTTAGCTATTATTGCGAGATTTAAGCAAACCATTCGCTATCCTATGGTCCTTGTCTTTAGCTTCATTATTTTGCTCTTTTTTATTCAAACTTATATTTATCCCGCTTTTATCCAACTTTACTCAAGCTTTACAGCAACCTCTTCAATCGTTTTTAGTGCGATTAGAACGATTAACTTTTTATACTATTTGATAATTATTTTTATTAGCCTTTTTGTTCTACTCGTTGTGATATGGATAATGGCCAAAGAAAAACTACCAATGTCCCTTCGATTAAAAGTACTAAACAAACTTCCTATTATCCGCTACTATTTTAAAAAACAAATGACTTTCTTGTTCTCGATTCACCTAAGCTCATTATTGGAAGCCGGCATTACATTAAAAGACGGTTTAAAGATCATGGTAGAACAAGATGATCACTCACTATTAAGCTATAACTGTTCACTTATCCAAAAAGATCTAACCACTGGCTTACCAGTGAGCGAAGCTTTCCGAAACCACCCTTATTTTTCACGTGAATTACAGCATATTTTTTATCACCAGAATACAAATCAGCGATTAAAACGTGATTTATTGACCTTTGCTAATCTTACAATCGATCAATTACAAACTTCATTGGAAAAAGGAATCAAAATCCTGCACCCGACCATATTAGCCATTGTTGCTCTTAGTATCATTTTTGTTTATTTATCGATCTTAATTCCCATGCTACAACTCATACAAACTATTTAGGAGATGATCATTATGGTAAAACGTGAAGATGCGTTCACCTTAATTGAAATGATAATCGTGCTCGCCGTTATTACAATTTTAATGCTTTTGTTAATCCCAAATTTATCGAAAAGAAATGAGGATATCCATGTAAAAGGTGATGAAGCTATGATTCAACTAGCTACCAGCCAAGTTCAAGCGTACTTAATTGATAACGGTGAATATCCGTCTTCTGTAGCTAAGCTGGTAAATGAAGATTACCTTCAAACCGATATCTTGCCTAGTGGAAAAAAGAAAATGATCTTTAAAGACTTGAACAGTTATGAAATTATTACAGTTGACATCGAATAAACCAGAAAGTGGCTTTACCTTAATAGAACTACTGTTAGTCTTAGCTATAAGTGGGACAATTCTGATTGTTGGCCTAAATTTCTATAGTCGCTTTTATGATAACCTTCAATTCAAGCTTTGGTATCATCAATTTGAGCTGGATATCATTCATTTACAAAAACAGACAATGCTGTCACCAAGTTATAATATGCTCTATATCAGACCAACCCTTCACCGGTATGAAATAAGATCTAATCCATTTGATCCTCCATTGATTGTAAGACCTATACCTGAAGATTGGAAAGTAGAGGTTTACTCATTATCTAACCCATTATCCTTCACAAATTCCGGAATTATTCGTGGTCCTGGAACGATGAGTATTAAATTAAAGAACAGGCAATACATGATTACTTTTCCACTTGGTAAAGGAAGGAGTTACTATAGTGAATACTAATGAACAAGGCTTTTCCCTGTTAGAGCTTCTTCTTGCTTTTGCGATAAGCTTAATCATCATAACGACTTTCATTCCAATGATTAATTGGATAAAATTAGAGCAATCCATTTTAATTGAACGTGTAGAGCATTATCACCTTCTGCACAATTTCCTTCAGAACATTGATCCTATATCTCTACCTATAACTAAAAAAATCAATACAAAGAACAACGAAATGGAAGTTACATTCACATATGATCAAGGATTAATTAGAGGAATGGGGACATGGAAAAATGCGAAGAGACAAAAAGAACAAGCTATTCTTTACTACCAAGCGGAATAGACTTAGCGAGCAAGGATTCATGCTTTTAGAAGGGTTAATCGCCCTTAGTGCAATCTCAATTATTGTCTATTTATCATCTTCGATCTGGTTAGCAAGTTTATCGACTTCACAATATGATCACTTTGCCGCATTACAATTTTTTCATTTTGTTATTGATGAAGTACAGATACATCAAATTTCACATATTGATTCGAATCAAATCAATGTAATCACTCATTCAGGTGATTTGATTACTATATCTCAATATAGGGATCAAATTAGACGGCAGGTAAATGGAGCTGGGCATGAAATATTACTACGTGATGTAGCTAAATTCACCATTTCTGGAAATGCCAACAAAGTTAAGATTAACCTTGAAATGATGTCAGGAGCACAATATGAAAAAATTATTGTACACTATTCACAAGCATCAGGAGGGTAGCATTTTAGTTTACCTTATGTATATACTTACTGTTATCTCACTTGTTACGATTAGTATGATTCAATCGTATTCTACAACTATGGAATTATCTCTGATGGAAGTCGAACAGATAAAACTAGAATCTATTCAGCAAATCGCTTATCGATCCATCATTGATGATATTGATCATTTCGAGACACCAACCCAGGTTGAATATCACTTTCCTATTGGACAAGCGTATATTAGAATGACACCAATTGACGAATCAAGCGTTCGTCTACTTATTACAGCTGAAACAGATTTAGCTTATCAAAAATTACGTATCTACACGTTACCACTGCCCCCCTGATTTTAAATAACCGACTGTTTTTGTTTTTTTATCGGCAAATTAGATCTAAAGAAAAACTAAGAGAGATGATCAAAGATATGCTAATTTGTTAAAAAAGGATTATTCTGCTTCTCATAACCAATTGTTGTTTTAGGTCCATGACCAGAATAAACCTGGAAATGATCAGGCAAAGAAAACAACTGATTATAAATACTAGCTAACAAAACATTTTGATCACCACCTGTAAGATCTGTTCTGCCTATACCTCCTCGAAACAAACAATCACCTGATATCACTAAGTCGTCATCATTAAAAACAAATGAGACACCTCCTGGCGAATGTCCTGGAGTATGTAAGACATCAAATGAAAAAGTCCCTATTTGTAATTTTCCCGGTTCTAAAAATTGATCTGCTTCACTAGCGATAATTTCTGTATGCTGAAAAAGAGCAGAACCGTTTAAAACGGGATTTGTTAGCCAATCCGCTTCTGCTTTGTGCACATATAAAGGTATCTGGAAATGCTTTCGCAAGTGATCGGCAGCTCCAATATGATCAAAATGCGCATGGGTTAGTAAGATAGCTTGTGGATCGAGACGCTTATTATTGATCATGCTAATTAAGCGATCCGCTTCAGCTCCAGGATCAAACACCAATGCATGACTGTTTTGTGAGACAATATATGCGTTTGTTCCCAATGGACCTAAAGATAACGTTTCAATGTTTAAACTCATATAGCCTTCCTCCTTTAATTTCAACAATTAATACACAGATAAAATGAAAATAGCGATTAACCTAGCGATCTAAATATATTTTATCAAAAATTACAATTTGAACCAAACCAACCGAGAAGACTTCGCGTTATTTAGTTATAGTAATACGAAGTTTAAGGGTTCTCTGTCAAATGTGGTGGTACGAATTTCACTCCACCATTGCTTTTGTTAAAAGGATTTATAAACAAATAATGATTAGGCATAGACCGTAGAGGGAAATATACTCGCTTTCCGCGGACGAAACCCCGAGCCTCCTCGCAAAGCCCGCTGTGGGGTCTCGGATCGCCCGTTTTTCCGCAGGAGTCTCGCATATTTCCTCTGCTAAGTTCCTTTATGCCAAAGCTTTCTAACCTCTTGTCACCACAATATTTTCTTTTTCAATCGTTCAAAATCTTTAATACCATATGACATACGCTTTGTCACTTTGATTGTGTTATTGACACCTTCAATGTATCCATTGTTAAAAGGATACATAAATGACTGTAGAATCTCCTGTTTCCAACGTTGAGATGTTCTCCTTACAGTTCGTACACAAGTAACGCCTCTTTCTTAGAGATATGTTAACCGGTTTATTGGACAAGATTGGCCCTTGAATTATCCTGTGTATGATAGCTATGAACATGCTTGGTTTTCTTTTTACAGAATGGACACTTCTGCTTTTTCACCTTGGTATAAAGCTCCACAAGAAACACATCTGATTCACTATGCATATCCCAAACATCTACATGCTTGTTTTAATCCCTAACATTTCTATGATAAAATAATTTTGCATTCTTCCCCTCTCCCTTGACCTTTTGTCTCGACAACTTTAGGTTAACAAAAGAGAGGGGAGTGAGTGTAATTTTTTGTTTTCTTTTGGAGCCTGGTTATATAACGGAGGGCACCACCACATTTAGTATAGAGACAGTTTAAGTTATATTGTGACACAAAACTAAAGACGGACAAGCCTAAGCTTGCCCGTCAATTTTTCTGTGTACGATTTACTCTTTATTAAAGCGACTTAGCTCAGTCTTATCAAAATTCAATTAGAAAAATCATGAAATCTGAATAAGTCACCATAAATAATTCGATCAGAGTAGGATAATTCTTCTTGTACTTTTTCTATTAATGGGGCACATGCCGATTCTTCAACTTCCTCATCACTACCAAACCGCCCAGTGTTTTCATTACCTAGTAGCTCACCTGTTTCACGATCATAGCACGAATCTTTGGTGAAAATATACTGATTGGTAATAAAGCTTCCATCTCTTAAGGCAACGAACTCTTTCCGATTCGGACCAAATAGATTTGTTCCAAAGCTGATATCATTTGAATCATCAACACCTAATAAATGCAAGAGTGTAGGCTTTACATCAACTTGGCCAGCAACTTCAGAGATAACTTTACCTTCTTGACCAGGTACATGAATATAAAATGGCACACGCTGTAACTGAATATGATCATAATCAGTAATTTCTTCTTTATCTAAATACATTGACATGGCTCGATTATGGAAATCACTAATTCCATAATGGTCGCCCATCAAGACAATAATAGAGTTGTCATAAACACCAGTCTCTTTCAAATGATCAAAGAATTCTTCGACAGCCTCATCTAGATAGCGAACTGTTTGGAAGTACTGATTTAAAGTTCGTGAGTTAGAGTCAAACTGATCAATTGTAGCATCCTCTTCATCTAAGTCAAACGGGTGGTGGTTTGTCAACGTAATAAAACGTGAATAATAGGGCTCAGGTAAAGATGTTAAATATTTCATTGACTGCTCAAAAAACTCTTTATCTTTAAGTCCCCAACCAACAGAATTTTGGCTATTAACTTCATAAGAATCAATGTCATAGAAATGATCAATGCCTAAGGTCTCATACATTGAGTTTCTATTCCAAAAGCTACCATTATTGGCATGAAAAATCGCTGTCGTATAGCCTGCTTCATCCAAAATTTGTGGCATAGAGTGATATGCATTCGAACTATGCGTAAAGTATGCAGCACCACTTGGTAATGGATAAAGTGAGTTTTCTACGATAAATTCAGAGTCAGCTGTTTTCCCTTGTTCCGTTTGGTGATAAAAATTTTCAAAGTAATAGCTTTCATCAATTAAGCTGTTTAAAAATGGAGTAACTTCCTCACCATGCAACGTGTTATTTATGACAAAAGTTTGCAATGATTCAAGCCAAATAAAAATAACATTTTTACCCTCTGCAATACCATACATATCTGTTTGCTCAGTATCGGTTGTATTTTGCTCGACGTAATCAATAATACCGGATAATTCATTACCATCTGCAAAAACACGCTGTGCTTGTGAACGTGATTGCTGGATAATGTCATAAATATGGAAGTTAAACAATCCAATATTTTTGACTAAATATTCCCGATCAAATCCTCTTTGCAGCAATTGTGGACGCTCAATTTCTGCTAGAATATAGTTTCCTAATAAGAAGATAATAGACATACTAAAAACAAGTAATTGTTTTTTTCTTGTAAAGCTAACTGTTAACTCAAGATGATCTCGTCTTGATAGATACCAAACTAACGCCACATCTAATAACAGCAACAGATCGCCCAACTCAATAAGAGCAAGGATACTTCCTCCTAAATCAGCCGCGTTACTTCCTTGAAAGAAAACAGGAATGGTTAAGAAATCACCAAAGTTTCGATAAAAAAGCAAATTAAAGTACAAAACTAATGTACCTATTAATGTAGCCCAACGAATAAACCGTAATTGCTTTTTAGGTTTCATCCATACACTAATAGCTAAAACAAGAAAAGCCGTAACAAAAGGGTTAATAAATAATATAAACTCTTGCATAGCATTTTCTAATGAAATATTAAAGAGAAATCGATAAATAATATACGTTTTCAAGCCAAACAATAAGCTTGCTATCACATATAAATTTAATTTTAATTTTTTGTTAAACATACAGGTAAACCCTCCTCAGGTTAAACTCTCTCTATCTGATAAGGTTTCTAGATTATAAAGGTTTCTGTATCAGAATACCTTTAAATCATAACTTTTAAACCTACTAAATACTTAGACGTGGCAAACGTGTTTAAGGTTACATAAATTTAATACATCCTTTATATTATGCAACAGTTTGATTTTGTTTCACTAAATATCCTCCACCAATAATGCCTGCATCATTTCCTAATTCTGCGATGACAAACTCACTGCCCTCAAACGTTCTTGGTAAAGCATATTTTTGATATGCAGTGATCAATGGTTTAAGCAACACATCTCCTGCATTTGAAACGCCACCACCGATAATAATTTTAGAAGGATTTACGATTGTTGCAATATTTGCAATAGCCATACCTAAAATATCTGTTACTTCCTGAACAATTTGGATAGCTCCGTTATCATTAAGCTTAGCCGCCTCAAACACATCCTTCGCTGTCAGTTTTCCTTGTTTCTGTAAAACATTGCTAAGAGTGGAGGATAAGTCTGATTTAACTTTCTCTTCAGCTATTCGAGCAATCCCAGTCGCTGAAGCTACTGTCTCAAGACAGCCAGTACGTCCACAATTACAAGGAGCACCATTTGATGTCACCACCATGTGACCAATTTCTCCAGCTGTCCCGTTCGTTCCACTGACAATTTTGCCATTTGCAATAATTCCACCACCAACGCCTGTCCCTAACGTGATAGCAATTAGATTATCTGCTAAATCTCCAGAACCAAGCCAACTTTCGCCAAGTGCAGCGATGTTGGCATCGTTATCAACATAGACTGGCAATGATGATAACTGTGATAATAAGTGCCCTAACGGGAAATTCTTCCACCCTATGTTAACTGCTTCAGCCACATTCCCCGTCTCTGCTTCAACAAACCCTGGTGCACCAACACCAATTCCTAATAATTGATCATGTCTAATTTGCAGTTGGTCAGCTCTGTCCTTAATTGCCGACCAAATATCATTGGGGATTTGATCAATTTGATCACCTTTTTTTGTAGGGATCTCCCATTTCGAAATAATCTCACCGTTCTCACTAATAATTCCAATCTTTACTGTTGTCCCGCCAATGTCAACACCCAATAAATAATTCAATTCTTACTCTCCCTTTCCTCTTTTATCTTATCACGTTCTGTTAATAGAAATGCAACTGCTTGTTGATAATCTGATCTATCTAACACACCTTGTTGATGAAGCTCCTCAATCTCTAATAAACTTAACTCAATTTCTGCTAACCTATCTCCTATGTACGTTATAATGCCATACCTTAATAGAAGTTGTTGTACTTCACGGAATGAATTCATATGATCACCTAAATCATTATAACAAATTTACACATGGTTTATGAAGCGTTAACACGTAAAAAATAGATCAAAATTAAAAAAGGTTGTACTATTATTGTTAAATGCTCAGCTCCTTCGCTTGTTCATAATAAAAAAGCATCTTTCATTGACTCGAAAGATACTTATCGGTCTGGATCCTGAGGATCTAAAAAGTCTGGTCTACGATGCATTAGCGGGATTGGTCTCCTTATCCAGACATTTAATAATGGCTTTAGTGAAAATGGAATAAATGGCCATAAATACCCAGTTTTAAATGTTTTCATCTTTGTTAAGAGCAGTAGCCATAGCGTTACACCGATAACATAACCAGGGACTTTAAATAGAGCTGTACTAATTAATAAAAATAACCTCGCTAAACGATTGGCTAGTGATAGCTCATAGCTTGGAGTACAAAAAGTCCCCATTGCTACAATCGCAATGTATAAGACGACCTCACTAGTAAACAAGCCCACATCAACTGCTACTTCACCAATCATAATGGCAGCTACTAACCCTAATGCAGTTGCTAAAGCGGATGGTGTATGAATAGCAGCCATCCTTAACACGTCAATCCCGACCTCCGCTATTAAAAATTGACCGATTAGTGGAATACCATCGGTTTCTTTCGGTCCTAAAAAACTGAGGTAATCAGGTAAAAGCTGAGGTTCAGTCGATAATAAATAATAGAGTGGTAACAGAAATAATGCTGCTAAAACCGCAACAAAACGAACGATTCTTAAATAAGCACCTACGGCAGGCTTCTGACGGTATTCCTCCGCATGCTCAAGATGATGCCAAAACGTTGCAGGGAGAATCATAACACTTGGTGATCCGTCGACAATAAGGATGATATGCCCATCATATATATGCGAGGCCGCTGTATCAGGTCTTTCTGTATATCGAATCGTTGGATAAGGGTTCCAAAATTGACCGGCTAAATATTCTTCGATCGTTTTTTCGGCCATCGGTAAACCATCCGTTTCAATTTCCTTTAGATGCTTTTCAATTAATGCGACTTTTCCTGGATCGGCAATATCCGCTAAATAACATAAACAGACATCTGATTTAGAACGCTTACCAATTTGCATATAGACCATCCGCAAAGATCGATCACGTATTCGTCTTCGAGTTAGGGCGGTATTAAATATAATGGTTTCAACATACCCGTCTCTTGATCCTCTGACAACACGCTCTAAATCTGGTTCCTCTGGTCCTCTAGCTGGGTATGTACGTGTATCGATTAAAATAATATGTTCGAAACCTTCAATTACTAATGCCACTGGACCGGACAAAACCTGATCAATGACTGTGTTTAAATCTTTTTCTGAATCAAGCTCAGCATACGGAATATAAGTACGCAATAATTTATTTAATCCATCCTGTTCTAAATCCTCTGGTTCTAGATTAGATAAGAAGCGCATGAGAAACATGAGTATATCATCTTTAACAAAACCATCAACTAAAAATAAGCACATCTCTCGATTGGCATAAGTCACTTCCAACTTAACAAGATCAAAATTCTGATCGACAGCCAATTCCTTTGACAAGTAGTCAATTTTATTATGATAGCTTGACTTTAAACTGCGTCTCATAAAATACCACCCTTTCTAAGTTAGCTTATACTAAACTTGTACATTCATACATAGATATAAATAGGAAGCTATTCTAGATTGGGTGGGGACAAATGAAGAAAAAAATTGTTATGATCAGCATATCGCTGGGATTTTGTGTATTAATGGCCTGTTGGCTTAGTTCAATGTCTGTGAACACATTGAAGTATTTCCCGATTGACCCTGAGACAAAGTTTACGACTGCGCAAACGGACTTAGTCTTAAAAGAACTTGAAAATCAAACCGTGTTAAGCTGGATAGTCGAATCTAATCTTGAAAAGCCAGCATATTTAAGACAAGATGTAAGTTTACTGTTTGAAAATGGACAACTTAAAGGTATTCAATCAAAATGGATTCAAGATGAACAAAAAATAGTCCAGGAAGCCAGTTTAGCATTGAAGGATAGTCAACTTTACCAGACAATTAGTTATCATTATGCTGAATTACACGGCGAATCAAATGATATTAAAAGCATTAATAAAATGACAACGAATTTTCTTTATATCATTGATGACACCTTTCGACCGGCTTACGCGTTTAAAAACCCGAGCACACCTCGTCAAGAGCATTGGGTAGAAACGCTTCAACAAATGACTAATCAACAATTGGATTATCATTGGACAGAGCTGATTAATCATTTTAACATTGATAGAAAGCAATATCTTGAAATACCGTTAATTGAGTTAAGCGATTATGCAGAAAAGCCTTTACTCGATCTTGATCAAGCCAGACAAAATCGAGTTATCGCACAGTTATGGGAGGGATTGTACCAAAATTATATCCTGCCTTTTAAAGTGGCCCAAAAAGTTGAGCATAGTTTAATGCCTTTAATTCTCGTATCCAAGCAGAGCGATCATTTAATCGTTGTCTATGAAGATCTAGAAGGTAATAAAAAACAATTAATCCAGCGAATAGCTAATGAGGGTAGCTAAGTGTTATAAAGTTTCAGCAACAATTAAATGATCAACCGGCTGATCAAATCGTTCTGTCGGAATATGCTCAATTATCTGTCCTCTCCAGGACAAAGCTAGCGTTACTTTATCATATTGAGCTAGATAGCGATCATAGTATCCACCTCCATAACCAATTCGATAATGATTATGGTCGAAGACAAGTCCTGGAACAATCAATAAATCAAGCTGGTGAGGAAGAGCAAGTGTTGTTCGAGTTTGAATCGGTTCAATCAATTGAAAAAACTGTCGGGCTAAATCAGCTTCTGATTGAATATAGTAAAAATCTAATTGTTTGTCCTTTGGTCGACATTTTGGTGCAGCTACTTTTTTGTTTGAACGCCATGCCTGCTCGATGATTGGCCATGTCTGCCACTCGTGGCTCTGGGCAATCGTTATCCCGATTGACTTTGCTTGTTGCCAAACAGGATGTTGATAGAGCTCATTTTGAAGCTCCTGGTTAATCAACAAGCGTTTAGCATCATCCAGTTGCTTAAGTTGTTGTAAATAATGTTCTCTTAACTCTTTTTTAGAAGTATTCAAACAGCTACCCCCTTTATTTCCGTATTCTAGTTAAGCCAAAATTTCGATATTTTATTATAATTTGTCTTTGGCTGCTCATGTCCTAAACAAGAAACTAAATTTGAGCAAATAAACAACTCATTCAAAGAAAATTTCACGCACGAACGTGTTATCGATAACAGCCAAATCAATGTCGCTACAATAACGCTAGGCTAAATGTCCTATTCTATATACCTTTCAAACTGCCAGTTTAATGAAAGCTAATCAAATCTACCTTGTCGTATTTGCGTTTTTACAAGCTTTTTTAAAATTCCCCCTCAGAAAATCTGTGGCATCCGTCGGTGCCTTCAACTTTTCGCGGGTTTGTCCCCCCATTAAATAGGATACCTCTCCACTTTAGAAGTGGGAGACTTGAAGTTAAATAATATGAAAAAACTCTCATCTAATAAATTAAGATAAGAGTTTTATTTGAATTATTTTGTTTCACGGTGTAACGTATGTCTTCTTAAACGTGGACTATATTTTTTTAATTCAATACGTTCTGGATTTGTACGTTTGTTTTTTGTTGTAATATAATTGCGATCACCAGTTTCAGTGCACGCAAGTGTGATATTTACACGCATGTTTATCCCTCCAAACTTTTCAACAATCATTTAATAAATCTAAACACTATTTCAGACTTATCTATATTACCAAACAAAGCGGCTTTTTTCAAGTCAAGTATTCAGCAATTTTTCTGCATCCATTTTCCTATCAAAAAAAATATGTTATAACTATAACATATAGATCGGGGGAATGAATGTGATATATACGATTGTGGCACTTCTTGTTGTAGGGATAGTTTTACTGATTATCTCCTTTTTCAGTCAAGATAAGTTTAAACAAATTGAGAACCAAATCGAGCAATTATCTTTGTCAACTTTACAAGATAGCTATCAAACAAAGAAAAAATTAAAAGTCTTAGAAGAGGAATTATTACCTAATCAAATTGATTTTGGCGATTTTAAAAAGAAATCATCACCTATTTTTGACCGAGTAGAAAGTATGTATGAAGAGGGTTATAGCATTGCTCAAATAAGTCAAGCTACTCAACTAAGCGAATACGATGTAGAAATGCTGATTAACCAGCTTTCTAATTAGCAGATAAGAGGGATAAAATTGAAACAACCGATTAGACATTTTGCCTTAGGTGTATTAACAGCAACGATAATATTAGCGTTTCAATATATTTATTTTAATACAGAAGACGATGTTAAGCTAGAAAAAAGCGAACCAAGTGAACAAGAAATGATCGATGCGCTTGAGCAGTTAGGTTACTTTATCTCACTTGAAGAACCCATTTATAACGAAAGCACCGAAGCAACGAGTGATAATGAAGCAGACAGTGAAAATGATCAAGGTATCAGTTCAGCAGATATTTATCAATTTACCTTAACGATTAGACCAGGGATGACCATTACGCAAGTGGCAGATTTTTTAATCATGGCTAATCTGATTGATAGCCATGAACAATTTGCAGATTACCTAGCAGAAAACGGCTATGACCGCAATATTCAGATAGGACAATTTCAATTAGCGAGTGACATGTCTCTTGATGAGATTGTAGAAACCATCGCAGTGCGTGAATAAATAAGTAACCTTCTCTTTAACTAAATGACTGGGGTCAAAACAAAACACTTTATATAAGGGTGTTATTTCGCTAGTAAAATACATTTTGCTTATGCTATATTTATCCGTTAAAAAAACCGAAAGTAACTAAAGCCACTAGTTATTTTCGGTTTCTCTTTTCTTTGTTTACTTTTGACATAACTTTTGATAAAAAATTGAAACTTCACTTTTTTAATCGTTTTCGTCTATATTATTCGCCATATCATCAATGGCATTTTCGTCAATACCCGCTTTATCACGTGCTTCTTTCATCTCAAAATAGGTATTAATCAAACGGTTACCAATATTGTGATGGATTCCGCTATGGTTATTTCCTATTCCTGCTTTTGGAACTACAACCGCAAAAGCAATCTCGGGTTCATCGTATGGTGCATAGCCAACTAGAGTTAAATTATTGGTTTGTTGTTGTACACCATTAACATAGAAATGGTTTTGTGCTGTCCCTGTCTTAACTGCGACATTATATGGATTACTCGCCCAGTGACCACTCCCGGTTCCATTTGTAGCAACCTGTCGAAAACCATCCTGTACGCGTTTGATTAGGTGTTCATCCATATCAATTCGATTAAGAACCTCTGGACCATAGCTCTCTAGTACAGGTCCTAAGCTTTCTTTATTGCCATTGGCTTGACGAATTTCCTTAACTATTCGTGGACGAATTCGGTAGCCATCGTTTGCTATCGTTGAAACATATTGTGCCAGTTGTAAGGTCGTATAGGTATCATACTGCCCAATCGCAAAGTCAAGTAGTAAACCACCGTCTTGAACATTGCTACCAACCGCCCCTGTTTCTTCAAAAGGCAAATCGATCCCGGTTTTAGAACCGAGTCCAAATTGATTAAAGTAATTACGCATAATTTGAAAACCCTCTGAGTTAAAGTTACGTAGCGGTTCATTCTCACGATAGGTCGCTCCAGCAATGCGCATTGCAATTTCAAACATATAAACATTCGAGGATTGCTCGATGGCTTTTAAGTCATTGATACTGCCCATGGTTCTCCATGAACTTTTTGTAGGTGTGCCTGCTATTTTAATGGGGCGATCCAGTATATAGGTACCTGGCGCAACCACCCCTGTTTGATAACCCGTTAGCATCGTCGCACCCTTGATCGCTGACCCTGGAATATGCGCATCATAAATAACACGGTGTGGCTGGATGACATATTCGTTCTCTTTACGATCGTAATGAGCTGCTGATAAGGCAAGTACATCGCCAGTCTTAGGGTCTAAGACTGCAACGATCGCATCCTCCATATATTTATTTTCACTAGGGTTCTGACTAATATATTTCTTTAATTCATCGAGCACAATTTGATCGACCTCCTGTTGAAATTCGATATCAACAGTTAAAATCAGATCATTACCACTTTTCCCTTCAATTACCGTTTCAGATCCAATGATATCACCATTGTTGTTGGTTGTATATTGAATAACTTCCTTTTGCCCACGTAGAAAGCTCTCATATTGTTGTTCTAAACCACTAATCCCGACTCGGTCATTCCGACTGTAACCTAGACTAAGGTAATAATCTTGGTATTCTTTTGGAATCCCACGATCAGAAGATGTGATACTACCTAGAAAAGTTGCGAAGGTACTACCATATAACGAGACTCGGTTCCAATCAATTTTTGCATCAATGCCAGGTAATTGGGCAAGATTTTCTGAAATCAAGGCATACTCCGTCTCTGTTACCCCCTCATTTTTAATCGTGTGTGGGGATAGCTCATAAGCTTGATCCAGCTCTTTCTTAATGGCCACAACATTTAATAGATCAGGGTCATCCCAATCATAGATATTATAATCCTCTTCAGTAATATAATCTAACATCTTTTGGTATTGTTCACCAGAAGTAAGCTCTTTATCTTCATTGGTTAGACGATCCTCTGCTTCTTTCAGATGCTTTTTCCCCTTAACCAACCAATATTCCTTCATATCACGCTCTTTAACCATCGACTCCAGTTCCTCAAAATCATCAGACATTGTAAGCATTCCGGCTAACTTCTCAGCTAATTCTAATCGTTTGCTAGCTGTGTCACCATTTTTGGGTGGTGTGTACGTGATCGACCGCTCCGGTTCATTATCTAAAAGTAATTTACCATAGCGATCATACATTAAACCTCTTGGTACTGCGATCGACGCTCGCGTATTTTCAGTTTGATTGACCCGTTCTCGCGCTTCCTCCCCATTCAATATTTGAACAACACCTAGCTGTAAGATTAATAGTGAAAATAGTAGAAATACAAATAGGAATAATATATTTAGGCGTACAGGTAGCTGAGCCCTTTTTTTATTCTTGTCCGCCATTGTGTTCTCCCCTTTTTACTTTGCTGGCTTTATTATAGCATGAATTCCTTTCTTAATGATAGCCATATAACAGCTCTAAAAAAAATTCCTTACAATCTTCGAATTCCTTTAACATCTTATTGTCGAATAGAGATGGCAAGCATTGATTCACAATTAAATACCAACAAAAAATCCAAGTCAATCTGACTTGGATTTTATAAATAAATGTACTATTTGGCGGCTGTGTAAAGCTCAGAAACCTTATTCCAATCCACGACATTCCAGAAAGCTGAAATATAGTCAGGACGTTTATTTTGATACTTTAAGTAGTAAGCATGCTCCCATACATCTAAACCTAATATTGGTGTTTGTCCTTCCATGATCGGCGTATCTTGATTAGGGGTGCTTGTAATAGCCAATTCTCCATTGTCAACAATTAGCCATGCCCAACCAGAACCGAAACGATTCGCTGCAGCTGTAGCGAATTCCTCTTTAAATGCATCAAAGCTACCAAATTTAGCTTTAATTGCATCAGCCAATGCTCCAGTAGGCTCTCCTCCACCATTCGGTGATAAAAGTGTCCAGAATAGGCTATGGTTAGCGTGACCACCACCATTATTTCGAACAGCAGTTTGAATATCTGCAGGCAGCTTAGTTAGATCAGCTAATAGCTCCTCCAATGAAAGATTTGCAAGGTCTGCGTGCCCTTCCAATGCAGCATTTAATTTAGTGACATACGTATTGTGGTGCTTCGTATGGTGAATGTTCATGGTTTCCTTATCAATGTAAGGCTCCAATGCATCATAAGCATAAGGTAATTCTGGCAACTCAAATTTTCCCATAATAAATAGCCTCCTTTTAAATTCCTATTCGAAAGTTCACAAAATGTTCACTTTCATTATAAGTTTTACTTTAGCAAAATACTCCTCAACTAGCAAATTTTTTGCTTAACTATTTTTTATATTCACCAAATTAACTAGGCTTAAACATGTAAATAATTAATCCTGATTATTTTTTTTTCCGTAGCGATCCATATGATCTTCACTTTCCAATGTGGTATTACCCTCCAACATCTCGTTATAATCATCATGATCACCGATAAAGTCAGAAGGGGTCTCTGATGTGCCATAGCGCTCCAAAATTCGCCAGCTATCCACATCATCGTTTTCTAATGAACTATACGAATAATCGATCGTCGTCTCACGATCATTCCTCTTAGCGTGCTCAACGCATACATTTGTAGTCGGTAATGCTCGTAATCGTTCTGGATCTATCGTTTTCCCACAGACGTCACACTGGCCGTACTCATTTTTAGCGATTGCTGCTAAAGCTTGGTTAATATGATTCAGCTCTTCTTGTTCATGTCTGGCTAAGGCAATATCTTTTTCCCGTTCAAATAACTCTGATCCTTGATCTGCCGGATGGTTATCATAATTTGACAACTCCGTTGATTGTTCAGTCTCTGCTTGTGATTGAAACATTTGCTGACGTCTTTCGATAATTTCCTTTTTCCTGGTTATCAATTGATCTTCAATATCTTTTAATAAGGCTGGGTCAAGCATCATTTATCCTCCTAATTAGCATAGCATATATAACATTTATGCTATTATCATTCCTCAATCACCACCAGACTAAACAAAAAAAGTAAACTTGATCCAAAGCCTTTCTGTTTGTCAATTATTACGTTACTATAATTAAGATTTTTCCTATTAAGTGAAGGTATTAAGTTTTACTGATTGGTAAAAGACGATATGATCTCTTGCTTCCAACAGGTTACAGTCACTAGAACACAGATCCAGTCTCCCTGATATAAGCATAAAAAAACAAGCACTAACCTAGGCTTGTTTTAAAAAGTGGCTCGGGACGGAATCGAACCGCCGACACACGGATTTTCAGTCCGTTGCTCTACCGACTGAGCTACCGAGCCTTGATTTAATATACTGTTCTTTCCTACACGTACAATATATATGTATGGCGGAGGAGGAGGGATTCGAACCCCCGCGGGCCGTGAAGCCCCTGTCGGTTTTCAAGACCGATCCCTTCAGCCGGACTTGGGTACTCC
Organism: Amphibacillus sediminis NBRC 103570; assembly: GCF_001552275.1. Taxonomy (GTDB): domain Bacteria; phylum Bacillota; class Bacilli; order Bacillales; family Amphibacillaceae; genus Amphibacillus_B; species Amphibacillus_B sediminis. Next base: position 231,442 of record NZ_BCQW01000001.1, read on the forward strand.
TCCGTAAATAAATGGTGGACCCTGCAGGACTCGAACCTGCGACCGATCGGTTATGAGCCGATAGCTCTAACCAACTGAGCTAAGGGTCCTTATGGGGCGACCGGTGGGGATCGAACCCACGCATGTCGGAACCACAATCCGATGTGTTAACCACTTCACCACGACCGCCATAAGATATAATTTGAAAAATGGTAGCGGCGGAGGGAGTCGAACCCACGACCTCACGGGTATGAACCGTACGCTCTCGCCAGCTGAGCTACGCCGCCATTTTTTTAATTGGCTCCACAGGTAGGATTCGAACCTACGACCGATCGGTTAACAGCCGATAGCTCTACCACTGAGCTACTGTGGATCAATATATGATATCGCTAGTATGTACTTATGATAGCGACGGTATATAATATAACATGGATATGAACCGCCGTCAATAGTTTTTTTGAACAAGATTCTTTCACAACAAACATAATATAGCATGAGGCTAGTTACTATTCAATAGTTTTCTGGAAAAATCCTAATATATTATTGATTTCAATCGCATCACATAAGTGAAACTTCGTTAAGTGAGGTTTTGACGCATAGGATGTGCTCGTGCAGACGTTGCGACACGACGTCGCAAACTTAGTCAGCTTCCTCTCTCCCACACTGAACGTTAGTTGAACCCATCGGGCCGTTACTGGCTGTTGGATCTCCCATTTAGAAATTGACGTGTTCCATATTTCTTGAAGGGGAGTCTTGCAAAAGCCCTTCGATGGCGCGAGTAACGCAGCCCCAGCCAGTTACACTCCGATAAACATAACTTGTCGAAGTCAGAAAAAACGATATCATGCTTTTTTCCAACAGAAAAAACGGGAACCAAATCATCAATGATCCGCTTCCGCTTCTCCTTGGAAAACTTACAATAAGTTGTATAACTAAGCTGAGTCTTATCTGCGCCAAATCATATCGTTTTGAACAAAAAAATGTTCGTTAATTGAATCATTCAGCTTTAAGGTTTTCTCTATAAATTTAATGGACAACCTCTGGAATTTTTTCTCCTAATACCATCTCAGCAATATTTAGTGCATGATCACCGATTCGTTCTAAATTACTTAATATATCGACATAAACAATGCCAGAAGAACCTGAACATGTTCCCTCATTTAATCGAATAATATGTTTCTTACGGAAGTTCTTTTCCATACGATCAATTTGATTTTCTAATTTAACCACCTCAAGTCCTTTGATGCGGTCATCGTCATTTAATGCTTCAATAGCCTGTTTAACCGTTCGATTTGTTAATTCAAACATTGCATTCAAATCTTCCTTAGCCTCATCTGTTATGACAATCTTATTCGATATTTTAAACTGAATCAATTCTACAACATTCTCAAAGTGATCACCAATTCGCTCTATATCTCTAACTGAGTCGATTAAGGCTGTATGTTTTTCACTTTCAACATCTGATAACTGTGCACCTGAAAGTTGGACTAAGTACTCTGTAATCTCACGATCAAGCTTGTTCAATGCATTTTCAATTTGGAATGCATGATCAGCATGCTTAGCCTGATGATTGTTTAAAAAGCGGGCCGACTCTTCTAAGCCTCGATAGGCATACTCTCCCATTCGAATAATTTCTTCTTTTGCTTGCTCCAAAGCAACTGTAGGTGTTTGTTGAATAAAAATGGGATCTAAATGAGTAGCTTTAAATTCAATAACTGAATCCTCACCAGGAATAAGCTTCGTAACAAGGAAAGCTAAGAGTCCAATAAAAGGGAATAACAACACTAGATTAGCAATATTAAAGATACCGTGAGCGAAAGCAATCGTCATTTCGGCATTGAGTCCTAGTGCCTGTTGAATATTTGAAATTAATAGCTGATACGGCCCTAGTAGCAATAAGATAATCACAGCACCAATCAGGTTAAAAATAACATGAGTTACAGCAGCCCGTCTTGCAGCAATACTCGCACCAATTGATGCGATAATTGCCGTTATTGTTGTTCCAATATTATTACCAAACAAAACTGGCAAAGTTGCAGCTAAATCCATTGCACCTTGTCCATATAAATTTTGTAAAATACCAATCGTTGCACTTGAGCTTTGAACAATAAAAGTAAAGACAACTCCTATAATTACGCCCAAAATCGGATTAGAAGACATATCGACCGTTAATTCATGAAACGCTTCAAGGTAACGTAATGGGTACAGTCCACTTCCCATCAACTTCAATCCATAAAAAAGTGCACCAAAACCGAAGATCATCAATCCATAATTGGTTATTTTTTGATTCTTAAAGAAAAATAGCATAAGGGCACCAACAGCTAGAATTGGTAAAGCGTATTCCTCAATTTTGATTCCGATAATAAAGGCGGTTATGGTTGTCCCAACATTTGCCCCCATAATCACTCCAATCGATTGGCGTAAGGTCATAAACCCTGCGTTAACTAACCCTACTGCTAACACAGTCGTACCGGAGCTTGTTTGTAGTAACACTGTAACGACTATACCCGCAAGCACTCCCATAAACGGATTACTGGTAAACTTGTCTAAGATATCTTTTAACCGGTCTCCAGCAGCTTTCTGAAGCCCCTCCCCCATATATTTGATACCAAGCAAAAATATCCCTAGTCCACCTAAAAATTCAAAAATTATGTTTTGGATATCTAATTCCACGGATTTTCATCCCTTCATTTTATATTTCATAAACATATAAATCCCTGTCTATTATTAATGAAATATAAACAAAATGTAAAGGTAATTCGACTAAAATTTACACTAAATTTACACAGAGTACTTTTAGCGAAACGAAATGCAGGAAACAGCACGGACCGCTTCTAAGTTATCTTTCCCAAACTGACGTATCTTAACAGTTGCCTTTAAAACAGAACAAAGCTTTCGTCAAATCGCATTTGATGAAAGCTTTGTTTAAGGAGCAATCTGCTTCTATTTACCTAATTCCTTTAAATTTATCAATCGACTATTTCTACAAGTATCCGTGTGCCATCAACTTGTTTAACGACAACTTTTACATCATGAGAGATCCAATGACCGTTTGAAATGGCACTGTATTCCTCACCATTTATTTTAATTTTTCCGACTGGACGCATATCTGTAAGGGTTATTCCTGTTTCACCTAGAAGTTTTCGATAATTTCTATTCATGGAACTATAGCCACTATCATCGGTAAGCTGATCTAACAAGGTAATTTTACTCCACATATTACGTCGTGGTAATACTTTTATCCAAAATAGCGACATTACTGCGCCAACAATTAAGCCAACGACTGCATATAATCCAACCACCCAATTTGGGGAGCTAGCGCCAACCGATATAATCATAAGAATTGCGCCAATACCAGCAAGTGATCCGTCATTAATAAATTGTCCATCAATAAATATAAATAGGATCCCTACGATATATAATACAGCCATCGTTAAGAACATCGAAGGATCAAGATAAGCGAGAAAATAAACTGTCATTAAAATAAGACCTAAACCTGCAAATATTCCTTTGGCATTTACTAGCAGCTCACCTATTAAAAAAAGAGTAGCCAAGCCGACAATAAAAAAACTTAGCCACTCAAAATTAAACCATTCCATCATAATCCACTCCTTCGATCTATATATATTTTACTAGCATTAAATCCAAGTTTAAGGATGAGGTCAATGTCTAGTAGAAGTAAAAGTATCATTACTATTCTTTTTCTCTTATTTATATACGCCTGTTTAAAGGATCTAAGCCATGTTATTAGTCAAGATCCTCATTCCTCATTAAATTCATCCTATTTATATTATGATCATAATTCCCAAAGCTTTCAAGTTATTTCTTATCAAGTCCAACAGGGAGATCAATGGCTTTCCATTATTGAGCAAATAAATGACAGTCAAATTCATAACATTGAGCAAGCAATGACTGATTTCCTTTCACTCAATCCTAAAGCAGACCCTTATCAATTAAAGATTGGACGCGTCTATTTATTTCCTGTGTATCATGAGAATGGATAATGTATTTTAAAAAACGGACCAGGTGTTTTTTTACTGCAAAAGTTAACTGACTCCATGATTTGTTTAAATCATCATTTCAGTTGCTAGAACATGTCTTAGCAAAGGGTTGCCTTTTGGATATGTCCACCTCATTTCGTACCAGTTTAGAATACACATTAACTATATTCAAAAATTTCACAGATAAAATTGCCATGTAATCGAATATCAAAATGTCAAAGGTTTCGACTTCTCTTTTAATCTGATAACCTATATAATTAAATATAGAATGTATAAATTTATTTAGTTCATGTTAGTTAACAAAAGGAGCGTTTAAGCAATGGCTTTAATACACAGAAAGAATACTCGTCCAGTTAAGGTGGGAAATCTGGTCATTGGTGGGAAGGATCAAGTAATCATCCAGTCAATGACAACGACGAAGACACATGATGTCGAAGCAACGGTAGCAGAAATTAATCGATTAGAAGAAGCAGGCTGTCAAATCGTTCGAGTAGCTTGTCCTGATGATCGAGCTGCTGAAGCAATTCCAGCAATTAAAGCACGAATTAATATACCATTAGTTGTTGATATTCACTTCAATTATAAGCTTGCTTTAAAAGCTATTGAAGGTGGAGCCGATAAAATTAGAATTAACCCTGGTAATATTGGTAAGAGAGATAAGGTTGAAGCAGTCGTAAATGCGGCAAAAGCAAAAGGCATCCCTATTCGAATCGGTGTTAATGCAGGATCACTTGAGCGACACATTCTAGAGAAATACGGCTATCCAACTGCCGATGGAATGGTAGAAAGCGCCTTGCATCATATTAAAATCTTAGAAGAATTAGATTTCCATGATATCATTGTTTCATTAAAAGCTTCGGATGTTAAGTTAGCCATTGAAGCTTATGAAAAAGCGGCAGAGATTATTGAATATCCGCTTCATCTTGGCATTACTGAATCTGGCACCCTCTTTGCAGGAAGTATTAAAAGTGCTGCTGGAATGGGGGCAATCTTGAGCAAAGGGATTGGAAATACAATGCGTATTTCTTTGAGTGCTGATCCTGTTGAAGAAGTCAAAGTCGCACGAGAGCTTTTGAAATCATTTGGCTTAGCAGCTAATGCCGCTACACTTATTTCATGTCCTACCTGTGGCCGAATTGAGATCGACTTAATTTCAATTGCTAATGAAGTCGAGACGTATATTTCTAAAATTAAAGCCCCAATAAAGGTTGCCGTATTAGGCTGTGCAGTTAATGGTCCAGGAGAAGCACGTGAAGCTGACATTGGAATTGCTGGAGCTAGAGGTGAAGGTTTATTATTTCGACACGGTGAAATTATTCGCAAGGTTCCTGAAGAAATCATGGTTGATGAGTTAAAAAAAGAGGTTGATAAGCTAGCTGCTGAGTATTTGGCAAAGCAAGAAGCAGGTGCTGAATTGTAATAAAGGCTCTTAGCTGGTAAAAGATGATTAAGCAGACAGATGAAAACAAATGCTACAGCTTTAACCATAAAGCTGTAGCATTTGTTGATTACTAGTCTAATTGAGTGTTTGGCTTAAATTCCCTATTTCATCCTTAGCAAAGCAGGTGATGTGAACACCCCATACTATAACTCACTAAGCAGATCAAATGCACCTTAGCGATTTGCGCCCAGTTTTTTCGAGGCTTTGCTCGAAAAATTCCCACTAAAAATCTGTGGCATCCGCAGGAGGCTTTAACTTTATTCAGCTGGGGTTTGCCTCTCCCCTGAGTGGTAGCCAATAGGCATCCATCTCACCACTTATAGCAGCGGAGATTTCTGTTGAATAAAGTGAAACTTCGTTCAGTGGGGGTTCGACGCATAGGATGTGCTCGTGCAAACGTTTTGACACGACGTCGCGAACTTAGTCAGCTTACTCTCTCCCCCACTGAACGTTAGTTGAACCAATCGGGCCGTTACTGGCTGTTGGATCTCCCCCTTAGACATGACGGGTTCCCTTTTTTCTTGAAGGGGGAGGCTTACAAAAGCCCTTCGATGGGGCGAGTAATCGTACCCCAGCCAGTTATACTGCGATAAAGTTAAATCATTAATAAGTCATAACAATGGTATGATGGTGTTCTTTAGCTTGTGACTGAATTTGTTGTGCATATTCACTTTTAGCATGACCGTTCTCTTCTTTATATTGCTCCATTCCGGTCATTCCACGATGGTAAGCTGTTAAAGCTTCATCCCAATTATCATATTTATGATAAAGAAAGTCTAAATACACAACGGCTAATTGAATTGAATAGTAGGGATCAAACAATAGCTCATCATTGTATGGTAAACCGGCTATCTCCGCTATCCATGGTGCAGTATTAAGCATAAATTGTGACATCCCATATGCCCGCCCATAGCGAGTCTCTGGCCCGATCAACTCTGGATCAAAGGTCTTCCCTGTTTCAACCTTTAGCAATTCATAAATAAGAAAAGGATCTAAGCGATAATTCTTAGCTTCATTAGCTAAGTAAAGCGCCCATGTTTTTTTAAACTGTCCATAGCTATCTTCAACCATCTGCTCTGCTATTTGTTCAATTTGATGCCAATGCTGAAAGTCGTCAGTCAACGTGGCCGTAAAAAATTGATTGTGATAGCTGAGTTCAGCCTCAAGCTGATTATTTCGAGCAGATAGTGCTTGATTCTCTTGTTCTAGTTCTGTCAATCGTACTTGATCATAATTTCTGTATAATAATAAAGTAAGGGCTGAAATAAATAGTACGATTAACAAAATAATGCCATTTTGTTTCATTTCTTAATTTACCTCTCTTTCTTCACATTACAAATGGTTATCCTACCTTAAAAAGCAGATTAATGCAACTTTTTCACACCCAACTTACAATATAATGGTAAACTTTTACTCCATTAAACATATATTAGCTTATAGTGGTAGTTGGCAGCGATTAAATTCGAAAAGGAGGAAAAAGATGAATCTTGTCTTAAAACAGCTCGTTCGAAATAAATTACAACAGATAACCGCTTTGGAGCTTAAAAGTTATGCTAATGAATATAACGTCCCGCTTACTGATCATCAGGCTCAGCAAATTGTTAATATTCTAAGACAACAAAATTATGACCCTTTTAACAAAGAGGACCTCGCCATTAAATTTCAACAGCTTGCATCGATTACCGATCAGGTAACAGCGGATAAAGCCAAAGCTATCCTTGATCAATTTATCCAACAGTATGGCGTTGCAGAATGGTTTAAATAAGGTTTTAGTTGAGCGTCTTCTATTTAATGTAAAATTAAATCCAGTCCTAATCGTGTGCTTGTTTAGCCAAAACAAAGCACCCCGCAATTTCAGACTAAGCTCTAAAATCACGGGGTGCTAAACGATTACGATTGATTCATAATCAACGCTTTTAGCTCTGGCTCAAACTTCTTCGTCTTTAGCATTTCAATTTCATATTTATATGGTGGTTTTTTACTATTTTTGTCTGCACCAACATAAGGTGTTTCTAAAATTTTTGGTAAATCACTTAACTGTGGATGATGAACAATATAGTTTAATGCATCAAATCCAATATATCCAAATCCAATATTCTCATGTCTATCCTTACCTGCACCTTTTTCATTTTTACTGTCATTAACATGAACAACCTTTAATCGATCAATTCCTACAATCTTATCAAACTGATCCAAAACCTTGTCAAAATCATTGACAATATCATAGCCAGCATCATGTACGTGGCAAGTATCAAAGCAAACAGAGAGTCGTTCATTAGCATGAACACCGTCCATTATCATTGCTAGTTCTTCAAATGTTTTGCCTAGCTCTGAACCTTTTCCAGCCATTGTCTCTAAAGCAATTTGGACATCATGGTTTTTGGTCAAGACCTCATCTAACCCTTCAACAATACGTGCTATTCCCTTTTCAACTCCAGCACCTACGTGAGCACCGGGATGAAGGACGATTTGTTTAGCACCAATAGACGCTGTCCGTTCAATTTCGCTTTGCATAAAGGTAACGGCAAGCTCAAAGGTTTCTGCTTTAGTCGTATTACCTAGATTAATAATATAAGGCGCATGAACAATAATATCATTGACTCCATTCTCTTTCATGTGCTCAAGTCCTGCCTCAATATTTAATTCTGCAATGGCTTTTCTCCTAGTATTTTGAGGTGCTCCAGTATAAATCATCATAGCAGAAGCGCCGTAGCTTACGGCTTCCTCACTAGATGCCAACAGCATTTTTTTCCCACTCATTGATACATGCGATCCTATTTTCATGTTTCTCCACCCCGTTTTAATTTGTCTAATTTCACTTGATTAGCATAACATAACATTTGGATCATCTATGGTGTGTTTAATACTTCTGATCTGCTGGGCCAAGTCTAAGCTTGTCGATCATGCGCTTGGAGCGTCATATTTCCCTAGTAAAACAACTCCATGTCTAATCTCTTCACATGACATCTCAGCAGCACGCACTACTGTTTTCGTTTTAACTGACGTTTTATTCTCTCTTGCTGTCGTTTCATTTTCTTTTTATAGCCAGGTTTGATTTTGGCTGGCTTTCTTACACGTCTCCATGCCTCTTGGTCAAGATCATGTCCTTGTTTTTTCCGTTTGGCACGCTCATTCCAAGACTTTAATTCCTTCCATTCACCTTGATGGATATCATACGTTGTGAAAGCTATCCCTCTCTCCTCAAGCTTATTAAGGAGCTGATAATCTTGATCGGTATATAAACTGATAGCTGTCCCTTCCATCCCTGCTCGTGCTGTTCGACCAACACGGTGGATGTAAAACTCTTCTTCTTTAGGTAGCTGTGCATTAATCACATGGCTTACACCCTTAATATCAATCCCTCGTGCAGCAAGGTCTGTTGCGACAAGATATTGAAATTTAAGTGCTTGAATATCTTTCAGAACCCGTTTACGCTCTCGAGCAGCTAGTCCACCATGGATAAGGCCAACGTCAATTTGCTGTGCCTGTAAACTTTCAAATAATTGGTCAGCCTCTGCCTTACCATTCGTAAATATAATCGCTAAGTAAGGATTGATCAACTTTGTGATATGATGAATAACTTCGGCAGGTTCGCGATGTCGTAATGGTATTAAACGATGCTCAATTGTTTCAGGAGCAAATTGATCCTTAATATGAAAAAAGGATGGTTGATGTAAATACTTTTTTAAAAAAGGCTGAAGCCGCTCCGGGATAGTTGCAGAAAAAACTAATACTTGAATGTCTGGATTAGCTCGTACTAACATTTGGTCAATTTCCTCAATTAAACCGAGATCAAGCATTAAATCAGCCTCATCAACGACAAAGGAGCGAGCGGAAAAGAGATCAATGGCCCCCTCCTTAATTAAGTCCAATAACCGCCCAGGTGTTGCTACAATAATTTGCGGTTGTTCCCTAAGCTTCTCTATTGTCCGTTTTTTATCTGTACCGCCAATAAAAAGCTTTGCCTTAATCTCATCTTCTTTTCCAGCAAAGCTTATCACTTTCTTAACCTCATCAAAAATTTGTCTAGCTAGCTCTCTAGTAGGTGAGGTAATGACAAATTGTACCTCTTGCTTTTCCAGAGCTAAACTGCTGAAAAGTGGCAACAAGAAGGCATGTGTTTTGCCGGATCCTGTATGAGATTGTCCAATGACACTCTCACCTCTTAATATAGCTGGAATAACCCGTTGCTGGATCGGTGTTGGATGTTTAAATTGGAGTTGGTCAATAATCTCGTGTATCCAGGGAGATAAATTATATTCGTTAAAATAGTGTTGTTGTTTCATTATAAAGCTCCTCATTTGAATCTGTTATCTTTTCTATTATAGTGGAGTTTGGTTCAAAATGCACATCTTTAACGCTAAACGAGTTAATGCTTTGACTGAGACCCGATCATGGATAAATAGCACGCGACTCACTTTGGTGTCTTCATTGACCTATATAAGATAGTTTCTCTGTTTCGGATTAATCTATTAAAACGGTGATAAATGTCACTTCCCAGTGTTAGTTAGTATCTAGAGTACCGTGCTTTGTTGGCTCTAAATTTGACTTTATTAGACTTATTACACGTGGTTAAGCGTATCGTACTAGACCTGCTATAATTTATTTTTGTTTTTTCATATCTTTTTCTTTATAATGTAACTAATGATTAGCATACATAAAAGCCATTTGTTAAGTCAGGCGAAAAACCGACATGGGGCTATTTTTCAGAAAGAGAATTGGTAAATGTTACGCAGAGCTTAGCTGTGCCGTTCGATTTTTACAAGTCGAAATGTAACACAGATAACATTTTATCACAAATTTTATGCAATGCTAATGATCACAATTGTTAGAATACTGACTAGGGGGAAATAGTCATGGAAGTTATTAAAATAGCACCGCGTGGGTATTGCTATGGAGTTGTAGATGCCATGGTTATTGCTCAAAATGCGGTGAAAGATAAGAACCTGCCTAGGCCCATTTATATCCTCGGTATGATTGTGCATAACCAACACGTTACCGAAGCCTTTAAGGCAGAGGGCGTCATTACATTAGATGGTAAAAATCGTGCCGACCTTTTGGATGACATTAACCATGGCACAGTTATTTTTACCGCACATGGTGTTTCTCCTGCTGTAAAGGAAAAGGCCAAAGCAAAAGGGTTAACCGTTTTAGACGCAACGTGTCCAGATGTGACACGAACCCATGATTTAATTTATAATCGCGTACAGCAAGGCTATAAAATCATCTATATCGGAAAGAAAGGACATCCCGAGCCAGAAGGAGCCGTTGGCATTGCTCCTGATCATATTTATCTTGTCCAAACTGAGGCGGATGTAGAAGCTTTAATGATTAAACATGATAAGATATTGGTCACGAACCAAACAACGATGAGTCAGTGGGATGTGTATGATGTCATGCAAGCCGTTAAAGCCAAGTTTCCTCAGACGGAAATGGTTCAAGAGATCTGTATGGCTACACAGGTAAGGCAGGAGGCTGTAGCTGAACAGGCAAAGGAAGCTGATCTTACTTTAGTTGTTGGTGATCCGCGCAGCAATAATTCTAATCGACTCGCTCAAGTATCAAAAGAAATTGCGGGGACCAAAGCTTATCGAATTGCTGATTTATCAGAACTGCAACTAGATTGGCTATCTGGAGTAAATAAGGTAGCGATTACAGCCGGCGCCTCAACACCTACCCTGATTACCAAAGAGGTCATTAAGTTTGTTGAGCAATATGACCCTGAAGATCCCTCAACTTGGGATACACAGACAAAAGTAAAACAGGAAAAAATACTACCAAAGGTTAAATCTAAATAGTTGGAGTATAAGAAAGGATTGATATCAATCCTTTCTCTATACTCTTTTACTGATGCTACATATATATAAATGGATCAGTATTTACCTCGGTAGTGACGATTTCAATATCAAGAGTTTGATCAGCTAGCTTAACTTTTAAGTCATTTTGTAGTCCCGTTATCATCACTTTTTCAATATAATGACCTGGATCAATCAAAGCCAAACCCAATGCTTCAGCGTCCTGTGCTTGGTGAAAGGTCAGATCACCCGTGACATAAACATCTGCCCCTAACCTTTTTGCTTGTCTGAAGTATTTTTCACCACTGCCTCCAAGTACAGCTACTTTAGCTACAATTTGCTCTGGATCACCCGTTATTCGTAAGCCTTGAAGCTGAAATGTGTTCTTAATCTGTTCTGCAAATTGTCCGAGCCTAATCGGATGTTTGAGCTTCCCAATTCGTCCTAAACCTTGTACACGACCTTGATTAGCTAATTCGATTAGATCATAGGCAGGTTCTTCGTATGGATGAACGTTAATAAGCTTGGTGATAACTGGTTTTATTAACGGTTCTGGGAGAATATACTCAAGCTTAGTTTCTTCAACATACTCTTTTTCCCCTTTTTGTCCAATAAAAGGGTCCGAACCTTGCTCAGGCTTAAATGTGCCTGTCCCTTGAATTCGAAATGAGCATTCTGAATAATCACCTAACTGACCAACGCCTAAATGAGTTAAGGCTAGATCAACCTCATCAACATGGCTATTAGGAACATAGACATGCAATTTATATAGTTTCTCTTCATATTCAGGCAACATAACCTTTACTTCTTCTAGCTTAAGACAGGTGGCTAGCCAGTCATTGACACCACCAGAGGCAATATCTAAATTAGTATGAGCAGCATAGACAGCAATATTTGAACAGATCAGTTTACGTATTACCCGACCGATTGGCTCAGCGAAATTAATTTGTTTTAAAGGTTTAAATAATAAGGGATGATGAGCTATAATAAGCTGTGCTCCTACCTCAATTGCCTCATCAACAACCGCTTCATTGACATCAAGTGTTGTCAAAATACAATTAACCTCTGCTGATAGATCGCCAATTTGTAATCCGACATTATCCCAATCATAAGCAAGCTTTTTAGGTGCCCATTGTTCAAGTATATTGATTATTTTCCCTACCGTACATGATTTACTCATCTTTTAACACCTCGTTTATCCACGCGAGTTCTTTTTCAAATTGATTGATCTTCTCTCGATCAATCTGTTTAGCATATTGCATCTCAGCTAGAATACGTAATCGCTTCTTTTGTTCAGATTTCCACTTATGATAAAAAGCCGTATTTTTCTGTTTGGATAATATCGGTCCAAATAATAATTCCTGCTCCGTATATTCGACTTGTTTATTGGCTGTTTTTGGCTCAGCAACTAAAATCTCATAGATATGACCATCTTCCTTGAGGATGGTTTCATCGATCAAGCAAAAATTATGCTTGACTAGCCAATCACGGACAAGTCTAGCTTCAACATTTGGTTGCAAAATTAACCGTTTAATCCCGGCTAGTTTTTCCTTTCCTTGATCCAGAATGGTACGAATTAGCCCACCACCCATGCCAGCAATTACAATTTGTTTGATCGATCGATCACCCAATACTGTTAGGCCGTCTCCTTTGATAACTTCAATTTGATCTGATAAATTGAAAGCACGAACATGGGCAAGAGCTGATTGATAGGGGCCATCATTTAGCTCTCCTGCAATAGCACGAGCAGAAGGATCTAGCCGACAAACAACAACAGGCAAATAAGCATGATCACTGCCAATATCAGCAAAGTATGCCCCTTTCGGTAAATAACTTGCTATAGCTTGTAATCTGCTTGACAATACATTTTCATTCATTTCGTAAAACTCCCTACTCCATCACATTACCATAAGATTGTAGCAACACTGGCACCAAAACCGATGATACTTAGTCCTATTAGCCAATAATTCTTTTGCTTAATACCAAGATAAAGCCAAATAAACAATTGTAGAAATACGATAAATGCGAGCGTATAATAATGATTAACCCACCGGTTAACCATGTAAACCGTAATAGCAAAAATATTAAGTAATAAAATTAAAATAATATATGGTTTAGCGACTTGTACCCGTACAAGTTGATAGCGATATAAATAAATACTCATAATAAGAGCAAGCAATAAAATAATCACTGATATGATCCAATTCGTTTGAAGCAGGTAAATAACTGATATCGCAAGCGGTGCTACAATTAGATTAATAAATAATATGAGTAAAACCATTGGATTAATTAAGTCCCGAATGTCAGCAGTCTCTGACTTTTCATTTGGTAACGGATCTGTCGTTTCGAGTTGCTCCCCCTCGGTATATAGTGCAAATAGAAAATCACAATAATGGTCAGGTAAAAGGTGATTTTCTTTCCAATAGCGTATTTCATTAATAATGACTGCTCTTCTTTGTTCGTCCATTTGACATCACCTCGCGAGCAATGGCTAAATTTTAATGCTAAGCTCAATGAGAAGTTCTTAAGTTTTGGAAACCGTCACTGTAAAAAAAAAGAGTCAATCAGCTTCAATTGTTGCTCAACTGAAAACTGGATTGACTGAGCCAATTTTATGCTAAGAATCCTATTTCATTATTCAAGGAAATCTTTTAATCGTTTACTGCGGCTTGGATGGCGAAGCTTTCGTAAAGCTTTTGCTTCAATTTGACGAATTCTTTCACGTGTCACGCCAAACACTTTACCGACCTCTTCCAAGGTTCGTGTTCTGCCATCATCAAGTCCAAATCTCAGCCGTAGAACGTTCTCTTCACGATCTGTTAATGTATCTAAAACATCTTCTAGCTGTTCTTTTAATAATTCATAAGCGGCATGATCAGATGGTGAAGTCGCTTCCTGATCTTCAATGAAGTCACCTAAGTGTGAATCGTCTTCCTCGCCTATTGGCGTCTCCAGTGAAACAGGCTCCTGAGCAATTTTTAAAATTTCTCTAACCTTATCAGGAGTTAAATCCATTTCCTGTCCAATTTCTTCAGGAGTTGGCTCACGTCCAAAATCTTGTAGTAACTGTCTTTGAACACGAATTAACTTGTTGATCGTTTCAACCATATGAACAGGTATTCGAATCGTACGAGCTTGATCAGCAATAGCTCTAGTTATGGCCTGACGAATCCACCAAGTGGCATACGTACTGAATTTAAAGCCTTTACGATAATCAAACTTTTCTACGGCTTTAATTAGTCCCATGTTCCCTTCCTGAATTAAATCAAGAAAAAGCATACCACGACCTACATATCGCTTAGCAATACTTACCACCAATCTCAGGTTCGCTTCAGCTAGTCGTTTTTTTGCTTCTTCATCACCCTGTTCAATCCGTTCAGCTAAGCTAATTTCTTCCTCAGCAGATAATAAATCAACACGACCGATCTCTTTTAAGTACATTCGTACCGGGTCATTAATTTTGATTCCAAGTGGAACACTTAAATCATTTAAATCAAATTCTTCTACCTTAGAAATTTGTTGTTCATCTGGATCTTCATCCGAATCACTAACTACCTCTATCCCTTGCTCACCTAAAAATTCATAAAATTCGTCAATTTGATCAGACTCTAGCTCAAAAATGGCTAGTCTCTCTGCAACATCCTCATAAGCAATGACTCCACGCTTTTTACCTAGTTCTACAATCTGTTCTTTAGCCTGTTCCAATGATAACTCTTGATCATTCTCTTTTGAATGAGTTGGCTTATTATTTGCCATAAAGAGTCCCCCTCCTTCCGACTTTCTCTTACCTTATCGACTACTTTTGCTTTGTTTTAATCTTTTCTGAATCTCCATTATTTCCATACCGATTTGAGCAGCTTTAACAAAATCCTTATTTAGTTCAGCCGCTTTCTGCTCGGCTTCTAAATTCCGTATCAAAACTTTATCTTCTTGCTCTGCTTTGATAATGTGAATATAGTCCTTAATTTCATTCGACGTAATATCAGGCGAAATGGGTTCCATTGCAATCTCAATGACATGGTTTTTTATCGCTTGATCATCTAATCGTTCAATAAAATGACTAATATTCGCTTCATGTCCCTCTTCATAAAAAGCATACAAATGGGTTACAATAATTTTGTGCATGTCAATATTAAAGGATGCACCTAGATCATGTTTTATTTGATCAGCTATCGCTGTGTCATAGAACATATAGGCAAGTAATTTACGCTCAGCTGTATGATAAGCTGGTAATAACTTTTTTTTATTCTGGATTAGCTTGCGCTCATTAGTATGGCTTGATGAACTAAGCTTATCCCTATTCTTACCTTGTTTTTTCCTTTTTTCATTCACTTCAGCTATAATGGTTTCATGGGATAGCTGATGTGATTTAGCCAACTGTCTTGCATAATGATCACGATCTAACACACTATCCAATTCAGCAATTTCTGCAATTATGGTATTAATATAAGCGATCTTGTCTGCTTCAAGTTGAAGATTATAGCCCTTTCTATAATATGTCATTATAAAACTCATATACGTAGAGCTTGCCTCTATAACCTCATGTTTAAACCTATCTCCTCCATATTGCTTAATATACGCATCTGGATCAAGCTGATCTGGAAGTGAAGCGACCCTTACCTGACCGCCTACCTTTAAGAACAATTTAGCTGCTTTAAAAGCTGCCTCGACTCCAGCATTATCGCCGTCATAGCATATCACTACTGTATCGACATAACGCTTTAACAATGCGGCCTGATGTTCGGTTACAGCTGTACCTAGTGATGCTACACCATTTTTAATCCCTGCTTGAAAAGCGGAAATGACATCCATATATCCTTCAAAAAGAATCGCTTGTCCCGCTTTTTTCATTTCACTACGTGCTAAATCAAAATTGTAAAGCAACTTCCCTTTGTGAAAGAGGCTTGATTCAGGACTATTTAAATATTTTGGTTCGATATCCGTAATTGATCGACCACCAAACCCTACTGTCTTTCCAAGATGATTCCGAATTGGAAAAACAACCCGTCCCTTAAAACGGTCATATGCATCATTTTGATCATTTCTTGTCAGTACGCCTGATGCAACAAGGAGCTGAAGGTTGAAATCTTTTTTCGCTAAAAATTGTGGAACAAGTTCACTGGCTGGTGGAGAAAAACCAATTTGAAATTGTTCTATTATCTCATCAGTTAATCCACGTTCTTTTAAATAATGTTGTGCCTGTTCCCCTTCTTTAGCATGTGATAAAACATGGTGATAGAATTTAGTCAGCCATTCATAAGCTTTTAAGCCAACTTGATCATGAGAGTGGTTCGCTTGTTCAATTTGCCCTGCATATTGGTCTGGCAACGTTTGTCCACTTTTCTCTGCCAAGTGTTCAACAGCTTGCTGAAAGGTGAAACCTTCAATCTCCATTAAAAAGGTAAAGACATTGCCCCCCTTACCACAACCAAAACAATGAAAAATTTGCTTATCTTGGGTAACTGAAAAAGATGGTGTTTTTTCACCATGGAAAGGACAAAGCCCAAAGTAATTTCGACCTTGCTTTTTTAAAGAGACGTACTCACCAACAATATCGACAATATCATTCGCTTGTCGAATCTCATCTATTAAGTGCTCAGGAATTTGAGCGGCCATTAGCATCACCATTTAATTAGATTCTAGAATAAAATCAAAAATTCCTGCAAGTTTCGACAAAAAATCCAGAAAATATTTTTTTCTTGGATTTCCCCCTCGGAAAACGCCTAAAAGTCCTAAGTCCTTTGTGTTTTATGCTAGCTTACCTGTTCTACAAATGATCAACAAATTCCTGCTAAATCAAAAAAACTTCAATTAAGTGCCGTTTATCGATCTAGAAACAAGTAAGCAAACCGAGCCACCTTAAGAAATCATGTCAATTGGCTTAACATGGAACATAGTATATATTTTTACCACAAATTAATATTATAATATAATTAATAAAAAAAAGCTATTATTTTAAATCAAATACGCTTTGGCGTATTTGCGCTCAGATTTTATCGAGCTTCACTCGAAAATTCCGTTTAAAAATCTGCGGCATCCGCCGGAGACTTTAACTTGTTCACCCGGAGTTTTTCACCTACTAAATAGGATATTAATAGGCATTCATCTCTCCACATATAGAAGTGGGAGACTTCTGCTCAATGTAGTTAAAAAAATAGGAGCTGGTTCAATAGCAATCGAACCTTTAAGTGTTTTAAAATAGGAAAACTTAATAATTAGCTAGAGAACGTCGGCACGGTTATCTAATAACCACGTCGACGCTCTCCAAGTGAATAATCGTTTTTTCTAATCTCTATCTTTACCATTTCTTCTTAATAACAGACATTAATCATTAATACATGGATGAACACGAAGCTGATATTTTGAAAATATTACCTAATTCTGTACTAGTTTTTCTTCCCCAAATCTGACTAACAATTGAGACATTTTTCTTAGGTGATAGCTTAAATTCACAGCTGCCTTTTTACTCTAGTCTGATCGGTTTGAGCCCTCGTTACGATGTCAGGCAAATGCAACGGACAAGCCTAAGCTTGCCCGATTGAGGAAAAATGATTATTCTATTTATCATTCAGGTTGTGATGACATTCGAAGCAGCAGGATAATATTGGCTGTTTCCTCAACAGCTTTATTTGAGACGTCTATTACCGGACAGCGGAGTCGCTCAACAATTTGTTCGAAGTATTCAAGTTCTTCATGAATCCTCTTTGGGGCGGCATAATTAGCATCTTCCTTTAAACCTAATGCCCGTAACCTTTCTTTTCGAATGCCATTTAATTTCTCAGGACTAATTTTCAATCCAAAGCATTTACTAGGATCCACTCGAAAAAGTTCTTCTGGAGGATCAACTTCTGGGACGACTGGAACATTAGCGACCTTAAGGCTTTTTAATGCTAAATATTGTGAAAGTGGTGTCTTAGATGTACGAGATACCCCCACTAAGACAATATCAGCTTGCTCAATCCCACGTGGGTCACGACCATCATCATATTTAACGGCAAACTCTATTGCTTCAACCCTTTTAAAGTAGGCTTCATCTAGTTGGTGTCCTAAACCTGCTTCCATTCTTGGCTTCTTCTGAAATAAACGCTCCATCGCTTCAAGCATAGGACCAATAATATCAATGGCCTCAAGATCCATTTCAGCTGCCTTACGCTTAACATATTGACGCAAATCAGGGCTAACTAAAGTATAGCCAACTATGCCACGATCTTCAGCAGCTTTAATTAAAACTTGCTTAATTTTTGCTTTGTCCTCTACATATGGAGATCGAACAATTTCGTATTCTTGTCCATTGACGAATTGTAGTAAAGCAGCCTTTATCACTTTTTCAGCAGTTTCACCCAATGAGTCTGAAATTAAATAAATGATTGGTTTATCCATTTGTCCACTCCTATTAAACCCACATTTTTAATCAAATGCGCCTTGGCGTATTTGTGCCCAGATTTTATCGAGCTTCGCCCGAAAAATTCTCTCTTCAGAAAATCTGTGGCATCCGCCTGAGGCTTTAACTTTTTTCAACTGGGGTTTATCCCCTACTAAATGGTATACAATTATGCAGTCATCCCACCACTTATAGAAGTGGGAGATTTCTGCTAAATAAAGTAGTTAAAACTGTTGCTTCCATTCTATTTTATCGAAGCTAGCAAAGTGATCAACGAGGTCACCAAGCTGCTTCAGTAAAGCTAAACGATTTGCCCGAACGGCTAAATCGTCTGCCATCACCATAGTCTGATCAAAAAACGCTACAATAGATGGTGCTAATTGTCCAAGTATATCTAAGCTTTCTTCAAATTGTCCTGTCTCGATACAATTTAAGTAATCTGGGGTTATTTCTTGATAAGCATTGTACAGTTGCTGCTCTGTCTCATTTTCAAATAGGTCTTGATTTACCGCTTCCTGTTCTCCTTTTTTCGCCAAATTCAAGACACGAATCAGTGCTTCTTGAATCGGTTTAAAGTTTGGATCGGTACGCTTAGCTTCTAATAATGCCGCCTTTTTCATGACATCACTTAATTTACCCAACCCTTGACTAAGAATTGCCTCAATGATATCTGTTCCGATCTGTTGTTCTTTCGCTAAATAAATGATTCTAGCTTTAATAAATTGCTCAAACTGTGCAATTACCTTATCTGGGGACTCCATCTCAACGGTTGACTGTTGATACAATTCTAACACAATATCCAATAATTGTTCTATACGAACTGACCAGTTTTGGTCGTTAATAATTTGAATAACACCCATTGCTTGCCGTCTTAAGCCATAAGGATCCTGTGATCCTGAAGGTACTAAGCCAACGCCAATACAACCAATAATGGTGTCAAGCTTATCTGCCACACTAACAATTGCGCCAATTGTTGTTTTTGGTAGTTGATCATGAGCATGACGTGGCATATAGTGTTCATTTATAGCGACTGCAACTTCTGGATCTTCTCCGGCTAGGATAGCATATTTTTCACCCATTATTCCTTGTAGGTTGGTAAATTCATTAACCATAAGTGTAACTAAATCAAACTTGCTGATTTGTGCAGCACGTTGAACTTGAACTTGTTCTGAATCTGTAAGGTTGAGTAAGATAGCTAGTTTATTGGCAATTTGTGTGACACGATCGACTTTATCTGCAATCGTCCCAAGCTTATCTTGAAATACCATTCGTGATAATTTCTTATTATAGGCATCAATAGACTGCTTCTGATCCTCCTGATAGAAGAATACCGCATCAGCTAATCGCGCATTTAAAACTTTTTCATTCCCTCTTGAAACAATGTCGAGGTGATCCGTATTTCCATTTCTTACCGATACAAAAAATGGTAATAAACGTTTATTTTGGTCCCGAACAGGAAAGTAACGTTGATGCTCCTTCATAGATGTAATTAAAGCTTCATCTGGTACAGCCAAATAATCTTCACTAAACTGACCGTAAAAAACAGTTGGGTATTCAACAAGCTGCGTAACCTCTTCAAGCAATTCTTGGTCAATTGGAATACTCCATTCTTGGTTGGTCGCAAGCTGATTGATTTGATTGACTATTTGTTGTTTCCTTACTTTACTGTCAACGATAACGTATTGATTTTTTAATAAATCTTCATAAAGACTTGCTTCAGGAATCGAAATAGACTTACCTAAAAAGCGATGCCCAAATGACGTTCGACCACTTTTCACACCTTCAATTTCAAATGAAATTAGATCCGTTCCATATAAACCTACTAACCATTTAATTGGTCGAATAAAGCGCAATGTTCGAGTTGACCAGCGCATATTCTTTGGAAAGGTCAACGAGAGGATCACATCTCTAAATGATGGAAGTATGTCTGGTGTAGCTTTACCAGAAATAAATTTCTTTACATAGATGTATTCAACATCTTTTATCGTTTTAAAGTAGATGTCTTCCACACTGACACCCTGGCCTTTAGTAAAACCAATGGCAGCTTTCGTCCAGTTACCATCTTGATCTAACGCAATTTTTCTAGCCGGACCTTTTATCTCTTCCTCAAGATCTTGCTGCTTATTTGCTAACTGTTCAATCCGAACAGCCATCCGTCGTGGTGTCACAAAAACCTTAACAGCATGAAATTCTAATCGATGATCAGCCAACCATTTTTCAGTCTTTTGTTGAAGCTGAGTTTCCGTAGCTGCTAAAAACCGAGCCGGCATCTCTTCTAATCCAATTTCGTATAATACTTCATTCGTTGTCAATGGCTTCATCCTCCTTTTTCAACATAGGAAAGCCTAGCTTTTCCCGTTCATCTACATATAGCTTAGCTATAGAACGGGCTAGCTGACGGACACGGCCAATATAGCCTGTTCTTTCTGTTACAGAGATTACGCCTTTTGCATCAAGCAAATTAAAGGCATGAGAACACTTTAATACATAATCATAGGCAGGAAAGACTAAACCTTTTTCCATCACTTGGGTAGCTTCTTGCTCATATTGATCAAATAACTTAAATAAGAGCTCCGTATTTGACTCCTCAAATGTATACTTCGAATGCTCATACTCTGGTTGATAGAAAATATCATGAACGGTAACACCTTCAGTCCATGTTAAATCAAATACATTTTCCTTATCTTGGATGTAAGATGCTAGTCTTTCGATTCCATAAGTAATTTCAACTGAAACAGGCTTTGCCTCTAATCCACCAATCTGTTGAAAATACGTAAACTGGGTAATTTCCATTCCGTCTAACCATACCTCCCAACCTAAGCCTGCTGCCCCTAAGGTTGGGTTTTCCCAATTATCTTCAACGAAACGAATATCATGCATCAATGGGTCTATTCCAAGTTTCTTTAATGATTCTAAATAAATCTCTTGAATGTTATCAGGTGATGGCTTCATAATAACTTGAAATTGATGGTGCTGGTAAAGACGATTCGGATTGTCTCCATAGCGACCATCTGCTGGACGACGTGAAGGCTCAACATAGGCAACATTCCATGGTTCAGGACCTAAACTCCGTAATAATGTCATAGGAGACATTGTCCCCGCTCCTTTTTCCACATCGTAAGCTTGCATTAAAATACACCCTTGATCAGACCAATGTTTTTGTAAAGTAAAAATTATCTCTTGTATATGCATAATAACTCCCTCCATATTTGAAAAATTCCTGATAAGTACCCATTTATTAAATTTGCCTTGGATTTGCGTCCAGATTTTATCGAGCTTCACTCAATAAATTTCCTTTGACAAATTTGTCGACTTTAACTTTATTCAGCCAGAGTTTGCCCCCTTACAATGGTATACAATTAACCATTCACCTCACCACTGATACAAGTGGTAGTCTTCTACTGAGTGAAAGTTAAATCTAGAGACCGTTTAACATGCTTCATGTGTCTGTTAACTCAATACTTTGACAACTAAAATGAAGAAAACCCCGTCTCTATGCCTTAATATTAAGACATAGGGACGGGATTTCCGCGGTTCCACCCTATTTACTAAAGCCAGTTGACTTTAGTCACTTTCATTCGCCTATGTTCAAGAGTGCCATTCAACTATTACCTTGCATCTGGCTTCCACCATTCCAGATTCGCTCTCGCAAGCACAATAGCCTACTTTTCTCTTTCATCACATAATGGTTATAAATGCTAATCAAATGTTAATCGAATTTTAGCCTTTTGTCAAGCATGTTATCGGCTTTATGAGTCAAACAAATCAATTTGATTCAAAAATTTCTTTGACTTTATATAGAGACCCCCATATTGCTCATAATATTGTTCAATTAACCCTTTTAGCACACGTTTGTTTTCTTCTTTAATAGATATATTCGCAATACGGTCCATGTTAACTTGAGCAAACAAGCGAAGGAGTTGAAGCTGGGTAGAATTTAGTTTGACAGAATACTTGTCAAGGTGATGGCAACGTTGACAAATCACACCACCTTCTGTAATGGAAAAACCAACAAGTAAATCTGTAGCTCCACAATGACAGCATCGATCAACAACTGGTGCAAATCCTGCTATTTGGTAGAGCTTTAACTCATACATCATAACCAAAACGATTGGGTCCTTGTCTTGACTTAATGCCGTTAACGTTGCATCAAATTGTTTAAATAGATAATAATCTGGTTTTTTTTCTTCCATTAGCTTGTCTGTTAATTCTGCTAAGTAGCTTGCATAGGCCGTTTGCACAATATTTTCTCTAATTTTCCGATACGATTGGATGACTTCCCCTTGTTGAATTGCTCCAAGTCCTTTCCCTAATTGAATGAGAAATTGGCCATGGATAAACATCTGTGCAATAGCTGCCATTCGGCTTTTAGGCTTTTTTGCCCCACGTGCAATGGCAGCTATTTTTCCATATTCTTTAGAAAATATTGTTACAATTTTATGTGTTTCCCCATAATCTTGTGTTCGAATAATGATACCCTCAACTTTTTCAAACACCTCTCACCAATCCCTTTTAGTATTCATTGTTAGGTTGGATCGATCAAATCCATTTGATCTTGATCATCATCTAGCTCATATTCCTTCATGAGTAAATAGGTTTCAATGTTTCCTGTTTGACTAAAAACAATCCAAGGTAAATCATTCATGATGTCTACACCTCTTCTTTTTAGTTAAAAACATTCACATTAATAGAATGACCTGAATAGTTGGTTCGATGTTGATTAATTTTTTCCATGAATAAAGCATAAGCTACTAGGTCAAATCAAATCAGAAATTTAGTAATCATTTTGATCAAAGCCATACTCCTGCAAATAACGCTCTTTATTTCGCCAGTCTTTTTGAACTTTTACCCAAAGCTCTAAATAAACCTTACTTCCAAGCAATCGCTCTATATCACGACGAGCTTGTGAGCCTATTTTTTTGAGCATTGCTCCCTGTTTACCAATAATTATACCCTTTTGGGATTTACGTTCAATAATGATGATCGCTTGAACCAATACCTTTTCATCTGGTTTTTTTTCAATTTTCTCAATCACTACTGCGATAGAATGCGGTACTTCCTCTCGTGTTAATTGTAACGCCTTTTCTCTAATTAATTCACTGATGATAAAACGTTCAGGGTGATCAGTAATTTGATCATCAGGATAATATTTTGGGCCAGAAGGTAACTGATCTTTTAATACAGTAAGTAAATGGTCAACGTTATTGCCTTCCAACGCAGAAATTGGAATTATTTCTTTAAATGGATATTTATCTTTATAGCGTATAATTAGATCAAATAACTGATCAGGATGAACTTGATCGATTTTATTGACAATTAAATAAACAGGACGAGAAACTTGAGCCAAGCGATCGATAATATATTGATCGCCTTTTCCATAGCCTTCTTCTGCATTGATCATAAATATAACTGCATCAACTTCATTTAATGTATTTTCAGCAAGCTTGACCATAAAGTCCCCAAGCTTGTGTTTGGGTTTATGAATGCCTGGTGTATCGATAAAAATCATTTGTGCATCATTTTGGGTCAATACACCTTGAATGGTATTACGTGTCGTCTGGGCTTTGTCACTCATGATTGCAATCTTTTGACCAATGACACGATTCAAAAATGTCGATTTCCCTACATTTGGCCGACCAATAATCGTAATAAAACCAGACTTAAATTCTTCTTGCATCAAACTTCCTCCTCATGTCTATCTAGATGAATATGGCAATTATTTTGGGTAAGAAAATAATAATGCCATTAATGATGGCAACGATGCTGGCTAACAGGACTGCTGCTGCCGATAAGTCTTTAATTATCCCAGCTAATCGATGCCGTTCAGGAGCTAAATAATCTAATAATTGTTCAATAGCTGTATTAAATAGCTCAGCAACGAAAACAAATCCAATTGTAAGACTTAGCAAAACCCACTCAACCGCTGAGATTGACAAAATAATGGCTACAGCAATCACGATCAACATCATAAATAGATGCACACGCATATTTATTTCATGTATTAAAGCAAATTTCAAGCCATTTAACGCATAGCCTAGACCGACCCGGTTCTTCTTAACTTCTCGGTAATCCGAAGTCATTTAACAAAGCCTCTTGTCGGGCAAACATTTCTTTTTCATCCGACTCATTGATATGATCATATCCTAATAAGTGTAGAAACCCATGTAAAGCTAGAAATCCAAATTCTCTGGCTAAGCTATGCTTATATTCCTCTGCCTGCTCTTGTGCTTTTTCTACTGAAATAACAATGTCACCCAAAGTAATGGGAAGCTCCTCACCAATTATAGCTAACTCCTCTTCCCCTTGCTCCTGAAGTGCAAATGAAATGACGTCGGTTGGGCGATCTACTTGTCGATAATTCCGATTCAACTCTTGAATGTTCTGATTATCGACAAAATTAACTGATACTTCTACTTCTGGGCTAATGCCTTCTTCTTTAGCTGCATAGGTTAATAAACGGTCTATTAAATCAATATGTTCTTCTGCAACTGAATTGGTTTGATCGTGAAAATCAATGTGCATGATCAGATACCTCCTTTATTTTTCATCATCGTTCGGATATTGTATCCGAGAATGGTAGATGCCATTTAACGTTTCACTTATAGTCTGCTTTATTATAGTTAACTCTTTAAAGGTAAGCAAGCTATCATCAAATTGACCATCCTTGAGGCGATCTTGAATAATGCTATCAATTAATTGATCGATCTTGTCTTTAGTTGGCTCATCTAATGATCGAACAGCGGCTTCGACAGAATCACAAATAGAAATAACCGCTGACTCTCTCGTCCGTGGCTTAGGCCCTTGGTACCTAAAATCAGATTCTTTTGCATGCTTATTATGTTCTTTTTCTTTATAATAAAAATATTTTAATAATGAGGTTCCATGATGTTCCTTTGCGATATCAATAATTTCCTTAGGAAAATGATGCTCACGTAAAATTTCAGCACCCTCATATGGGTGTGCCAAGATGATTGACGCACTTTGCTTGGGTGATAAAAAATCATGAGGATTTTTAATCCCCATTTGATTTTCAATAAAATAATGGGGTTGCTTTGTTTTTCCTAAATCATGATAGTATGAAGCAACACGAGCAAGTAATCCATTCGCTCCAATTACTTCACATGATGCTTCACTAAGATTAGCAACCATTACACTATGGTGGTAAGTACCTGGAGCTTCCGTTAATATCTTTCTTAATAATGGATAGTTAGGGCTAGCTAATGTTAGTAATTTCATATCAGTCAATATGCCAAGAATGGATTCAAAAAAAGGGAGAATACCTATGGTGACAACACCTGAAACGATAGCTCCAACAAGACCGTAGGCACTATACTGTAAAATCTCCCTGAGCTGATAGCTTTCATAAGATAAAAATAAAAATGCAAGAATAACGAGCACATTCACCACTGCTGTAGCTAGGACTGTTTTTAATACAGCCGCTCGATCTTTAATGGCTATTAATGCAACAATACTACTTAATTGAGCAAACAAAAAATAAATACCTACTTCAATATTGAGTGCACCCGGAATTTGTCCATTGAACATCACCGTTGCTATAAAGGTAAATACAATCGTAAACACAAGGGCAATTCGCTCTCGATAAAGAATTTTTAAGAGCATTGTACCTGTAGCTATCGGTGTTAACAAATAAAATTGATTCTCATCAGTACTAAATAAACTAATTGATTTCATAATCGTTAGGATCACAAGAACAATAAGTAATAAAGCAAATGAACGCTTTAGCTCCAAATTATTTTTATCCAAATAATTATTTAAACAATAAGCCAAAAATCCAATTAAAAGTAAAACAAAGATCAACAAGCCAATTATAGGAAAAACATTACGGTCACTGTTTAATAATCCGACCAGCGTTAGTTTATCATAGATTTCATTGGTAATTGTTTGTCCCTCGCGAACGATCACTTCCCCTGCTCTGATCATCGCTGGTTCTACATTACTCATGGCTTGTCGTTCAGCTTCCATGGTTTCCTCAATTGAAAAGAATGAGTTTTCAACAATAGCAAATTCACCTAGCGCAACTAGAGCATCCTTTAGCTCTGAATCAATACTTGAAAACTGAAAGCGCTGGTTCAATTGGGTGTAAGCTTGATCAATCTGTTCACGTCGTACCCCTTCTGCAAAAATCTCATAAAGCGATGTGGTCAGAAGTTCAACCGATAATTGCTTTTCAGATTCAGTCATATTTATTAAGCGCAATAATTCATCATCTGCTAATTCTTCAATAATATCACTACTTAAAATTTGCTTGAGTTCCTGCAGTTTTTCAGTCGTAGAGCGTTCAATTGATACGTCGGACTGGTCATCCTCGTCATCTTCTTCTGAATCATTTGTAACAGGCTTATTTACAGAAGCAATCGCATCAAAAAGCTCTTGCACATATTCAACTCTTTCTTCTGTAACATCATGTAAGATAACATAACGATCTTCAACGGATTGAAGAGCCTCCCGTTGGCGCCGTTCTGTTTCCCTCGTGTCTTCAATGGTAATGGGAGAACGGATTGTTTCCTGAGCATTACTAAATCTTTCTATTTCATACGTTTCTGTGTATACATTAGACAATATAAATAAGAAAAAAGCTATCCCCATAATAGCAAGGGTTAAAATAAGCTGAATCGATTCACTTAACGCTTTCACTCGCCTAACAAAACTCTGCATAAAACCGACTCCTTTAACAGGAAAGAAAATTCCATTTTCAAATTCTATCTATACTCAATCATACAATGATTTTGGATTGATGTATACGATTAGTCGTCAAAGTTATCCAATTTGTCTAAACATGTTAAATATTAACGGAAAAATCAAAAGATAGAGCGGGTAAAACCTTCGCTATTTCCAGAAATCGATAGCGCTCGAGCACGATAACGAGAGGCTATCCAAAAAAGGGATAGCCTCTTAGTTAGTCGTTAAGATTCAACTTGTTGATAAGCTTCGATTATTTTTTGCACAACCGGGTGACGCACTACATCATGTTGTTCAAGATAGACAAAACTTACACCTTGGATTTGGTTTAACGTTTGTTGTACAGATTTTAGTCCAGATACAGTCCCCTTCGGTAAATCTATCTGAGTAATATCACCTGTAATAACCATTTTCGAGCCAAACCCAAGCCGAGTTAAGAACATTTTCATTTGGGCTGGAGTTGTGTTTTGTGCTTCGTCTAAGATGACAAAGGCATCATCCAATGTCCGTCCTCTCATATAGGCTAGTGGCGCTACTTCAATTGTGCCTCGCTCAATTAGCCGAGTGGTATGCTCTAAGCCTAAAACATCCTGTAACGCATCATAAAGTGGTCTTAAATAAGGATCTACTTTTTCCTTCAAATCTCCTGGCAAAAAGCCGAGACTTTCACCAGCCTCTACTGCCGGCCGAGTCAGGATAATGCGTTTTATCTTTCCCTCTTTAAGAGCCTTTACTGCCATCACTACAGCAAGGTAAGTCTTCCCAGTACCAGCTGGTCCAATACCAAAGATTAAATCATTTACCTTAATACGGTTAATATAAGTTCGTTGACCGAGCGTTTTTGCTCGAATTGGCTTTCCTAATGTATTTCGCATAATTTCTTCTTGAAACAATGTATCAAATTGGTCTATTTTCCCTTTTTTCGCTAGTTCTATCGCATAAATAACGTCTCGATCAGAAATGGTAATACCCTTCCGAATCACCATTAATAATGCATGCAAGACATCTTCAACAAGTGAAGCTCTTTCAGGCTCACCTTGGACTCTAACTTGTTCGCCACGTGTAATAATAGAAACACCAACCTGAAGCTCTAATTGTTTCAAATGACTATCTTCTGCCCCAAACAGATTCATTGCTTCAGCTTGATCGATAATGTGTAAATCAATTAAATGTAATGCTTCAGACATAAACTAATCTCCTTGATCACTTTCAATAGTATTCACGATATCTTCTATCACCGTGAAGTATACGTGTATGTTTACTTTACCATTCTCTATAGTCTGATGCAAAATTTTTTCCTCCACAATTTCTGTTTCAGTTCCTAATTGCTGAATAAGATTGCGCTTTGCTTGATTAATACCTGCTTTAATGGCCTCTTCTTCTGATCGCTCTAGCTCGATTGTTTCTGTCTCCTTTACCTCCAAACGAGTAAAGGCCAATGGAAGTTGCCAATTCCCTAGCTTAGCCGTATAGACTTTACTCTCTTGACGTATTTGATCAAACTCGTGCTTTCTAAACCCCCAGATTGGGATGGCTAATGAACCAATATTAAGATAATATTTATTAACACTTTCTCCTGTCTCAGTCTGATATTTTACGGTTAAAGGTGTGCTAATTTCTGATTCATACCATGTACTAGCCTTAATCCTCGCTTCAACAGCCGTTAGCTCTGATTGTTGCTCATGTTCTGGATCGTCAACAAGCTCACCTGTTACTAGTAGTTGTCCTTTTTTAACAAAGTCATTCACCTCAACCAACGGTCGCCCTTTAGCAACAAATATATCTGTAATGACACCATCCTTTTTTGCATATAAATGTGTGCGAGCTTTGACTTGATCCTCTTCCATTTGTTTTTTGCTTACCACCTCTAAGCGATAACTTGTCCCAGAAGTTGTTACCCCTACCCATAAAATTTCAGGATATTTAGCTAAAAGTTGCTGCTGAATTTCACTAGGTCCATCCATTAATAATTTTAATTTTCCTCGCTTCACTCCTAATTCAGTTAATGTTTCCAGCATGTCCTTTTCCATTTCTGCCGTGACACCGTCAATATTGATGAACCAAACAGATTGGCTCAGGTAGAGAAAGAAAAGGAGTGCGCTAACGAGGCTAAATAACTGAATTTTTAGCTTTTTAAGCTGAACAATTAAAAAAGGCATACCGAGTTTACCTTTAAAATAAAGCTTGTAACGCGTTTTGCGTCTTAGCTGTCTTAATCGATGAATATCCGATAAATGTATTTGCCCACTACACTCCAAATCTGATTGTTTTGTTATGGCCCAGACAGGGATGTGGTGACGTACACATAAGTCAAAAAAACGCTCAGGATAATGGCCCTTTACTGTAACGATGACTGTTCCTTTCAACCAAGATGGCTTTAATGGTCTCATAACAACACTCCTGTTTAGGTATTTGACTCTTTAAAGGTTACAGCAATAATTTCACCTTCGATTAGAATTTCTTCTGTTAACAACATCTTTATTACCAAGTGACGACCACTAATTGTAAGCAAGCCCTGTGTAACCCTTAGTTCAATTTCATTCGAGGTAAACCGTAACAGCCCACGATGATTCTCAATATAAACATGTATTGAACCAATCATGGTAATCCGTGGTAAATTCAAAATATGATGTTGTGCGGGAATATTTACTTTAGATTTGAGTTTTTCGCTCAATTTAGTCTGCCAATTACTCACGGAATCGCCTCCCTCACTTTTCAAGATATGATTGAACGTATATAATCAGAACCAATGTGGTGTCAATTCCTTTTGCATAGCTCTAGATTGATTAGCAAGTAAATTGGTGAAATTTAACCGTACTGAAGTCTTGTTATACAGTAAACCAAGGCAGTATATAAAACAGCCAATATGATGAGGAATTGAGGGGAAATATAATCGGTCAATTATAGGTAAGCATTTCATAGCTCGTAATCAAATGCGCTATTAACAGCCAGGTTTTCGAGCTTCGCTCAATAAAGTGAAATCTCGTTCAGTGGGGGGTTCGACACATAGGATGTGCTCGTGCAGACGTTGCGACACGATGTCGCGAACTTGCTCAGCTTCCTCTCTCCCCCACTGAACGTTAAGTTGAACCAATCGGGCTGAATGAAGTTAAATCATTTAGTTTGCTATTATTTTATTCTGTTAAATCAATCTTCAAGTCTTTGTTATGGATGGCTTGACCGAGAATTGAAACCTGAAGCTGATTTAAATCACCAGTCACACAAACTCGAACCTCTCCATCTTTCCCTATTTCTTGTCCTTGCTCGATTGTAAGCTGATAACACGGCTCGACAGTCTGGTCCACTATAAACTTGGCATAGTAAGCACCCATTACACCAGAAGCCGTTCCGGTGACCGGATCCTCTATGGTTCCAGAATAGGGGGATGAGAAATGGCGTGCATGCATATCTGGTTTAGTATAATATGTTTCTAAACAAAATGGATGAACCGATGCTTTAGGCATCTCCGTAAGAATTGAAGGGAAGGCCTTATTGTTTGGTTGCATCACTTCAAATGCAGCAAGACTTTTAATTGGTACGAGTAACGTCCAAGTACCAGTACTTCCATATACAATTGGTAAATCATCACAAATATCATCTTTATTTATACCAATAGCGTGGGCTAACTCCGTTTTATCCCCTTTAAATAAAGTGAATAATGGAGAGGATTGTGTCATCTGAATTAAACCATTACCCTCCGGGCCGGATTGTAAGGCTATTGGCAGGACGCCAGCTGCCGTCTCAATGTTTAGCATCGTCTTATTATTTAGTGAGTCTTTGTCTAGTAATGCCGAAATCATCGCCATCGTTGCATGACCACATAAATTCATTTCATGACCAGGTGTAAAAAAACGAATCCTTAAATCTGCTTTATTTGATTGTAAGGCAAATGCCGTTTCATTAAAGCCTACTTCAAATGCGATTTGTTGCATTTGATCAACAGTTAACGTATCTGCGTTTAGAACGATACCTGCTGGGTTTCCCTTGTTTTTTTCCTGACAAAAAGCGTCATAATGATGAACAGTAACTGATAATATATCGATCCCCTCACTTTTCTTCTATTTTGTTTATGTAACTCGTTTAGATGAGCAATTGCTTTTACCCTCACTAGCAAACGCCTTGGCGTATTTCTGCTTACCTCAATAACTTTCCGCTGAAAATCTGTGACTTCTGCTGAATGACTTTTTAGATACCATTTCAAAAAAACGACCACTTCCCATCAAAAGATAGGTGCTGGCCGTTTCATTGAAGGGTTAATATATTTTTTAAGACTTACCTACTGCTAAACTAGTACAAATCCGCTTTTATTTTTCTTCGTCAACTGGTCCTACCTCATCAATTGGCGTCTCATCATCAAAGCTAGGTGGTGAAGGTTCAGCAAGGGCATTTTTACTAACCCGTATTTCTACTGTATAGCTCATTGACACGAACTCATTAAATTTGCTCATCCCAACAACCGTCCCTTTAACTTCTGGAGCATCAACATATTTAACAACATATTTAATATCAGCCCCTTTTGATTGATAGTCATCGTAAAAAGCTTGTGGCAAATCCCCCTCTAGCATGCCACGATAATCTCTTAAGTACGGCTGACCCAATGAATAGGTTACGGTGATCGACTGATCATCTTGATCCGTTAGTTTCGTCCCTGCTTCAACAGATTGTGAAATAAGACCACCATAACGGACTTTACTATGATAGCGTTGTTTGATAATAACAGGAATTTGACTAAATTCCATCGCTTCTTCCATGTTTAATTCATTAAAATTAGGAACCGTAAAAGCTTTACCAACTGAAACAACGATCTTCATTTTATCTCTTTTGGCTACTTTTTCATTCGGTTCAACACTTTGACTAATGACATGGTCGACCTCGATTGTATTGGAATCAGATTCCTTAATCGTCAAGTCAATTTCATTCGTTTCAGCCCATTGCTCGACTTCAGATCTTGCGCCACCAACAAAATCAGGAACGGTTATATCCTTTTCAAAAACCTCTTCCCCTTTGGAGTAGGAAACGGTAGCACTATCCTTACGTCGGTATTCAGATTCATCAATGGAGCTATCTCGTAAAGTGAATTCTACAAATTCACCCTCCTCGATATCATCATGATAGACCCTGACGAGCTTCAAGTTATCGGCTCTATTCTCATCAATCCAAGCTTGGGCCTCATTATCATTCATCTCAGAGAAATCTGGTAGTTCTATCTGTTCCTCTGGATCAGCACCTAAACTACTTACAAGTTCTAGCTGCTTACCTTTGCGGATTTTTTTCCCCGGCTCTACATTTTGATTAATAATATGATTAGCATCGTAATCCATACTATAATCTTCTGACAAAACAATTTCAATATCATGTTCACTTGCCCAAGCACGAGCATCCGAAACCGGACGATCGGTAAAGTCCTCAACCTCTGTGTAAACAGCTAGATACCAAATAATGAATAGTCCAATCACAGCGAGCACACTACCAGCTATTATGTAAATCAGCCTTTTGCGCTTTTTCGCCTGATAAGTCGGATCAATCTCATATTCCTCTTCAGAATCTTGGCGTCTTGATCGATTCTCTTCAATTGGTTCAGCACTATCCTTTGTCCCTGAAGCTTGAGGTGATTCTACCTTCTTGTCTTGACTTTCTGGCATATCCTTTTCTTGGATTTGTTCATGATCATTTTTCCCATGTTCATTTAGCTCTTCATAGTTATCCTTATTAAATCTTGATAAAAAATCACTCATGAACGGTTAATAGACCCTTTTTTAATGTTAGAATTTGATCAGCTTGTTCAGCTATTTCATTTGAGTGGGTGACAACTATGACACATTTGTTATGTTCATGGGCTAACTTTTTGAAAATATCAACGATCTCTTGTTCCATTTCTTCATCCAAGTTTCCAGTAGGTTCATCTGCCAGAATAAGTTCAACATTGGTGGCTAACGCACGAGCAATCGCAACACGTTGTTGCTCACCACCTGAAAGTTTATTAACATAGCGATCTGCTTTACTTTTAACGATACCAATATAATCTAACAGATTATATGCCACAGTTAAACGATCAGCAGGAATTTCATTTTCGGTAATCGACATTGGCACTAGCACGTTCTCAACTGCGGTAAGCGTAGGGATAAGATTATAAGATTGAAAGATAATACCGATTTTGTTCCGACGATACTTTTCATAGCCTAATTGTTTTATATCAACATTATCAAACAATATTGAACCACTTTTTGGTGAATCTAGTGCACTTAAAAGTGACAAGAAGGTTGTTTTTCCTGAACCTGATTGGCCAAGAATGGCATAAAACTTCCCTTTGTCAAATTGTGCATTAGTATCTTTTAAAATGTAACGACGACTTTCACCATCTTGGTAATAATAATTGACATCTTTTGCTTGCAATAACATATTTTTTTCACCCCTTATTACATTAATATTTTCTTAGGATTCAATCGAACAATATAAACTAGTGGTATGACAGTTGAAACAAGAACAGTGGCTAAGCCAACGAGATAGAAAATAATGACATATTGCATCGATAACTCAACTTCATAAGACTCTATGACATCACTTGTCGTAAGATTTGTTTGAAATTCACTATAGTAATAAAAATCCTGATCCTGATCTTGGTTGGCTTCAATCAATGTATCAGAGACAGAGCTCGCAAGTAAATTCCCAGTAAATAATGACAGGGTAATAGCGATTAATGCAACAGTCATAACTTCAATAACTATTTGACCAACGACCCGTGCTCTTTTCTCCCCTAATGATAAATAGATTCCTAGCTCATGTTTTCGGTCACGCAAAAACAATAAAACGACTAAGCCAATGATTAAAACAGTGGCAATAACAGCAGCAGTCAAAACATAACCTGATAAATTAGACATCGACTCAACTGGACCAGCTATGTTATCATATTGATCCATGGCATTAATGACCGTATAAAAAGGAGGTAAAAGTGGTTTTACTTCTTCGGCAAATGCCTCGCTATCATCAGGCCCATTTAGCACATAGATTGGCCTAAAGTATTCATTTTGTTCCTCTTCTTCATAATACTCTGCATACTCCTCATCGACGCTTGCATATACTTGGTTACGCCATCTACTCTCATTACTAATAACCTGATTCGAGGTATAAATGGTATTCTGAAAATCGATATCCATAAAATCTATAAAGCTATCAAAGCCATCTTCACTCTCTTCTTTCAACGTTTGTGTCTCAAAGATACCAATAACCTCTATTGGTACTTCCCGAGCATCAATTAAAGTTCCATCAATATCATCTGTGTCATAGTCCATGACCTTATTTTCAAAAACAATCGTATCGCCTACCGATACATTATTAAGCTCTGCTAATTTGGTGGAAATAAGCCCGACCGTGGCTCCATTATCAATTTCTTCTTGATTAAATACACGACCATCTACTAATTTGGCTTTCCCTTCTTCAATATCACTAACAGCCGGATAATTAATTCCCTTAAATTGAAACTCATAGTCAGATCCAAACGAAATATCATGTTCTTCATTCTCACCTTGATAGTATGAGAGATTCTCAGAGGCAAACCAGAACATTGATGTATAGTCATAATATTTAACATAAGAAAGATTGCCAATTTTTTCGATGAGATCTGTACCTAAATTTTCAAATTCAATTTCCATCCACTCTTCTTCACTTAACTCTTCTAGAGCTTCATGATCAATCTCTAAAGTTGCGGATGCGCCTATTCGCTCTTTGATGCTCTCTTCAACATTGCCCGTCGCTTGCTGGATGGATATTGCTCCTGATATAACGTTACCAAGGATAAATATCACAGCAAATAGAATTAGAACTTTTGTTTTTCTTCTTAGAATACTTAAAAAGCCTCTTTTTACAAAATTCATTCCTTAACCTCCTATATTGTTTTATGTCTCCTGCTGCAACCTTCACATAAAAGCTAGCCATTTTAATAGAGACATGCTGCCACCATTTCATTATATGCTTTGATAATTAGAAAATCCAAACATATTTTCAATTATTTTGATATATGTATAAGTCTATGAAAGTTCAACAGTCCATTATATGGACGAAAATTGTTGCAGAAATGTTTCATCTTAATAAAAAAATATTACAAAAATATCCGAGCAGCTTATATTTTCTTATTAAGAAAAACCAGGGAGATGGCGCCGGTTTTTTGAAAAACTTTTGCAAACAAAGTTTTTTTAATGATATCACTTGGATTGTTTAAGCTCTTAATGTTGAGCAGTCCATATAAAAATAACCAAGTAGTTCTACTTGGTTATTTTTAAGGTAAGGCTTATTATCTCACTGATCGGATTGAATAAGGTTTTTTTGAGCGTGGTGGCCCTAAAACCTCCGCCATGACAACACTTGTAGCTAAACCTTTTCCACTAATGTTCCGTTTTATATTAAAGGATTTTGATTTAGCAGCGTTATCTCGACTTCTGTTAGTTGAAACTGACTTTCTGCTCGAATTTCTGGTAACAGATTGTAAATGTCTAATTTTTTGTTCACGTTTATCAGTTAAGGTTTGCTTTAATTGTTCAAGCTGGGCCTTTTTGTCTACCTCTGAACTCGACTTTGCTTGATTCTTAACTTGATTTGGTTTGCGATTAGGCGTTTCTGATCGCATTGTTTGTCTCTGTTGCATGGTAGACTTTGGTTGGTTAACCATCGGTCTACGCTTAGCTTGTTGCTCTTTTTCACTTTGATTACCAACATAATTCTTGAACAAGCTGCCGCCTATGATAAGAAAAAAGGTTATGACTGGAACGATAAGATCTTCCATCAGCTCACGCCCTTCAAATTACTTGATTATTCTTCATCAGAATCATCTTCTGTCATTTTGCCGATTGAATCTCTCATATCCGTATCTGCATTGATATTCTTATAATTCATATAGTCCATGACACCTAAGTTTCCAGATCGTAATGCTTCAGCTAAAGCTAAAGGTACATCAGCTTCCGCTTCCACTACTTTAGCACGCATTTCTTGAACACGCGCTACCATCTCTTGTTCTTGCGCCACGGCCATTGCCCGTCGCTCTTCGGCTTTTGCCTGAGCAATGTTCTTATCAGCTTCTGCTTGATCAGTCTGTAAAATCGCTCCGATATTTTTGCCGATGTCAACATCTGCAATATCAATCGACAGAATCTCAAATGCAGTTCCTGCATCAAGACCACGATTTAAGACATTGTGAGAGATGGAATCTGGATTCTCAAGTACCATTTTATGTGAAGTTGAGCTACCAATGGTACTAACAACACCCTCACCTACACGAGCAATAACGGTTTCCTCGCCTGCCCCTCCGACTAAGCGATCAATGTTCGCTCGAACAGTGATTCTTGCCTTTGCTTTCACCTCGATACCATCCATTGCAATACCAGCAATAAATGGTGTTTCAATGACTTTAGGATTAACACTCATTTGAACGGCTTCAAGTACATCACGACCAGCCAAATCAATGGCTGCACCTCGTTCAAAGCTTAATTCAATATTTGCACGTTGCGCGGCAATTAACGCATTAACTACACGGTCAACATTACCACCCGCTAAATAGTGACTTTCCAATTGATTAATCGAAACACCCACCCCAGCTTTATGTGCTTTAATTAGTGGATTAATCACACGATTTGGTACAACACGACGCAACCGCATACCAATTAGCGTAAAAATACTTACACGTACACCAGCAGCTAAGGCACTAATCCAAAGCGCTACTGGAATGAACGTTAATAAAATGACAACTAAGATAATGATTATACCAATAAGAATAACTGGCATAAATTCAAGAAATGGATCCATCTAATCTTCCTCCTTCTGCAATTTCTCTCTAACAACAATCCGCGAGCCCGCAACACTAATAACCTCAATGGTTTTATTATGCGTAATAAAACCGCCTTCTGTGACAACATCTATTCGCTCATTGTTAATTTTAGCTGCCCCGGATGGTCTTAGTGGCGTAACAGTGATACCTTCTTGCCCCAACAACTCTTCACGACTGATCGTGGAAACATAGCCGCGGTCGGGGGTTTCTGCATCGTTAAGAATGATGTGCTTAAATAATCCTTTTTCAAGACCAATGCGCTTGTATAAGATCACAGCTACAGTTATCGTCACAACTAAAGCAATCAGTAGACTTATGCTCATTTGACGAATATTTCCTGAAGCAAAGAACATGGAGGCGACAATACTTAGTGTCCCAAGCGCTCCCAACACACCTCCTGGAACAAAAAATTCCGCTACAATTAAGCTGATTCCGATTACAACAAGGGCTAGGACCTCGTAACCAGCAAGACCAGCGACTGCATGACCATAAAAGAATAGAATTAATGATGAGATACCAATTGATCCGGGCACACCAAAGCCTGGAGAATATATCTCAACAATTAAACCAAGCCCAGCTAAAGAAAGCAATATTGAGATCACAGTTGAATTGGTTAAAAAGCGAGCAATCTCCTCTGCAATAGTCGGTTCAACTTCTACTATTTCTGCCTTTGAAAGATCCAATTGGTTAAGTAATTCAGTTCGATGATTTACTGTCCCTTCGGAATAGCCTACTTCTAGAGCTGCTGTCGGTCCTAATGTCAGATATTTACCAGCAGGGGCATTGTATTCAGGTAAATCAATACTTGGATCAGCCATTGCTTCTGCATACAAGCGGTCTCTCCCTTTAGCCTCAGCAGCACTTGCCATCGCCTCTAGCCAATAAGACTGCGCCTTATCATCTGCAGCATTACCATCACCCGTGATGATACCGCTCGCCCCCATTGTTGCTTGAGGATTCATGTAAATATAATCGGCAAATAAAGCAATATAAGAACCTGCTGATAAAGCTTGGCTTCGTATGTATGCTGTCATCGGAATATCGATAGCCTGTAAAATCTCTCCTATATTATTGGCTGCATCCACACGTCCTCCTGGGGTATTAATTTCAAAGATAATATGATCGGCATTTTCTTCGATAGCCTCTGTCGTCGTTCGACGCAGAAATGCCTCTAAACCACGCTCTACTTCTTTTTCAATTGGAATGATGTAGACAAGTTGGCCTTCGCCATCTGTTTGAGCATAGATTACTTTTGACTGAATCAAAAACAGTGCATTGATCATTATGATTAGAATGGCCATATATCTTAACCGTATACGCATTACACCACCTCCTTTACTCCACCCACGGAAAGTGTTATAAAAGCTAAAGCATTTACTTCCTTTCTAGTATATCATGAACAAAGCAAAAAATCCCCTACCATACTTAAATATGGTAAGGGACTTTTGCTTTATTTGGCTTTCATTGTGTATTATGATAAATGCTTTTGAACGAGTTTGTTCACTTCTGTTCCATCCGCTTTGCCTTTAACTTTTGGCATAAGCGCACCCATCACTTTACCCATTTCTTTCTTCGAGGTTGCCTTAACCTCTGCAATTGTCTCTATTACAATCTGTTCGAGCTCTTCTGCAGATAACTGCTCTGGCATATAGGCTTGTAAAACATCTAATTCAACCGTTAAATTTTCTACAAGATCATCGCGTCCAGCTTCTTTAAACTCACGGAGGGAATCTTTTCTTTGTTTTAGCTCACGAGCTAAAACCGTTAGTTCTTCTTCTTCTGATAAATTGTCTTTACCAAGCTTTATTGCTTCATTTTGTAATGAAGCCTTTACCATCCGAATAACACTAAGCTTCTGCTTTTCCTTATTACGCATGGCTTGTTTCATATCTTGATTCAGACTTTCTAACAATGACATTCCTTCTACACCCTCTTTATAAGAATGGATAAAATAATTATCTATTCTTATATTAAAAATTACTTACGCTTTCTTGCCGCCTCAGACTTTTTCTTGCGACGAACACTTGGTTTTTCATAAAATTCACGCTTACGATATTCTGACAATGTACCTGATTTTGATACACTGCGTTTAAAGCGACGAAGAGCATCTTCAAGAGACTCGTTTTTACGAACGCGAGTTGTATTTGACATGCTAATTTCCCTCCCTCCGAAGCATCCAACAATTTATAAGACAGATGTACACGATGCATTTGTCTCTATGACATTATAATATAACGCTTTTACTAGGTCAACTTTATATTTATTAGCAAACTAATTGAACGTAAAAGCCTTCTTAGCTTGATAGAGTTGAAGTTAGGTTTGGTGAATCCATCACACGAACAAAACTTCCTACATTAACTGGATAACCAGCTTTGGTAATTTTAACTCGAACAATTTTTCCAATCAATTCTGCTGGACCAGTGAACTGTACTTTCAAATAATTATCAGAATAGCCAATCAATAGTTGTTCCCCTTCTTCATGCTGTTCAACCTCTTCAGGAATAACCTCAACCACTTCACCTTCATAATTAGAGGCGTAAGCTTTAGCTTGTTGTTCTGATAAAGCTATCAATTGATGAACACGATGATTCTTGACCTCATCATCTACTTGATCATCCATTTTAGCCGCTGGAGTTCCTGTCCGTTTCGAATATGGAAACACATGAAGTTCAGAAAAACCTATTTCTTGAATAAATTGATAAGTCTCTAAAAATTCTTCGTCTGTTTCACCCGGAAAACCAACAATAACATCAGAAGTAATTGCTAATCCAGGCAATGCTTGTTTCAAGCGATCAATCTGTTGTTTATAGAACGAAGTCGTATATTTTCGACGCATTCGTTCCAATACTCGATCAGATCCTGCTTGTAATGGAACATGCAAGTGGCGTACGATTTTTTCTGAGCGGTCAATAACTTGCATGACCTTTTCTGTAATTTGGCTAGCTTCAATGGAAGAAATTCGAATCCGTTTTAGTCCATTTACTTTTGTCTCTAAATCCGTAAGTAAATCGGCAAAGTCGTAATCTTTAAAGTCTTCTCCATATCCAGCGGTGTGGATGCCTGTTAAAACAATTTCTTGATAACCTGCTTCAACAAGTTGTTGCGCTTGTTTTAAGACATTTTCAGGTTTTCTAGAGCGTAGTAGGCCTCGGGACCAAGGAATAATGCAGAATGTGCAAAAATTATTGCAGCCTTCTTGAATTTTAAGTGAAGCACGTGTACGGTCAGAAAAGACTGGGACATCCATTTCTTCAAATACGCGATTTTTCATGATGTTAGCTACACCATTAATCGGCTGACGAGTTTGCTGGTGCTCCTCAATATAGGCAAGCATTTTATTACGATCTTGCGTACCAACAACAACATCTACTCCTGGAATCTCCATAATTTCTCCTGGAGAAATTTGAGCATAACAACCCGTGACACAAACAATGGCTTCCGGGTTTTTCCGAATAGCACGTCTAATAACCTGTCTACTTTTTTTATCTCCTGTATTGGTCACCGTACATGTATTAATAACATAAACATCAGCTTCTCGGTCAAAGTCCACCCGTTCATAGCCCTGTTCTTTAAATTTTTGCCAAATACCTTCAGTTTCATAATGATTTACTTTACAGCCTAGTGTGTGAAAAGCCACTGTTGTCAATGAAATCACTCCGTTTCCTCGAAGTAGTATGATAAACTAGCCAATGCGTATAACGATGCTGTTTCAGTTCTTAAAATGCGCGGACCTAGTCTGACTGGAATAAATTCTGCTTGATAAAGCTTTTCTACTTCTGATTCGGTTAAACCACCTTCAGGTCCAATGACGAATAGCGCACTATCATGCTCTTGAATAGCTTGATAATATTGATCTAGTTTCTTTACTTTAATATCTCTTGTTGTCTCCTCATAGGCAACAAATTTATGATCAAATGACTGACTTGCTTGA
This sequence comes from Amphibacillus sediminis NBRC 103570, assembly GCF_001552275.1. Lineage (GTDB taxonomy): Bacteria > Bacillota > Bacilli > Bacillales > Amphibacillaceae > Amphibacillus_B > Amphibacillus_B sediminis. Next base: position 272,484 of record NZ_BCQW01000001.1, read on the forward strand.
ATCAGCTGATTCAAATTATGCCATGACTTAATACTTGGTAGTATCGAACGATGTGCTTGTTCACTTGCCTCTTTCGCAATTTTTTGCCACCGCTCACGCTTTTTTGTCTGCTTCTTCTCATCCCATTTTACAATAGACCGCGTCGCTTGAAATGGAATAAAGCCATGAGCACCTAACTCAGTACCTTTTTGAATAATGAAGTCAAATTTATCACCTTTTGGTATTCCTTGAGCAACCATAACATGAATGGGCAGTTCAGCAGTATGTGATACCCACTTCAATATTGTTAATTTAATCGTATCAGAAATAGCCTCAATTTGGCAGACTGCAGATCGACCTGCTGTGTTTGTACACGTCACCTGATCTCCTATCCCCATCCGCATTACTCTAGCAATATGATGGACATCATCACCCGTAATGGTAACCGTATCTCTGTCCCAATTCTGTTGATCAACAAAATAGCGTTGCATGTATTCTCCACCTCTTTATTGATAAGGTTTTTGGGCAATTATGGAGATCCAGTCTTCCATTTGATTGACCTCAACAATATCAAAGCCTGCTTTCACTAAGGCCTGTTTTACGTCTTGTTTTCTTGCTTGGATAATACCAGATGTTATAAAGAGACCACCGGGTTTAAGTAAACGAAAGGCATCCTTTTCAAATCGTAATATAACCTCGGCCAATATATTGGCAACAATCATATCTGGATTAATCTCCACATGATTCAGTAGATTATTTTGTTTAACCGTGACAATATTGTCGACCTTATTTAGCTTGGTATTTATTTTTGCTGCCTTTACTGCTATATCATCAAGGTCATAGCCAAAGACAGCTTTCGCACCAAGTAAAGCAGCTGTAATACTTAAAACTCCTGAACCTGTTCCAACATCAATGACTGTCTGGTCTGATTGAAGATACTTTTCTAATGCCTGTATACTTAAAACTGTTGTTGGGTGTGTCCCCGTACCGAAAGCCATCCCCGGATCCAATTCAATTATTAACTCATCTGTTGAAACAGGTTGATAATTCTCCCAAGTTGGGGTAATCGTAATGCGGCCTGAAATTTTAACAGGTTTATAGTATTTCTTCCATGCCGATGCCCATTCCTCTTCATTAACTTCACTTACAGTAATCCGATTGTGTCCGAGATCAATATTATAAACAAGCAATTGATTTATCGCTTGTTTTATTTGTTCAACTGATTCCCCTAGAAAACTATTAATCGGCAAGTATGCTTTTAACACAACACCCTCTTCAGGATAATCAGTGGGATCTAACTCATATATTTCACCAAATTCGGTCGATCTCTCTCTGCCAAAATCCTCAGCGTCTTCTATAACAACCCCACTAGCGCCGGCTTCGTGGAGAATGTTTGATATTGGTTCAATCGCTTCATTTGTCGTATGAATACACAATTCAGACCATTTCACATTGATCAACTCTTTTCCTTAGGGAATTAATTTGAACCAGCTTATTCACCCTTAAATGCTCGCTTCACCTTGCTAAAAAAAGATTCTTCATTTTCCCCTGTTGGCTCATAGCCGCTCAAGTCATTAAATTCACGTAATAATTCTTTCTGTTTAGCTGTCAGATTAGTAGGCGTAATAATTCGCATCCGAACGTGCTGATCACCATGACCGTAGCCTCGTACATTTGGTGCACCTTTCCCTTTTAGCCTAAAGGTTTTACCTGTTTGTGTCCCTGCAGGGATCTTAAGTTTTACCTTACCATGAACAGTTGGAATCTCAATTTCATCTCCAAGTGCGGCTTGAGCATAAGTTAACGGCATTTCACAAAAAATATGGTCGCCATCTCTTTCGTAAAACTCATGTGCCTTAACTTGTACCACAACGTATAAATCACCAGCAGGTCCGCCATTAACCCCAGGTTCCCCTTGACCAGCGATTCGAATCTGTTGACCATCATCAATACCCGCCGGGATACTGATGTGTATTTTCTTCTGTTTTTTGACTTTACCTTTTCCATGACAGGTTGAGCATTTCTCTTTAATCTGTTTACCTGTTCCATTACAGTAATGGCAAACTCGCTTATTTACAACACGGCCAAATGGTGTATTTTGTTCCATGTTAAGCTGCCCACTACCTTTACAATGGGTACATGTTTCAGGATGCGTTCCTGGTTTTGCTCCTGATCCATGGCAGGTTTCACACGTTTCGTCTTTAGGGATACGAATATCGGTTTCTTTACCAAAGATCGCCTCTTCAAATTCAAGCACCATTGTATATTGAAGGTCGTTACCTTGTCTAGGTGCATTTGGATCTCTACGACCGCCCCCGCCAAAGAACATATCAAAGATGTCGCCAAAGCCGCCAAAGTCTTCCCCACCAAAGCCACTGCCGCCAAAGCCTTGGCTTTGAGGACCAGCATGCCCAAATTGGTCATATTGGGCTCTTTTCTGATCATTATTTAGGACTTCATATGCTTCTTTAGCTTCTTTAAATTTATCAGGGGCATCCGGATCTTTATTAACATCCGGATGATATTTTCGAGCTAATTTTCGATAGGCTTTTTTTATTTCTTCTTTTGATGCACTTTTACTCACGCCTAATACTTCATAATAATCACGCTTGCTCATATCTCTAGTCACTCCCGTCTCATCTACTGCATAACTTTTATCATAACACTAAAGGCTGTACCTAAACAACTATCTATTTTAATTGTATTTCTGCTTCTTAAATGTCGATGTCCTTAAATAATTTTCGAGTGCTCCCATTGATAAAGAAAAACTTCGTTCAGTGGGGGGGTTCGACGCATAGGATGTGCTCGTGCAGACGTTGTGACATAACGTCGCAAACTTAGTCAGCTTCCTCTCTCCCACACTGAACGTTAGTTGAACCAATCGGGCTTTTACTGGCTGTTGGATCTCCCGCTTAGACATGACGAGTTCCTTTATTTCTTGAAGTGGGAGGCCTACAAAAGCCCTTCGATGGGGCGAGTAATCGCAGCCCCAGCCAGTTACACTGCGATAAAGTAAAGAAACATTTCACGCTAACAGGACAAAAGTCAAAGCCAAGTATAACCTGACTTTGACTTCTAGAACTTTACCATTTTTATTTATTTTCTTCGTCATCTACTTCTTCGTAATCAGCATCGACAACATCATCAGCCCCAGATTGCTCTGCCCCTTGTTGAGCTTGCGCAGCCTCTTGTGCTTGCTGGTAAAGCTTCATTGATAAGCCTTGAACCTCTTGCTCTAAAGCTTCCTTCTTGGCTTTAATCGCTTCGAGATCGTTATTTTCGAGTGCTGTTTTCAATTCATCTTTAGCCGCTTCAGCTTTTTTCTTCTCATCTTCTGAAACTTTATCACCGAGATCTTTAAGAACTTTATCTGTCTGGAAGACAAGTTGATCGGCTTCATTGCGCAAATCAATTTCCTCGCGGCGCTTTTTATCCGCTTCTGCATTCTCTTCAGCGTCTTTAATCATTTGATCAACTTCTTCATCAGAAAGACCTGAAGATGATTTAATGGTAATGGATTGTTCTTTATTTGTACCTAAGTCCTTCGCACGAACGTTTACGATTCCGTTTGCATCGATATCAAATGATACCTCAATTTGCGGAACTCCTCGAGGAGCTGGTGGAATATCGGTTAATTGGAAGCGACCAAGGGTTTTGTTGTCTGCTGCCATCTCGCGCTCCCCTTGGAGAACGTGAATATCTACCGCTGTTTGATTATCTGCTGCAGTAGAGAATACCTGAGAATGACTGGTAGGAATTGTTGTATTTCGCTCTATTAATTTTGTTGTTACCCCACCCATCGTTTCAATACCTAATGATAATGGTGTAACATCAAGGAGAACGACGTCTTTTACATCACCTTGCAGCACGCCCCCTTGAATAGCCGCACCTAATGCCACAACTTCATCCGGATTAACACCTTTTGAAGGCTCTTGTCCTATCTCTCTTTTAATCGCTTCTTGTACAGCAGGAATACGTGTTGATCCACCTACTAGCAATACTTTATTAATGTCAGATGCACTTAATCCTGCATCCTTTAGAGCTTGTCGGGTTGGACCCATTGTCCGTTCGACTAAATCTGCAGAAAGCTCATCAAATTTAGCACGTGTCAAACTCATTTCTAAGTGCAGTGGTCCAGCCTCACCAGCTGTAATAAACGGTAATGAAATTTGTGTCTGGCCAACACCGGATAGATCTTTTTTCGCTTTTTCAGCAGCATCCTTTAGGCGTTGAAGAGCCATCTTATCTTGGGAAAGATCAATACCATTTTCTTTTTTAAATTCTGCTACCATGTGATCGATAATGACTTGGTCAAAATCGTCACCACCCAGTCGATTATCACCTGCAGTTGCGACTACTTCAAATGTACCATCACCAATATCTAAGATTGACACATCAAATGTACCGCCACCAAGGTCATAAACAAGGACAGTCTGATCTTGATCTCCTTTATCAATTCCATATGCTAATGCAGCTGCTGTCGGCTCATTAATAATACGCTCAACTTCTAATCCGGCAATTTTACCGGCATCCTTTGTTGCTTGACGCTCAGCATCATTAAAATAGGCAGGTACGGTAATAACTGCTTTTTCAACCTTTTCGCCTAAATAATCTTCAGCATATGATTTAATATACTGTAAAATAATGGCGGAAATTTCCTGAGGTGTATAAGCTTTACCTTCAATCTCGACTTTGTAATCTGTACCCATATGACGTTTAATTGATAAAATCGTATTTGGGTTTGTAATCGCTTGGCGTTTAGCGACTTCGCCTACCTGGCGCTCTCCATTTTTGAATGAAACAACAGAAGCTGTTGTTCGGCTCCCTTCTGGGTTTGGAATAACTTTGGCTTCTCCACCTTCCATTACTGACACACAAGAGTTAGTTGTACCTAAATCAATACCGATAATTTTACTCATCTTCTATTTCCTCCTTCATTTACCTATGTAACTATTGATTGACCTTCACCATTGCTGGTCTAATCACACGATCTTTTAGGCGATAGCCTTTTTGCATTTCTTCAACAACTGTGTTGGACTCGTAGCTATCATCTTCTACCTGTAACACAGCTTGATGGACATTAGGATCAAATGGCTGTCCGACCGTTTCAATTACTTCGACTCCTTCCTTTTCGAGAGCAGTCTGTAATTGTCGGTAGACCATTTCAATTCCTTCTACAAAAGATTGTGCTTGTTCGCTATCTGGCTTCGTTTGTAAAGCACGCTCAAAGTTGTCAACAACGGGTAATAATTCCGTTACAAGCGATTGGGACTTGTATTTAAGATCAGCAGCTTTTTCTCGTTGAGTACGTTTACGGAAATTATCGTACTCTGCTTGAATCCGTAATAATTTTTGGTAGATCTCTTCTTTTTCTGCTTCTAGCTGCTTCAGTTCATCACTTACAGCTTCAGAGTCATGATCATTATCATCAACAAGTTCTTGTTCTACATCTGTTACAACCTCTTCTTCAGTTGTATCTTTCTCAGCTTTATTTATATCCTGATCATCATGCTTGGTTTTATTTGTTTCCTCCATGATGTTCACCTCCTATATGATACACTTCTAAAATTAATTAACTCGCCAATAAGGTAAGTTTGCATAGCAAGGAAGCAGCAAGGAAGACGCAAATGAATTTAAATGCGAATTCCTTGCCGTCCAAAAAATCAACTGAATAAACATTATTACCATTGGTGGAATGTATCAGACATTTGATTTGATAAAAGATTTAATAATGAAATAACCCTAGAATATTCCATCCGTTTAGGTCCTAATAAAGCAATGGTTCCAACTTGCTCACCAGCTAGTGAGTAAGTAGCAGTAATAAGGCTACAATCCTGCATTTCATGTACTTTGTTCTCTTGTCCAATCGATATTTGAATTCCCTGCTGATTCGACCTTAGCACTTTAGCCATTAAATCCTCTTTCTCTATAATAGAATAAAGAGAATGAACTTTTGTAACGTCACTGAATTCAGGCTGAAGCATCATATTGGTGATACCACCAATATAAACATTTGTTGGCTGTTGATCAAACAATGCTCCTTTTAAGTAGCTAAAAGCTATTTCAACATCATTAACATATTGATTTATAATTAATGACAATTCTTTCTGTAGCCGATCATGCAACTCTACTATCGGGATACCAACCAACTTTTCATTTAAAATGTTGACAAGTTTCTCCAAATCAGAAGCTTTAATTTGAGCTGGTATCGAGAAAGAACGATGCTCAACATGTCCTGTATTCGTAACTAAAATGGCGATAGCAGTACTTGGAGATAAGTGAACAATTTGTAATTGTTTAAGTGTGGTCGCATAAACCTCAGGACCCAAAATAATCGACGTGTAATTGGTTAAATCAGACAAAACACGAACAGACTTCTGGACCACTTGCTCAAATTCTACTAAATCTTGTTCAAAGACACTTGTTATCTCCCGCTGATCTTTAGCTGACAGGTGAAACGGCAATAACAAATGATCAACATAGAAACGATAACCTTTTTCTGATGGTACACGTCCTGACGATGAATGGGTTTTTTCAATAAACCCCATTTCTTCCAAATCCGCCATTTCATTACGAATGGTAGCAGGACTGAACGTTATTTGCTCTTTTTTTGATATTGCTCGGGAACCTATCGGTTGAGCCGTTTGAATGAACTCATCAATAATCACCTGCAATATCAAAAGTTGACGGTTGGTTAACATTGATGATCACCTCTGTTAGCACTCTTACCTATCGAGTGCTAATTCTATTAATAAAGTATCAAATCCATATGAAGTTGTCAATGCTCTTGCTTAAAAACCATGCCGTCGTCTATTTGATTATTGACTCAATCTCATCATCTAATAAAAACTGTTGAAAGACATCATTACCAAATAATTGTCCCTGCTCTGTCATGCGAATACCATCTTGAAATTCTTCTAACCATCCTTTTGCGATTAGCGTTTGAATCTGTTGATCATACAATCGCTCCAGTGCGACACCATACTTTGACGAAAAAGTTGTCCTACTCACACCAGATCGTTTCCTAAGCCCAAGAAACAGTTCTTCTTCAATCTGCTCCTTTTTGCCTATCCTTTCTACATGCAAAACAGGACGCCCAGTGTTTTTAGCTTCTTTAACATATGCCGGAAAAGGACGTAGATTAACAATCCTTTGACCAGGTAAATAACCATGTGCACCTGCACCAAATCCATAATAATGCTGATTATCCCAATAGGTTAAGTTATGTTGACTTTCAGCACCCATCTCAGCAAAATTACTAATTTCATATTGATGCTTGCCATGTCGCTCCATTTCCTGGATCAAGAGTTGAAACATTTCGGCTTCTATTTCTTCAGGTGGCTTATTTAGTTTCCCCTTTTGATAACGTTGATAAAAAATGGTCTTTGGCTCAATTTGCAAACAATATGATGAATAATGCGGTAAATCATAAGAAAGTGCTTTAGCAATAGAAGCTCGAAAGCCATCGACCGTTTGGCCCGGTAAGCCATACATTAAATCAATGCTAACATTATTAAGATCGTGTTTGTGAAGCATATCAATATTGTGGTCGACATCCTTAACACGATGTAATCGGCCAAGCTCCTCTAGTAACTGATTATCAAATACTTGAACCCCCATTGAGATACGATTAACTCCATATGCTTTTAGCAATTTAATCTTATCTTCATTTAAATCACCCGGATTAGCCTCAAATGTATATTCTTTAACTAAGTCAATAGCAAAATGTCGTTCAATGAGTTTGAGAAGTGTCTTAAGTTGAGTAACATTTAGTGCTGTTGGCGTTCCGCCACCTACAAATATAGTTCGCATCGCCTTCTTACTATCATCATCCTTGAAATAATAGTCCATTTCTTTTGCTAATGCGATTAAATAATCATCCGCCATCTGCTCCTGATAAAAGAACTTGGTAAAATCACAATAATGACAAATTTTCTCACAGAAAGGAATGTGTATATAGACTGAATTAATCATCGTTTATTTCTCCTTTCTACATAGAACTTTCAAATGTTAATCCGACAATTACAAAAGCAAGGTCATGTTTATCCTTCATGTATCTTAGTACATCTCATTTTATTAATCAAGTTATTCTACTGAAGTTACAGTTGAATTTATCAAATAGGAGAGCCTAACTGTTAAATCGAAGTTAACGGAAATGTGTCAATTTGCATAAAGTGAAATTTCGTTCAGTGGGGGGTTCGACGCATAGGTGAAGCTAAAGGGTTGGGTGATTGACCTGATCATAATGGATCTAGCAGATCATATTTAGTAAACAAGAAAAAAGCGAGCCCAAATGACTCGCGGTCAAAAGTAAATTATTTTGGTGAGGCAGTTTTGCCTTTTTAACGATTTAGCAAACAAGAGAAGACGTTCTCTATTCTATGATCAGATCACTAACCCGATGTCGAACGGATTCATGATAAGTATTCTCTTTCTCAGAAAAACCTATAATTTGGACAACCTCACCCTTCAGTTCAAACACTTCTCTCATGCTATGGTAGAGCTGATCCATCCCCTCTAACGGTTGTAAGATTTGGACGGCAGGTCGTAAGGTGTACCCATTTATATGTTGAGGTAATTGGGCGATCACTTCACCTACTTGAATATAATCTGAAGGCGACGGATTATCAATGGTCAAGACAAGATAATGCTCTTCTTTTTCTAACCTTTGTTCAAAACTAGAGATGGTTGACTGTCCAAAGCTACTCCATTTTGCTGTGATACCAACAATTGGTTGCACAAAAGTCCTGAATGGTGGTCGAATATTATTCAAAGATAAGCCGTATTTGTATTTGTTTTTCTCCCACTTTGTAAAGCGAAATACGGACAACATTTCCTCCATTGCATCTTGATCTTCAGCTTCAATTACAGTTGCATGATATAAGTAGTTTTGGAATTGCGGTAGGTTATCTTTATCGATCCATTTAACTTCTAAGGTTGGAATAAGGTCATGCATAAGAAGTGTCAGCTCGTCATAGTTAATTTCTTTCTTGTCAGAGCTATTGCCAATTGATGCGGTTGACAAAGTATCCATGTCCGATTTCGTGTCACTGTTAGTGGTCAAAGTGGCAATTAATGGATGAGATTGATTCATATCAAGCTGATGATAGGCAATATCAAGCTCTACTCCTAATTGTGAAGCAGCATTTCTTATTGTGCTGAGAAACGTGCCTTGTCCCATTAAAAGCTGTTTATAATCTGGATCAATCACAGGTAGATGCTTATCAAGATCAGCATATAATGAGAAAGTGTTTTGATCGATCATCTTAATTTTCCATGGCTGCATATTATGGCTACTTGCAGCATTAATGCCAGCTTGGATTAATTGAAACTGTAATTTTGTCATCATGCTCTTCTCTGGATCATAGCTATCTTTTGATATATCATATGTACTGCGTAAAAAAACTACCATCCCAAATCACCATGCCAATTACAAGACAAATCAACACAATAAACACGATCATGCATCTTTTCAACATCATTGTTCCACCCCCAACAGGACTTGCTTAGCTAAATTTACTTGTGTCTCTATAATCTTTTGAATTGTCATGCCATAGTAATGCTCTAGCCATGCTCCCTTACTATTGATCAATTGAGCCACCCCCTGAATATGCCCCCATAAAAATATAGCTAAATGTTGATCATAGATCGCAGGATCTAAATCTAATCTATGAAAAACTTGGATTAGTTCGAACTGGTTAGCAATCAAGCCGATTTCTTCTACTTTTTTTCTGTTTGACTCGATATATTTTCGTTCATCAAATCCAACTATCAAACTGCTCTCAATTGGACAATTCTGCATAAAGGAAAGATAGGCCATTCCTAGATTACAAATCTTGTCCACAGCCGTTTCGCCCTTCGATATTCCGATCTCCATTTTGCTACACAAAGCGACGAAGCTCCTTTTTACCAATTCCAAATACATGTCATCTTGACTTTGAAAATAACGATAAAGCGTCCGTTTGCTAATAGCTGCCTTCTTACAAATGTCATTACTCGATAACTCATCCCATCTTTTTTCTTTTAACAGATCATAAAGTGACTGGATAATTTGTTCACGAATGAGCTGCTTTCTTGCTTCTCTGTTCACAAAAACCCCCCCACACAAAAAAGTATACTATCAGTTTACTTTTTAATCATACGTTGATTCAGTTTTGGCGTCAAGACCTAAAAATCGTAAAAAAAACAAAACAACGCGGGATTTCATATGAAATCCCGCGTTGTTTTAGCATTGTTCGCTGTATTATTCGTCATCCATTCTTAAAACAGCCATAAAGGCTTCTTGTGGAACTTCAACTGAGCCCACCATTTTCATCCTTTTCTTACCCTCTTTTTGCTTCTCTAAAAGCTTCCGTTTACGTGTAATGTCACCACCATAGCATTTGGATAAGACATTTTTCCGCATAGCTTTAATGTTTGATCGAGCAATAATTTTATTGCCAATTGCAGCTTGAACGGGTACCTCAAATTGCTGTCTTGGAATTAATGTCTTTAATTTCTCAACAATTTGTTTACCTCGATCGAACGAGAAGTCTTGATGGACAATAAAGGACAAAGCATCTATCGTTTCACCATTCAATAGAATATCCATTTTGACAAGCTTAGATGGTTTGTATCCCTTAAGTTCATAATCAAACGAGGCATAACCTTTAGTTTGTGACTTTAAAGAATCAAAAAAGTCGTATACAATTTCCGCTAAAGGAATATCGTAAATAACATTAACACGATTCTCATCTAAGTACTGCATGTCAATAAAATCTCCACGTTTTTTTTGACACAATTCCATCACAGCACCAACATAATCATTCGGCACCATAACAGTTGCTTTAACATACGGCTCTAGTACCTGTTCAATCGACTGACTATCAGGCATAAACGATGGATTATCAATATTGATAGTCGATCCATCTGTTTTCTTTACCTGATAGATAACACTTGGTGCTGTTGTAATAAGATCGATGTTAAACTCACGTTCAATACGCTCTTGAATAATCTCCATATGCAGCAACCCTAAAAAGCCACATCGGAAGCCAAACCCTAAAGCCTGAGAGGTTTCGGCCTCATACTGTAACGATGAATCATTTAGCTCTAACCGCTCTAAAGCTTCACGTAAATCATTGTATTTACTTGCATCAATAGGGTATAATCCACAAAATACCATTGGATTTAATTTGCGATAGCCTGGTAATGCTTCTGATGCTGGGTTATTGGCTAATGTAATTGTATCCCCTACTCTCGAATCACCGACATTTTTAATCGATGCCGTTAAGTAGCCAACATCACCAACTTGTAATTCCTGAAGTGGAACGGGCTTAGGGTTAAACACACCAACTTCATTAACCTCGAATTCTTTACCGGTTGCCATCATCTTGATTTTATCACCGACTTTAACCTTACCTTCTTTAACTCTTATATAGGCAACTACCCCTCGATATGGGTCGTATAAAGAATCGAATATCAGAGCTTGTAACGGATGATTCACGTCACCATCAGGAGCAGGAATCCGATCTACTACAGCTTCTAAAATCGATTCAATTCCAATACCTGATTTGGCACTGACAAGTAAGGCTTCTTCCCCATCAATACCGATCACATCCGTAATCTCTTGCTTTACTCGCTCGGGATCAGCACTTGGCAGGTCAATTTTGTTAATGACAGGGATGATCTCCAAATCATTATCTAAGGCCAAGTATACGTTCGCTAACGTTTGTGCTTCAATGCCTTGTGCAGCATCAACGACAAGAATAGCCCCTTCGCAAGCAGCTAAGCTTCGGGATACTTCATAGGTGAAATCAACATGTCCTGGTGTATCAATTAAATGAAAAATATATTCTTCACCATCATGGTGCTGATATTTTAGCTGGACTGCATTTAATTTGATCGTAATACCACGTTCACGCTCTAAGTCCATGGCATCAAGAAATTGCTCCTTCATCTCACGATGAGTCAAGGCTTTCGTCTTCTCTAAAATACGATCGGCTAAAGTTGATTTGCCATGGTCTATGTGTGCAATAATCGAAAAGTTACGCACACGACTTTGTTCTCTATCTTTTGTCACTATTCATTCACTCCTATTTTCTACGGACCACAATACTAGGTTGATTATAGCAGTGATAGACATTTCATTCAATTATTTTCTATAAGCAAACTGCTATCCATATCAAATAACGTCAATAGATTTAGATGATATGAGCTAGATCACTAACAAGTTTTATGATTCCTTCATAAAAGAGCTGGCCGGTTCTCTCAATGAACGTAGCAATCGAATATGTCAAAGAAGAAGTGGGGTCAATGTTGTGATTAACGATTACTTCAGGGGCATGTTCGATAAACTCAAGCTCTAGATCTGCGTTTATGCTCGTATCTTCTATCAACTCGATTTGAGTATTGACCGGTTCTTCAGACTGGTTAGCCATTCCTAATGTGAGACCAAACACGAATATAAAAGCAATGATCAGCAAGCGAAAGATGGTTTTGAACATTAAACTTCCCTCCATGATTAATTTTGTCCGCTTACAGGCTCCGCATCCCAATACAATTCGGCAAAGACTTTTGCTAATGCATCAGCAGAACGATATAATTCAGTTAATGTATTATCAACACCACCAAATTCAATCAAGAGTGCTTGATTAGACACGTGCTGATTATAGACACCATTTCGACCAGCACCGCCCATTTCAACAACACCTCTGCTTATTCCTGGATACATGTCCTCAAGACGTTCATGTAAATCTTTAGCAAATTCAATATTCTTCTCATTACCTTCAAAATCTGCACCTACAACAAAAAATAATCGCGCATAATCCTCCCCATCAATCGTCATAGTCGTATCATCTTTTCTACGGCTATCTCGGTGTATATCAAAGATATAACTTATGGTTTCATTTTGAGCGATCGCTTCTTCAACAACTGGAAGTGAGGCATCATACGACTGCCAATACTCCCATCCTTTATCATGAAGTACTTTGGTAAAGTCTGTTTGATCTACTAATGTACCTATTCCGTGTTTGCCTAAGGCTTGCTTCAATCGTTCACTGACGAGCGTAACATTTATTTCTGAATGAAAAGCTGCATTAGGATCAGTAACATCGTCAAGATGAGGAAGGAAAGATTCTCGGTTATGGGTATTATAGATAAACACACGGTAATCACTCATATCTATTATTTCCTCATCACTAGACTCCAGCTCATCCGAATCCGAATCGCTTGCTACTCGATCCTCAAGAATCACATCTAAAGGTGCCTCAGATTCAACAGGTAAATTGGCATAAGTCGTGTCAGTTTGTCCAATAATAATGCGATGTTGATAAGGATAAAAACCGGGTAATTCATGGCCAAATAATGTACGTAAATCTGTTCGATTAAGCTGTGTCGTAAATTGCAACAGTAACTCAGACCATGATATATCTGGGATAAGGTCTTGGTATTGATCGCGTAACGGCTTAAACTCTAACGCCATTAATGATAAATAAAAGGAAGTATCCACACTAGAGGTAACAGATGTTAGAATGGGATGTGATGCTCTCTTTCCTAGAGAGAGCGAAGCAATTAAACCAATTGTTGCATGAATTAAAATGCAAATCACAAACCAAATGACTAACCCTTTTACAATGGATGGCTCTTGTATGCTTATTTTTTTTCCTTTAGACATAAGCAATCCTACTTTCTCTAATTGACTTAATAGACTATATGATAGAGAAAGCAGGATTAGAACTCGAAATTATTAACGGGTGGCACTATTGGCAAGATCGCTGTCTATCTGTGTATGAAGTGCGCCATTTATGCCATTTGCAATTAAATGAGCCATATCATGGATCAGACCATCAATCTCTTTTGGCGTTACCATCAGATTATGACCTAAGGGGCTTAACACTTCTTTAATCAATTGTCGTTTCTCGACTTCTGTAAGCGATCCTATCATACCAAAAATAGCCTGTCGTTTCTCGAGCTGAGGCAGGTCCTCCTCTGTTAAGGTCTTCCCTCCAAAAGTCATACTAGCGGGCGCTAAACGTCGAGAAGGTTTATCCCCTTCTTTAAGTTCTCGGCCAATATGTTTAAAGACATAATCAATAGTATCACTCGTAATCGTTACAGCGTCAACGACCGTTGGCACACCAATAGCAATCACTGGAATGCCAAATGTTTCATAGCTTAGTTCCTTACGTTTATTACCTACTCCGGAACCTGGGTGAATTCCCGTATCCGATAGTTGAATCGTTTGATTCACACGATCAATTGATCGTGATGCCAATGCATCGATCGCAATAATAAAATCTGGTTTTACTTGTTCAATCACGCCTTTTATGATATCACTTGTCTCTACACCTGTTACACCCATAACCCCTGGTGAAAAAGCAGCTACCGGTCGGTAGCCATCCGCAACCGTTTCAGGATGATAATCAAATAGATGTTTAGTTACTAACACTTTCTTAACTGCTTGTGGTCCTAACGCATCTGGTGTTACATAATCATTCCCCAGACCAACCACTAAGCAACTTGCATCTTTAGCAATGTTTTTCTCCTCTAAGAGATTTGCTAGTAAAGTGCTTAAAAGCTCAGCAGCCTTTTGTTGAGCATTACTATCTTGATTTTTAACGGCATCTGTTTCGATAGTAATATAGTGACCTGCTTTTTTATTTATCCGTTGTTCTCCCTCTTGATTTACTTTGACATGAGTAACGGTAAGTCCGTTCAATTTTTCTTCATTGACAATAACTCCAGTTTGTTGTTGTTCTGGTATATCTTGCTTGACATACATTTCTTTTGCTTCTACCGCCAAGTCCGTTCGAATGCTTTCTTCCGAATGTTTCTCCATAATCACACCTCATCCTTTATTAATGATTGATCTCTTTGATCAAAACCAAACTTGATATTTATTTCTTATCAACATGGTATTCTGTTTCTAAAACATTAGGGTTGATCCTTTTTTACGTTGTATCACTTGAAGCGTGTATTCTCTTCTTAGAAAATAATTGGTCTGTCTGCTTTTTTCACTAGGATTTCTACAAAATAATTAATGGTTACACTAATTCAGTTGATTAAAAATAATTGGCAGCTGGTAGGTTAGATAGGATAGTGTTGTAACCAAATAGCAATCTAAGCGTATGTTTTTAATCCTTGCTGTTCATACTTTTACCGAAACAGCCTATTTTCATACAATTACATGACTGAACCAAGATTTTTATTGAAAACTTATCCAAGCTTTGATACAATGTCATTTGTTCCATAATATTTTTTTATGGATGTGAACAGGTGGAGGTGAAAAGAAATGGCTAATATTAAATCAGCAATCAAACGTATCCGTATTAATGAAGACCATCGTGCTCAAAATGCTTCAGTAAAATCAGAAATGCGTACTAAAATTAAGCGCGTTGAACAACTCGTAAGTGAAAGCAATACCGAGGAAGCTAAAGTAGCCCTAAAAGACGCGATTAAAAAAATTGATAAAGCCGTTCAAAAAGGCATTATTCATCAAAATAGCGGTGATCGTCAAAAATCACGCTTAACTAAAAAAGTTAATCAACTTGGTGCATAATGCAATATGATGACCAACGTAAAAACGATCCTTTTTTTAAAGGATCGTTTTTGCTTTCTGCTCATTGCTATGTTTTTAAAACTGTAGCTACTTTTTGAAACAAGTGCGCTTTGGCGTATTTTTGCCGAGTTTTACCAAACTTCCTCTCAATAAAGTGAAACTTCGTTCAGTGGAGGTTTCGACGCACAGGATATGCTCGTGCAGACGTTGCGATATGACGTCGCGAACTTAGTCAGCTTCCTCTCTCCCCCACTGAACGTGAGTTGAAGCAATCAGGCCGTTACTGGCTGTTGAATCTCCACTTAGACATGACGTGTTCCTTCTTTCTTGAAGTGAGAGGCTTCTGCTGAATGAAGTTAAAAACATTTGGTATTTGATTAGGACTTTTATGCCATAGCTCTTTTCCATCAACTTTCGTGTTCAATAGCGCTTGCTAGTGCACACTTCTAACTGGTTTATCCCTCTCAATTAAACGATATAGTAATAATTCAAATGCTAAACTTTTGTCAAGCTTTCCTTGTTTAATATCACTGTCTGTCTGTGTACATTGATTCAGCGCTTGATAGATCTGTTCTAAACTAAAGGCTTTTTCTCGCTCTGAAGCCATTTTAATCACATAAGGATGGACCTTTAATTGCTGTGCCATTTGCTTTTGACTGTATCCCTTTTGTTTAAGAATTTTAACTTGATATAGGGTTCGTAATTGTGAAGCAAGCAATGCCAATAAAGCAATCGGCTCCTCATTTACTCGGATCAAATCACGAAAAGTTGAAATAGCCTTGATTAAGTCCTGCTCCATCACGGTATCAACAAGTTTTAAGCCAGAAGCGTGACCTTGATGTGCAATTAAATCTTTGGCTAACTCAATCGAAACCTGCTTTTGATCACCTACTGCCAAAGCAAGCTTTTCAATCTCTTTCTCAATTAGAGCCAAGTTTGTTCCTGCTTCTTGCATTAATAAATCTTGACTAGCTTGATCGAGGGCAATACCATATTGATTAGATAGGTGTGTAATCCATTTATCTAAATGCCATGACTTGACCTCTTCACATTGAACCGTGAATGCCTGCTTTTTTAAAGTCTTAGTAATTTTTTTACGTTCATCGAGCTTTTCATATGGAGCAATTAAAATTAATGTTGAAAAATCAACAGGATTATTTATGTAAGCTAGTAACGACTCCAGGTTATGTTCAACAGGGGCTTTCTCTTGTTTCGCTGTTAAAAAATATGCATAGTTGGCTATCACAACTTTTTCAGAACCGAAAAAAGGATACGTTTCTACCTCAAGTAAAACATCCTCTATTGATACATCCATTAGATCATAGCGAAGAACATTATCATCTCGATCCTCATGATCAATAACCTGGTTCAATATCGTTGCGATTGTCTGCTCGATTAAATACCGCTCCTGACCGTAAATTAAATAAATCGATGCAAGTTTTTTTTGTTTCCTTATCTCTTCTATAGCTTCAAGATAGGTCATATTGGTCCTTCCTTCCCTCAAAACAGCCTTCCTTTATTATCGTAAGGGTTGTTTAGCTTTTTGACAAGCATGAAAAAAGAAAGGGGCAATAACCCCTTTCTTTATCTATATAAACGGCTAATAAAAAGACCTAGGACCCTTTTATTAACCGATATTTTATATAGAAATACACATCCAGCGAGTAGCCGATATGGTGTAGCAACGGAGATTAAAATTACAAAAATTACCTTATAACTTTCTAAATATCGTCCCCCGCAGTTCTATTTTGACCAAACAGATTGTTTCTACGCCTGTTAACTGTTGCTAAGACAGTTAATTATCGCTGTTTTTCTATATTCTCACTGATAGTCTATGGATAAAACGTAAAAAATGTTCCATGTGGTTTATTTTGGTGATACAAAAATTGCACGGCCCCATGCTTATCTGTTCGATAAATGCTAATCTGATGTGAACGCAACCGACTAATAACATCATCACTCGGATGATTGTAGCGATTATTTCTTCCAACTGAAATGAGTGCGACGTCTGGTTGAAACTGCTCTAAAAAAGGAGCTGAAGTAGAGGAGGCACTGCCATGATGGGCGACTGAAAGGACATCAATGTGATATTTGAATGGAGCTTGTACCATTTTTAATTCTACCTGTTCACTAATATCACCTGTTAACAGCCAGTTCATATTAGCAAATTGTGTTAATAACACTAAAGAATTATCATTCTCATTTCCCCAGTCTTGCGATGGACTTAGAACGAAAAAGGATTGAGGGCCGATATTAAATGCTTGTCCTGCTTTTACCTTATTATATTTGATATTCGTCGGCTTTATTAATGTAAGGATCTGTTCGGAACCTTGAAAAAAATAACTCGTAATAATCGTTTCTACGCTAAAATCCTCAAGTAAATAATCTAAACTTCCAGTATGATCAAGGTCATCATGTGACAAAATAATCGCATCAATATGTTTAATCCCAGATTGATAAAGATAAGGTTTGATCACCTCTTGGTAAACTTGATTTGATGCCGTAACAAAGTCGAAATCAGGTCGCGCACCTAAATCATAAATGATAACACCTTGACGATATGGAAGTTCCATAACAAGGGCATTAGCCTGACCTAAATCAAGCATGGTAATCTTACCAAATGGACTAATATATGGTTTGATTTGCTGAAAACCAACAATGATTAAAATTGAGATTAACGCCAGCCAGCATGTTGGTTTATTTTTTTGTTCTAAAGCATACATAAGCATAAATAAAGCAAGATAATAAAGAACAAGGGAATAACGTGGAAACTCACCTAAAATAAGCGGATGAAAGAGATGGTCATCGATTGTTAGCAAAAGTTTTAATATCGGTTCATGAATTGTAAAAAAAATAACGTCAAGTAGTTGTGCCAAGGAAGGGAAGAGTAAGAAAGCAAATAAAATAAAAAACAGAAATGGAATGACAAACAAGGTAAAATATCCAGAGAAAAGCGGATTAACGATTAAGCTAAGGGGATTCAAATAATAAAAACGTTGAATTTGCAATGGCAAAACAACGAGCATACTTAATGCACCAATGAAATATCCTTTGAGTAATGGATGAGTCAAACGTTTTAGGAGCTTCCTAGATAAAATAAGGGAGAACGTGACGAGATAGGAAAATTGAAAACCAAGATGGTAAATCCATTGGGGACTGACAATTAATAAGCAAATAAAAGACAAGCTAAGATAATCATGTTTTGCAAGTTTATACTGGTTAAACAAAGTGAAAAAGCTCAGGGCACTAACTAAGCTTGCCCGCCAAACGGAAGGGGATCCACCAGTGAAAAAAGGAAAAACGCTTAAAAAGACAAACAGTACTTGACTGCTTCGTTCTTTCGTCAAGTAACCAATGTGAATCAACAAAAGAGTCAAAATCATGATAACGATCGACAGGTGTAGGCCTGAAATAGCCAGAACATGACTTAAATGCCAGCGTTGGAAGAGCTCAATATAATCTTGGTCAATCCCATCTCTATTCCCTAGTGTAATAGCATTGAGCCAAGAAGCTGTAGCTGGACTAAGACTCTGATTAATTCTATCCATTAAAATATGCCGTAGCTCGACACCTTTGCCAATAAAATGACCACCTTGGCAATGGATCTGGTTCACATCATTAATATTCAATTGATAATGAATGTTTTGCCTAGCTAAATATGCTCTATAATCAAATTGGCCAGGATTGGTTGCTTGACTAGGTAAAACAACCTCTCCTGTTAAATGACAAGTCGCACCCGAAACAAGACTAGGTTGATTAGCTGAAAAATTATTAATTTGAATGAGGTGATCGGTTTGTTCCTCGATCACGACAAAAGAACTGTAATGCTCCCTAATTTGGTTAATTTGCTGAATCGTCCCTGTTATCTGAACAAAATCCTGATTAGGCGGTTTATCGATCATTTCCACCTTGGGAAAGTACCAAGCAAAAAAAACACTCGTTACAAATAAAATGAAACACTCGATCAAACGCAAGCGTCTTTTCCAATAGGCCAGAGCTAGTAAAAAAATCCAGACCCCTGTAATGATCAAAGAATGAGGGCCAGCTATCAAAAAACCAATCATTGTCGCAATTACAAATAAGTGGCCTTTTCCTCTCATTTCATCCCCCTTTAAGGTTGATGTGGTAGTAAATTTAATACTTGATCAGCTAACGGAACACATTCTACCTTTATCCCTGCTTCATTAAATAGCTCATAAGCATAAGGATGATTTTTATAATCCGTAGCATAATAAACGGTTTGAATCCCAGCTTGGATAATTGATTTACAACATTGCAAGCAAGGGAAATGTGTCACATAAATTTCAGCTTGATCAGTTGGAACACCAAACTTAGCGCACTGTAAAATGGCATTCATTTCTGCATGAACTGTCCGAACACAATGACCATCAATAACATAGCATCCTTTATCGATACAATGATCACTTCCTGAAACACTCCCATTGTAACCGCCTGCTATGATCCGCTTGTCCCTAACAATTGTAGCTCCAACAGTTAGACGCTCGCACGTACTTCTTAATGCTAATAGATGGCTTTGAGCCATAAAATATTGATGCCAGGATATTCTCTCCATTTACCTTTACTCCTTTAACCTATAAAGTCTCAACATAACCAATTTACGGTACGACAACATGCTCGCTTAGTTGCTCCACGGTCTTCTTACCAATACCGTTTACTTTTTCTAAATCATCGATGGTGTTGAATAAACCATTAGCTTCCCTATACTCTATCATAGCTTGGGCTTTGGTAGCTCCAATACCAGGTAAGGTCTCAAGCTCAGCCTGTGTTGCCAGATTAACTTTTATTTTATCATGGTTAGACATATTATGGGATACCGAATTATTTTGCTCGGTAAAATAGGGAACATAGATAACCATTTCATCATAAACCTTTTCTGCTAAATTGATTTGATCTTGATCCGCTTCTTGATTAAAGCCTCCAGCCTGTTGTATCACATCCTTGATTCGGGTATGAGGAGAAACAATGTAGACTCCTGGGGACTCAACAGCACCTTTTACATCGACAGCTATTTCTGAATTTACTTGTTCTTCTTGTTCTAATGGTTGATCTACTTGAATTAGCTCATGATCATCGAATTGAGTAAAAGTGGCGTTAGCACTGTTTAGTTGAGGAGTTGATTGGCGGACATTGCGGACTAATTCCAAACCGAATCCAAAAAGCAGTAGGAGGAGAAAACTAACTAGAATGATATGTTCTTTTAGCCATTTCATGGGTCACCTCTAAGCATTAGAGTAGATAAGCATGAGGAGGTAATCAAGGAATGAGGAAAATATCCTGACGATTTTATATACGACATTGACTTATTTAATTCCTGCAAAAAATAAAATATTATTTTTTGTTGGGCCATACCTCAATAAGGAATGGTTGGATTATTTTTTCTGATCCGACCATTCCTTACTGGAAATCAGCTTCAATCAAATGCGCCTTGGCGTAGTTGCGCTAGGTTTTATCAAGCTTCCCCAATAAATTTCCTCTAAAAATCTGTAGCATCCGCCGAAGGCTTAATTTTAATTAACAGGGATTTGAATCTCACCACTTATAGAAGTGGGTAAAAAGAGTTTATTTATGACAGACGAAAAAGATACGGTCTGCTGAGGTAATCAGCTCGGATTGAGTAGGCTGTGTAGCGAAATCCTCAAAACATTCAACCATGGTAAACCCAACTGCTTTAAGTAAGCTAAGATAAAAATCAACAGGATAAGTCCGTTGGTGATGCTGTTCATCAAAGCGCTGATAATGCTGTTGTTCTTTTATGAAAAAAGTTAAATCATGATCCATCTCGCCAAGCTGCTGACCTGGATGACAAAACCACACATAAGCAAGATCATCATATACTTCAGAAAAAACTTGGTTGGTCAGATGATTTTCTACATGTGCTAAACTATGGACATCAAAAATAAATAAGCCACCTGTCTTGAGTGCCTGATAAGCAGAATTAAAGACACGTCTAAGCGCATTTTCTCCAATAATATAATTGATCACGTCACAATAGCTAATGACAAGGTCATAATTCGCAAAGCCTGCTAATGTAGTCATATCTTGTTGCACCCATTGAATCGTTAAATGTTGCTGATAAGCTCTATTAGAAGCTTCAACAAGCATCTCTTCCGATAAATCTACTCCTGTAAGCTTATAGCCTTGCTCTGCTAAACGACAGGTGATTTGTCCTGTCCCACAGCCTAAATCAAGAATGGAGGCATCATCATTCAACTGATTTTTTTCAATCATTGCATTAGTAAAAGCAAGCCATTGATCATAAGGGGCATCCTGCATTAATCGATCATACAGTTTAGCCATTTTTTGATAGGACATCTTATATCCCTTCTTCTATGTCAACGGATACTACAGGTGCATCGCCCCAAAGTCGCTCTAAATTGTAGTATAAACGTTCTTCTTGATGAAAAATATGACACACCACATCGCCTAAATCAAGTAATACCCAACGTGCCTGATCAAAGCCCTCAATACGTTTAACTATCGCCTCTTGCTTCTCAGCCTGTTCTTTTACTTCTCTGGCAATAGCTTGAACCTGTCTTTCATTTGATGCGTCACAAATGACAAAATAATCAGCAACAACAGAGACACCTTTCATATCTAATGTGATAATGTCATTTGCCCGCTTATCATCAGCCGCTTTTACGACTAATTGTACCAATTGTTCATTATTCATTAAATGGTTTCCTCCAATTTTCGTTTTAAATCATTGTACATCTTTAACGTTTCTGGATAAATTAAATACTCTCTTCCAGCTAGAAATTGAATCGTATTTCGCACGGCTAAAAAGCATGCCTCATTTAAATGTTCATATGCTTTTTTTCTAACCGTTTCTATTCCAGCAAAATCTCTTCCTGGTTCAATATAATCAGCTAAGTAAATAACCTTTTCAAGTTCTGTCATACCTTCAGATCCAGTTGTATGCCAAAAAATAGCGGATTGAACGGCTTCATTAGCTATAGATAGTTCTGTTTCGATTAGTATAGAAGCAACTGGGCCATGCCATAGTTCATGATGATAGCTCAGTAAGTTAAGAGGTAATTGGTGTTCTTTAATAATATTCGCCATTTCGTTCACATCACGATATTTTGCATAGTCATGCAGGGCAGCTGCTAAGATTGTATCTTCTTGATTAACATCATATAACCTTGCTAGCTCTAATGCTGTTTCAACCACACGTTCTGTATGGGCAAAACGAGCTGCCGTTAACTTAGGTTTTACCAATTCCAGTACTTTATTTTTGTCCATACAAACCCCTCTCCCTAATGACGTTGATAACTGGTTTTGGTACTAAATACTGTACAGAACGTTTTTGAGCTAATCTTTCCCTGATCATGGTTGATGAGATATCTAAACCGGGTATATCTAATAGTATAATCGGATAGGGTGTCTCTAATTGATATTCAGGACGTTTAACACCGACAAATTTAACCAAATCTAACAGCTGATCGATCTGATGCCATTTCGGTAAATATTCGACCATATCCGCTCCAATGATAAAGTAAAAAGTCACCTCTGGAAAGTCTTGTTGAAGAGACTTAATGGTATCGATCGTGTACGATTTACCTTTCCGGTCAAGCTCAAGCGTATTTAGTTTGAAGTGGGGCTGCTCACGAATAACTGCAGATAACATTGCAACCCGATCCGCTGCTGAAACCCGCGCTCTATCTTTATGAGGCGGTTCGGCAGAAGGAATAAACCAGATTTCATCTAATTCCATTTGTTGATAGACCTCTTCTGCGATAACGAAATGACCGATATGTGGCGGGTCAAATGTACCGCCTAATAAACCAATTTTCATGATAGACTCCTATGGCAGCTCAATTGATTTATTTTCTTGTGATTCCTTATAAAGGACAATGGTATTGCCAAGAATTTGAACAAGTTCAGCTTGAGTACCTTTAACTAAAGCGGCAGCTATATCATCTTTTTCCTCTAAACAATTTTGTAAGACACTGACCTTAATGAGTTCCCTCTTTTCTAACGCTTCATTTATCTGTTTAATCATATTTTCATTAACCCCATCTTTACCTATTTGAAAAATAGCACGTAAATGATGGGCTTCAGATCTTAAAAAACGTTTTTGCTTTCCTGTTAACATATTCATCATTCCTTTTAAGTTTCTGCTAAAATACTGTTTAAAAAGTCTGGCATAATTTTCTCTGCATCAATTCGATGACCTGTCCACTTCTCAAAAGCTATTTTACCTTGATATAAAAGCATTTCATGTCCATGATGCACCCTCGCCCCTTTTTGCTTAGCATCCTTCAATAATGCTGTCCAGAAGGGTTGGTAGACAATATCACTCACTACGGTATTTTGTTTAATGCCATCTAAAGCAATAACTTGTTTATCTAGGTTCGGTTGCATGCCTACCGAGGTTGTATTAATAATTAGATCATATTGGTTTAGCTGTTGAGCAGCTTCCTGATAAGTCATGACATCTGAAGACAAGTTGCTGGTATTGATCGACAATAGTTCCTGTGCACGCGCTGTCGTCCGATTAGCTATGTCAATCCGATCAAAGTTCTCTTGAAGAAGTGCATAATAAATACCTCGGCTAGCTCCTCCAGCACCTAAGAGCAATACTTGTTTATTGCCCGCAAATAAATCAGGATAACTTGATCTTATGCCCAACACGTAACCTAAGCCATCGGTGTTATAGCCAATCCATTTACCTTTTTCACATACTACTGTATTAACTGCTCCTATCGCCTCAGCAAAATGATCAATTTGATCTAAATAATCAATAATACGTTGTTTGAACGGGATAGTGACATTAAAACCATCTAAATCAAGCGTTTGTAATTGGCGAATCCCCTGATCAAATTGATCTGGTTCAATTTGAAATAGTTGATACTTCCCATCTAGCTTGATTTGTTTCATAAAAGCTTGATGTATCCACGGCGAACGAGAATGTTGGATGGGATATCCTATCAATCCTAATTGCATCATTGCACTCCCTCTTTCTATGAGTTATATGATCGCTGGGCGCTTGGATACCGGTACATCAGCTGGTGATGAAACAACTATGGTTGCACCTATACCCGTTACCGTAATCCAGCCAAGTCCTGGGAAAACAATATCTGTCTTCTCACCAGTAACTCTAAATGTTTGCTCAATTAAGGCTGGATACTTCGTTAAGCTAGCTTGACTAGGTGGAGTAAGCAGCTCACCTATATGCTCACGATAAAGCGAGTCAGCCTTTGCTAATTTAGTCCGATGAATGTCAAGACTATTAGCAAAATAACACACAAATGGTTGGCGATCTCCTTTGATAAAATCAAAACGTGCTAAACCGCCAATAAACAGTGTTTGTTGACTATTGAGTTGGTAGACGCGTGGCTTAACCTCTTTAGCAGGTGTAATTAATTTTATATCATGATCTGATAAATGGTGAGCGATCTGCCCTCTATTAATCACACCAGGTGTATCATATAATACTGAAGTTTCATCCAAAGGAATCTCAATAAATCCTAATGTTGTGCCAGGAAAATAAGATGTAGTAATCGCATCCTTTGTTCCAGTCGATTCATTAATTAAATAATTAATAAATGTTGATTTTCCTACATTGGTACAGCCCACTACGTAAACATTCTGACCGTTCCGATAATGTTCAATCGCTGCTTTAGCCTGATCAAACCCGATACCTGTTTTAGCCGATACAAGCAAAACATCTTTTACAGTTAAACCTAAATCAGCTGCTGTTTTTTTCATCCATTGCTTTAATTTATTATGATTAGTTGATTTAGGTAATAAGTCAACCTTGTTACCGATCAATATAATAGGATTACTTCCTGTCAAACGATGCAAACTATGAATAAAACTACCAGAGAAATCAAAAATATCAACCAGCTTAACCACTAACCCATTAGTATCAGCTATTTGGCTAATCATGTCCAGAAATTGATCATCTGTGTAAGGAACATCTTGAATCTCATTATAATGCTTCAAACGAAAGCAACGTTGACAGATAACTGGATCATGATTTAAAGCAGAGGCTGGGACAAAACCAGGCTTTTCTTTATCCTGAGTTTGAATCGTCACACCACAACCTTGACAAGTCAATTGATCTTGATCTAAACTTCCCATTTAATCAACCCCTTTCGCTTTAATCGATTAAGAATATAACGCTCGATCTTACGATTAAATTGTGTTATTTTTTCATCTGTCTCAACAATAGGTACGACTAATATCGTTTGGAACCCAGCACGGTTACCGCCAAAGATATCGGTTAAGAGCTGATCTCCGATCACAACGATTTCTTTTCTTGGCAGCCCCATGTCCTTTGCCGCTTTTACAAAAGCACGTTTAAGTGGTTTCCTGGCTTTATGTATGTAAGGCTTATTTAAGGGCTGCGAGAATAGTTCAACACGTGCCTTTTTATTGTTTGAAATAATCGTAACATCAATACCTTCTTCCTCCATACGATTAAACCAACTCAAAACCATAGGTGTAGCATGGGCCTCATTCCAAGCAACAAGTGTATTATCTAAATCAGTAATGACACCTTTAATCCCCTTCTCTTTTAAGGATTCTGGGTTAATTTCAAATATACTCCTGACGTATTGATCAGGTAAAAAACGTCTTAACACGGACAATCCACCTCAATTTTATCTTTTCTATCACTTTACCATCATAAACAATTTAGTGTCATGTTTCAAAAGGATTTCTAAAAAAAAGCATTAAAAAATAGTTTATGCCTATTACCTCACTCAATATAACTAAAAATCGTTCGACAAATTCACGCTAAATTCGATCTTGTGGATAACTTTATTCACACCAGAAATGCATGAATAACAATACTTTTACCTAACTCCAACAAAAACTATGCACAAGTTATCTACAGTCATTGTAGATAACCATCAACTTGTGTCGATTTTATAAATTTGATAAAGTAACTTTAAAGAATGGGAAATAATGATGTAAGGAGGCGATACGTTGAAACATTTATCTGATGAATTATTAGTGGAATCTTATCATATAGCTTCAGAGTTAAAATTAGATCCTGATTTCATTCGATTAATGGAATTAGAAATTCAACGTCGTTCGTTGACGCATCTTATTCGTTCAATAGCTAATTAAATAATTCCTCTACGGACAGACACTTTTCCACACTCCAAATCATAAAGATACGATATAGGCTTTAGTCTAAATGCTTTGGAGGTGAAAGTACATGTCAACGATTTTAAGTGCACTTACACTCCTAATTAAAGATGCGCTTTTCTTTGTTTCTTATGTCAAAAATCATGCCTTTCCTCTACCACTTAATCAGAGTGAAGAAACAAAATATTTACAGGAAATGCTTAATGGAAGTAATGAGGCGAGAAACAAACTCATTGAGCACAATTTACGTTTGGTAGCACATATAGTAAAGAAATTTGAAAACACAGGTGAAGATAATGAAGATTTAATTTCAATAGGAACGATTGGATTGATCAAAGGGATTGAAAGCTACTCACCTGACAAAGGGACTAAGTTAGCTACATATGCTGCTCGTTGCATAGAAAACGAGATTCTAATGCATCTACGTTCAATCAAGAAAACCAAAAAAGATGTATCTTTACAGGACCCGATCGGCCAGGACAAAGAAGGAAATGAAATTAGTTTGATCGATATACTCCAAGCTGAAAATGATGACATTGTTGACTTTATTCAACTGAACCTTGAAGTAGCAAAGATTAGTAAGTACCTATCTGTGCTTGATCAGCGAGAAAAAATGGTGTTAATGAGTCGGTATGGTCTTGGTAATGCCAAAGAACGTACTCAAAAGGAAATTGCTCGTGACCTAAACATATCACGAAGCTATGTATCACGAATAGAGAAGCGTGCTTTAATGAAGATCTTTCATGAGTACTACCGCCAAGAGAAATAGGCAAAGCCTTTGGCCATGCTCAATCTTATAAAAAAATAATACTCAAAATAGCGACGCAAATTCAAGATTTGCGTCGCTATTTATTATAAGATAAAAATTTGCAACTGAGGATTGTTAAGTTAAGAAGTTAATTTTTTGATCATCCACTTAAAGATTTTCAATTACTTTTATAATTAATTCAGCAGCATGCTTGGCTGCTAAATCTAAAAATTGGTCAAATGATAAATGAGACTCTTTGCCAGCTATATCTGAAAGTGCCCGGATAGTTACAAATGGTACCTCATACTGATAGCAAACTTGGGCAATCGCCGCCGCCTCCATCTCTACTGCCATCACCTCAGGAATCAGCTTACGCACAGCATTAACTCGATTTGGATCAGACATAAAGGAATCGCCTGTTGCAATTAACCCTTGTTTAGATGCAATAGAAGCAAATGTCTCGAGAACCTTTTCTACTTGCTGAATTAATACTTGATCTGCTTGATAAGTAACGGGCATACCCGGTACCTGTCCATACTGATAGTCAAAAGCTGTTACATCTACATCATGGTGAATGACTTCTGAACCGATTACAATATCTCCAACATTTAAATCAGTAGCAAGACCACCAGCAGAGCCCGTATTGATGACGTAAGCAGGCTTATAACGCTCGTGCAAAATAGTAGTAGCTAAAGCCGCATTTACCTTTCCTATACCAGACTTTAGTAATACAACAGCTTTATGATTTAAAGTTCCTTTAATAAACGTACAGTTGGCAATAGTTATCTCTGATTCAATTTCCATGTTATTTTTTAACATAGAAATTTCCTGATCCATTGCGCCGATAATTCCAATTGTCACATTCCATTCTCCTTTATCGCAGTATTACTTGGCTGGGGCTGCGATTACTCGCCCCATCGAAGGGCTTTTGTAAGACTCCCACTTCAAAAAATAAGGGAACTCGTCATGTCTAAGTGGGAGATCCAACAGCCAGTAACAGCCCGATTTTGTTCAACTAATTGTACATATTCAACAAATCAAATGAGTAGCAAATTTAAATCTATATTATAATTAATTATTTTTAACGTCTATTATTATGTTAATTATTAAAGCGAAACATCTGATCATGCTCATGAAGCATCTCAACTCGATCTGGTAGCCAGCCTTGGTTTTCTATCCAAGAAAGATAGACCCGATAATGCTGATCCATTGTATTGTTTGAAAAGGTAGCAATCACACTTTGTGGACCCTCACCAGAAACCCATAGATAATACATTTCGTCAACAGCTATACCTGACGCCATTTCAGCAGCCTGCATCATTTCGCGCCAATCTTGAGAAGACTGATCCCATGAAATTTGATGCGGCTCAGCTTGTTCTGTTGGAATTGGATCCCAATTTCCAGTATAAGCATACATAACATTGTGATCATCACCAATTTCAAGGTACTGGATATTAATATGATCTGAATCTGATTGGTCTGGTTCTTCAGAATCTTCATCCTCATCTGATTCAGGTGTATTTTGATCAGGGTCTGATTGCGGTTCTTCTTGATCAGGTTTATTAGGTGAATCAACAGGCTCCTCTTGTTTTTCTTGTGTTGGCGGATCATCAACTAAATCATCGCCTGATGTAGCTAAAATGATAATAAAGACAACAATCAAGATAAGCCCTAGACCAATAAACATAGTCAGCCATTTAGTATTTTTTCGTTTCTTTTCAAAACGATTCATTCGACTATAGGATGAATTATCGTTTGGCATGGGCGAGTCGCCTCCTTTTCTTTAACTCATTATACGATAAAAAGTCTGCACAACCCAACAGATTTTCTTAAAAATTTAGATTAATTGTCCAACTCAAGCTCATTCTTTCGTGTTTAATTTCACTATTAAGCCCCAAAAGGTTAAGCCGATCGCTCTCTTTTGAACAAAAGGACATAATGAAACGGCGACGTTACCAATCCGTCGCCGCTGTCTAGATTCTATTTTATTCTACTTTAATAATTTTTACTTGCATATCGCCTGCTGGAGTTGGAACAGTAACTTCCTGACCCACTTCACAGCCTAATAAGCTTTTCGCAATTGGCGAATCATTAGAAATTTTCCCTTCAAACGGGTCTGCTTCTGCACTCCCAACAATTGTGTACGATTCTTCTTCACCATCCGGTAACTCTTGGAATGTAACCGTTTTACCTAGTGATACGGTATTGGAATCAGTCTCATTATTTTCAATAATAACAGCATTACGTATCATCATTTCGACTTGAGCAATCCGAGATTCAACAAACGCTTGCTCATCCTTAGCTGAATCATATTCAGAGTTTTCGGATAAATCACCGAAATCACGAGCAACTTTAATGCGTTCAACAACCTCTGGTCGTCTAACTGTCTTTAAATGCTCTAATTCATTGATTAATTTTTCCTTACCCTCTTGTGTCATATAATAGCTTTTTTCAGTAGCCATTTCCTACACTCCTTTATTCCCAAACCATTTTATATTCTTTGACCATTATTCTTAAGTAAATGAGTTGATAGAGGCTATTCAAAAAGTCACTAAATCATAAGCAAATATCGTAAATGGCTTGTTTCCACCACTCACTTATCACAATAGACGCGCTAGCTCGTTAGAGCAACCACGTCTCAATTTGCTTTGCTTTTTAACTTCATTCAGCAGAAATCTCCCACTTCAATAAGTGGTGAGATGAATGCCTACTGTATACATTCAGCGGGGTTCAACCCTTAGCTGAGTAAAGTTAAAGCCTTCGACGGATGCCACAGATTTTCAAATGAAAATGAGCGAGCTTTGCTCAATAAAATCTGGGCACAATTACGCCAAGGCGCAATGATATTGGACTTCATGAGCACACACTAATACTTTTTACTACTTAAAAATAAAGTAACGTCTTAGCACGTTACTAACCAATACTATGGCAGATTTTTGATTTAATTTCAATAGTTTTTTTCAGAAAATTTACATTTAGCAATCTAAAATGATGATTAGGATATCAGTTAAGTTAGTTTTTTAAGATGGTTTCAACTTTAGTTGCCATTAAATCAATGGCGACATGATTTTCTCCACCTTCAGGTATAATAATGTCAGCATAGCGCTTGGTTGGCTCAATAAATTGCAAATGCATCGGGCGAACAACGTTTAGATATTGATCAATAACCGAATGAATTGTTCGACCTCGTTCATTGATATCGCGTAGTAATCGACGGATAATCCGCAAATCAGCATCTGTATCAACAAAGACTTTAATATCCATTAACTCTACGAGACGAGGGTCCTCTAAGATCAAAATCCCTTCTACTATAATAACCTCTTTCGGTTCAACATAAATGGATTGCTTAGAACGCGTATGATTTTTAAAATCATAGACAGGCTTATCTACAGGCTTATGATCAAGTAAAAGCTTCAAGTGTTCAAGTAATAAGTCATTATCAAAAGCAAAAGGATGATCGTAATTTGTTTTTAAACGCTCTTCAAACGGTAAATGTGATTGATCTTTATAATAAAAATCCTGTTCCATAACTAAAATAGATTTTTCTACAAAGCGTTCACAAATTGAGCGTGTTACTGAAGTCTTACCAGACCCAGATCCACCAGCTACTCCAATTACTATTGGTTTATCTTTCTGTTTCATTAAAACTAACCCCTTTTTCTTTTTTTGTTGAAACGGCAATCCCATCACCAATTGGTAGAAAAATGGTGTCAAAGAGCTGATGCTTTGACAACCATTGATTATAACGTTGTATTTTTTTCACAAGTGCTTGGAGTCGTTTTGATGCTCCTGTTGAATCAGCAACATACCCTTTAAATAACACATTGTCTGTTATGATAACGCCACCTGAATTTAATAAAGGCTGATACAATTCAAAAAAGCGTTGATATTGCCCCTTAGCTGCATCAATAAATATTAAATCATAAGGGCCTTTTTGGCTGATTATATCAATAGCATCCAGCGCATCACCAAAAATAAGCTCAATTTGGTTATTTTTATCTAAATCCTGCAAATGAACTTGAGCACGTTGATAGCGTTTTTGATCACGCTCAATTGTAATAATTGATAAATCAGGGGATGCATCAGCCATTTGCAGGGCAGAGTAACCAATCGCAGAACCTATTTCTAATGCTCTCTTAGGTTGCTTTAATCGAATAACCTGCTTAATAAAATCAATACCTTCGCGTTCCATAATAGGTATACCATCTCGAACTGCTTCTTCTTCTAATATATACGCCCATGCAGGGGCTGATGGTCTTAACTTATTTAAATAATCGTATATATTATCTGGCATGGTTATCCCCTTCCATCATTAATGAGACGGATCACAAATCGTGATCGATCGAATAATTGTCACTTGTAGTCAGCCAGCTATTCAGACTCAAAGTCCTCTACAAGCTGGACTTACATAGAAAATCAGGGATAAGCTCATTTGCTTGTCCCTGATTACCATTACAAGTCACGATCAAGGTGTTCATTTGCCAAACTACGGTGCTCATCAAAGGTTTCTGAAAAATAGATTTCTCCGTCTGGAGCTGCCACAAAGAAGAGATAATTCGTATCAGTTGGATTTAGCACAGCTTTTAATGAACTTTCTCCAAAATTCGAAATAGGTCCGATTGGCAAACCAAATATTTGATAGGTATTATATGGTGACTCAATCTCCAAATCAGAAAATAGAACTCTGTCTTTATGTTCTCCTAATGCATAAAGCACAGTTGGGTCCGTTTCTAAACGCATCCCCTCTTCTAGGCGATTATAGAACACACCTGCAATAAGCTTTCGCTCATCTTCATTACGAGCTTCTCGCTCTACTAATGATGCAAAAGTAAGGAGTTCATGAATAGAGTACTGATCGAGTTCTTGAATTTCTCCATAGTATTGATTGACGACATCTTCTGTCTTATCGAGCATAGCCGTCACAATTGTATCAACAGATGGACTTTCCTCGTAAATAGGGTAGGTAGCTGCAAATAGATAGCCTTCAAGTGGATAGCGGATATCATCATCAAGAATCGTTTCTGATAATAAGTTTGGGTAACGTTCAATTAACTCTCTTATATAATCTTCATCTTGCATAACCGCCATAAACTCATCTGCGTCAATATTAGCATTTTTCTCATACAGTTCAGCTATTTCCTCTAAAGTCCTTCCCTCTGGGATCGTAACAGTAAAAAGTGCATCCTGCATAACAGAGCCCGACTGTAACACGTCTGAAATTTCGGCTAAAGTCATGGAAGGCGATAATTCATATGCACCGGCTTGAAAGTCAGGTATATTGCTAACTCTGAGATATATCCGGTATATTAAAGCTTTATTAATAATACCTTCATCTTCTAAAATATTCGCAATAGTAGTCGAAGACGAACCAAGTGGTATTTCGACAGTAACCCTTTCATTACTATTTGGATCTACTGGCGATAAACCTTTACGAATATAATTGTAGGCCGAAAAACCACCAAAGACTATTAGTAATATAAGCAAAGAGATGATACTAAACACTATTTTTCTTACGAGGCTTGCTTCTTTACAACGTTGAATAAACCGCTTTTTCCGCTCTTCTTTAAATGTTTGGTTTACTTCCTTATCACTAGCATCTGATTTAGAGTCAGTTTCTGTTTGGTTAACGGATGCTTGCTTACTTCCTTGACTATTTAATGGATTATTTTCATGTTCAGAATTGGACATTTTTAAATATCCTCCCCTCATCCGATACATTATACTACAAAGTTTGCCTGAATTTCTATTATTTTTTATATTTTGCTCGATAAAAATCATTAGCATTGTATTAAATTTTTTGGGTTGAAGTCAAGTAAAAATTGAACTTAGTGTTATTTTCTCATTGGAACAAATCAAGACTACTCTTGCAGGGAATGTTACGCTATGCTTTTGTCAATTCAAGAATCTTAAGTAAAGAAGCACACTGAGCTAAAAATAGCATGTGGTTACTTTTTAGTTTGTTAACAATATAGTTCAACGTTTTCTTAATTAACAGTAAATGTTAGACATTTTCGTTCAATATGTACACAAAAACCATAGCTAGAATATATTGAATGGCTGCTGTCACCCTATTTTGCATTTACAAGCTGTCGACAAAATATAAGTGGAGGGCCTAAAATTGGCCACCCCACCATCTGCTAATTATTCGATTATAGTTCTTCCTCATCCAACAGTGTGTTTAGCATTTCCTCTACCATATCCCACTCTTGATCTGTCTCAATAGCGAAAAGGGATAGGTCATCCTCATTTGCTTTTTCTTCATAACGGAAGGCAAAAACCTCCTGCTCCTCATCATCTGTTTGTTCGACTGGAACAACAGCAATATAGGATTGGTTGTTTTGGTCTACATCAAAGGTAAACAAAACTTCAAATAGATGCTCCTCACCATTTTCATCTGGGATAATAATGCGTTCATTCTCTGCTAATGCCATGTTCTTGACCTCCAATTTTTTAGTGTGAATCTAAATAGCCTTGTAAAATCATTACCGCTGCCATCTTATCGATAACTTTCTTGCGTTTACCTCGACTGACATCAGCCTCCAATAACACACGCTCAGCAGCCATTGTCGATAAACGTTCATCCCATAACGTTGCTTTAATATTGAATTTATTTTCTAAGTATTGAGCATAGGATTTAGCAATCTCACCACGATCACCAATTGACCCATTCATGTGTTTAGGTAGACCAACAACAAATTCACTTACATGATGTTCTTCAATAATCGACGCTAATTGTTGATCAGCAGAAGAAAAATCTGCTTCATCCCACTTTATTGTTGTCAAACCTTGAGCCGTCCATCCTAACGCATCACTTATTGCCACACCAATTGTTTTAGAACCAACATCCAAACCCATTTTTTTCATCTTATACCTCTTTATGCTGGGCGATATAATACTTGACTAACTCTTCAATGAGTTCATCACGATCAATTCTACGAATCAGATTTCGAGCATCTTTATATCTTGGAATGTAGGCTGGGTCACCTGACAATAAATAACCAACAATTTGATTAATTGGATGATAACCTTTTTCCTGCAGTGCTTGATATACCGTTAATAGAACATCATTAACATTCTCATCAAAGGGTTCTTCAGAGAAGTCAAATTTCATGGTTTTATCCATTGAGTCCATGCAAAACACCCCGCCTTTTTCAAAATAAACTCAGTTATGTTATTAATTCTCCACTTATGGTCATTATACCTTCAAAGCAGACTAAATAACAAGTTACTAAATCGTCACAATTGATCATCGTATTTACTTTACCTCTTTAATTAACTGCTTAGCATGCTGTAAGGCGTGCTCAACCTGTTCAGGCTTTTTACCACCTGCTTGGGCCATATCAGGACGACCACCGCCGCCCCCACCACATATAGCTGCGGTCTCTTTGATTAGTTTACCTGCATGATAGCCCTGTTCAACCAGATCCTTTGAAATACCTGCAGCTAATTGAACTTTCCCATCATTAACAGAGGCTAATAAAATGATTACTGATCCAATCTTTTGCTTGAGCTCATCTACCATTGCCCGAAGCTGGTTCATATCATTGGCGGCTACTTTTTCAACTAATACAGCAACATCATTAATCTTTTCCACTTTTTCTAAAATTGATTCAGCTTCCATATTTGATATTTTTTGATTAAGTGCCTCTTTTTCTTTATTTAACTGCTTCATTTCTTGCAATAAAGCTGCAACTCGTTCAGGAACTTGATCTGTTTTAACTTTCAATTCCTTAGCCGTTTGCTGCAAGGTCTCTAATTGCTCATTCGTGTACAAATAAGCTCCTTTACCTGTGGTTGCTTCAATTCGACGAGTTCCTGCACCTATACCCGATTCACTTGTCAATTTTAAGAGACCGATTTCTGCCGTATGACTTACATGACATCCCCCACAGAGCTCTAAACTATAGTTACCAATTTGGACAACTCTAACGATATCCGCGTATTTCTCTCCAAATAAAGCCATTGCTCCCATTTGCTTAGCCTCTTCTAAGCGATGAAGCTCAGTCGTTACAGTCAGATCCTGCCATATTTTCTCATTGACGATCTCCTCTATTTGCTTCAATTCTTGATCAGAAACAGCATTAAAATGCGAGAAGTCGAAACGGAGACGATCAGCTTCTACTCGGGAACCCGCTTGATTCACATGATCACCCAATACATCTTTTAAAGCTTGGTGTAACAAGTGTGTTGCCGTATGGTTTTTCTCTATACTTAGTCGATGATTACTGTCAACTGTTAACTCAACCTTATCCCCAACTTTTAGTTGGCCTTGTTTTATTTGAACTCTGTGTAGGTTTTGCCCTTTTGGTGCTTTTTGTACATCCAATACAGTCGCCTCAGCCAATTCTGACTTAATCAGACCTCTATCAGCAACTTGACCACCACTCTCAGCGTAGAAAGGTGTCTGATCAAATACTAGATAAGCCTCGCTTGAAGCAGACTGTGTCACTTGTTTTTTATCCTGAATAATCGCCTCAATCCGAGCGGTAACTTGAAGCTTATTATAGCCTACAAACTCACTTTCAACCTGTAATTGACTGTAGACATCATCTTGTACCTGCATCGAGTCCACTTTTTGGCGTGCATTTCTAGCACGATCACGTTGGCGCTTCATTTCCGCTTCAAATCCAGCTTTATCTATCGTAAAGCCAGCTTCAGCAACATATTCCTCTGTTAATTCTTGAGGGAAGCCATAGGTATCATATAATCGAAATACTTCAACACCAGGAAAGACCGTCGATTGCTTCGCCTTCTCTGCTTCAATAATCGATGCAAGTATGGCTAAGCCATCATGCAATGTCTCATGAAAACGCTCCTCTTCCGTTTGAACTACATTCGCAATAAATTCTTGTTTGTCTTTGACTTCACCATAAAAATCTTCCATAATACGGGCAACTGTTGGAACTAACTGATGCATAAACGGCTTTTCAATCCCTAATTGCTTAGCAAATCTAACCGCACGACGTAATAGACGTCTTAGTACATAGCCACGACCTTCATTTGATGGTAAAGCACCATCACCTACAGCAAACGTGACCGTTCTAATATGATCAGCAATAACACGAAAGGCTATATCTGTTGCGTTATCCTCACCGTATTGATGTGTAGTCAGACTTTCAACTTGCTTGATAATCGGTAGAAATAAATCCGTTTCAAAATTTGTTGGTGTGTCTTGGAGCACTGATACCACTCGTTCAAGTCCCATACCCGTATCAATATTTTTCTTAGGTAAAGGCGTATAGGTGTCGTCTGGATTATGATTAAATTGAGAAAAGACTAAATTCCATATTTCTAAGTAACGATCATTTTCTCCACCCGGATATAACTCAGGGTCATTAGGATCCTTGCCATATTGCTCTCCACGATCATAGAAAATCTCAGTATTTGGTCCACTCGGCCCTTCTCCAATATCCCAAAAGTTTTCCTCTAAACGAATGATCCGTTCCTCTGGAAGTTTAATATGGTCTCTCCAGTAGTAGAAAGCTTCATCATCCTCTGGATGAACTGTTACGGAAAGCTTATCCGGATCAAGACCCAGCCATTTTTTGTCAGTAAGGAATTCCCATGCCCATTCAATGGCTTCTGTCTTAAAATAGTCACCAATGGAAAAGTTACCGAGCATTTCAAAGAAAGTATGATGACGAGGTGTAAAGCCAACATTCTCTATATCATTAGTCCGAATAGATTTTTGAGCATTAACAAGCCGTGGATTGTCTGGAACAATTCGACCATCAAAGTATTTTTTTAATGTAGCTACACCACTATTAATCCATAACAATGTGGGATCGTCTTGGGGTACAAGTGACGCACTCGGTTCTATACGATGACCTTTTTCTTTAAAAAAATCAAGATACATTTGTCTAACTTGTGCTGAAGTTAATCGATTCAATTATAATCCTCTCCTTTTCTTTACTTAAGTGCTCTGTCCAACATCGAGCTGTTGACGACTAAGCTATCACCAATCTCCAATAAAAAACTCCCGACGCTGCAATTATGCAGGGACGAGAGTTGTCTTCGCGGTACCACCCTGATTATAGTTACATGATAACTATCACCTTTAGCACAATAACGGTGTGCTACCGGCAAGGATTAACTTGCACTCAAAGCGAGCTTCTGCACCTCTTCATTTAATGTACCTTACAGCCACGGGCACATCTCTCTGAAAATGGTCTGATGCTTACTAATGCTTCTCCATGTGTTGTGTTTAAATAGCTATTATCTTTCGATATTATAGAAAAAATATGGTGATCTGTCAATTACTTCTCAAACAGATTGAACTTAAATAACTCTCTAATCACTACAAGGATAGGAACGGCTAGTATCATGCCCAATATTCCTGCCAGTTCACTTCCTATCAGCAAGGCTAAGATGACAAGAAGCGGATGTGCATGAACGCTACGTCCCAATATTAATGGGGCTAATAAACTACTTTCAATTTGCTGCAAGACAAAGATGCCTAATATCACATATATGACTGTTTTACCTGACATCGTTAGCGCTATTAAGACAGCTGGCAAAGCACCAATAATCGGCCCAAAATATGGCACGATGTTCATCACACCCATAAATAAAGCCAAAATTAACGAATACTCTAGGTTAATGACTTTATAAAGGATATAGGTTGTAATCGCAATAAATAAGCAAATCAATAGTTGTCCTCTGATATATTTTCCTAAATTATGATCAACACTGCCAAGCATTTGCTTGACTCTCTTTTGGTAACGTTTGGGAACACTATTCATCATCTTAGCTTTTATTTTGTTTGTGTCTAGCAGTAGATAGTATAGTAGAACTGGAACGACGGCTAAACTGATCAAATATTCTCCTATGCCTGTTAACCCTAAAATCCGTTGTTCTAACCAATGGGCACTACTTTGTTCAAACCGTGCAAATAGACTATCGATCTGATCATGAAAATGTTCCGGGAAAAAACCAAGCATTTCATCAATCCGATTGAGCCAGCCTCGATAACCTTCTAGTAACTCCGGTAATTGAACTTCTAATGTCTCAATTTGCTTGATTAATACCGGATAGGTATAGTACAAAGCAAGTCCAATAGCTCCTGCAATGGTCAGATATAGCACAATAATTGCAAGCCATCGAGGTAACGACAATTGAATTAATCTAGCAATGATTGGTTTAAATAAATAAGCCAGTAAACCCGACAAAAAAAACGGAAGAATAATTTTATAGAGACTTAACAAAAAGCGTGGATAATCAGGAAACACCTGTCTGATTAAGAATAGGATGATTAAACCAATAATAATCAGAATGCCATAGCGCGTCAATTTTATAATACGTTGATTATCCCTACTATCTTGTTCATTGGACACGACGCTCATCTTCACTAAATAAATCGTTTAAAGGCAATAAACTACCGTCTAAATCAACCTCATGCAGATGAAACATATTTTGCTGCTTGCGCATTTCAATAAAGCAGTCCCAACAATAATAATGGTCTGGACCGATTTGACCCAAATTCTTGGATTGGCAGTTAATACATTGCATGCTAAAACACCCTTTCATTCCACTTGTTATAATTATTATGGAATAAAAAGGTGTTCTTTAAACATATGACTTTCGATTAATCACTGAACAAGGCATTGCCTTTGTAAACAGAATCAAAAAAGTAATGGACAGGGAATAAAATAGTAATGCTTTCTGATCACTCGTCAAAATCATTCGCTTTAACTTATCAGCACGAAGGAAAGCTGCCGGGTAAAAGCCAAACTAAAATCTACTTTACCAAGTTAGCTAAAGCCTTCATCACGGGCATTAGCATCCATTTATAAATCCTGGATTATTATCATCTTAGAAACGATCTTAGAGAAAATCAAAAGGAGATAGTTCTTCTTGATTATTCACGGCAAGTTCTATCGTCTCAGCATAATGCTCATCTGAGATTATTTTAGTTAAACGATTAATTAAGGACGTGTAACGCATATTCGTATCTTCAGTCTTGACACCTTCCAAAAAGGCTTGTATATCCCCACATATAATTAGAGATTGCTTTGCTCGGGTGACCGCAGTATAAAGTAAGTTTTTTCTTAGCATTCTACGAAAGCTTGAGTCAATTGGTAGAATGATAATTGGGAACTCACTCCCCTGTGATTTATGAATGGAGATACAATAGGCATGCATTATGTTGAAAAGATCTTTCCGGGTATAAATGACGTCATTATCATCGTAGGTCACCACGACCTGTTCCTCTTGATCTACATTCTCAGTTTCCTTAAAGATAGCGGTAATTTGACCAATATCACCATTAAACACACCATCTTCTGGTTGGTTCACTAACTGTATAACCTTATCTCCCGTACGAAAAACGGTCTCTTTAAAGCGGAGCTCTCGAACTCCCTTTCGCTTTGGATTAACAACCGCTTGAAGAGCTTGATTAATTTGATGAATACCCACCTCAGTCTTATACATTGGTGCTAAAATCTGAATATCTTTCAATTCAAATCCCTTGTCGATAGCTTTTTGAGCAATTTGCTTAACGACTCCAACTAACGAAGATCGATGACTACGAATAAAATTAAAATCACTAGCCTTTTCCAAGTCTTGCTGTGTTAAACGGTTATGTTTGATATGGTGAGCAAGCTGTATAATTTTTGAGCCCTCTTTTTGACGATATACTTCATTAAGTTGAACACACTTTACCTGCTGACTAGCCAGTAAATCAGCTAACACCTGACCGGGTCCAACAGAAGGAAGCTGATCCTCGTCACCAACTAATAAAACTTGCATTCCATTCGGTATCGCTTTAAATAACTGATTAGCCAAAAAGATATCAACCATTGAAAATTCATCAACAACTAAAAATCTACCATTTAAAGGATTTTCTTTATTTTTTTCAAAGCTTTCATGACCATCCCAGCCTAACAAGCGATGAATGGTAACAGCTGGAAGACCAGTTGATTCAGATAAACGTTTAGCAGCTCGACCTGTTGGTGCAGTCAAAACAAAGGGAAACTCAGCCTTACTATTATAATCCGCTATGTTAAGTGAAAGTTCATGGCTCGCACTATATGCCCTTAAGATTCCCTTAATGACTGTTGTTTTTCCAGTGCCAGGTCCACCTGTTAGAATCATCACTTTTTCCGACAAAGCTTGTTCAATTGCTTGATACTGTTCCTTACCATAGCTTAGTACTTCTTCTTCTTCAATCTTTCCAACAATTTTTAATAGTTCTGCTTCAACAACCTCTTGCTCATGTTCTTCCATTAATAAGCGTTTTAAATTAGAGCAAAATCCAACCTCAGCATAAAATAAAACTGGCAAATAAATGCGATCTTCGTCCACAATGAGGTACTGCTCTTCTTCCATTTCGATTAGTTGACCCTTAAGCAGTTCTGGATTAATGGGTTGTTGGTTTGATTCTAATAAACTGCGAGAACGCTCAAGTAAAATCGTATCAGGAAGGAAGACGTGGCCTTCTTGCATGGCATCATAAAGAATATACAAGAAAGCGGCCCGAAGACGAGCAGGGTGGTCATGTGCAATTTCATTTTGACTAGCAATACTATCGGCGCGGTGAAAACCAAACCCTTCTATATCAAAGACATATTGATACGGGTTGTTCATTAAAATGTCTAACGCTTGATCTTGATAAGTCTGATAGATCTTTTGTGCCATTTTCAAGCCGATACCGTATTTAGATAAATGTACCACCACATGATCAAAGCCTTGGTGCTCCTTCAAACTGTTGATTAAAGCCTCTTTACGTTCTTTTGTTATACCTTGAATATGGTCTAACAAATCTGGCTGATCTAAAATCTTTGATACGGCACCTTCACCTAACTGATCTACAATTCTAGTTGCCGTTCGCTTCCCAATACCATGAAACAAATCACTTGATAAATAAGCAATTAACCCTTCTCTTGTATTGGGTAAATAGCGTTTAAAATGACTCACTTCATATTGCAGACCAAATTTTTTGTGTTCAACAAACTCACCATTAAATAGATAGGCTTCTCCAGGCAGTAATTCACTAAAATAGCCTTTAACAACAAGCTCAGGTTCGGCAAAGGATTCATTCGTTTCAAGCACTTTTATTTTTGCAATGGAAAAATGTTCAGCCTGATTCGAATAAATCATATAAATTAATTCACCTTTAATATACTTTTCATCTTCGATAATAAGCTGATTTTCCATTACTCTTTATCCCCTTTAATCTCGAACTTGCTCTGCTATTAGTCGTTCGATCTCACTTAATGCTTGTTGGGCCATCGAGTGGTTAGGCTGAAGCTTTAAAGTTTGCTTTAACAAGTCAATCGCTAGGCCTGTTTGACCTTTAAATAAGTGGGCCAAAGCTAAATTATAATAGGCATCACTATGTGAAGCATCTAATTTTATTACATGTTCAAATTGTTGAATAGCTGCCTCAAGCTGGTCAGTTTGAGCAAGAACCAAGCCGTATTGAAAGGCTATTTCACTATCCTGGTTATTTTGCTGATAAGCATACTGTAAATGAGGTAAGGCTTGCTGGTATTGTTGCTGATATTGCAAGCTTAATCCAAGCATAAAATAGACATCGGTCTCGGTCAAACCAAGATCAATCGCATGTTGATAATATTTTGCTGCCTCTTGATAGTTTTCAAGCTGGTAATAAAGATGACCTAGTCCGTAATGAGCTGTAGCTAAATTGTTATCTAATTCAATCGCTCGTTCAAAAAAAAGTTTGGCTCGTTCTATATCTCCTAAATGTAAAAGAACTTGACCAAAGTTTATATAACCTATTGGATCCTGAGGTTTTTCCTCAATTGCAGCTTGAAAGCTTAACGCTGCTTGATGGAAATCTCCTTGCTCCATTTGTTTTAAGCCCGCTTTTAGAGGATCCATGCCTCCACTCCTTTTCTCGCATTTCAATTTAAAGACTAGTTTCATTCTCTATCGCAGTGTAACTGGCTGGGCTACGATTACTCGCCCCAACGAAGGGCTTTTGTAAGCCTCCTCCTTCAAGAAATAAGGGAACACGTCATTTCTAAATGAGAGATCCAACAGCCAGTAACGGCCCGATTGGTTCAACTAACATTCAGTCGGGGAGAGAGAAGGCCGACTAAGTTCGCGACGTCGTGTCGTAACGTCTGAACGAGCACATCCTATGCGTCAAAACCCCCACTTAACGAAGTTTCACTTTATCCGACATAATCTAATTTGCGACCTCTATTAAAGATCTGATCAATTGTACCGCCCCCTAGACAAATTTCGTCCTGGTAAAAGACAACAGCTTGTCCTGGGGTAACCGCTTGTTCAGGTGATGCAAAATCTACTTTAACGGTTTGATCC
The DNA here is from genome assembly GCF_001552275.1 of Amphibacillus sediminis NBRC 103570. Lineage (GTDB taxonomy): Bacteria > Bacillota > Bacilli > Bacillales > Amphibacillaceae > Amphibacillus_B > Amphibacillus_B sediminis. Next base: position 315,155 of record NZ_BCQW01000001.1, read on the forward strand.
TCTTGAATGGTTACAGTTACTTTACTATCTTTTTGACGGTAGCGAAACTTAGCCGTGCAGTCGAACCTTTGTGCGATCGGCTTGTTGATCCAATTAACGTCCAATGCAATAAGTTGATCGGATTGCATATAGATATTGTCATGCCCCGCCTCAACATAAAGAATATTTTCTTCAAGGTTTTTTCCTACTACAAACCAAGGACCACCTGGACCACCGATACCTAGTCCCTGTCGTTGACCAATGGTGTAATACATTAGTCCATCATGTTGCCCTTTATCTTCACCACTCATTGTTTGAATTCGGCCAGGTTGGGCCGGTAAATATTCGCTTAAAAATGTTTTAAAATCACGCTCACCAATGAAGCAAATGCCTGTACTATCCTTTTTGTTCGCTGTAGCTAGACCATTTTCCTTCGCAATACGACGGACTTCCTTTTTCGGTAAATGCCCTAGTGGGAACATCACCTTTTTCAAGACATCCGCTGACAATTGATTAAGGAAGTAGGTCTGATCTTTATTATCATCTGCACCTCTAAGTAACTCAACTCGATCACCATTTAATCGAGTTTGTGCATAATGCCCTGTAGCGACATAATCTGCTCCTAAAGACAATGCATGATTCAAAAAAGCTTTAAATTTAATTTCTTTATTACAGATAACATCAGGATTTGGCGTTCGTCCTGCTCTGTACTCATCTAAAAAGTAAGTAAAAACTTTATCCCAATACTCTTTCTCAAAATTTACAGCAAAATAAGGAATTTCAAGCTGATTACAAACCCTTACAACATCATCATAATCCTCAGTTGCGGTACAAAAGCCCTCATCATCTGTATCATCCCAGTTTTTCATAAATATCCCGATCACATCATAACCTTGTTCTTTGAGTAAAAGAGCGGCTACAGAAGAATCTACACCTCCGCTCATTCCAACCACGACGCGTATATCTTTATTTTGCTTCATTATAAATCACCATCTTTATGTTTTTCACTTTGATTGACCAATCGTTTAATGATCTTAACAACACGATCAGCAGCTTCAATTACCTGTTCCCGATTATTGGCTAGTCCAAAGCTAAAACGAATTGAATTCCTAGTTCTGGCATCGTCTTTGCCATACATCGCCGTGAGTACATGCGAGGATTCAAGAGATCCAGCTGTACAAGCACTACCACTCGAAGCTGCGATCCCTTCAAGGTCCAAGTTCATTAATACTGATTCGACATGTGTATTGGGGAAGCTAAGGTTAAGGATTGTCGGTGAACTATTTTTTAATACACCATTAACTTTGAAGTCAATCCCTGCTTGAACCAATTGCTGATAAAATAACTCTCTAAGCTCTTGGTAATGAGCATAGCATTGATAGCTTGATTGCTCAATTAATTCAATTGCTTTCTTCATGCCCATAATACCAGGTAAGCCTTCTGTTCCTGCTCGCTTTAGGCGTTCTTGAGACCCACCAAATTGCATCGCTTGCAGCTTTATACCCTTTTGAGCATAAAGAAACCCAACACCTTTAGGGCCATTAATTTTATGAGCAGAAGCAGATAAAAGATTAACCCCTAGTTCAGTCACATCAATTGGCAATAAACCATATGCCTGAACAGCATCCGTATGAAAATAAGCTTGGTGATCTGCTAATAATTGACCGATTTGTTTAATAGGCTGAATCGAACCGACCTCGTTATTAATAAACATAATAGAAACAAGAATCGTATCTGGTCTCAAGGCTTGCTTGACAGCTTCAGGATCAACCAATCCAACTGAATTTACAGGTAAGTAGCTGACCTCAAAACCGATTGATTCAAGGTACTCCGCTGTACGGAGGATACCATGATGTTCTATTTTTGTTGTAATAATATGATTACCTTTTGTTTGATTAGCTAAAGCGACACCAATTAAAGCAAGGTTATCTGCTTCCGTTCCACCACTAGTAAAATAAATATCCTTTTCATGAGCACTTATTGAATGAGCTATATAGCGTCTCGCTTTATCAAGCTGCGCTCGGGCCTTGCGACCATAGTGATGAATACTTGATGGATTACCAAATGTATCCTCCATTAGGCTTGTCATAACTTTAATAACTTCCGGATGCATGGGTGTTGTCGCTGCATGATCCAAATAGATTGCATCCATTACTTCTCATCCTTCCCGAATTCCAAACTTTAGATATAAAACATATACGGTTCATTCTCTCCCGTTTCATTGTATTTAGATAGATCATCTAAGGTCGTTGTATCTAACACATTTTTCACTGCATCACGAATCCTAATCCAGAGCGCTTGTTTAACTGGCTCTTCATCTTCTATTCCTTCAACTGGTGTAATCGGACCTTCTAGAATCCGAATGACATCACCAGCAGTAATCTCTTTAGCTGATTTTGCCAGCATGTATCCTCCATAAGCTCCACGTACACTTCGAACAAGTCCAGCATTTCTTAATGGTGGAACAAGCTGTTCTAAATAGTGTTCAGATAAATCATTTTCTTGAGCAATACTCTTTAATGAAATCGGCCCATCCCCTGTTTTTTTAGCTAAAGCAATCATGATCGTTAAACCATAACGCCCTTTTGTCGAAATCTTCATGTTAATGCCACTCCCTTAATTCTTGACCAATTCTTCTAGTCGCTACTATTTCTCTTTCGCTATTATAGCATGAATAAGATAACACTTGCATTTCAATTGGAGAATAAGTACGATAAAAGGCGACTATATCTATCTGATATATACAAATGTATTATATTCTAATCGAAAATAATTATTTAAGTCAAGTCAAAGAAACGATTAAGACACGCTCGTTATCTTTTGAAACGAATCAGCCTATTTAAAGGAGCCGTGAAAGCCTATGGTACAACAGCCACTCGCATACCGATTACGCCCTAAACATATCAATGACATTATTGGTCAAGCCCATTTAGTCGGAGAAGGAAAGATGATTCGCCGCATGATTGAGGCAAATAGACTTGCCTCAATGATCTTATTTGGCCCTCCAGGAACTGGTAAAACCTCTATGGCAACCGCTCTAGCAGAATCACTTGAGTTACGTTATAAAGTATTAAATGCTGTTATCGATAAAAAAAAGGATATGGAAATTGCAGTTGAAGAAGCTAAAATGTCAGGAACATTAGTGCTAGTTCTAGATGAAGTTCATCGGCTTGATAAAGGCAAACAAGACTTTTTATTACCACATGTGGAAAGCAATCTGATTACCTTAATTGGCTGTACAACAAGCAATCCGTATCATGCCATCAATCCTGCGATAAGAAGTCGTGTTCACTTATTTGAATTAAAACGCCTAACCATTAATGAAGTCAAACAAGCACTTGAACGTGCGATCAACGATCAAGAAAATGGATTAGGAAACATGCAGCTTACGGTTAGCGATGATGCTCTCACGCATTTCGCCCATGCGGCAAATGGTGATCTTCGGGCAGCATTAAATGGCCTAGAACTCGCAGCATACTCAACGAAGAAAAGTAATGATAAAGTTTCGATTGATTTATCAGTAGCTGAGGCCTGTATGCAGAAAAAAAGTTTTTCTCATGACAAAAATGGTGATGCTCACTATGATGTGCTATCAGCCTTTCAGAAATCCATTCGTGGGAGTGATGTCAATGCTGCGCTTCATTATCTTGCTCGATTAATTGAAGCAGGTGATCTCGATAGTATTGCCCGTAGAATGCTCGTTATTGCTTACGAAGATATTGGACTTGCCAACCCTCAAGCTGGACCGAGAACATTAGCAGCAATTGAAGCTGCGGAGCGCGTTGGCTTTCCAGAAGCAAGGATTCCACTAGCGGTGGCCATAGTCGAACTTTGTTTATCACCAAAATCTAATTCTGCCTACAAAGCACTTGACCAGGCTCTTGCTGATGTTAGACATCAACAAATAGGTGAGATCCCTGATCATTTAAAAGATAGTCATTATCAAGGTGCAAGCAAATTAGGCAGAGGGGTCGGCTATCAATACCCACATAATTTCCCTGGTGGATGGGTCAAACAACAGTATTTACCGGATACACTAAAAGAAAAAAAATATTATCAACCCTTAGAAACTGGTAAATTTGAAAGAGCATTGAAGCAAATGTATGAACAAATTAATAAATATGAATAATTAATCTAGCTTTTGTCCATACTTCAATTAAAGAACCTATTGATTATATAAATATAGATCAATTGATAAGGAGTGAAATTGATGGCAAAGGTTAGACAAGATGCATGGTCGCATGAGGATGACCTATTATTAGCAGAAACAGTGTTAAGACATATACGCGAGGGTAGTACACAGCTTAACGCTTTTGAAGAAGTCGGTGATCAATTAAATCGTACATCGGCTGCATGTGGCTTTCGCTGGAATGCAGAAGTAAGACAAAATTATGAACAGGCTGTAGCCATTGCTAAACGACAGCGCAAACAGAATAAACGGGAACAGCTCCTACAGCATAAAGTGAAGCAAACCAAGCCACCAGTCTATCAAAAGGAGATAAGCGAGATTAAGGATGCTTCAGAACCACTATCACTAGATTTAAATCAAGTGATTCAATATTTGACCCATTTAAAAAAGCAAACAGAACAATCTCACAAACAAATTCATGCCTATAATGAGCTTGAACAAAAGCAACAACAACTTGTCACCGAGAACGAAAAACTATTAAAGCAAGTTAAATCATTGGAAAAGCAGCTTGAAACGGTTCAAGAAGACTATCAAACATTCTTGAAAATTATGGATCGGGCCCGTAAAATGGTGGTTTTCAATGATGAAGATGAGAAAAAACTTCCCACCTTTATTATGGATAAAAACGGAAACTTAGAGCAGGTGGCTCGTTAAAACAAAATTTAAAACGCTCATAATAATAAAAAAAGCAAGCGCTGGTTATATTTAGCTTAGGAAAGTGAAACAGTTGACGCTAAAAGGACCACACATATTAGATATATCTAATATGTGTGGTCCAATTTTATTGCCTTCTTCAACTAAAGCACCCAATAATTTATGTGTATTATTTCACAAACACTTCTTAATTTAATTTTGTTTTCATAGCTTTTATTAGTGACCTTTTTCAATTAACTACTAAATAATCTGCAACGAATGTAAATATTTCTCAATTTCATACTCTGTTATATGAAAATACTCGTTCTGATGCCTACCATAGTTAAAAAATCCGTGTTCTATACCTTCAAATGTTTTTACTGTTATATCATTTCCTTCTTGTTTCATCAGTTTTATAAACGCTTTATTGTGTTCATAATCGATATCCGATGTACCACAAAACCATAAAGTTTGTGGCAAACAATTTTTAATATTATGTATAGGTGATATCTCCATAGCTTTTTCCAATAATTCAGGATAGCGTCTTCTCATTATATCAACACCATCCATGACTCCTGAAAAAACAATTAGAACATTAGGAACATGATTTGTTCCTTGATTATTATATTCGTGTTCATCATACAAATCATCAAACATAATAGAAGACACAGCAATATATGCACCCGCAGACGAACCACATACAACTATTTTGTTCGGATCTACTCCTAAATCAGAGGAATTTCCTCTTACCCATCGTATAGCAGATTTAACATCATAAATTGCCTGAGGTGGTAGGAAACCTTCATCCGAGCCATTTCGATATTCAACACATATTGCAACCATACCCTTAGAAGAAAAATAATCTGCTTGATGTTGGAATTGTACTGGGGTTTTTGGGTTCTTTTTAAAGCTACCCCCATTAAAAATAGAATAGCTGGTCTGTCTTTTTGCTTTGATGGTGGCTCAAATATATACAATTTTAAGTTTCTTTCCCCTACTACTTTATAATTTTTTCAATTACAGGATAATTTTTTCATTGCAAAATCCCCTCTACGCTTAATGATCTTGTTATTCAATTCTCTAATGTTAATAAATAATCCTTCTTAAAAAAGGTGTAAAAATAGAAAAGATTATGGCAGTTCATCAATTAAAAAGACAAGGGTTTAAAGTGTCTGCGATCGCAAAAAAAATGCGACCTATCACGGAACACCGTATATGCTTATCTAGAATTAGATTTTGAAGAAGCGTGCAACTGGGTAAATATCCTGAAAACAAGAAAGAGAAAATTGAACCCGTGTCGTGATAACATAGTTGGTTGGCTTAGAGAGCATCCAGATTTATCTGCTTCTCAAATTGCAGATTGGTTAGAAAACGATGTTCATTTAAAGAGATTGGAGAAAGTACTGTTCGAACATATGTTAGGGAACTTCGAGAAACACTTCATATTCCAAAGATGATGACGTACTGTACATACGAAGCTGGAAGAGTTACCAGCAGGAAAACAAATGCAAGTAAATTTCAGAGAAATGACAGTGAAAACAACAGAAGGTAATGGGATAGAAGTTTACGTCATCGCATTTGTCCTTTCTCATTCACGGTACCATATGGCAAACACAGCCGTTTACCACTTGAGATGTATTACAATGTCATGAACAAGCTTTTCAATATTTTGACGTAGAACCAAAAAAACTCATTTCATTAGAAATGAGTTTTTAATAATTGTTGTATTCTATTTAATCCCGATCGTGCCGTCTAAATAGAAAGTTTTGAACCCGCTCTTGGCAGGTGGGTGCTCTGTTCTCCGCTTCTTAAGTCCTCACTTTAAGGCATGTAATCCACACAGAAACATCGAGCTCCCGACTTTATAATGTTCGGTCAAAACATTAATAATTTCAACGTACACATCAGGATTGTTCACTCAGCTATACTTAACTCCTGCACATATCTTAGCATAATTTTTCTTGATAATCAAGTTCCAATCCGATGGCTAACTGCTGCCTATGAATCGGACTTTTTTAATGCAAGCTTTAAATGAAGCTCATCTAATTGTGCCGGACTAACAGAACCTGGTGCATAAGTCAATGGATCGGAGGCGGATGCTGTTTTAGGGAATAGAATAGTATCACGTAGATTTGTCTTGCCGGCTAATAACATGACCAATCGGTCAAAACCTAAAGCAATCCCTCCATGAGGTGGCGCACCATATGTTAAAGCATTGAGCAGAAAATCGAATTGCTCATAAGCTTCTTCTTTACTAAACCCTAACACTTCAAACATTTTCTCCTGCAAATCACGCTTATGAATACGAAGTGATCCACCACCAAGCTCAAAGCCATTTAGCACTAAGTCGTAGGCTTCAGCCTTCACTTGATCCGGTTTCGTATCGAGCTTATCAATATCTTCAGCAATTGGTAGAGTAAACGGATGATGGGCAGCGAAGTAGCGTTTCGCATCCTCATCAAACTCCAATAATGGCCAATCCGTTACCCAAACAAAATTAAACTGACTTTCATCGATTAATCCTAATTCTTTAGCAAGTTTTTGTCTTAATGCCCCTAAGCTATCATAAACAACTTGGGTTTTGTCTGCTACAAATAATAGTAAATCATTTTCTTGGGCATCAAATGCTGCTATTAAGTCCGACTGTTTCTGATCATCAAAAAACTTTGCAATCGGCCCCTTTAATTGACCTTGTTCTACCTTGAGCCAGGCTAACCCTTTTGCTCCGTAAATTTTGACGAAATCGGTCAATTTATCGATGTCTTTTCTAGAAAATTGTGAGGCTTGTCCTGTCACGTTTATACCGTTGACTTGTCCTCCTGAAGAGATGGTCGATGCAAACACTTTAAACTCAGAATCAGAAACCAACGTAGAGATATTGACTAATTCTAATCCATACCGTGTATCTGGTTTGTCAGAACCGAAGCGAGACATGGCTTCAGCATAAGTTAGTCTAGGCAAAGGTAGAGTTAATTCAAACCCTTTAACCTCCTTCATAAGTTGCTTCATCATTTGCTCTGTCATATCCATAATCTCATCGCTACTCATAAATGATGTTTCAATATCAATTTGCGTAAATTCTGGTTGACGATCTGCACGTAAATCCTCATCACGAAAACAACGAGCAAATTGAAAGTAACGCTCAAAACCTGCCACCATAATTAATTGTTTAAACAATTGTGGTGACTGAGGTAACGCATAAAAATGACCTTCGTGTACCCGACTAGGTACTAAATAATCACGTGCACCTTCAGGGGTACTTTTTGTTAGCATTGGTGTTTCCATTTCTAAATAGCCTGACTCACTTAAAAAGTTTCGAATGACTTGTGAAGCTTGATGTCTTAACTTGAAGGTTTGTTGCATAGTTTCTCTTCTTAAATCAAGATAACGATATTTTAATCGAATATCTTCAGAGATTTCTGCATGATCTAGCACGGTAAAAGGTGGATTCTTTGCTTCATTTAAAATATCAACATACTGAGCCATCACCTCAATCGCTCCAGTTGCCATTTTCTTATTAACCGTATTCTCAGTTCGTGCAACAACATGCCCAGTTATCCGCAATACATATTCACTTCTTACTGACTCAGCTATAGCTAAGGCTTCTTTAGAAACATCAGGGTTAAATACAACCTGAACTAATCCAGACCGATCACGTAGATCAATAAAAATCAGCCCACCTAAATCACGACGTTTTTGTACCCAGCCTTTCAGTACAACTTCTTCACCTACATGATTGATTCGTAATTCTCCTGCCAGATGTCGTATTTCACTCATCACACATACCCCCTATAAACTTTGTTTTATATATCTAATTAATTGATCAAATTTGACTACCTCTTGAGCCCCGGTACCCATATTCTTGATGATAGCAGCTTCCTGCTCCAGCTCCTGGTCTCCAAGAATAATCACAAACTTTGCTTTCTGACGATCAGCGGCTTTCAGCTGTCCTTTCATCTTTCTAGATAAATAATCTTTATCAGCTTGAACACCCTCACTTCGGAGTTGATGTGTCAATTCAACAGACTTGCGTTCAGCATCTTTACCAATCGCTATCAGATAACAATCTAGGGCTTGATCAATTGGCAAATCAATTCCTTCGGCTGCCAATGCCATTAGCAAACGCTCTGCACTAAAAGCAAAGCCAATCCCTGGTGTACTCGGACCACCTAAATCTTCAACTAAGCCGTTATAACGTCCACCACCAGTTAATGTGGTAATCGCACCAAATCCCTCAGCATCACTCATAATTTCAAAGGCAGTGTGGTTGTAATAGTCTAGCCCACGGACTAGATTAGGATCGACGACATAGTCAACCCCCATCACAGCTAAATATTGCTTAACTTGCTCAAAATATTGTGCTGATTCCTCGTTTAAGTAATCTAGAATTTTGGGTGCATTTTGCATCGCAATGTGATCACGGTCTTTCTTACAATCTAATACACGTAATGGATTTTGCTCTAGTCTCAATTGACAATCCGAACAAAGTTCTGCTTGATAGGGTTTAAAGTGGTTAATCAGAGCCGTTCGGTGCTTTTGTCTGCTCTCCTGATCTCCTAATGAATTCAGAACCAACCGTAATGATTTTAAGCCAAGACTTCGATAAAATGACATAGCTAGACTGATTACTTCAGCATCAATAGCTGGATCTGAGCTTCCTAATGCTTCAACACCAAATTGGACAAATTGTCGCATGCGTCCCTGTTGTGGTCTTTCATAACGGAACATCGGACCAATGTAAAATAATTTCTGGGGCTGATTGGCAGAACCGTGTAATTTATGTTGAACAAATGCACGTGTTACAGATGCTGTTCCCTCAGGTCGAAGGGTTATACTTCTTCCACCTCGATCTTCAAAAGTATACATTTCTCGTTGGACGATATCCGTTGTATCACCTACCCCCCGTTGAAATAACTCGGTATGTTCAAAAATCGGCGTCCTTACTTCTTTATAATTATAGGTATGGCATAATTCAATAAATTTTTGCTCAATAAATTGCCATTTCTCACTCTCCCCCGGTAAAATATCTTGTGTTCCTCTTGGTAAATTAATCATTATTTTGCCTCCCTAATCATCCAAATGAATGAAGTGATGGTTAAATTTCTTTATCATAAAATATTTTTAAGCATAAAAAAATCGCCTCCCTATAAAGGGACGAGCGAATACCCGTGTTGCCACCCTAGTTGAATTGAAGAATGATTCAATCCCACTTAAAGCAGTTAACGCCTGCAAACGACTATGCTTACTAGCTATTTTCAGCATAGTACCTACGGAATGTCTTTCATTAAAACGCTTGTTAGAGATCCTCTCAGCTCGTAGATCCCCTCTCTTTAACCGCCCTTTTTAACTACTCTTTCCCTCATTGGTATTAGTCGATAATTATTAGAATTGTCTATAATATACTGTTTGACCATGTCAATGTCAAGTCTGTTTTGCATTTTTCTTAATCAATATGATAAATTTTGACTTGGAACAGTTATCCGATTATGATAAAGATAGCCAACTTAGTTAAGGAGTATACGATGTTATTGAAAAAGTTAAAATATCCCATAAATCTAATTATCTTGTTAGTTTTAATTAGCCTGTCTGTTGGACCTACTTATGCTGAGAGCATCCAAATTAGTGGTGATCAATTACTCGTTCGTTCTGGACCAGGAACAGAGTTTGAACCTATAGGCCATGTTAATCAAGGTGAAACACACCCAGTTGTTGAACATGATGGTGATTGGATAGCCATTGAGTTCGCCGGCCAAACAGGTTGGATAAATAGTCAATTTGTAACAACTCTTAAAGATCAACCAGCCTCACCGGAAATGACCGACCAATCAGATCAGCAGGATTATTTTCATATCCCATTTGAACATGTAAATGTCCGGGCTCAGCCAACAACAGATAGTGATCTCATTGGTGAACTACCATTCAATGAGAAGATAGAGCTAGGAGATACCTATGAGGATTGGATTGAAGTGACTTGGAATGATCTTACCGGCTTTATTCCACTTTGGATCGTGGAAGCAAACCCTTTCGAACAGACTGTCGACCAATCTATTTTTAAAGGTAAAACGATTGTGATTGATCCCGGACATGGTGGCGTTGATGTTGGGGCAATTAGTATTACCGATCATTATGAAAGCCATTATGCACTTTACACAGCTGAAGTACTTCGAGATCAGCTCTCACAGTTAGGTGCAGATGTTGTGATGACTCGAGAGGATGATTATTATTACGCTCTAATGCCCAGGGCAACATTGGCTAATTATGTTCACGCTGACGTGTTTATTAGTTTACATTATAATAGTGAACCACAATATCCGACTGCAACTGGCATTAATAGTTATTATCGAAATGAAAGTGAGCAATTACTGGCAGAATATGTTCACAATCAGTTGATTGAATATACTGGAGCCAATGATCGTGGTGTTGAATACGGAAACTATTTAGTATTACGAGGGTTAAGTCGACCTGGAATCTTATTGGAGCTTGGTTTCATTTCAAACCAAGAAGAAGAAAAACAGATTCAGTCACATGCTTATCAACGTAAAATAACACAGGGTATAATTGAGGGCTTACAGCAATATTTCTTGACAAGTAAACAAAAATGATTTTCATCTGAATCGCCGGGTTCACATATAAGTGAACCTTCGTTCAATGGGGGTTTCGACGCATAGGATGTGTTCGTGCAGACGTTGCGACACGGCGTTGCGAACTTAATCAGCTTCCTTGCTCCCCCACTGAACGTTAGTTGAACCAATCGGGCCGTTACTGGCTGTTGGATCTCCTGATTAGACATTCCCTTCTTTCTTGAAGGGGGAGCCTTACAAAAGCCCTTCGATGGGACGAGTATCGCAGCCCAGCCAGTTACACTTCTATAAACAAAGGGCATCAGGAAGTGTTGATCTTCTTGATGCCCTTTATTTTATTACTCATTTAAGTCATAGTTTTCCCCTTTAACAAGGTACATAATACTCTCAGCAATATTTGTTAAGTGATCGCCGAATCGCTCGATATAGCGGGCACTAAAGGCCATCTGCATAATCAACTGAATTTTTTGCGGATTGGTAGCAGACATATGCAGCAATTCTTCTAATACTTGCGCAAACATACGGTCAATTAGGTCATCTAATTCAGAAAGCTTTTTAGCCAACTGGATATCCTCTTCTTTGTAAGCTTCTATCGCCAAATCAATCATTTTAAAGGCTACATCACGCATATCAGCTAATGCTTCGTGAATCGTCAGTTGATGGTCTGATCCTAGATGGAGTGCTGATCTGGCGATGTTTTTGGCATTATCGGCCATTCTCTCTAAATCTGTTGAGGTCCTAATCGCAACAATAAGCTTACGTAAATCTGTTGCCACAGGCTGTTGCTTGGCAATCAGTAAAATAGCAGATTCATTAATCATTAGGTCTAGCTCATCAAGCTGTGTATCTGCTTCAATAACTTTTTGGGCAAGTTCTACATCTGCTTTGTACAAAGCATCCACAGAATGCTCTAATTGTTCCCGAGCTGCCTTTGCTAACTCAATGACTTTATCTCTTACCTCTTCAAGCTCTAAATCAAACAATTCACGTGCCGGCATTTAAGTTACCTCCTATAAATTAGCCAAATCGGCCAGTAATATAATCTTCTGTACGCTTGTCTTCTGGTGTTGAGAAAAGTGTATTGGTATGCTTAAACTCAATTAATTCACCATTTAGCATGAAAGCAGTACGATCTGATATTCTTGCAGCTTGCTGCATATTATGAGTGACAATCACAATCGAGTAGTCATTTTTCAAATCTTGAATCAATTCTTCAACTTTCAAAGTTGATTTCGGGTCTAGTGCAGAGGTAGGCTCATCCATTAGGATAACATCAGGTTCTATCGCCAAAGCTCTAGCTATGCAAAGACGTTGTTGTTGACCACCGGACAATCCATAAGCATTTTCCTTTAAGCGATCCTTGACCTCATCCCAAATGGCAGCACCACGTAAGCTTTTCTCGACAATCTCATCTAATATTTTTTTGTTTCTAATCCCATGAATCTTTGGACCATAAGTAATATTATCGTAAATTGATTTCGGAAAAGGATTCGGCTTTTGAAATACCATCCCTACTTTTGTTCGAAGTTCTTCAACTTTAAAGCTCTTATCTAGAATATTACGATCACGATATTTTATGACACCTGATGTATGAACATTCGGCACAAGCTCAACCATACGATTTAAAGTCTTTAAATACGTAGACTTGCCGCAGCCTGAAGGTCCAATAATCGCGGTCACTTCTTTTTCATAGATAGGTAAATTTATATTTTTCAGGGCATGTTTGTTACCATACCATAAATTTAAATCTTCTGTATCATAAACCACTTCTGCTTTATTCAATTCATTTGTTTGGTTAATGGTTACTTTTGCTACGAAATCCATAATGGTTTTCCTCCTGATCTAATAACGTTGTTGGAATTTATTGCGAATTAGAATAGCCACTGAATTTAAGATGAACAGCATTAATAACAAGACAATAATCGTTGCCGAAGCTAGATTAGCATATTCCGCTACTAACGAGGCATCAAGTGTCCAGTAATAAATTTGCATAGGTAAGACGGTAAAACGATCCATCAAACCGCCCGGGAAAGGAATTAATAAAGCCGGAATCCCCAAAACAACCAAAGGAGCTGTCTCCCCAATTGCACGTGATAAGGCTAGTATCGTCCCTGTTAAAATACCTGGTAATGCGGCTGGCAATATAATATTTTTGACAGTTTGCCATTTGGTTGCGCCTAAACCATAGGAAGCCTCACTTAAGAACTGTGGTACAGCACGCAATGCCTCTTGACTTGAAACAATAACAATTGGTAGCACGAGTAAGGACATCGTTAGTCCACCAGCTAGCACTACACTTCCTAAATTCATCGCCCGTACAAATATGGTCATCCCTAAAATCCCATAAACAATTGAAGGAACACCTGATAAATTCGCTATATTTGTTTGAATAATAGATTGAAGTTTACCTTTTTTAGCATAAAGCTCATTATATATAGCTGTACCAACACCTAGTATCATCGTGATCGGAACAACTACAACCATTAACCATAGCGTTCCTAGAATAACCCCCATAATTCCAGCTCGATCAGGATCAGTTGAAAGCATACCTGTTAAAAAGTTAGTATCAATATAGCCAAATCCTTCAGTAAAAATTTGAACAAATAACACCGCTAATATGATAATGCCAAAGGTTGTCGCAAGAAAAAACAAGCCTTTAAGAAAGTTATTTAGCATGATACGACGTTTCATTTTCTTAATAACATGATGTTGATCAATATATTTCATTAATATTCCTCCCTAAAGCGACGAGAAACAAAGCGTGCTAGTATATTCATTAATAAAGTAAATACAAATAATGTCATCGCAACCGCATAGAGACTATAGTAAATAGTTGAGCCTGTTGAAGCATCTCCACCAGCAACCTCGACAATATAGGCAGTCATGGTCTGCATCGATTTAGTGACATCAAAAGTGAAATTCTTTGAGCTTCCACTTGCAATCGTGACAATCATTGTCTCTCCAATCGCTCTAGAAATGCCTAATACAAAAGAAGCCACAATCCCTGAAAAAGCGGCAGGAATGATAACCTTAAAGGTTACTTCTAGCTTGGTCGCCCCTAATGCTAACGCCCCTTCTCGAATGGAATTGGGAACAGCACTCATCGCATCCTCAGATAATGATGCAATCATAGGAATAATCATAATACCCATTACTAATCCTGGGCTTAGAATATTAGTAGCATCTAGTTCAGGAATGAATTGTCGTAATAAAGGGGTTACGAATGTGAAAGCGAAAAAACCATAAACAATCGTTGGAATACCAGCTAGCAACTCAAGGATTGGCTTAAGCAGACGTCGTACTCGATCTGATGCGTATTCGCTAAGAAATACTGCCGTCATAATACCAATCGGTCCTGCTACAAGCATAGCAATAACTGAGGATACGATCGTCCCATTAATTAATGGTAGTACCCCAAACTCAGGATTTTGGCTTAATGGTTTTAACACTGTACCTGTAAAAAATTCAATTACCGATACACGCTGGAAAAATTCAAACGTTTCCGTTACCAAAACCAATACAATGCCTACAGTAGTTAAAATAGACAAAAAGGCCACAACAAATAATAGTTTTGGAATAAATTTCTCCCCAAAATAAAGCAAGGTTTTAGTATCCTTTTGTTGTTCAATTAATGTCTTTACACGTACAGTATCATCTCTTTTAGCATGATTATAATTTGACACAACTAACCCACCTTTTATCATGACATAAAGAAGAGAGCCTATGCCCTCCTCTTTACACCATCTTATCTAGTTTAATGATTCAAGAAAATCGATTTCTTGCTGTACATCTGCATCTGGCAATGGAGCAAATCCAGTTTCACCTGCGAACGTATTAATGTTGTTCATCAGATAAATAGCATAATCTAAAACTTGTGGCTTAGATTTAGCATGATCTAAGTTTAAGTAAGTAAATACTGGTCTAGTGAACTCAGCATAGTCACCATCTTCAGCGATTGTATCAAGTGTTGGCTCAACCGGGCCATCACCAAAGTCAATGCTAACAGCCTTAACGCTGTCTTGGTTATTTACATAGTAACCAAAGCCGAAGAAACCAATTGAGTTAACATCTTCTGAAACTAATGTAACTAAAGTAGAGTACTCTTGTTGTAAATCAACATTATCTTTTAAATCTTCTTTATCTAGTATATTCTCATGGAAAAATTCATATGTCCCATGATTTTCATTCGGACCAAAAGTCTTTATTTCTTCATTTGGCCAGTCTGAATTAATATCAGACCAGTTTGTAATGCTACCACCTGATTTGAAAATGTTAATCACATCGTCTTTTGTTAATTCAGTTGCCCAATCATTATCTGGGTGAATAACAATAGTTAAACCATCTAATGCTACTTTTAATTCCTTTACTTCAAATCCAGCTTCTTCAGCTGCTTGTAGTTCTTCATCTTTAATTTCTCGAGAGGCATCGTTAAAGTCTGTCCCATCTGGCACTAAGAATTTTTGGAATCCAGCACTTGTACCAGAGCGTGCAACTTCAACAGAAACACCTTGTTGTTCCGTTGTCATATACTCTTCTGCAATACGAGCCATTAAAGGATAAACAGTTCCAGAACCATCAATGACAACACTACCAGATAGTTCTTGATCATCATTTGCATCATTTTCATCTGTATCGACATTTTCTTCTTGATCATTTGTGTTCTCATTTGCGTCATTACTTGTATCATCATCTGTTCCTCCACATGCTGCTAAGAAACCGATCGATAACATGACGAGTAAAGCTAACCCCACTAACTTTAATTTCTTCATAAGATAAATCCTCCTATAGTTTTCATCTTTATTCATGTGTGCTCTTAACTTGACCACATGTCCATCATAACGGTTAAGTTTGAACTTATCGTTAATTGTGTGTAAAGAAGATGTAAATTATAATAAAATACGAGTAATGGATTAATTTGTAAGTAGATAGATTTATAGAACTTAAATCATGAGAAGGATAGAATCGGCGGTAATTAAGCGAGTTTGATACTAACTCATTTGGTTGCATTTATTTCGTAAACTCATAGATCACAATGTGGCGCTATAACTTCTCCTCTCTCCAAACTTTCTTCAAGTATTATGTAAGGAAAATAAAGAAGCATTCTTAATTCAAAGGCGTTTATCTGACAAGACTTTCTATCATATGCGTTACGCCTAAACTAGTTAACAAATTTAACAATCGCATTGGTCCCTACGAAGGTTAGATTCTCCACAAACTGGTGTATTTCTGAAACTACACTTTTAGTTAAGAAATAGGACTAAAAAACTGACTAAAAATGAAATGAATCATTTTTAGTCAGTTTATTTTTCTTAAATATTAATGACGTTCTTGGCTATCAATGACAATGGTAACTGGTCCATCATTAATAAGCTCTACTGCCATCATAGCACCAAACTCTCCTGTCTCTACTTTTATACCAGCTTGCTCAAGCTCTTGGTTAAAAGTTTCATACATAGGAAGTGCCTTATCGGGTTTAGCTGCTGCGATAAAGTTAGGACGTCTACCTTTTCGCGTATCACTATATAGAGTGAATTGTGAGATAGAAAGAATTTCTGCATGAATATCTTGAACGGATAAATTCATTTTTTGCTGTTTATCTTCGAATATTCGTAGATGACTAATTTTTTTGACAAGATATTGTAAGTCTTCATCGGTATCTTCGTGAGTTACCCCTAATAAAACGACTAACCCTTGACCAATCTCACCAACAATCTTCTCATCGACTTTAACGCGAGCTTGACTAACACGCTGAATAACTGCTTTCATATATCCTTTAACCCCTTTTTACTGAACGACACGTTCAACGGTATAGATGTCTTTAATTTGCTTTAATCGCTCTACTATTTTGCGTAGATGGCTGAGATTATGAATCAGAAGTGTTAGATGAATAACAACGATCTTGTTACGATCTGACTTACCACTGACGGCTATAATATTTGTCCCGATTTCATTAACCGTATGAAGGACATCATTTAATAACCCGCGGCGGTCATATCCTGAAATCTCCAAATCAACATGGTATTGCTTTGTGCTTGCTGATTCCGATTCCCATTCAACATGTAAAGTACGTTCTTTTATTCCTTCAATATTCATATTAGGACAATCTTTCCTGTGCACCGATACACCTCGCCCTTTAGTGATAAAGCCAACAATTTCATCACCTGGAACAGGGTTACAGCATTTTGCCAAACGAACAAGTAGGTTATCAACACCCTCAACCCTTACACCTGAGTCTTTTCGACGAGGTGAGTTAGGCTTTGTTTTATGCTGAACCTCTTCAATGGTATCCTCAAGCTCTTTCTTCTCATCGGCTTTCCGTACTTTATCCATTAGGCGAGTGGCAATTTGTGATGCCGTTATCCCTTGATAACCAACAGCAGCATACATATCATCAATACTAATAAAATTAAAACGGTCGGCAACGCGCTGTAAGTTATTTTGTGTGAATACTTGCTTAGGATCAAAGCCGGCTGCACTGATCTCTTTTTCAACTAATTCCTTACCCTTCACAACATTTTCTTCACGTTGTTGCTTCTTAAAGAATTGCTTAATCTTATTTCGAGCCTGAGAGGTTTGGGCCATCTTGGCCCAGTCACGTGATGGACCATAAGAATGATTGGATGTCATCACCTCGACGATATCTCCATTTTTCAAAGGATAATCGAGTGGTTCCATCTTTCCATTAACACGTGCACCAATCGTATGATTACCAACCTCGGTGTGAATCTTGTAGGCAAAATCAATCGGAACCGAGCCTTTAGGTAACTCAATCACATCACCTTTTGGTGTAAAGACATAAACCATATCAGCAAATAGTTCGACCTTTAAGGACTCCATAAACTCTTCTGCATCATGCGTTTCACTCTGTGATTCGAGGATTTCTCGGAACCAAGCCAATTTCTCCTCTGAATTATCTTTATTTGGGTCTAGCTTCTTTCCTTCTTTGTAAGCCCAATGAGCTGCGATTCCGTATTCTGCAATCTCATGCATTTCCTTCGTACGAATCTGAACCTCTAAAGGGGCTCCTTTTGGACCGATAACGGTTGTATGAAGAGATTGATAAAGATTGGGCTTAGGCATAGCAATATAGTCCTTAAACCGACCCGGCATTGGCTTCCAGCAGGTATGAATAATGCCAAGCACCGCATAGCAATCTTTAATACTATCAACAATGATTCGGACGGCAAGCAAATCGTATATTTCATTAAACTGTTTATTTTGCAAGACCATTTTCCGATAAATACTATACAAATGCTTTGGTCTGCCCGAAAATTCTGCCTTAATATTAACGTCTTCGAGTTGCTTCTGAACTTCCTTCATTACTTCTTTAATATAGTACTCTCGTTCCTCACGCTTCTGTTTCATCAGATTAACAATTCGATAATATTGTTGAGGGTTTAAATAACGTAAAGCTGTATCCTCTAGCTCCCATTTTATCGCTGATATTCCTAAACGATGAGCTAACGGAGCAAAAATTTCTAACGTCTCATTAGCCTTTCGACGCTGCTGCTCTGGTGGCACATGCTTGAGTGTTCGCATGTTATGCATTCGATCGGCTAACTTAATTAAGATCACACGAATATCCTTTGACATCGCAATGAACATCTTACGATGATTTTCAGCTTGTTGAGCTTCTTTCGATTTATATTTAATCTTACCAAGCTTCGTTACACCATCGACTAGCATGGCTACCTCTTCGTTAAATGCCGAAGCAATCTCTTCGATCGTCACTTCTGTATCTTCTACGACATCATGAAGAAACCCTCCTGCGACGGTTTCTGCATCCAAACCTAATTGAACTAATATACCTGCAACTTGAACAGGATGAATAATATACGGCTCACCTGATCGTCTGAATTGATTCGCATGGGCCTTTTTAGCATATTCATAGGCACGGCGGACAAGATCGGTATCCTGCTCTGAGAGATATTGGGCTGCTTGCTCAATGACATCCTGTGCCGTCAAAATATTTTCTTTTGACATATATGATCACCTTAATCCTTCTAATCCTAACGCGTTCCATTAAGTTTGGCTTTGGGTTGTGCTTATTATCATAACATTTATTTTAATATTTTATAACACTTCACTAAATGATTTCAACAAAATCCGTTTTAGATAGGCTATAGAGATAAGGCGCACCAAAATCGGCACGCCCTGTCATCTGTTAATATTGCATAAGTGTTAGCAAATCATAGCTTTTTAATTTATCTCGACCGTTTAAGTAAGTCAATTCAATTAAGAAGGCACATCCTACAACAATTCCGCCAAGCTCCTCTACCAGTTTAATCGTTGCTTCAATTGTTCCACCAGTAGCTAACAGATCATCGGTGATAAGCACACGCTGTCCAGGCTTAATTGCATCTTTGTGAATGGTCAAGACATCCTTACCATACTCTAAGCCATAATCAACTTTAATCACTTCTCTTGGAAGTTTTCCTTCTTTGCGGACGGGAGCAAAACCAATTTCTAAAGCATATGAAACTGGACATCCTACAATAAAACCTCGCGCTTCCGGACCTACCACAATATCTACTTCTTTTTCTTTAGCATAATTAACGATGTCATTAACTGCTGATTTGTATGCTTTCCCATTGTCCATTAATGTTGTTATGTCTTTAAATTGTACTCCCTCTTTTGGCCAATCCTTAACAACTGTAATATACTGCTTATAATCCATAAATCATTTCCTCCTCTGTAGGATTTTTTAACCCTACTTGGCTTTCAAGCCATGTTTTAAGTTCTAAGTAATTTGAATAATATAATACCTGCTCAACCTCTTGTTGCTGTAGAGCTTTTTGATATGACAATGATTCCGTTAAGTCTCGTTTAATCACTTGTTGGTTTGGATGTACGATCCCATCAGTAATTTTAACAAATTCAAGCTCAGAAAACACTTGAATGATCCAGTCGATTTTACTTAATTGCCAGCCTTTGAAACGTGCAATTTGAGTCCGGTCTGATTGACGGTCATAACGACCCCGCTGAACAATAAATCCGTATAACCACTTAAAATCATCTCGTGTTGGGATTGACGTAAACAACTGATCCTGTTCAACTCTATAGCATGCATATATATTATTAGGTTGCAGATTGATCAAAACATTAGTAAGCTGATCTAGTTGATCTGGTATATCAATCAATACTAAATCATTTATTTTGTTTAAGTTCAACTTGTCTATTTCACTGATTGACAACACAGAACCATTTAAATCATTTGACTGGTTTTGAAAGCTCAAATAGATGGTATTTTTTGGTTCTAAATGATTAAGCTCCCGTTGCCAATGCTTAGATCCACGGTAATCAAACAGCTGCCACTCTCTAATACGTAAATCTCGAACAAGCATTTGCGGTGTTCGAACGCCATTCCATTCATTGACTTGTAGGGAACCAATGACTTCAAGGTTGGCATGAGCTGAAATTCGATGGTAGTGATGACCAAAGCCAAATCCAATCACTGCTAATTGATGATCGTCTTGCTCAATTATCATCTTCAAATGATTTTTTTGTCCACCTATTTGCCGTTTTTCAACAGCATATCCATCTAGATAAAAGAGTGGCTTAGGATTCGACATCCCAAATGGTGCCAAACGTTCAATATCCTGAATAGTAGAAAGATCTAATTGAGTTAGATCTAACTTAACCTCAATCTCAGCATGTTCTCTAAAATCATCAGGTGATAATTGCTCTCTAGCTGTTTCATTAAGCGTTTTCCTTAAAAGATTAATCTTACTCTGTTCGATTGTCATACCAGCAGCCTGTGCATGACCGCCAAATTGGACAAATAATTCACGGTTAGCCATCCCGGCTTCAAAAAGATCAAACGCGGGTACACTTCGAGCGGAACCTTTAGCATGACCGTCAGGCTTAATCGTTAAGCATAGAGCTGGTCGCTGAAAGGTTCGCACCAGTTTAGAAGCTACAATTCCTAGTACCCCTTCATTCCATTCTTCTTTCGCCACTACAATAACATCTCGCTGATCCTCTGCTTGCTGATTAACCATCGCAATTGCTTCCTTAACAATCTCATTAACGATCGATTGACGTTCTTGATTAATTAAGTTAATGGATGAAGCGATCCGTTGTGCTTCACTAGGATCATCTGTAAGCAAGAGCTCAACAGCGGGATAAGCCGTTTCTAATCGGCCAACTGCATTAATTCGTGGTCCGATAGAAAACCCAATATCTTCTTCTGTTACATTGCCCGCCAGACTTGCAACCTCTTTAAGGGCTTGAAGGCCTAGACGTTTACTCTGGCTAATTGCCTGAAGTCCGAATTTAGCAAGGATTCGATTTTCACCAGTTAAGGGGACAAGATCAGCAATGGTCCCTATTACAACTAAGTCGAGATACTGTTTAGGAAAATAATTCAACAAGTATTGGGCAACCTTAAACGCCACACCTACACCCGCTAACTCTTTAAATGGGTAATCCTTTGAATATTTAGGATGGATAATGGCCAATGCTTCAGGTAATTGCTCTTGTAGCTCGTGGTGATCAGTAATAATCAGATCGAGCCCTATTTCCTTTGCAACCTGTGCAGCTTCAAAAGCAGCAATTCCCGTATCAACCGTTATCACTAAATCAAAACCTTGACGTTTAGCTTCACGAAAGGCATCAGCATTCGGACCGTAGCCTTCAGTAAAGCGATTAGGTATATAATAGTCACACATAGCTCCAAGTTCATGAAGCGTTTCAACCATAATCGATGTCGCCGTTACCCCATCAGCATCATAATCCCCAAAGACTAGAATGCTTTGCCCTTGTTCAATCGCTTGGTTTACTCTTTCCTTTACAACATGCATTCCCTCTAATAAGCCAGGGTCATGTAGTTGATCTAATGTAGGATTCAAAAAACGTTCAGCCTGTTCAGCTGTGTTAACGCCTCGATGAGCTAATAACTGTTTAACTAACGGTGAGAGCTTTAAACGATCAAGCTCTTGGCTTAATGTTTGTTGATCTTTATATGTAAATTTCCAATCCATTTGACTTTCTAGCATAACTTCACCCCTGACCAATCTATTATACTAGAGACTGGCAAGGGGTTCAATCAATCTTTGCTCACTTCACTTTATTATGCTATCAAGAAATAAAATGTCCTTTGATTCTTTTAACATCTTTCACGTATAAAACTATTCAACATGACCTCCATTGCTATCCTGGTCCTCAGCCAGTACAGATGTATGATTACTAGCAAGTTCAAGCTCTTTTTCCAAAGGTGGCAATTCTCTTAACTTGACATTCTCCTCTTCAAGCTGGCGAATTCTCTTTCTAACACTGATCAAATGATAGAAGCTTACTCCACCCGTAATCAGGCCTCCTAATAAGGTTGAGACAAGAATGACAATGATTAATGGGGATTCTATTGTTGTAAATAAATAGTTAACTTCAACTGGATCAACATTAATGACTGCAAAAACGGCTACAATTAAGGCAAATATTAATGCTGAAATAATATAAGTTTGTCCTTTCATCTATTCACCTCATCAAATAGAAGTTATCTCTCTTAATATACCACAATTTTCATCTCAATAAACAAACGATTATCCATTAAACTTATATGGTGATTTTAGCCCAACATTTTTTAGTGGTAATTATCTTGTGTGGTTTCATTGTGGCTATAGGGTAAGGAGAGCATCGTCAGTAACATATCTGGCAAGACGATGGTTTTTTACCCCTTACTATTTACGGTTCCTCAAACCTGTTAAGTTCACACTGGCAAGAACAAAGTGCAGAGCGCCCGCTTAAAAACGTAGCGACTGGAGCGAATCAACTGAGATAAAAGAATCACGGTGAGCTTGCGAACCGATGATGACTTATCGTAGGGCAATTCGTGAAGTCGCCTAGTTTTTGGGGCTTCAAACTGGACGTCGCTAAACTGGTTGCCTACATGTTATCCACTTCCGAAAAATTCATCATTTTCTAGACAGATAAAAAAACGGACACGTGAAAATAGACACGTGCCCGTTCCTAATTAGAAAATTCGCTAAGTCCATACCTAACTGATCAAATTAAGTTCTATTTGTTTCATGAAAGCTCACATTATTTTAAACTTGTGGTTGATCATTTCTTTTTTTCTTAACAAATACAATGGGTTTTTCTTTAATTGTTCTGCCACGCCATACGAGCCAAATTTGTGTCGCCATAAACATAGACGAATACGTCCCTGCTATTAACCCAATCATTAAGGCGAATGAAAAGTTAGTAATCGCATTGGCGCCAAATAAAGATAGGGCGAGTGCTGCCACAATAATCGTTATAGATGTATTGATACTTCGTGCCAATGTCTGCATTAAACTGTCATTTACAATTTGAGATAGTACTTCAAAGGAACGAATCCGCTTTTTGGCTCTTAAGTTCTCTCGAATGCGGTCAAAGGTAACAATGGTATCATTAATGGAATAGCCTATAATTGTTAAAATAGCAGCAATAATCGTAATGTTAAATTCCAATTGTAGTACGCTAAAAATAGCTAAGATCAAAAATGCATCATGCAATAATGCAATAATAGCTGAGATTGCAGAGTAAAACTCAAATCGTATGGTAATATAGATAATCATACCAATTGAGGCATAAATCACAGCCAAAATAGCATTTCGAGCCAACTCTTGCCCGACAATAGGAGATACAGTACTTATATTAGCTTCAGTTTGATATATTTCCTGAAAATGATCACGTACCTCTGCAACGGTTTCCTGACTTAATTGCTGATCAAATCTGGCTATTGCTATTTCATTATTGGCACCAGAAAAGGTCAGACTGTGCACTTCAAGATCCAATTGATCAAACTGGTCAATCAGAACATCTTCACTAACAGCTTCACCCATATTAAGTTCTACTCTTGACCCACTAGTAAAATCAATACTTAAGTTAAGACCAAATATACTTAGTGAGATAATTCCGATCATAAAAATAGTTATTGAAAAAACAAAGAATTTTTTACGATGTTTGACAAAGTTAAGTTTTTTACCGAAAAAGGTTGTGTTAACTGTCGTCGATTTAGCAATATCTTGAATCGCCTCATGTTTCAAGCCAAACCATTGATAGCGTTTGTTTAGAAAACGACTTTTCACCCATAGTCCCAATAAAAAACGTGCTACAAATACAGTTGTCAATAAACTTAGTAGGACACTCACAATCAATAGGGTCGCAAAACCTTTAACTGAGCTTGTTCCAAAAATAAACAAAACTGTAGCTGCAATCAGTGTCGTAATATTGGTATCAAAAATCGTGGAAACTGAGTTTTTGTTTGCTGCTTCAAAGGCTGCCACCATCGTTTTACCTTGTCGTAATTCCTCTCGCATACGTTCAAAGGTAATAATATTGGCATCAACCGCCATTCCCACACCGAGAATAAGTGCTGCTATTCCTGGCAAAGTTAACACACCGTTCATCCAACCAAATACGAGAAGAACTAAATAAATATAGAGACTAAGCGTAATAATAGAAATCAATCCAGGAAAACGATAGTAAATTAACATAAAAACAAAAATGAATAAAATCCCTATCCCACCTGCTAAAATGGTTTCATTTAAGGCATCTATTCCAAACTGAGCACTTACAGAAGTGGAATACTCCTCGTTTAAATTAACCGGTAAAGAACCAGCATTTAAAATATCAGCGAGCTGTTTAGCAGTTTCTACGGTAAAATTACCATTTATCATAATATCTGTCGTATTTAGTTCACTTTCTATCATAGGTGCAGATATGAATTTCGGATGTTCCTTCACTGCCTCTTCATAGTAGGAATCACCTTCTTCATAGTCTAACCAAATGACCAATTGATTGCTGATTTCATTATCCGATAAGATCGAACGTGTGACATCACCAAGCAGATTGGCATTATGAAATTGAACGGTCACGATTGGCTGGTTGCTAAAGGGATCAAATTCCTGTCGGGCACTACCTTCAACTAAATCTGAACCATCCAAATATTCGTTGTCCTCCACATCTCGAAATGAGAGCCGTGCAGATGTTGAAAGTAACTCACGTGCTTGATCCTCATTCTCGATACCAGCTAATTGTACACGAATTCGATTCGGCTCCTCAATAGTAAAGTTCGGTTCACTCACACCTAATACATCGACACGCTGTCTAAGTGATCGGACAGTTGCATCTAATACCTCACTATTAATTTCCTGATTCTCATTTAACGGTTCAACTTCATATAGAATCTCAACTCCACCTTGCAAATCAAGACCTAGCTTAAGATTATCTGTTACATTAAACAATGTTGTACTGATTACCGCTATTAAAGTTGCTAAAATAATGAAAAAGCTTATCAGACGACTTCTTTTAACCATATGTATTTTTTCCTCCTTGCCATGTTCTTTAGGTTGGGATCAAATAATTTTACTCAACCTAAATGAAAGAACAAAGCCTATCCCATTAAGATGGAATAAACACTCATTCGTATTATGCTTGTAAAGTAAAACAATGTCAATTTTTTTCTACTTAATCCTTTGTAATCCACCTTGTGCTGGTAATTACTAGAGAGATATCGTTCTCACCGAAGCGACCTCTTTGGTGTGCTGAGAATAGAAGTGTGAAGAAATTTGTAGGAGCAGTAAAAGCACTTAGTTATTAATGGTCTAATTTTTTTCTCCAAATCAAAGACACTGTTTAATTTAGTAGTCCTATATTCCTCGAAATCAAATGTAGGACCGATTAAACATAAACCAGGGCTAATTTATTTCTAGACATCGTCACTTGTTTCTCAGTGTAAAATAGATTTAGTCAATATCCTCCATAACCGCTGCAATTGATGCCATTAAATCGTCAGTCTGATGGGCTTGAGTCGTCATATAGCTCATAAAAGTATGACCATTTAGATGAAGAATATCTTCCACGATCTGATGGAGCATCTTTTGACGGTTTTTTCTCCATACTTTGTTTAATAAACACTCCCAGATACTCTGAGGTGTCGCTTCATCATATCCAAATAGTTGAAGCTCACGTGCCTTACTATCAATCACTTTCTGTATTACAGGCTTCCAATCCTCGACGTGTTTTTCTTCCATGACGCTCCTCCTATATAAGCTTTTTCCACTAGCTTGTCATGCTTGTACATCATTGTTGCATATACATTATTGTAAATGAAATATAAAAATTTGAGAAGGTAGGATTTTTTTATGCCAAAGCAATCTTTTTTAAAAGGTACAATGATCCTTGTATTGGCAGGATTAATTACACGATTACTTGGCTTTGTCAATCGTATTGTTATGGCAAGGCTAATGGGTGAGGAAGGGATTGGCCTGTATAATATGGCCTTGCCTACTCTATTTCTAATGTATACTTTATCACAGGTTGGCTTACCTATTGCAATTTCCAAAAGGGTTGCAGAGGCATCAGCTCGTCAAGATCGACGAGAAATTAAACGCATACTAGTTGTCTCCCTTACCATTACGGGTAGTCTAAGTATTATTTTCGTATTTCTTATGATCTTCCTTTCTCCAATTGTTGCGGGACATCTTTTAACAGATGAACGCACATTATATCCTTTACTAGCGATTACACCCATGATTCCAATTAGTGCAGTAAGTGCAGTAATTAGGGGATACTTTCAAGGCTTGCAAAATATGAAGCCCCAAAGCTATGCTCAAATTATTGAGCAAATTGTCCGCATTTCATGTATCACCCTTTTTGTTAATTGGCTTATCCCATTTGGGATAGCCTATGCTGCCGCTGGGGCGATGCTTTCTGTTATTTTAGGGGAATTAATCTCCTTAATCTTTATGATAAACTATTTTAAATCAAGCAAGAAAATAAAAATAAGACGGGCGTTTTTTTCTACTTTAAAAAAGAGTCGATCGACAGTAGAGTCCCTTCTCTCTATTGCTTTACCAACAACAGGAAGTAGATTAATCAACTCTGCATCCAATTTTTTAGAACCTATTTTAGTTTCCCAAAGCTTAGCCTTTGCGGGTTTAACCACATCAGTGGCGACTAGTCAATACGGTATCCTAACTGGCTATGCTATTCCTTTATTGTTTTTTCCAACATTTATCACACACGCCCTGGCGATTGCGCTTATCCCGAATATTAGTGAAGCTGAAGCAAAGCATCAGCATCAGCTCGTTCATTATCGAATAAATCAAGCTATCAGGATTTCATTTACATCTGGAGCGATTGCAACCGTAGTCCTTGTCCTTTTTTCGGATCAAATTTTACAATATATGTACCATAATACTCAAGCTAGCTATCTTGTTTCGTTTATGGCACCATTTTTCTTATTGACTTATGTTCAATTCCCACTGAGTGCTACCCTTCAAGCACTAGACTTCGCTAAATTCGCGATGTGGAATACACTTATCGCCACAGTAGTTGAATATATTCTATTAATCGCACTAGCGACTCAGCCCTCATTAGCTATCTTTGGCGTAGCCATTGCACTTTCAGTCGGTACAGTATTAACGAGTTTCTTACATTATTTTAGTCTGAAGAAAACAATTAAGTTTAGTTTGAAATGGATGGATATAGGGAGAATGGTGATATTAGTTTTGGTGACATGGATACTCGGTCAACAGCTTCAGAGCTTTTTTCCAAACTATCAATCTAACCCGATCTCCTTTTTGTTTTTACTAGCGCTCTTACTGATTATTTACTTGATCCTTGTCTTTACTTTTAAAATCATTACTTTTGATGAACTAAAGCCGCTAATCAGACAAAAACGCTGATCATCGTATCAGCGTTTATCTTTAACATCAATATACCAATTATGTGCTTGATCATACGTACAATAGGAAATTTGACGATAGTCACGATAGCCTCGTTTCCTGAGCTCTTCCTCTAACCACGCTTGGTCTTTTTTTAAGATGGTTAAAATATCTTCTTGAATCTCACCATCCATAATTAATAGGTAGACCATCCCTGTTGATACTGGTTTTTCCTTTGCAAAAACTGACAGCTTTCCTGAAGGCTCTAAGATCGCATATTCGACGTCTTGTACAGCCTTTATATCTTTCTCATGGAGTTGCTGAGTTAAATCATCAAAGTTGTAGCGTTGCTTTCTCATTTCATTTTCATCTATTTTACCGTCAGCAATGATCAGAGATGGCTTTCCCTCAAACCAGTCTCTAAAACGTTTACTTTTAAGTGACATGATCGCTGTCACACGTTGAATAGCAACCAGAATAAGTATAGGTATAGTTGCTTCCATTATTGTCTTATTTGAGTCTTCAATCATAATGACCCCTATTTCAGCAATAATAATAAAGATCACCACATCAAGCAAGCTTAATTCGCCAATTTCTCTTTTTCCCATTAGCCGAAAAACTAATACAATCATACAATACGTCAATATCGTTCGGACGATTAACGTGATCATTCATTATCCCTCATTTTTATCCTGATCACTCATTACCTTTCCCATATGTAACGGTCTTATGTAGCTTTTTTTATAAAGGCTTTTTGATAAGTAAGCTAAATTAAGGGGAATTTCGGCTGAAAGTTAGCTTTCCTATCACATAAGAGTTCTTAATAACATGACCTATAGGAATGGGATAAGATGGCGGAAAAATAAATAAATGGTCGAAAATATCAATGTAACAATAACAAGAGGGACGCCAAATTTTAGGAAGCGAATAAAAGGCAGAGGATGACCATTTGCTTCTGCTAAACCAGCAACCACGACATTTGCAGATGAACCCACTAATGTTCCATTACCTCCTAAACACGAGCCTAGTGCTAAGGCCCACCACAAAGGATCTAAATACTCAATGCCATATGAATGGAACTCTTTAATCACTGGAATCATAGCGGCCACAAACGGTACATTATTAACAAATTGAGTAAACAGACCGGAGAACCATAGAATTCCAATCGAGGTTGACACGATATTTCCTTTGGTTAAATAAATTAATTTTTCTGATATAAAGCTTAACACACCAACCTCCTTCAAGCCTCCTACTAGGATATATAAACCAATAAAGAAAAATAGTGTATCCCACTCTACCCGTTCAAAGACTTTTGTGGTCTCAATTTCCTTTTCAGTTAGTAACAAAAGCAATAACGCTCCCGAGATAGAAACTGTTATTAAATCAATATGAATAATCGAATGCAGTAAAAAACCAAGCATAGTCAGGATAAAAACACAAATTGCTGAAGGAAGAATTTTTTTATTTGTTAAATAATCAGCTGGATTTAGTTTAAATAGTTGCTTAACGAGGTATTCCTTTGTTTTTAATTGTTTGCCAAATATCACTAACATAAGGCAATTTAAAACAACCAGTAAAAATAAAACAATTGGACCTAAGTGGATAATAAAGGACATAAAGGTAAAATGCTCGATTGCCTGGCCAATCATAAGGTTAGGAGGATCACCGATCAATGTTGCTGCACCACCAATATTAGCGCTGAAGATAATCATAGTTAGAAATGGGAAACTAGGAAGTTTTAAAAGCTTTGTCACAGAAAGAATAACAGGCACAAATAAAAGCACTGTTGTCACATTATCAAGTAATGCTGAACAAATTGCTGTAATTAGTGACGTGCCAATGAACACCAACTTCGGTTGACCTTTAACAAGCTGGGCAAATTTAATCGCGATATATTGGAATAATCCTGTTTTTTCAGTTATTCCTACAATAACCATCATTGAAAAGAGTAACGCAATCGTATCCCAATCAATATAAATCTTAAACGCCTCATCCCATGTGTAAATATGTGCAACCATAAGCATTGTCGCACCTGTCATGGCTACTAATGCCTGATTAACTTTACCTAAAATAATAAAGAAATAGCATATGATAAAAATACCAACTGCCAATGTTATACCCACGTTTTCTCCTCCTAGCCCCGTACATTATCACTTTTATACTATATGAGTTGTCCAAGCGAAATATCGATGTCTAATTAAGTTTCTCCGAACATATATTGTAGACAAGTAGTAGATTGAGGAAGGAGCGTGTATCGTCATGAGACGACATAGTACAGCATTATTGTTTGGTTGGTTAATCATGTTGATGTTTTTATTCCTGACTAGTCTGGTTTTAGCCATTGCTTTACGTTTTACTCATTTACAAAATCCATTCTTTAATCAATTAACTACAATCTTAGGTTTTTTGATTATCTTTATTAGTGCATTTATTTCAGGAGCAAAGGCTAAGCGTAAAGGATGGTTAGTCGGGGCATTATTAAGCATCGGTTTTACCCTAATCGTCTATCTTTATCAATTTTTAGGAAATGGAGAGCACTTTACCTGGCAACAAATGATCTATCATATTGGATTCTTTTTTACCAGTGTTTTTGGGGCAATTTTTGGGGTTAATTTATTTGGGGATAAGAGAACAAGCTAATTTGATGCCAAATTATCCGTATGATTAAAAAAAGTTCTGAGAACAATTTAGTTACCATAGCTCTAATCATACCAGAGCTATGGTTACTTAAATGAATGTTGCACCGATAAATTTTTTTATCGGTGCAACGATGACTAGCAGTATTTTAACACCCTAAATCGCTAATAGATCAATCTAAAAAAGTTGGCCGCTATGCTATGAGACTAAAAGTGTAGCAGCTAGAATACCAAAAAGACCGATAAAGGTCAAAATATAAACAGGAAGCTTTGGCATTTCTTCATTATTTTCCATTGCTTTCCCGAACATAAAGAAGACAAACGGATGGACGAGGAAGGTCATCGAAAACGTAAACGTAATTAAACCTGCCGCTTCCATACCAAACATTCCCTCTTGAATACCTGCAAATAAACCAAAATGGGAAATCGCTGATGCTTTCGCCATGGCACCAAACTCAAGCGATAAAGGACCGAAACTTAATAATAACAGCCCTCCAAAGATCGCTATGATTTGCCAGCCAAAGCCAAATTGAAGTAAAGATTTAAGCTCATCACGATCCTGGCCATTTGCCTTCTTGAGATTTCTTAGTCCAATAATAAGTAAGGCCACTCCTACGGTTAACATTAATAAAGATGGAATCAACCATAGTGAACCTTTTTCAACACTAACGGCTAAAATCGAGAAAACAAAGATATGCATTGCAAATGGAATGTTAACAAGCATTGGCGCACGCTTTGCTGCACGATCGCCAAGGTCTCCTGCTGTACACGCACCTGTTAGTCCAGTATGTGATAAAGCACCAGCCATTCCCGGAGCTAGATTTCGGACATTAGCCGTACGGCCAAAATAAATTAAGAGGGCCATACCACCGAACATCCAAAAAATTTGACCAAAGAAGCCATAACCTAATACGGCTCCCGTCCCCTCCATTTCAAATACTTCAATAATTCGTGAACCACCTACCATGAAGTTTCCTGCTAATACAACCGGTATACCAGCAAAGAGTAACGCTTTAATAGTTGGTCCAAAAGCGTAACGATAAAAGATAATACCTAATAAAGTTGAAATAACCATGGCAAAGAAAATTGAAGGAAGAGCAACTAGACTATGTATAAGTTCTGCCATATGGAAGGCAATAATTAAGATACCTACGATGACAATTATTTCGAGGACTCCCTTACGAATATAGAGAGGTTTTTCTAGAATCTTGGCTTTACTGTCGATTAAAATAATTGAACCGATTAGGCCGAGGTAAGCCATGATGGGATAATAGTTAGCAAGTTCCCCACTATTTAAGCCAAGCAATAAACGTGTAATCGCTTCAACACCAATCAATAAGAAAAATGACCGCACAATAAGAACAAGTTGTGTTCGACTTGTCCCTAATACTACCTCTTCTTCTGAGTGAATCAAGAGTTCCTTAGTCTCCATTGACTTATTACCAAAAATCTTCCTTATTTCTTGACCACCTACGAAAAACGTGACGATGAGTGCGATATTGGTCGTCTTTGAAATAAGCTCCACGACTGGAAACTGAAGCAGGCCTGGCTCTGCTAAGTCACTTGCTACTAAGACGAACCCCATTGCTAAACCAAAGATTACAATAATTAAAATAGGAGAGTAGCGTGTACCAGCAACCACCGTTCGGGCGATTAAAACCATTGGAACAAGTAAAAAAAGTGATAAAAGAAAATGATTCAATAGCTGTAAGCTATCAACCTGTTGAATGAGTTGTTCCATTAAATAACTCCTTTCTAAATTTAAATGTGAATTCATACACACACTTATTAATATTACTTAGTTTTAAGAAAGGAGTAAATACAGTTAAGAATAGTTTCACAATATGTTCATAATTGAATGACAAACTAAACACCATTTAACCGTGAGTTTGCTTACTCAGATCCATTCATTTTTTCCCATAATGGCTAAAACGCACTGATAAAGGGCATTGGCAATCTCATGGTCTGATCAACATGCTAAATAAAGTGCTAAGGAAACACTAGGTTGACGAAGTTGTTACCCTTGTGCTGGTAAGTGCTAGGTGACAATATGGTATCGAGGTTGACTCAGACTGTTGCCACTCTTATCTTGTAAAAAAGAGTAGATACATATAAGTATCTACTCTAACACAACTATTCTTGTTCTTTAACAACATTTTTGACAGCTGATCGATCATATGTAAGCTTTTGACCATTGTGTACTTCAATATCAATGGTTGCTTCATCTAGTGAATCAACTGTGCCGTGTAGTCCACCGATTGTTACAATTTTGTCACCTTTTTTTAGATCAGATTGCATTTGGTTAACTTCGCGTTGACGTTTTTGTTGCGGACGAATAAGAAAAAAGTAAAATACAGCTGCCATCAGTGCAAATGGCAGGACTGTCATAACAAATCCTTCAAGACCCATTTTATAACCTCCCTTCATGTTAGAAATTTTTTGCGTTTGGTTTATTAAAACCATATTGTTCAAAGAAGTGATCTCTGAAATCACCAAGTCGGTCTGCTTTAATTGCTTCTCGTACTTGCTCCATCAATTTTACCAGAAAATAAAGATTATGATAAGAGGTAAGTCGTAAACCGAACGTTTCATCTGATTTAATTAAATGTCGAATATATGCACGCGAATAATTCCGACATGTATAGCAATCACAATTCGGGTCTAATGGAGAAAAATCACGAGCATACTTTGCATTACGAATAACAAGTCGACCGTTCGACGTCATACACGTCCCATTTCGCGCAATTCGAGTTGGTAATACACAATCGAACATATCAACACCACGAATGGCCCCATCAATTAGTGAATCTGGTGACCCAACTCCCATTAAATAGCGTGGCTTGTTATCAGGTAATAGCGGTGTGGTGAATTCTAAGACACGATTCATCACTTCTTTTGGTTCGCCAACCGATAATCCACCAATAGCATAACCTGGAAAATCAAGTGAGGTTAAATCCTTCGCACTTTGCTTACGTAAATCCTCATATTCCCCACCTTGGACAATTCCAAATAAGCCTTGATCTTGAGGACGTTGGTGTGCTGTCAAACATCGCTCAGCCCAACGACTTGTTCGCTCAACAGAATCTTTCATATATTTATATTCTGCAGGATATGGTGGACATTCATCGAACGCCATCATGATGTCAGAGCCAAGCGCATTTTGAATGTGCATTGCTTTTTCAGGTGACAAAAATAGCTTTTCACCACTAATATGGTTTCTAAAATGCACACCTTCTTCTTCAATTTGACGTAAGTCGCTTAGACTGAAGACTTGAAAACCTCCAGAATCCGTTAAAATTGAGCCATTCCAATTCATAAAACGGTGCAGACCGCCTGCTTCCTTGACAATATCCTCTCCCGGTCGAAGCCAGAGATGATAAGTGTTAGATAAAATGATCTTCGCTCCAATTTCATTCAACTCTTCTGGACTCATTGTTTTTACAGTCGCTAATGTTCCGACAGGCATAAACACTGGCGTTTCAAATGAGCCATGTGGTGTCTCCACACGACCTAATCTTGCTCCTGTCTGTTTACACGTTTTAATTAATTGATAAGTTACTGCAGCCATAATAAGCCTTCCTTCTGAGATAATTTATAAAATTAGCATCGCATCGCCAAAGCTAAAAAACCGATAGTTATGCTCTATTGCGGTGTGATAGGCCTTCATAATAAAATCGCGACCGGCTAAGGCACTTACAAGCATCATAAGTGTAGACTTCGGTAAATGAAAATTAGTGATTAAACCATCAATAGCTTTGAATCGATAAGGAGGGTAGATAAAGATTGACGTCCAACCACTGGAAGCTTTGATTTTGCCATCATATTGATTTGCAATTGTCTCTAACGTACGAGTAGAGGTCGTTCCAACTGCAATGATACGACCGCCTTTATCTTTGATCTTGTTAATCTTCTCCGCTTCTTCCTCTGACAAATAATAGTATTCGGCATGCATGTCATGCTCTTCAATGGTATCCACACTTACTGGTCTAAACGTTCCTAAACCTACATGTAGGGTGACAAAGGCAATTTCCACCCCTTTTTCTTTAACCGCCTCCAGTAAGGACTCTGTGAAGTGAAGTCCCGCTGTGGGAGCAGCTGCTGATCCCTCTTCTTTAGCATAAACCGTTTGGTAACGATCCTGATCTGCCAGTTGCTCTTTAATGTACGGTGGTAAGGGCATTTCTCCTAATTCCGTTAATACTTCCAGAAAAATCCCTTGATAATTAAATTTTAGGACTCTTCCCCCCTGATCTTTAACACCCACACAAATGGCCTCTAGCTTGCCATCGCCAAAGGTTATGACTGTTCCTTCTTTAATTTTTTTGGCTGGTTTAACCAATACTTCCCATTGATCATTCTCTTGTTGATGTAAGAGCAGGACTTCGACCTTAGCTCCAGTGTCTTTCTTGCTACCAAACAACCTAGCTGGTAAAACTTTAGTATTATTAAGGACTAAGCAATCACCAGCTTCTAGAAAATCAATCACATCACGAAAATATTTATGATCAATGGTTTGCTTGGCACGATTTAACACCATCATTCTTGAGCCTGTTCGATCCATTAAAGGTTTTTGGGCAATCAATTGCTCAGGTAAATCAAAATCAAATTCCTTTATATCCATGATTAACTCCTATCTGTTGTTAAATATACTACTTAACTAGGTTACATGATGATAGTTAATAATAGCAAGTCAAATCAATCTTGTTTAGGTAAAGGGCGATTAAAATGATGATAGGCCTTCGGGGTTGCTAGGCGCCCACGAGGTGTTCTCTGTAGAAAGCCCTTTTGAAGGAGAAAGGGTTCATAAACATCCTCTATCGTTTGTGATTCTTCTCCAACCGTAGCAGCTAAAGTGTCTAAACCGACAGGTCCTCCTTGAAACGAATCAATGATGGCTAAAAGAAGCTTATGATCAATGTGATCTAATCCCATCTTATCAACTTGGAGCATTTTCAGCGCATCCTGTGTAGTAGCTAAGCTGATCATATCTTCACCTTTTACCTGGGATATATCTCGCACACGCTTCAATAAACGGTTGGCAATTCGTGGGGTTCCTCTCGAGCGACGGGCAATTTCTAAAGCAGCATCTTCAGCAATAGCCACATTAAATATGGAGGCTGTACGATTGACAATCACGCTAAGGTCTTTGGTCTCGTAATACTCTAAGCGACTCAATACACCAAAGCGATCTCTTAAAGGAGCCGTGAGTAAACCTGCTCTTGTGGTTGCACCAACCAATGTAAACGGTGGTAAATCAACACGTACTGAACGGGCTGTAGAACCCGTACCAATGACAATATCTAAGAAAAAATCCTCCATCGCAGGGTACAATATTTCCTCCACAGCACGAGGTAGCCGGTGAATTTCATCAATAAATAGAACATCACCAGGCTCAAGAGAAGAAAGGATTGCAGCCAGATCTCCTGCTTTTTCGATCGCTGGGCCTGACGTCGTCCGAAATTGGACCCCCATTTCATTCGCAATGATCGCAGCCATTGTTGTTTTTCCTAGTCCAGGTGGTCCATAGAGCAAAACATGATCAAGTGGTTCATTCCTTAATTTAGCCGCTTCAATAAATATCGCCAGGTTCTCTTTAGCTGCCTTTTGACCAATATATTGAGCAAGTGTGTTTGGTCTTAAGCTTAATTCAATTATATCCTCGTCTTCATACTGTTCACCAGAAACGATGCGATCATTCATATTCAATTCTTTCCTTTCTACTGAATAAGTAAGGCTAATCCCTTACGAATAAGTTCATCAGTGTTTGTTATGTTGCTTTGCTTCAATTGTGGAATGATCATTTTGATCTCCCGTTCCTTATAGCCAAGAGCTTTCAACGCCTCTATTGCCTCCTGAAGAGCTTCACTATTATTTGCATGCGAGCTTCCTTTGGTCATCTCCGAAACAGCTTCATTCTGTCCAATCATAAATGAAAGCTTACCTTTTAAATCCAAAATCATTTGTCGAGCTGTTTTTTTACCAACTCCAGGAAACTGAGTTAAGTATGATTCATCTTCTTGTTCAATAGCCGTTACAAATTGATCAACTGACCCGTTCCCCACAATGGATAAAGCCCCTTTAGGGCCTATACCTGACACGTTTAAAATATGTGAAAATAGTTGCTTCTCTTCTTGGTTGCGAAAGCCATATAAAATTTGTGCATCTTCTCTAACATAATGGTATGTATAAATTTTAACGGATTGATTGAGAGAATCCTGAAAGTAAAAAGGATTAGCACAGATAATTTCATAGCCAATACCATTCACTTCCACAATAACGGATACATCCAACATTTCAGTTAGATGTCCTTTTAAATATGTAATCACTTAAACCACTCCCCGACATTTGACTATACATGCTTAGAAGCTATTTTACCATACAATCGTATGTTCGCCTAGTCTACCTCTTTTAAGCCGGTAGATCGATAGATATAGCACAAGTGATTGAAAAAGGTTAATGGGAGAGATGGATGATAAACATTGTAATAGGCGTAAAAGAGGTGATGAGCAGAATTAATGCATGGGGATTTTAGCACTAGAAATAACGTGTAATGTAAAACATAAAATGTATAATATAAAGAGCCGATAACGTGAGATTTATCGTTCTCAAATTGTCGGCTCAGTTTTTCTAATTTTGTGACTCTAAAATTTCGTTTTGTTTTTGCTTAGTTAGTGAATTAAACACAATTTGTCGTTGTTTTGTTCATGCCAGCAAGTATGACTGCGGCAAACCCTACGCAAAGCAGCAGACTCATGCAACTAAGTATTATTTGACTTGTCGTTGCGTCATAGTAGCCAGAAATGGTAAATACAGCTGTAATGGGGTACAAGGCTTTTAGGTTATCTGACATACTCGTAAATAATCCAATAAAAGAATAAAATTCAGTAATAACTAACGCAAGCCAATATCCCTTTTTCATTTGCGATACCAAAGCAATAATAGGTGAGATAGCAAGGAATATACCTAAACCATCAAGAAAGTATGCTTTCAAGAAACCGAAAACCATTTCGATTGATAAATCAGAAAAGTGTAAGAAAGCTTCAACCACAAATGTTATAACGAAGAGGAGCAAGTACAGAAGAATACTAAATATAAGTGTTATAATCATTTTTGCAATGGTCAGCTTTGCTTCATTCACGGGAATAAGTTGAAGTGATTTTATTGTATCCTCCTGTTCTTCTCGACAAATTATATAACTACCTAAAAGGGCAGTGACCGCAGAAAGAACAAAAATCGTTGCCAATGGTTGAGCCACAGACATATACCAGCCAGCAGTATCTATGTCACGTACGCCATCGTACTCAACTAATCCCCCGATAAAAATAATCGCGGCTACCATAACTGTTGCAAAAACGGCAATCCAAACAAATTTTGAGCGACGAAGCTTTTGCTGTTCCGCCCACAGTAATTTTTGCATTACCAACACCTCAATTTCTTTTTCCCAATGCGATATTTGCAAGGAGTACTGAGATCATGTCCCAAACTAAAATACAAAGAAACGCCAATGGTATGTTCATTGCTTGTGTAAACACCAGCCCCGGGATATCGCCATTTCGAGCAACGATTACTGCCATGCTAGATACTGGACTTAGATACATATTTATCGGCATTATAATAAAACCAAGAAGAGCATAAACCAGTGTTATAGAAACTGGAAGAATGTATCCTTTTTGTGTTGTAGCAATTGCCAAGATTGGGAGAATTACAAAAGCTATAATTACACCACTTTCTAAACATTTTTTCATCAAAAACAAAACGTTTCCCCAATCCAATGCGATATCTTCGAGAAGCACACTAAACATAACAGAACTAATAAATGTAACCATCATGAAACAAACAGCATAGATCAAAACCACGAAGAATTTACTAAAGAAATACCTCATTTTGCTGACAGGCACAATCCAAAGTTGTTTAAGCATATCGTATTGGTTTTCATTGTACATTAGCATAGTGCTAAGTATTCCTAAAACAACAGGCAGGATAATCCAAAGCGTAAATCCAAATGCTGACCATTTATAAAATTGTCTGGGGTCACCGTCTGCTGTCCATGCATATTTAAATAATAAGAATGCTAGAAATGGCATAATGAGCGCTGACAACATCATCATCCACACAAATTTTCTACGTCGTAGCTTAAGAAATTCTATTTGAATAAGTTTAAGCAATGCCATCTCCTCCCGTAATCTTTCTGAAATAGTCCTCTAAAGTATCATTACAAAGTTGAGAGCTGATAACCGATACTTCATCCAACATAAGTGCCTTATTGACAGAAGCCATATCCAGAGAAGTATCATAAATTCGTAGCATATGATCGTCGTGCACAGAATAATCTTTCAAGCCGAATTGACGTTCCAAAATCAAGGTAGCTTTAGAAACATCAGAAACATGAAGAAGAATGTAGTTACCATTTTTTCGTCTAAGTTCCTCCATGCTACTTTCTTCCAGTAAAACGCCGTGATCAATAATGCCAATATCATCCGCAAGCAATGAGATTTCTGATAGAATGTGGCTAGAAATAAGAACCGTCTTTCCACGCTCTACACTTAAATTCTTAATAAAATCTCTGACCTCTGCAATCCCTATAGGGTCAAGACCGTTTGTAGGTTCATCTAAAATCAATAGTTCAGGATCATGTAAGATAGCATTGGCAATACCAAGACGTTGTTTCATACCGAGAGAATACTCACTGAACAGTTTCTTGTCTTTATATGGGAGACCGACGACTTCCAATGCGTTTTTTACAGCATTTGGAGCGGGTGTACCACGTAACTTTGCAAAAATCTCCAGATTCTCTGTTCCAGTTAAGTTTGGATAAAACCCCGGTGTTTCAATAATAGCTCCGATTCGAGGATATACTTGTTTTTCTCTGCCTTTAATGTTTTTTCCAAATACATCAACCTCACCAGAAGTGATTGAAGTCAATCCTAAAATCATTTTCATAATGGTCGTTTTACCAGCACCATTACGACCGAGCAAACCATAAATACGTCCTTTTTTCACATGGAGATTCACGTTGTTTACAGCTTTCTGGTTTCCAAATAATTTGGTAAGTTGTTTCGTTTCTATTATATAATTCGTCATAGTCATTTCCTCCTTCAACTAAAGCCTATCAAACAAACCTTGCCAAAACCTTGCCGAAACCTTGTTTGTTTCTTGTTTATAAAAAAAAGCCCTTAAAATTTAAAGAGCTTTCGGTAGTTTTATCATAAATACTGTTCCTCCAGACAAGGAATTTTCAGCATAGATTGTTCCTTTATGCAGATGAACAAGTTCTTTAGCAATAGCCAGTCCTAAACCATTTCCATTGGTTGAACGAGATTCATCACTCTGATATAATCTGTCAAAAATGTGTGGCATGTCATGTGGAGAAATTCCTTTTCCATTATCGCTTATCTGAACAATAACTTCTTCTCCTTTTTCCATAATTTTTAGATTAATCTTCGTTCCTTTACTATGTGCGATAGCATTTTGAAGCAAATTATTGACCATTCTCATATAAGAATTTTGGTCTAACTGGATTAGGCATTCTTCATCAGAAATATCAATATGATAATCAAAACGATTTTCTTCAAAAGTTGGTATCCAATCTGCCAATATATCACGAGTTAGTTCGTTTATATCAGATTGCTTAAGCTGGAAAACTTGTTCTTTTGCGTCTAGTTTTACCCAGTCAAACAAAGATTCTACAAAATCCTTTAAATGGTGTGCTTTATTCAACGCGACCTCTATATATTCTTCTTTTTCCTCGCCAGTAACAAACTTCTTTTGAATAGCTTCTAAGTAGCCAACCAATGAAGTTAAAGGTGTTTTTACATCATGTGATAAACTAGTCATCAATCGTTTATAAGCCTGTTCTGATTGTTTTAGCTGAATGAGTTGAGTTTGACTATTTATTGCTATGTCGTTTATGGAATAACAAATTGTTTTAGTCATATCATTTTCATTTACTAAAATACGACGATTCCAGTTTCCTTTTTTTATATCTCCTAAAGAATCTTCAATAATTGAAATCTGTTCAGCAACCCTCTGTAGTTTTGTCACTAAATAGAAAATAATAATTAAGCAAATAGCTAAAACGAAAGCTAAAATGTAAAACCAATTCATCATTAAGCCTCCTTATTAAAGCGGTAGCCAACGCCATGTACCGTCAAAATATAAAAAGGGTGTTCCGAGTTGGGTTCTATTTTCTTCCTTAGCTTACTTACGAATGACATAATATTGCCATCATCAAAAGCATAGTCATCTTTCCAAACTTGTGTATATATTTGTTTTTTTGTAAAGACACGTCCTTTATTAGTAGCTAAAAATACCAATAAATCAAATTCCTTGCTAGTTAAATCAATTATTTTGTTCCCAACCTGAACAGTCCTTGCCACTTTATCAATAATCAAGCCTTTAAAAGTAAGCATATTTACAGAGTCTCCTTGATTAAACGTGGTGTATCTTCTAATCAATGATTGTACTCTAGCAATTAATTCATTGATACTAAACGGTTTTGTTAAGTAGTCATCTGCTCCAAGACTTAACCCTGTAATTTTATCGGGTTCGCTTCCTTTAGCAGTTAACATAAGTACAGGTACATGGCTGTATTCTCGTATTTCAGATAACACTTGAAAACCGTCCATATTAGGCAACATAACATCTAAAATGATAAGGGAGTAAGAATCTTTTTCATTCATGACTTGATATAATCCTGTTTGTCCGCTATATGCTATATCTGCTTCGAGGTTTACTTGTGATACACATTTTTTTACCAATGAGCATAATTCTATATCATCATCTATAATTAGTATTTTATTAGTCATCATTTTTTTCTCCTAAATCGTTTATCTTGAGGTATCGTTGCGTCTTTTGGTATCAGCCATGTATTTCTAATCTTAACAGCACCATGAATCCGACCAGAGGTACAATGATAAAGCACCATTCTATCAGAAATGGCCCATTTACTCGCTGCTTCTTTTGTTGTTATGTAGTCCATTGTTATCCCTCCGATAATTTATAGTATATTTCGTTCATACAGAACATACAAGGATATTCATGATACGATCATTTGATTGAATT
The DNA here is from genome assembly GCF_001552275.1 of Amphibacillus sediminis NBRC 103570. Taxonomy (GTDB): domain Bacteria; phylum Bacillota; class Bacilli; order Bacillales; family Amphibacillaceae; genus Amphibacillus_B; species Amphibacillus_B sediminis. Next base: position 356,886 of record NZ_BCQW01000001.1, read on the forward strand.
GAAGGTCGAAATACAAAATGAAAAAAAGCATACAATTACAAAAACTGTAATAGTACGCCCATATTCTACTTAACCATCTTCCAATTATCTTGTTTCCAATATCAACTTAAATTGTGATATTTGTGTTGCCGTTGTCTCTTGACCTAAATATTTCACAGCCACATTCACTATTACTTGATTATCTTTAATGCTAATTCCTATATTCGCCGTCCACTTGCTCAGCCTTACTTAGATTACGGAAAACTTCGATCGTTTCTTGATATATTTCCTTGGAATCAATCTTTATCCCCTCGTTTAATGCAGCTAATTGATCGTCACTTAAAATAGTCGGGTCGATATCATAGAGTGATTGAATCCTTTGTTGATATTGCGGTTTCCCTTCGAATATAGCTAGATTTTGCTCCTCTAAACCAAAATAACCCACTTCCTTCAAATGGGGAGAAATATCATCGACATACTCCCTAAATACCATTTGCCCTACCCTTTGATCAATTAATTGATATGATTCATACGTGTACCAAAAATCTTCCATCGAAGTAATCGATTCTTCGTATGTATCAGATTCCATTCGACCATCTAAATATTGGCGCTGAATGACAAGCTCTATTGTGGTATAATCCGAGGCTGTTTTATCCTCACTTTTTTCTGTTCGTGAAACGGTCAATGTTTGCTCTTTATCATTTGGCTCTGATTCTTGCACTGACCCATTATAAATTAAAATAGTTACGATTAGTAACAGATTAAGTGCTAATAAATACTTCAATTTGTTCACCTCACACTAACGTCTATAATATCTAGGATGACCAAATTAATTTATTTTACACCTTTGTTTTAAAATTTACCGATCTCAAGCCTTTATGAATCGTTTAATCACTGTCAACATTTCATTTTTTTACACGGTCTTGACCAAATCATCTAGCTGCTCATACCATGCTCTGTACTACAGACTAAAAAATACCTGACATTTTATCAAAAAATAATGATGCTGATAGATTCTTGAGCGTCATCTTTCAGATCAAGTAAAAAATACCGACTAGCATTTAGTCGGTATATACAACAAAATCATATTCATCTGGATTAACGATTCGAACCTTTAAAACTTCATCGGGTAATAACGTAACAGATTCACCATTATAATAACATACAAAGTCATGCATATCCTCATGATGCATAGCAACTAAATATTGTCCATTATCTAATACATTGACTTGATTAAAATGAAATTCCCTGATCGTTTTTTGGTTGTCTTTCTGATAGATCACATAATAATCAAATTTATCTTGCTTAAACGTATTTAGACATTCTAATGCCTGCTGCCTATCCCGTTCAGAAAATCTTTGACCAACTTGTTCACCATCAATTGTTTCTCCCACTGTGAATATACACCTCAATACGTCTTTTTTACATTCTATTCAGCTAATTCAGCGTTGTGATATACCTCTTGTACATCCTCCAAGTCCTCTAAACGCTCGATTAGTCTTTCCATTTTTTCTTGGTCTTGTTCTGCTAAGCTAGTGTACGTAGTCGGAATTAAAGTGACTTCTGCTGTTTCAAAGGTAAACCCTTCATTCTCAAGAGCCGCTCTTACCTCATTAAATTGATCTGGCTCAGTATAGATCTCAAACACATCTTCACTCGTTTCCATTTCTTCTCCGCCCGCCTCAATAACGGCAAGTAATAAAGTATCCTCATCAACATCTGTGGTTGATCGATCAATCACAAGGTAACCCTTGCGATTAAACATAAATGAAACACAACCATTCTCACCTAGATTACCACCATTTTTTGAGAAAGCATGTCGTACATCTGAAGCTGAGCGATTTTTGTTATCTGTTAAAATATCAACCATAACGGCTGTTCCGCCTGGACCGTAACCTTCATAAACAACCTCTTCATAACTGGCTCCATCAAGAGTCCCTGTTGCTTTCTTTATCGCACGTTCAATATTATCATTGGGCATATTGCTTGCCTTGGCTTTATCAATAGCCAGTCTTAATGCTGGGTTCATTTCTGGATCCGGTCCACCTTGCTTAGCAGCGATATAAATATCTTTTGCTGCCTTCATGAATATTTTTCCCCGTTTAGCATCTTGGGCGTTTTTTCGTCTCTGAATGTTCTTCCATTTTGAATGTCCAGCCATTAGCTATGACTCCTTTCTTAAAACAAGCTTGATACTTCTCGTTGTCTATCATATCATAAGCTATGCTGGGGAATAAACTGCTATTTAATTATAGTTGTTACATGTTTTAGAACTTATCTGGCATTTTAAGTCCATCCCGCTTATGTGCCGTCCGTTTATGCATAGCTTCGATAATTTCTCGATCTTTATCAGGAATGGCTTCGCCTTTGAGAAATTTATCAATATATTCATAGCTTGTACCCATTTCGTTTTCGTCAGTTTGTCCTTCCCATAACCCGGCACTTGGCTGTTTGTTTATAACATCCGTTGGAACACCTAAATAGCCTGCCATTTCTTTTACTTCACCTTTAGTTAAATGGATAATCGGCGCTAAATCTATTCCTCCATCTCCATATTTTGTGAAGTAACCCGTATACCACTCAGCTGCATTGTCTGTACCAACAACTAAATAATTATGATTTGTTGCGACGGTGTATAAAGTACTCATACGAAGTCTCGCGCGTAAGTTAGCATCGGCTAGCTTATCATTTGACTGATTATGAATGCCGGCTTTATCTAGAGTATCTGTAATAGTAGAGAGTAATGTTTCATGAGCTTTCGTTAGGTCAATCGTAATGTGGTCAATCCCTGCTGCTTCGGCTACTGCTGTAGCATGATCAAGATCTGCAGGATGACTCTTACAAGGCATCATAACACCTAACGAGCTTCCAGGCATCGCCCTCTTAATTAAATTAGCTACAACAGCAGAATCAATTCCTCCACTAATTCCAACAAGCAGACCTTTGACACCTGCTTGCTCAACTTGTTCCTGTAACCACTTGACGAGCTTGTCGACTTTTTGTTGCATCCAAATATGACCCCTTCCAAATATTAAATCAAGTTATTTATTCTAATCACTATTTATTATTACGTAAATGTAAAGAAGATGCAATCATTTCTAAGATAAAAGTCGACTTGATAATATCATTTTTAGATTAATCAATCTCGTTTATAGATTAATTGTAGTGTAACCAAATTAGACGATTCGTAAAACCAGTAAAGACTAGACCATTAAATTAAAAACCAAGGAGAAAATTGCACATGAGCCATCCTCCTTGGTATATCGTTTAATCTAACATATTTATCCTAAGTGCAAGATTTCAACTTATTGATCGTCTCGCATTTGCTGAGGCGACATTTGTTGACCATAATCATAACCAGGCATTTGTGGGATTTGTTGACCGTAATCATAACCTGGCATTTGTGGCATCATTTGTTGACCGTAATCATAACCTGACATCTGCGGCATCATTTGTTGACCGTAATCATAGCCTGTCATTTGTGGCATCATTTGTTGACCGTAATCATAACCTGACATCTGCGGCATCATTTGTTGACCGTAATCATAACCTGACATTTGTGGCATCATTTGTTGACCGTAATCATAACCTGACATCTGTGGCATCATTTGTTGACCATAATCATAACCTGACATTTGTGGCATTTGTTGACCATAGGCATAACCCGGCACCCCATTTGGGTTACCCCAATGCTGCTGATCTGTTGGTTGGTGAAGCGGATAGGTATCATAGGCAGATGGATCAACATTATCGTTGCTCATGTGTGGAGAGTGGTCGGGCGTATCTTCTGCCTGTTCCACTTCACCCCATTTTTGTTCTTTTGGAAAGTGGTGCTGATCTGTTGGATAATACTGTCCTTGGTGAAACATTGCTGGATCGGCAAAAGTATGACACTCGTTAGGATAAGGCTGACACTGCCAGTTTGTTTGAATTTGAGGCATAACTGGCATACATGGTGTCCATACATAACAGTACGGCATAACTGGCCAATACCCCATTTCTGGTGCTACTTGCTCCTCTTTCTTTTCTTTCTTATCTGGCTTCTGGACCGGCTTAGTCTCTTTCGGTGGTTCATGGTGATGTAAATGCTGAATGGTTTGATGTTGATAGATTTTGTCATTATCTTCAATATCAACATCAATATTAAAGTGTGTTGAGTAGATATTAGGCAATTTAGGTAATTGAATTGGTTTGCTTGGAAGCTTTGGTAGAGTCACTTGTTTCTTAGGCAGCTGTTTCGGCACTTCCTTTTTGGCCTTATGATCATCTTCTTTGATGACAGGCTGAGCCTTTTGTGGAAGTGGCTTATAAGGGGTAATCACCTGCTCTTTTGTCCCCTCTTTTTGAACCATTTTTTTCTCGGTTGGTATTTTTATCTTCATTCCAGGCATTAGCAAGTCAGGATTAGCAAGCTGACTATTAAGGTCCTTTAATTCTTGAAAATCAACGTTATATTTTTTAGCTAAATTCCATAACGTGTCGCCTTTTTGTACAATATGAATCTTCACGTGATAGTCTCCTTTCTTAATCTTTCAATCTAGGCAAATAACAGGCTTATTCCCTAACAAGATATGCAATTCCGAATAAAAGTTGAATCATTTTAGTAAAAAGCTTTGTTCAGATAAAGTGAAACCTCGCCCAGTGGTTGTTTAGACGGATAGGATGGGCTCGTGCAGACGTTGCGACACGACGTCGTGAACTTAGTCAGCTTCCTCTCTCCCCACTGAACGTTAGTTGAACCAATCGGGCCGTTACTGGCTATTGGATCTCCCATTTAGACATGACGTGTTCCTTTATTGCTTGAAGTAGGAGGCTTGCAAAAGCCCTTCGATGGGGCGAGTAATCGCAGCCCCAGCCAGTTACACAGATAAATATTAAAGGCAACTGGAAAAGAATAATTAAATATGAGAAAATAGAGCTAATTAATGTAAAGATAAGCGGAGTGAGGAATATTGAATCAATCAAATAAATTAATTGGACAGGAAAGAAGAAAAGCAATCATAAAGTGGTTAAGCACAGAAGGCAAGCCTTTGACAGGCGGAGATTTAGCAAAAAAAGCAGGTGTAAGTCGACAAGTTATTGTTCAGGATATTTCACTACTAAAAGCAAAAAATGAACCTATTATTGCAACAAGTCAAGGCTATCTATATATGAGCAATCAGACAAAAACACATTCTTATCAACGCATCGTTGCTTGTAAGCATACACCAGAACAGACACGAGCGGAATTAGAATGTATTGTAGATCATGGTGTAACAGTAAAAGATGTCATTGTCGAGCATCCTGTATACGGTGATCTTAGAGCATTAATTATGGTCAGTGATCGACATGACGTTAATCAATTTTTAGATAAAATCACTTCAACAAAATCACCCTACTTATCAGAGTTAATGGATGGTGTGCATCTACACACCCTTGAAGCCGAAAGTGAAGCTAAGTTAAATGCAGCCTATCACGCATTACATCAGCTAGGTTTTATTGTTGAATAACCCCTTTTATATCCTGATTTTTTAAAAAACGACTAACAAAGACATCCCACCGTTTAGGTAATCTGACGGTTCCTACCCATAAAAAAGAGCCAATGATCGGATGTAGACGGGGAGACTTCTGGCTAGATGAAGTTAAATAATAAAAACGTCGACATGGCATTGCCCACGTCGACGTTTAGTTTTTACACACTGATTATTAAATATATGCTAACTCAATTCGATGCTACTAACTTTATGTTTACTTAGCTTTGCAACGCATGATCTCACCTTAAGCATCTTCACTAAAATAATAAGGATAGCTACCTAAAACCTCTACATTACAACCTAACGCTTCTATTTCAGCAATAGTATTTGGTATTAAAATATCATCCATCTTTTGTTCAATATCGATTAAGAAATAGTAATGCCCTAATCCTGTTTTCATTGGTCGTGACTCAATTTTTGATAAGTTAATTTTACGCCACGCAAAGGCTGATAAAACTTGATGAAGTGCACCAGCATGGTCGGTTGGCAAAGAAATCATGACAGTTGTTTTAAACCCTTGTATAGGTAAGGTCTTAATCCTTAAAGCCGTATCGTTCTTATGTAGGACGACAAAGCGAGTATGATTGTTATCAAAATCATGGATATCCTTTTTAACAATCTCTAAATGATATTCCTTAGCAGCCAAGTCATTGGCAATTGCTGCGATAACAAGTTCAGGATGCTGATTCACATACTGAGCAGCAGCTCCAGTAGACGAGAATGCTTCAACAGCCGTGTCTTTCATATTATTACTAAGAAAATGATGACATTGGGCTAATGCATGCGGATGGGAATAGATCGTTTTAACTTCTTGCCAGTGCCGTTTATTATTTGGGTGTATTAATAAATGCTGTCGGACTGGTACAACAACCTCGCTAACGATTTTTAACATCTTAGCTTCAATTAAATAATCTAAAGTTAAGTTAACGGTCCCCTCTAAAGTATTCTCAAGTGGTACGACACAATATTTGACATGACCACATTTAACTGCATCAATACAGGCTGGAATCGTTTGATAGCTGACAGAATTCGCCTTTGGAAATAGAACATCTACCGCTTTTTTAGTGAAGGTCCCTTTTGGTCCTAAATAGCCGATCGATAGTGTCATTTCGTCCCCCCCCATTATATTACTCTTTTTTATCGCAGTGTAACTGACTGGGGCTGCGATTACTCGCCCCATGGAAGGGCTTTTGTACCTCCCACTTCAAGAAATAAGAGAACATGTCATATCTAAGTGAGAGATCCAACAGCAAGTAACGGCCCGATTGGTTCAACTAACGTTCAGAGGAAGCTGACTAAGTTCGCGACGTCGTGTCGCAACTGTCTGCACGAGCACACCCTATGCGTCGAACCCCCACTGAACGAAATTTAATAGACCAATGGTAAGCAGAAAATCAATAAGGATAATTACACGCCTGAGCTTAATATCTCAACACGTTCAATAAATTCTTGTGTTTTTAACATTGAAATCAATTGATCTAATTCAGTTGTTAAATGTTCCACATCTAATGACAATGTGACGTTCGCCTTCCCCTGTATAGGAATCGTTTGGTGAATCGTTAAAATATTTCCACCAGCTCTGGCCACAGTATCAAGTAATTGAGATAAAGTACCTGATCGATCCTCTAAATGAAAAAATAACGTAATAATTCTTAAGTTATCAATAGCCTGAAAGGGAAAAACAGCATCTCGATATTTATAGAATGCACTACGAGAGAGGCCAACGTGTTTGACAGCCTCAAAAACTGAATTGGCTTGACCTCTCTCTAACATAGCTTTTACTTCTAGCGTTTTACGCATGGCATCAGGAAGAAAATCTCCACGGATAAGATAAAATGTTTCTTGTTCATTTTTCTTCACATCTACCATCTCCCTTACATATCTTGAAGTGCATACTCAAAAAGCTATCGATAGCTACCTAAGTAGTAAAAATATGCTAACAAAGAAATGCCTCAAATTATTTAGCTCATTTTATACAACCTATTTTAACGTTTCATTATTCAATAAATTCAAATTCGTAATTAAGGAGACGAACAATATCGCCATCCTTAGCTCCTTTTTCCCGTAGCGCTTGATCAATACCCATTGTCCGCATTTGTCGAGAAAAACGTTGTATCGATTGATCACGGGTTAAATCGGTCATCTTAAATAACTTTTCTAATCGATCACCAGATAACACAAATGCCCCATCAGGATCTCTGCTAATCTTAAATGGCTCTTCCTCTGGCTGATGACGATAGACAATACGTTCTGGTGCCTCTTCAACTGGCTTATGATATTTAGGAATCTGCTCGAGCTGATCAGCAATAGCAAATAGCAAATCACGGACACCTTCCTTTGTAATGGCGGATATCGGGAAGATAGGATACTGATCGTTTATCTGTTTTTTAAATTGTTGTAGCTGCGTCTCAGCATCTGGCATGTCCATTTTGTTTGCTACAATAATCTGTGGTCTTTCTAGTAAAGTGGCGTCATATGCACGTAGCTCGTCATTAATAGCATTAAAATCTTCAAATGGATCGCGTTCTTCTGTCCCAGCCATATCAATGATATGAACAATGACACGTGTCCGCTCAACATGTCGCAGAAACTGGTGACCTAACCCTACTCCTTGATGCGCTCCTTCAATCAGTCCAGGAAGATCCGCCATAACAAAGCTCCGTTGATCATCTGTTTCAACAACTCCTAAATTGGGTGCAAGTGTCGTAAAATGATAATCTGCTATCTTTGGACGTGCAGCACTTACAATGGAAAGTAATGTTGACTTGCCTACACTTGGAAAACCGACTAATCCAACATCTGCGATTACTTTTAATTCGATAATAATATCACGCTCAATACCTGGTTCACCATTTTCAGCGATTTCTGGAGCTGGGTTACGTGCTGTCGCAAAGCGAATATTCCCTCGACCGCCTCGTCCACCTTTTGCAATAATTGCTCTTTGCCCATGTTCCGTTAAATCAGCTAGTATTTCACCTGTTGCCTCATCTTTTACTGTAGTACCTGGTGGAACGGCTAGCACCATCGGCTCAGCATTTTTACCATGCTGGCCTTTACTCATTCCATTTTCACCACGCTTAGCTTTAAAATGACGCTGATATCTAAAATCCATTAAAGTATTTAAGCCCTCATCCACTTCAAAAATAACATCGGCTCCATTACCGCCATCACCACCTGAAGGACCACCAAATGGTACATATTTTTCACGGCGAAAAGAAGCTAATCCATTACCGCCATCGCCTGCTTTCACATATACTTTAACCTGATCGACAAACATGTTACACCTCGTTTACTGTGCAGACCACGTGAAGGATAGTCCTTGCTCGTCTGCACGATTTACTCTTATTCGCTCGTCTATTTCTAATAACTCTTTGACTAATTGATTAATATTGGCTAATGACTGCGTCAATTCAAATTCAATTACAAAGGGCCTTGACTTAAGCTGTTGAAATTTTATTGTACCATGGTAGAGGACGAAATTCATCGTATGATTCAAAATAGTTTGGTGTGTTTGATTAATGAGCTCAGCGACTACACTATCTCGAACCTCTATGTGACCCTCGAGTTCCGCAACAGGTTCCCATTTTAGCTGTTCATTCTGATAGTTGGTACGTAATAGGGTTAAGATGGTTTTAGGTAAAGGCATATTCTGAAATTTCTGTTGTTGCATAAGCCTGTCTCCTAATTCAGTCACCTTCTCCTGCACCTTTTCTAGCTTACCCATTTGAGCATAACCGATAATAAGTTGCAAATCATTGGATAGGTCATGCCGATAATGCCGCAACAAATTGACTACTTGACTTTCTTCCATACTTACACCGCCCTAACAATAGTAAGAAAATTATAACAAACTATTGCTTGGGATTAAAGCTAAATCCATCTTTTAAACCAGCAATAAAGTGAAACTTCGTTCAGTGGGGGTTTCGCATAGGATGTGCTCGTGCAGATGTTGCGACACGACGTCACGAACTTAGTCAACTTCCTCTCCCCCACTGAACGTTAGTTGAACCAATCGGGCCGTTACTGGCTGTTGGATCTCCCACTTAGACATGACCTGTTCACTTATTTCTTGAAGGGGAAGCTTATAGCCAGTTACACTGCGATAAAAAAGAAACCAGGACAAAAGTAAAATTAGAAATAATAAATCCGAACAATATCTAGATGCTCTCACTGCTTTCGGTAAAATAATGTGCTTTCCACAGGCATGGCTTTTAGCTAACTGGATGAAGAAGCCCAGTTCATATAGTGGATCTTCAGCTTATGCTATTACTGAGGTCTACGTATGCTACCTACACTTAGTCAGATTGTTCGGATCTCATTCTCCCTATTTAGTTTTGTCTCAGTTCCAATAAAAAAGCGTATCTTGAAGTTAACACACTTCAAGATACGCTTTTTATATTATGCTTCTTGTGCAACAGGATATACACTAACACGTTTGCGATCACGACCTACACGCTCAAAGCGAACAATTCCGTCAGCTTTTGCGTATAATGTGTCATCACCACCACGACCCACATTTACACCTGGATAAATTTTTGTACCGCGTTGACGGTAAAGAATTGATCCACCTGTAACTACTTGGCCATCAGCACGTTTAGCACCAAGACGTTTTGATTCTGAATCACGGCCGTTTTTTGAACTACCTACACCTTTTTTTGATGCAAAAAATTGCAAGTCAAGACGTAACATCGGTTTGCACCTCCTTATTTGTCAGAGATGGATATATATTGACCATAGTCGCGCTCGATGGTTAATAAGGATACAAGCATACCTTCCAATAAAACAGCAGCTTTCTTAAGCTGTGCTGCTGTAATAGAGTGTGGTAACTCCACCCTTAAATAACCACCTTCGCCACCTTGATCAATAATTGGCTCAATCTCAGTTAACTTTATCAATGCATTAGTCATTCCAAAAGCAACTGCTGAAACAGCAGCACAGACCAAATCGTGTCCGTTCGGGCCACTATCAGCATGACCAGTAATCTCAAAAGCTGTTATATTTGTTTGTTGATCACGAAAAATCGTAGCATAGATCATACCAATCAGCCTTAAGCATTAATTTTTTCAATCGTTACTTTTGTGTATGGCTGACGGTGTCCTTGTTTACGGTGATAATTCTTCTTAGGCTTGAACTTGTAAACCGTAATTTTCTTTTGACGTCCTTGCTTTTCAACTTTAGCTGAAACAGAAGCCCCTTCAACAAATGGAGTACCGACTTTAACTTCGTCACCACTTACAAAAAGAACTTTGTCAAAAGTAACGGTATCACCAGCCTCACCAGCTAATTTCTCAACGTAGATCTCTTGACCTTCTTCTACTTTGATTTGTTTACCACCAGTTTCAATAATTGCGTACATCCTACTGCACCTCCTTAAATAACTCAGACTCGCCATTACAGGTGTGAGCGGTCGCTCCCTTATAACCTGTTCTGCGCGGTTGTAGCAACAGGTGCTACTTATTTGCATAACATTAAGATAATATCATGAACTAAATAATCTTGTCAATGTTTCGAGGGGTTTTTTCCGCTAGATATGTATCAATCATCATAGACGATCCACTACGAACAAGGCGATAATGCTCCACACCCTTTGTTTCAATAAAATAAACAGAACAAGTTACATAGCGCGAAAGCCTATCGACTTGAATTAATCTTTGCCAGTGTTGTTTAAATGCTTTAGTCACATGAATGACGACGGCTTCATCCGTCATGCTCATTAATAACCGTTCAAGTTGATAGACCAAGCTCGCTAATGATGGTTTGTTAAGCTGCGTTGTCTTTTGACTCAGCATCAACTGGTGCATAGGCGCCTCTCGCTTTCTAGTCAGTTCCAGCAAACCTAATCGAGTAAAACCAACCACCTCTGTCCGTATCGGATCATCTTTCAAATGTTGTGACAGCATATCGATAATCGTCTTTTGATCTCGTTGTTTTTTCATTCTAATAAAGTCAATTAATATAATGCCTGACAGGTTACGTAGTCGCAACTGTCGGGCAATCGCTTCAGCCGCAATTTTATTTACTTGAAAAGCAAAATTCTGCTGATCAAGTTTTCCTGTATAACCTGCTGAGTTAACATCAATAACCGTTGCAGCTTCAAGCTGATCAATTGAAATCGTCACACCATGCCGACAGTTTACCACTGGGTCAAGTAAAGATTGAAATAGTTGCTCCAATGGGATAGGTAATTGATTAAGTAAATCTTTTTGCCATTTCACTACCGAGCTTAATCCAGGAAAGCGTTTTTTTAGGTTATTTGCTGTTTCAACCTTGTCGCAAATAATCGATTTAATTGAATGATGAGGTAAACGACGGATAAAACGATCTGTCACCGCATGATCATACCACAAACATTTAGGCTTAGTGGCTGAGTTGGCGATTATCTCAATTTCCTGCCATAGCTTACGCAACTGTTCTAGCTGCCCGATCAACTGTTCAATCGAAAGTAAGGCTGCTTGTGTTCGCACAATCACACCTTCTTTCTGTTGACATGCATCAATAAATAATTGTTTATATTGTTCACGCTGATTGGTATTAAGCTTTTTCGAAACAGCGACATAGTTCCCAAATGGTAAATATACAACTGCTTCACCTGGTATAGTAACATTCGCTGTTAAACGTGCGCCTTTTTCTTGATAAGCTTCTTTGATGACTTGTACAATGATCAGCTGACCTTGATCGATAAGAGACGCAATCCGCTTAGCTTGTTGCTGCTCTTGAGGTATTTGTTTAAGTTCTAGATAACCTAATCGCTCTTGGCCAATATCAATAAAGGCAGCTTGCAAACCCTGATCAATTTTTGAAACCTTTCCAAGAAAGATTGAGCCAACTGATTGTGGATAGTCGGGTCGATCGAGCATTAAGTCAATAATTTGATTGTTTTTAAAGGCCAAGCCCATCTTTTCAGTCGGTTTTGTGATAATGTTTAGTTCAAGCATAAGAACCCTCACTTTTTATTGCTTAATTAAGTCAGCTAGTTTGGCGTGATAATAACCTGTTTGAAAATAGTAATTCAAGCAAGTCTGCTCGTTCGTTAAAACATGCTGATCTTCAATTAGAATAGGATGAAAACAGCCAGCATAGAAGCGGGAAAATACTTCAATCATACTCGTCTGACTAGGAAAACTTAAAGGAAGGAGCTTCTGGTTATCCTGATTTTGCTCCATCCGCTTAAGCAAAAAACGTTGAAAAACATAAAAGCGTTGCTTCCATTCTAGACGATTTTCCCAAATAAGAAAAGTAATGACGATAATCGCATTCAACAAATTATATTGATAGTAAAGTTGTCCAATCAAAAGTCCGAATAAGATTAGCATCGATAAAATTAAGGTATAGTCATATGCTTTTTTAAATGGCAAACACTCACTCAGACCAATATGTAGGAGCTTCCCTCCATCTAAAGGCCAGGCCGGAATGAGGTTAAAGGCCAAAATAGCAAAGTTGTAACGTAAAGCAAACAAAATTAAATCTGTAGGTAAAAGGCCTATATAATGGATCCATAATAAAAGAAGATAGATAAACGCATGCTGGATTGGACCAGCTACCGTAACAATAAGCTGCTCAATCATTGGTTTATGACCATGTTCTTCTGTTTCCATTACGCCTCCAAACAACCATATTGTGACTCGAACAATCTTCCAATTAAAGAGCCGAGCAGCAATAAGATGACCAGCTTCATGCCAAATGACGATAATAAAAATGATCGAAACCTCGACAAACATACCTGTCAATAAAGAAACGACTATCGTCAACCAGATGGATGGATGTAAATGAATATGCTCTAACCATTTAATTGTCATCTACTGGTATAACCTCAATTGGATCAATATATTGATTATTTTTTTGTAATGAAAAGTACAAATTACCATTATTACCTTCAGCTACTTGACCAATTTTCTGATTAGCATAAACAAATTGATATGGTGTAACATCAATTTGATCAAGAAAGCCATAAATAGATTTCGTTCGATCAGGGTGCTGAATAATCACTGTTTTTTCTGTTTGACGGTCATTCCCAGCAAAAATAACAGTACCTTGCTCAATTGAAAATACTTCTGGTTGGTCATCTACTTGAATAAGTACACCTTGTCCATTTGTATTAAATGGTTGTGATACAGTTCCACTTACCGGAAATGCTAATTGACCATATGTTGGTACAGTTGACTGATCAACAAAGAAGCCAAAGGGAACACCAAATTGCTCCTGGTACCAGACATTTACGGTTGCAAATGGAAAATCCTCAACAAGTTGTGTATACAGCCAACTTCTTGACTTCTCGAATTGATTCGAGTCAGATTGCAAAAACATCACAGTAAAGAGAAAAAAAGCCGACGCAATAAGTAGCTGTTTAACAAATAATGGCGTTCTCGATTTGATTTGGTCTTGATGACTAGGCTTCTGAGTCGAATGAACTGATGGACGTTCAGTCTCTTCGACTCGATTGGGGATCTGGACGGTCTTGAGGCGTTGCTGTTTTCGTTTTATGATGTCCTTCCTAATTTGATCTAAATCTTTTTTCATGTTTCTCACAACCTTCTACGATTAGCATTTGTACAAGTTTATGAGAAAATAAATGATTTATGATTACCTCAAGATGGATTGCGAAGTGAAAGACAGCCAATCTTTTAGCAGCTTTATTTTGGTTTAGAAAAGATGAGGCTATTACTATAGAAATACCACTGACTATTAGATCTCTACCTTTGCGAGAAAACAAAAATTGAGTAGGAGATTGACACCCTACTCAATGTTAATTAATGACGTAAACCTAAAAACTTTTTAACTTTTGAAAGAACACTTTTATCTTCGTCAAAGGATTGTAACGGTACGGATTCACCTAGTATCCTTCTCGAAATGTTTCGATAAGCGATTGAAGCTTTGGTATTGGGTTGAAAGGCAACAGGCTCACCATTATTAGAGGCTTTGATGACTTCATCATCATCTGCAATAATACCCAATAGGTCGATCGATAAGACTTGAATAATCTCATCAATGGACATCATATCACCATTTTTCATCATATGGTTTCGAATCCGATTAATAACAAGTCTTGGAGGCTCGACATTTTCTTGCTCTAATAAACCAATAATCCGGTCTGCATCACGCACACTCGACTTCTCTGGTGTTGTCACAACAATAGCTTTATGCGCACCTGCTACAGCATTTTTATAACCTTGCTCAATTCCCGCCGGACAATCAATTAAAATATAGTCAAACTCTTGCTTTAATTCGGTAATCATTTCAACCATAGCCTCTGGAGTTAAATCATTCTTATCACTTGTTTGAGCAGCTGGTAGTAAAAATAAATAATCAAATCGCTTATCTCTTATTAAGGCTTGCTTGAGCTTGCAACGACCTTTTGTTACATCAATAATGTCATAAATGATTCGATTCTCTAACCCCATCACGACATCTAAATTTCGAAGACCAATATCTGTATCCATTAGACAAACCTTTTTGTTCATTAAAGCTAACGCTGTTCCTAAATTAGCTGTCGTTGTGGTTTTACCAACGCCACCCTTTCCAGAAGTAATGACTATTGCTTCAGCCATTGATAACACTCCTCTCAAAAGCATTTAACTGTGGTCTTTTTCTTGCTACTGCCTGTAAACGATCAATCACGATTTTCCCTGAATCATCAACATAGCCACATTCCAAATAAACGCCATCAGAATTGTAATCAGGAGACCGGCTATATAGTCCTGCAATCCGCAATTGAACAGGATCCATGTATGATGCTGCAATAATGGCTTCTTTATTACCTAAATAACCTGCGTGAGCAATCCCTCTTAAATTCCCCATAATAAACACGTTACCTGTTGCTTTAACTGTAGCACCTGGATTAACATCACCGATTAACAGTAAGTCTCCCTTCACCTCAACAACTTGTCCAGATCGAACCGTTTTAGTAATCGTCCGAACATCACTTTCCTCTTTTAGCTCTAATGCCTGCTGTTTTAGAATGACGTTCGACTCTATATTTTGCACGACCATTTTATTCTTCTTTCTAATCAACGCACGTAGCGTCTCTTCTTGATCATTATGTAAATAGCGATTACCTAGCTGAACAGTGAGTGTAATCATTTGCTCTTCATCAAGATCATCCTGCGAGAGTGTGCGGTCGAGCTCTTCAAGTAGGTCGTCAAAGGAACACGAATCATCAAGATAGAGTGTTAAGCCTTCACGTGTTCCTTTTATTGTGACATATTGTTTTTTAGTGATCATATCCGACACCTCCTATCAATCCGATTACATTCGCTGTTAGTTTAGTTCGTCGAACGTTTCGGATCAAATCGATCGTTCGACCATTTGACCAGCTTGCGTTTGAAAATCAGATAGAAAATAAGAAATACTAAAAGATTAACGAATAACGTAGGCATTAATCTATGAGATAGGTAATCAGCTATCCCCATATTTGTAACACCAATAAATTGATATATAAAATAGAGCAGAGAATCGACTAAGCCAACACCAATGATCATTAAAATTAGCGCAACATAGAAGTTTGCATGAAGAAGTTTGCGCATGCCATGGAAAAAATAGGTGATGATAGCATAGCTAAACATATACACACCGATAATACTTGTATATACGATATCAATTAACAAGCCTGACAAAATGGCAAAGAACAAGGCATAATAGGTATCCTCTAAATCATAAAACATGACAAGTAAGAGTAAAAACAAAAATACAGAATGAATGACAATGATCAAGCCAGCTTCTGAGATACTAGCAGGAATTAGCAAGCTAACCCCTCCTTGCAAAATGAGAAGCAGTAGCAGGATTAAAGGAGGAGCAATTCTAGACATTAATCTTCCTCCTCACTCTTATCATCGTCATCCTCAGTATCATCAGGCGTGTGGTCGGTTACCATAGTTCTATCTACAACAATGACATGATTAAGATTCTCCATATCCGCGGAAGGCTGGACATAGGCAATCTGTGTTAATCCGTATTGATCGGTCGTTACTTCCTCAATTGTCCCAATTTCTAAACCTCTAGGAAATATACCACCTAATCCTGATGAAAAGACAGATTCACCTTCAGGGATTTCATCATAATACTCAGTAAACTCTAAGATAAGCTGTTCACGTTCTTCATTAAAGCCCATAATAAAGCCCTGTGCCTCTCCTCCATCTTCAGTTAGCATAACAGTTACTGCAATTCGATTAGATCGATCAAAACCATTTAATAGTAGAACAGATGAGGTAAACTGAGAAGCGGATTGAATCTTCCCAATCATGCCATCAGCAGTAATAACTGCCATATCCTGACTAATACCGTCTTGTTTACCTTTATTTATCGTAACTTGCTTGAACCACTGTTCTGGACTTCTAGCAATGATTGAGGCTTGAATCGGTGTATAATCTCTAATGCTTTCAGTTTTCTTTAATAGTGCCATCAGTTCCTCATTATCGTTTCTTAGCTCCTGCACTTCATACAAAACGCGTTGATATTGAGCCAAATTCTCTTTCAAAACTTGATTTTCGTGGTACATGTTAATCATACCATCAATATTATCAACGACTTTTGTTATATAATTAAAGGGCGCCAAGAAGGCCTGCTGTGTCCAGCCAAATACGTCTTGAAAAAATTCCTCAACAGCAGAAAGTTCATCTCGATCACTGAGCGAGTAGCCGATCAAACCTACCATTATAATGAGCCCTAGTAAAATTGAGAACAGTCGTTTTCTACGAAAAAAAGACATAGACAATCCTCCAATTAATCCATAGTTGATCGAGAAGCAATGTTCGGATGTGATTTAAAATGTTCAATATAGGCTAGAGCTTTACCGGTTCCTATTGCTACACTATCAAGAGGTGCATCAGCCACAAAAACAGGCATTTTTGTTTCTTCTGAGATAACCTGATCTAGCCCTCGCAATAAAGCTCCCCCACCAGATAGAACAATACCACGGTCCATCACATCAGCGGAAAGTTCAGGTGGTGTTTTCTCCAAGGTATTTTTCACCGAATCAATAATAGCTGTGACCGTATCCTTAAGAGATTGGGCAATTTCTTCTGCTGTAATTGTAATAGTTTTAGGTAGGCCAGTTAATAGATCTCGACCACGAATATCCATGGATTCATTGTCGAGGCTATGCCCGGCTGAACCAATATCCATTTTGATTGATTCCGCAGTACGCTCACCAATCATCAAACTGTATTTCTTGCGAATATACTGAATGATCGCATCATCCATATCGTCACCGGCAGTACGAATCGATTGACTTGTCACAATGCCGCCTAATGATATTACGGCTACCTCTGTCGTTCCTCCACCAATATCTACAATCATACTTCCGGTTGGTTCCCAGACCGGTAATCCAGCACCTATTGCCGCTGCAAACGGCTCAGCAATAGGAAAAGCTTCTTTTGCCCCTGCCTGCTTTGTCGCATCAATGACAGCACGCTCTTCAACCATTGTAATACCAGAAGGCACACAAACCATAACATTCGGTTTTCTTGCTAAAGCAGAACGATTCCGTTGAGCTAAACGAATATAATATTTCATCATAGAAGCTGTTGTATCATAATCAGCTATAACTCCATCCTTCATTGGTCGAATAACAGAAATATTTCCTGGTGTACGCCCGATCATATTTCTTGCATCACTACCAACTGCTTCAATTTCACCGGTTGAATTATTCTTAGCCACAACAGATGGCTCTCTAACCACTATTCCTTTTCCTTTAATATAAACTAAAGTATTAGCTGTCCCCAAATCAATACCTAAATCCTGTGTAAAACTGAATTTTGCCACTTCAATCGTCCTCTCTATACTCAAAAAATTCTCTATAATATCTTATAAGATGTTTTAAAAGCTGTTATCTTATATCTTACCATAATTAAGAAGCGCCTACGTAAGATTTTTCTCTCAGTAGGTCGCTTTCAATTTGATAACTCACCTTTTTAATTATACGAGAATTTATCAAAAATAGATAGTCTTATTATGTGAACCTTTTTCATTTAGGAATAGATCATCACAACACTCCCGATAAAATGATCTAAAAGTTCTATTATAGATCTCTATAATTCTTTCACATTAGCACACAGCAAAGGAACTGATCGAAATCAAGCACCAAGTTCTAGCAGGGTGTAATAATGGTCGGGTGCTTTTTTTGTTAAAAATGTTAGATTCAGCTCCAGATATTGAAATGTAAAAATCATTTAATGCTGTTCCTAACTTTTTTAAAAAACAGGTGAAAAAACCTGATAAATCTCGTATAATATCAGGGAATGTTTTTGAAAACAGGAGGGTTACATATGAAGTTTAAATTACTAATCATGCTCTTATCTACTTATTTTATATTAAGTGGTTGTGGGTCCGTTTTTAGAGATATTGCTGGCAGTAAGCCTACAGAGGAACCACCAACAACTGTTGTTGACGATGATACTATAGAGGAAAATGACGTGGATAATCAACATGTTGTCGAGAGTGATGAATCAGATCAACAAGATGTAGAGGATAAATCAGTAGAGGGAGAATACTTAATCGAACTTAATCAGCCAATAGCCGATAATGAGGACTTCTCAGCAACTTTAGTTAGTATTGAGAAAATAATCGATGAATATTGGGATGAAGAAAGAATCGAAGTTACCTTTGATGTTCATAATAAAACAGACGAAACTGTTACCTTTCAAGCTCGTGATGTGTCTGTTGATGGTAGAATGGTGAATGAACGAATATTATACATGAGTCAGGATGTAGCGAGTGGCAAATCAGCATATGCGGTCTTGACTATAGAAGACTATAATGGTGGTAAACTACCTGCATTTGAAACTGATTTTGAAATGCGTTTACATGTTTTTTCATTTGAAAATTACGACTATGAAAACAGCGCTGATGTTCGGGTCGTATTTGATTGATGACGGAAACAAATACTAAGGATTAAGTTGTTTTTGAACTCCCCCCCACTTAACACGCTTGAAGCGGGAGTGTTCACAACTATTTAAGATAAAAACTTGAGAGAAAGCTTTGGCTTACCCTTTAGGTTTTTTAGCAGTCAGATGGCTAGATAAGGCTATCTGACTTTTTTCTATATAAAGCAGAGAAAACCACCCGTTCACAAACTGCAGCCCAATTATTAGACACACAACTTACAATTGGAGGTGCAATTCACTCATGGATGGCTTTTATTTTCGATATGTTTACCTACGAGCTTTTGATCTAAAGGCAAAGGTCGTTGCCAGTTAACGAACCTCTTTCAACTTTATTTTTATAGGAATAGGATTAAAAGCATTAAAGGAGACATGGCTATTAGAGTATTTTAAACATACCCCTTCTCTTTTAAAGAAACAAATTTATGGTCACCTATAATTAAATGGTCTAACAGCTCTATTCCAATCATTTTTCCACACTCGACTAATCTCTTTGTTACATATATATCTTCTTGTGATGGTGATGGATCGTAGGGTCGATCTGTCCATAGCGACAAACCTCCCTCAGAACCGTACGTACACCTTTCAATGTATACGGCTCGCCAGTTGATATGTGTCTACATGAAAACTAAACAGAGCAGGTTGTTTCGGCAAACGAATCGGCTTATATCCCTGTTCCTTCAGCCATTTGCCAGCCTTCGTTACGGAGCAGCCTTTCTTTAAGGCGATCGTTCTTAGTAAACTAAGTTGGGCAAAATAAAACAATTGGCCTAAAAAGCTATAGTTATCAGCATACTTAAATAAACAAGCAACTACAAAGCATTCTCTAGCATAGATATTAGCAATCTGATCAATAGGTAAATGAATAAGCGCTCCTCGGGGATATGGTTTTTTATTACACATACTTCCATACTGATGTAATTGCGCGATGTGTTCGAGGGCTTGCTTGGTAATTTCAAATCGGATACAGTTATGACGCTGGGAATAACGTATTGAATACCCTGCTAAGCGAATCGGCTTAGAGAAGTGATGGAAGTGAATACTATAATCGGAGGCCAATTTTTCTTTCAATCTTTCAACTAATAATAGCGTAGAATTTTTATTGCAGATTAAAGCTAAATAAACTGTTTGGTTGGAGAAGCAATAAAAACAAGATGAGGAAGTGATCGGTAAAGCCTGAGGATATATAACATGCTGCGATAGTTGGATGGCCAAGCATAAGCCGTTAAAGCGTTCCTTTTGTGACTGTTGCAGGTGAGAGAAAAAAAGGCTAATTAATTTAATGAACCTTTGATCATCAATTAAGTGGCAAATCCGATTAGTAAAGGTATTTGGTCTAGATTGATAACGAAGCTTGATTACCCAATGGACATTTTCCCAATTGGCCTTAATGTGGTTAAGACTTTGTTCTGGGCTTGAGTGATAAGCAGATCTTAAGCAAGGTGAAATAAAAAGAAGCTCGATTACATAAATTAAACTTTCCATAACCCATGTACGTTTGATCATTTGAGCAATTGTTCCCCAATTGCTGGATCTCAATGCAAATAAAAGTTTGCTTAAATCATGATTCCTTGATCGTTGCCAGCTTTTAGTATGATAACTGGTCCGAAGCTCCTGCCAAAGCTCTCTTTGATATAATAAACGATAACAATCCTTAATAAATTTCCCCTGTTTTAACCGTTCATGTAAGACTGAAAATTGATTAATCGGCTTAACTGTCACCTTCGTGACGCCCCCAATCCTTTTTCATCTATCAACCTGCCTCCCTTCCCCCTGCTAAGCAGATTACCCGCAAACGTTGAGTACTATGGAGACTCCGTTACCCTATAGCAATCGCTACTTAGGTAATCCCTACCTATCTGTTCAAAAAAGATACGTGATGGTTAGGTACTCCTTTTGACTGTTTCTCCAACTAGGAGATTGGTAGGTAGACCCTATCATAATCTAAGTCTGACGAGCTTAGCTTATTCTACCTAAATAACACAAATGTTATCATGCATCCCCATCCATAAGTCTAGAGTTCAAGCAGTATAGCCTTTACCATACATCACTTGACCAAGCCAATAGCTTTACACCATGCTCTTGTCCTCCATTATGTTTCCATTAGAAGTAAGGTGCTGGTCATAGAATCTGATAAGGAATTCTAGATCTAATTGATCACTTTTATGAACAGCTTTGTAGGCGCACGCCAGATGGATGATTGTGAACACAGATAATGGATGCTGCTGATCGTTTGACAGCTTCTCGAAATACCTCTCGTGGGTGCACTATACTTGAATTAAGGCTACCAATAAAGACAGTTTGACGATGAATAATTTGATTTTTTGTATTTAAGAAGAGGGCAACAAAATGCTCTTGCTTTAATAATCGCATATCTTCCATAACAAACTCAGCACCATCTTCAGGGCACCTGACTACATAACGTTCATTTGCAATTAGCCTATTCATACGATTTCCTAACTCAATGGTAGCAAGTATGCCCACTGCTTTTACCTGCCCGATTCCCTTAATGGCCATTAACTCTTCTAACGTTGCATCACGTAAAAGCTCAATCCCTTCAAAATGCATATAGACTCGTTTGGCTAATTCCTGTACACTCTCCTCTCTCGTCCCACTTCCGATGATAATCGCTAAAAGTTCTTGAAAAGATAGGTGTGATGCCCCGTGTTCAATGAGTCTTTCCCTTGGTCTGTCTTTTTTCGGGATATCCTTCATTTTTAAATGAAGATTGGGCATAAATTACCTCCTCTCTTTATAAGATAGTTTCATTGTAATCTAAAAAAATAAAGCTGCAACTCAATTAAATTAATAAACAATTGATGATACATCTATAAATTTGTTTTTTAAAAGATACTTCCATTAAAACTTTTCTTGAACCTTAGATAATTTTTAATGGTTAAGATTCTGATAAGCTTGCCACATTTCAAGTAATCGTATAGGTCGGTTATTGGCTTCCATTTCATTAAAATGCTGAGTAATTTGTTGATAAAAGGCCTGCATCGACTGTGAAAAACTGTTTTTATCAATTTCAAGCCAGGTTGCCCAACTCTGCTTTTGATCATCATTGAAGTCCACTAATGCCTGCTCCCAAAGTTTAGAGAATTGAGATAACCATTCATGTTCTTGATCAGAAAGGTCAAGTGACCGTTCATCACCGTGCCATTGTCGGACATATGAATCGAACCCTGCTTCATTTAACCCTGTTTCATTTGCTTTAGCCTCTTCTTCTGTTGAATAGACACCAATAAAAGCCCGGTAGCCTTCTTCTGTATCCCATAAAACTGATGAGAATCCTTCTTCAGATAGCGCGCTCTGATACTGCTCAGCTTGTTCACTTGTTTGAAAGACCCCCGCTTGAATAACATAGCCGGACAATGGTGCCAATGTGTAGTCATTACTTGTATCACCAGTTTCAGCGGTTGATACAGCATTTTGGTCACTAATCTCATTTACTTGGTCATAGTCTTGATCAGCTCCTTGCGCAAAAATGTATAATAATGTGAGACCAAAACCTACTCCTATGACCACAGCAAGCAAACCCGTAATGGCAAACTTAATCCATATATTATTTCGCGTCGTGTTCTTATTTGAAGGTGGTGAAGCATAGACAAATGGTTCTACGTCAGACATACCGGCAGCCTGTTCATCATGCAATAAGGCATCAAGTTTATCGTTCTGTTCTTCGTTATTTAATTTATAAGAAATTTGTTTTTTTGACTCCACTTTTTTCCACTCCTATCTACTCTGTCCTATTAACTCTAGCATGATAGAATTAAAAAAAAAGACGACCCATGTCTATCAGAGCCGTCTAATGTTCCAAAAAAAATGATATATACTAATTGATTAAGACATTTTCATTATAAAAAATACGAATTGTGACATTCCCCTCGATAAGATTATCGGAAATTTGTTGATAATCTAGCTGTGTGATCTCGGTATGCCGCTCGATCTGATCTAGCTGAAAAATAAAATCTCGGAAAGCCTGACTTGACTGTGCCTTAAAGATAAGTTGATATTGAACTTGGTTAATCGACTCAGGATAGGAACTTAGTTCAGCAAAAGAGCTGTCATCTGTCAGTTTCATAATCTGTTGAATTGTAACGTCTTGATCTTCTTCAAGACTATTTATTGCAATAAGAACTTGATCAATATTTTGCTCGGTAGGCAATTGGTACTGAATAGACTCTGCTACTTCAACCCAATCTGTTGCTGTCTGGTTTGCCTGATCAGTATGAATTAATTGATCATAATAGTTTAAGGTCCTTTTTGTTTCATTTAACTTTTCTCGATGTGGACTAAGCATAAATTCACTACCGTAATACCATAGCATAATCTGTCCTAATATGATGACAATTAGATATAGGATGTGCTTTCTTTTCCATTTAGTCACCATCACTCATCACCTCAAGTAACCCGTTATGATTTATCTCTATTTTCATCTCAGCTTGATAGTAAGCTTTATCCTCATTTGTCAATTCAATTAACTCAAGCTCAACTGAATTAATATAGGCTAATTGAAGCAAAGCACGATCAAGTTCTGCCACTCGATCAAGACCTTCCAATTGTAGCGATATGTACAATCGCTCCCCTAGTGAATAGTGAAAGTGAGACAAAATCGTGGCATCATGTTTCAGGAGTACAGATTGAATCGCATCATACAAGTAGATCGTCGGAAATTTATTTTGCTCCAGTTGATCTAATTGGGCTGAGAGCTTGCTAACCTGATCTGCCATTAAATTAATTTGTTCAATTTCAGCTACTATTTTTTCCTGTTGTTTAATTCGGCTTAAGTTATCCGTATACTGAGAATTTAATTGCTTTGTAGCAATAATCAGATAACTTACAAGGACTAAGCTAGATATAATTGCAACAGCTAATAGTAAATAAGGGACGCTATTCTTTTTCTTTTGTTCAAAAAAATTAATCTCGATCATTTGGTCGTCCCCCTCCCCCTTATTACGACTTATCTGTAAAGTTCTCGTTCTTTAAACAAAGACCAAAAAGTGGAGCATAGGCCATGGGAAGCTTAAAGGGCAAGTTAAGTGACTTAGGTGTTAATTCAAAGCGTTTGCTAAGTTGTTGATAAATAAGCTCTAGCTCAGGAAAATCTCCTACAACTAAACACGACGTGATTTGTGCTTCTCCATTCATAATTGAATATTGATAGAAATCCATGAAACGCTCGATTGACAATAATTGATCTTCCACAAATGCTGACAAATCCGCTTGAGACGATTGCCAAGATAACTGTTGCGTTTGTGGATCTTTCTTCCAGTTCAATCTAGAGCCCGCAAAACGCATGTGCCGATTAAAGCGTGGGATATCTTCATTAAATACCGTTAGAATAAGATCATTAATGTTCCACTGAATAACCAATAAGTGCTCATGAGGCTCAGATAAATCTGCCTTTAGATAACTACGATAAAGACTTAGGAAAGAAAGATCAGCTACCTTTGGCTGCAAAGTTAACTTCTCAAAAAGATCATAATAAGGTAAAAGGCGATCGGATGGATAAGCAAATAACAAAACCCGGTGATGCTCGACACCTTCTTCAAGAACTTGAAAATCGAGTATTGGATTTTTAAAGGGTAATCGAATGCTGCCATCTAGCTGGAGCTTAATAAACGACTTCGCCTCTTCCTTATCCAACTGAGCTGGAATTTGTTCTTCACGTAAAGTAACGAAGCTATCTGGAACAATAAAGCTGATTTTATGACGTTTCCAGTTCTTTTGTTCGATCAGTTGTTTTAAAGTAGTCGTTAACTGTAATTGATCAATGATTCGTCCATCTTCAATAATAGAATGATCAAAAATAATTTCGCCAAAATCAGTGACCTGTACAGATTTACGACTGGAAAAAACAAGGTAACGTATAACTCGGTCAGTAAAAATTAAACAAACAGCTTCTCTATTAAAGAGTGGCATAGCATTCACCCCCTCAGCTTTAAATTATTTAACAACTGCTTTTAAAAAAATAACTCAATATACCATGTGATAAGGGCTTCTCCCCAAAATAAAACCGTTAGTGTAGCTAAACTGATATAGGGGCCAAAGGGAATCTTTGACCTACGTGTCACCTTTCCCAGCACTAGCAAAATCAGATTAATCAATGCGCCAAAGAAAGTAGCTAGTAAAAAGACTAAAAGAATCCCTTGGTACCCAAAAGCAATCCCAAGTACACCAAAATATTTCATATCTCCAGCCCCCATACCACCTTTGCTAGCTACAATAATGACGAGAATTAAGCTAAAGCCTATAACTGCACCAGCAATCGGTGACCACCAGGGATCAACTGGAATAATCAGGCGCAATAAAATGAACCATGGCAGGAAAAAAAGTAAAATACGATTTGGAATCAGATATGTACTCAGATCTGTGACAATGACAATAACCGCTAACGATGTGATCACTAACGCAAAAATCAGATCAATCGTTAATCCGAAGTGCCAATAGCATAAGACAAAGGATACCCCTGTAAGAAGCTCTATAAGAGGATAAATGATACTAATTGAGTGCTGACAACCTCGACACTTTCCCTTTTGAAGAATATATGAATAAATCGGTATCAATTCATACCAGTTCAAAGTCTTTTCGCATTTGGGACAAATTGATCGTTCTGACTGTAGAAAGATCTTTCGTGGCACACGTAGCCCAACGACATTGTAAAATGATCCAAATACTGTACCTAAAATAAAAAAGATGATGACATTAAATAATTCCATCTCGATCTCCTATAGTATAAAGTGGCTGGACAAATGAACAATCTACCGAGCAAGCACATTCCCATACTTCCTGCTACGTTATATGACTAGGCAAGGGTAAAGCTTGCCTAGTCCACGTCCATCATCGCATGATTTTGATTTTCTTGATCCCTGTCCAATCTCGTATTTCATACTAATTAAATTCTAATTCTCCGTTCTCATTTCGGCTTACCGTACCTTGAGGTGCATCCCCTTGGCGAATATCTAAATAACCGCTCTCAATTAGGGTATCAACATCAACCGGAAGACTATTTTCTTCCTGAATTTCATAAAGTCTAGCAGCGTCTAAAATTAATGCTACCTCTTGCTCGTCCGCATCATTACGTGCTTTGTCAACAATATTACTGATAGCTGGGATCGCAATTGCTACGATAATCCCCAAAATAACGATAACCGCAAGTAATTCAACCAGAGTGAATCCTTTTTCACCTTTGATAAGTTTTTTAATGTTTGCCATTTTTATCCTCCTTGACTAATAAAAATAAATTGTAACTTTTACCAATCAATATGAGCCAATGTTCTGAATTATGAACACAAAAAAAGCTCACAACATAAATAATCTTTTATGATGTCAGCCGGTTGCACTACTTGCTCCAAATTACCAAAGTGCCCAAATAAGGTAATTTATCATCGCATCTGAAATTGATTTTATAAAACTATTATACTAGCTATGGAAATTATGTCTAGTCCTTTGGTTGTAAAATGATACTTTTGGCTTATTTTGCTATGAGATAGAATCAAATAAATTAAACATAGGAATGACAATAGCAAGAACAATAGCGCCAACCACAAATGATAGAAAAATAATCATGATCGGCTCAATCAAAGCCTTTAACTTACTAGACGCTTCCTCAAGCTCCTGTTCATAAAAGTCAGCTACCTTCTTAAGCATCTCATCCATTGCCCCTGTAGCCTCACCCACCGCTATCATCTGAGAAACAAGCTTCGGAAATACCCAGTGATTGGTCATGGGAGTTGCCAGTGATTTTCCTTCCTCTAACGCGTGTTTGCTTTCCTTTAATACCTGCTTGATTACACGATTATTGACGACACGTTCAGTAATCTCAACAGCTTCTAAGATAGGAATTGAGCTGCTTAATAATGAACTTAATGTTTGCGTCATCCGAGCTAACAATGTTTTTTGAGTAAACAGCCCAAAAATCGGCATTTTTAATTTAAACAAATCAAATAAATAAGCAAATTGTTGTTTTTTTGTGAGTAGCTTCACAGTCAAGACAACTAAACAGATAACGAGTAATATCACCCACCAAAATTGTTGAAAAAAAGCACTAATACGCAAAATCATGGCGGTATATGCTGGTATCTCCTGGTCAAAAGACAGGAACATATTAGTGAAAACCGGCACGATATAAGCAAACAAAAACATGGTTATCAGTAAAGCCAAGACACCTATTACAGCTGGATAAGTGAGTGCTGTTACAATCTTTTGCTTTAGTTGATATTGTTTTTCATAATAGGTAGCCATCCGATCCATAATTTCATCGAGTCGACCGCTTACTTCACCTGCATGAATCATCTGAATAAATAGCTCAGGAAAAAGTTTGGGATAAGCAGCTAAAGCCTGCGAAAGTGATTCACCCGACTGAATCTGCTCTTTAATTCCAGCCAAAGCCTGCTTGAGTGCTTTACTATTGGATTGTTCAGCTAAAATATCGATCGCATCGACCAGTGTAATGCCCGCATCAATCAATGTCGAAAACTGGCGTAAAAATATAACAAAGTCTTTAGGTTTAATTGCCCGTCCAATATAGATATCTTGATAGAGAACAGGATTAAGCTTTTTTATTTGATAAACAAGTAAGCCGATTCGACTTAATTCTGCTAAGACATCTTTTTCAGTCTCAGCTTCCAACTTTCCTTTCTTTACTTTCCCGTCTATTGTTTTAGCTTGATAGGCATATAAAGCCACCCGTGCTCACCCCCTTAAAAATCAAACCGACTGGATTAGATATGGCTCAGCATCCACCTGACTAATCAACCCATTTTTTACTTTTTCACGAATATCCATTTCAAGTGTGTGCATTCCTTGTTCCTTAGAAGTTTGTATCGTATTAGGAATTTGGTGCATCTTCTCATTACGAATTAAATTTTTAATGGCTGCATTATTAATTAAAATTTCAGTCGCGGCAATTCGTCCATTCTGATCGATAAGAGGGAATAACCGCTGAGAAATAATTGCCTCAAGGACATTCGCTAATAAAATGCGGATGTGATCCTTTTGATGCAACGGAAAAACGTCAATCACTCGATCCATCGTAGAGGAAGCACTCTGTGTATGTAATGTTCCTAATACTAAATGTCCTGTTTCTGCTGCTGTAATAGCTGTCGAAATGGTTTCTAAATCACGCATTTCGCCAACTAAAATAACATCTGGGTCTTGCCTTAAGCAGGCTCGTAGACCTTTCTGAAATGAAGTCGTGTCAAGACCAATTTCTCTTTGATCAATAATGGATTGATCATGCTGATGCACATATTCAATTGGATCCTCCAATGTGATAATATGTCGTTTCATCGTTCGATTCATATAATCAATCATTGAGGCAAGTGTTGTACTCTTCCCACTCCCCGTTGGGCCTGTTACTAACACTAACCCGTGTGGTCTCTTGGCAATCTGTTTAAGTACCTCAGGTAAGCCTAGATCGTCTAGCTTAGGAATCTGAGTTGGGATTGTTCTTAATGCGATCGATAAATTCTGACGTTGATAAAAAAGATTAACACGAAAGCGTGAAAGACCGGTGATTTGATATGACCAATCCAGTTCTCGGTCAACTTCTAATCGATGCCACAAATCATCAGTCACGATTGATCTTGCCATCTCCTCCGTATCATTGGGTTCTAATCTCTCCCCACGATAAGGAACGAGTTGACCATCAATTCTAAAGATTGGAACCGAACCGACAGTAAGATGAATGTCCGAAGCATTCATTTGATAAGCAGCGGTCAAAAGTTTTGTTAATCGGTCCATATCAGCTTCCTCCTATTCATCAATGCAATGCGCATCACTTCTTCAAGTGTCGTAAGGCCCTGTTTTACTTTCTGTAAACCATCATCGATTAAGAAGTCCATACCATGTTGTCGGACATATTGTTTTATTTCTGATAGACTCGCTCGGCTCATCATCATGCTCTTTATCTCCTCATCAATGACTAGCAATTCATGAATAGCCATCCGTCCGCGGTAGCCTGTCCCGCGACAACTATCACAACCACTACTATCCATTATCTGGTCGATTTCGATTTGCCGTTTATTAAATACTTCCTGCTCTAACGGTGTCGCCTTTCGTTGATATTGACAGTCCTTACATACCCGTTTAACTAAACGTTGAGCCATGACTCCAGTTAAAGCTGAAACCACCAAATATGGTTCTATACCCATATCAAAAAGTCGCGGGATAGCATCAATCGCACTGTTTGTATGTAAGGTACTAAAAACCAGGTGTCCAGTTAACGCCGAACGAATCGCAATCTCCGCTGTTTCTTTGTCTCTAATCTCCCCAACCATTATAATATTTGGGTCTTGGCGTAAGATTGAGCGTAAACCTGTCGCAAAGGTTAAACCAACTGATGAATTAACCTGAACTTGATTAATTCCTTCAAGTTGATATTCTACAGGGTCTTCAACCGTAATAATATTAACATCCTCTCGATTCAACTCATTAATCGAGCTATATAATGTAGTCGTTTTTCCAGACCCAGTCGGACCTGTTAACAAAATAAGACCGGATGGACGTGAAATCACTTCCTGATATTTGGTTAACGTATCCTGAACCAAGTTCAGCTCTGTTAACTTTTTCAAAATATTCGTCAAATCAAGAATCCGAATAACCACCTTCTCACCAAATACGGTAGGTAAAGTGGATACACGTAAATCAATGGGTTTTGCATCGATCACTAATCTAATTCTTCCGTCCTGAGGCATCCGTGTTTCTGTAATATTAAGGTTAGCGAGGATTTTCACTCGGGCAATAAGTGCATTTTGGATTCGCTTAGGAAGGACCCGCTCATTCCTAAGCATACCATCAACACGATAGCGCACTGCGATCTTTGCTTCGCTAGGATCTAAGTGGACATCGCTTGCTCTTAATGTCACACCTGTTTGTAGAATTTGATCAAGAATTCGAACAGCTGGTGCATGCTCATCACTTGCATCAGCCTCAAAGTCCTCATCTAGATCATAATACTTATTAATGGCTTGCAATATATCATCTTTTGTCGCCAGCACCGGTTTAATTTCAAAACCAGTAGCCAGCTCTAAATCATCAATCGCATAATAATCTAATGGATCGTTCATTGCTACCGTTAAACTATTCTCGTGCAGTTCGATCGGCATTAAAATATTCGCCCTTGCCACTTCTTTTGGGATTAGCTCAATTAGCTGTTCATTGATTGGGAAACGGTATAATGAGACACTAGCAATCTTCAAATGAACCTCTAAAACTTCCAATAATTGTCTCTCAGTTAAATAGCCTTGTTCTACTAAGACATCACCAAGCTTTTGCCTTTCCTTCTTATGCTCAAGCGCTTGAATAATTTGCTCTTCAGTAATTAGGCCCGCTTCCTTAAGTAGATCACCAAGTTTACGTTTCTTTTGGATAGCCATAATGAAGCCCCCTTTCCCTAGTTTTGCTCTCTAATTGGCTGACCAATGATCAGGTCATCACGACCAATTCGATCATCTCGATTCGGAATTTGAAATGGAAATTCCTCGAGATTAACTTGCTGATACTCCACTGAAACCCCTCCAGTTCCATTTAAGCTATCTGCAATTAAAGCGCCAGAGACATTAGCACCGCCTATTAAATTAACCTCAGCATAGGGGGCAATCACAAACGAATTCGCATGTGCACCTCCTTGATAGGTGA
The DNA here is from genome assembly GCF_001552275.1 of Amphibacillus sediminis NBRC 103570. GTDB lineage: Bacteria > Bacillota > Bacilli > Bacillales > Amphibacillaceae > Amphibacillus_B > Amphibacillus_B sediminis. The sequence goes on from NZ_BCQW01000001.1 coordinate 387,895, forward strand.
TTTGTTTCCCTCCACTTAATAAATACCCTTTAATTCTAGCACCTTCTTCAATTACCATATCCGCTTGCCGGCTAAACAGTGATCCATTGATTGCTTGACCTCCTCCTAAAATAATGGTCTCTTGTCCTCCATAATAGAGATTTAACTGAGAAATCACACCTGAATAATTTAATTGACTAGCGCTACCAAACGTTAGTTTGTTTTTAATAAAGAAATTGACTGTTCCCCCACCTATTAATTGAATATGTCCATTACTGGCATCTAAATGATCAAGTACGATGTTCCATTCAGCTCCCTGGGTGTCTATAATCAACGTGTTATTTGATCCCAACACAATTTGATTAAAGCGAAGGTGATTAGCTAGTTTCAAAACATAGTTATTCGCCTGCCAACTATTTATATAAAGGCTACCATTGTTAATAACTTTAAATTCATTATATTCATTACCAATTGTCTGATCAGCTGGATAATCGTATGAAGGAAAATCAGGAAAGCTATCAGCTAGCTCCTGATAAATATCCCAAGGGATTTGCTCTTGCATCGCGTGAACATCTGGATGATCGTCTGGATAATAATCTGGTTTATTTACAACACGATCATCAGCATTGGCTGGTAAGAAGGTTTTACCTTGATTCATTCGAGCATTTCCGTTAAGCATTAGTGCATTCGCTTCGATAGAGTCCAAATAAACATCCCCTACAATCCTAGGACCATTCGTTAAATATAACCGATTTCTTAGCATAACAGCCATACCATGCGCTATCGGAAGCCGTCCTCCTTGATTTTTATCAATCCAGCGGATCGAAAAATCTTTTTCAACCGTCCGGCTGCGTTGACCTAATTTACCTTTTGCAGTCAGACGATATCCCCTCGGATTATCATGGTCAAGCTGTTCAATGGTAATGCTGACCTGTGGCTGTTCGCCAAATTGTTTCTCGAAATCTTGATCAATCGATTGATCGATTTCACTGATAAAGATATGATCAAGTGTGCTAAAAAAGCTAGTTTGATCATCACGTAATTGATAGACCTGCTCAACCACTGTCGTGATTTCGTTAAAGGCTTGGTTTGCACCCGCTTCGGCAATATAGTAGGTTGATTGATAATCGCGATCCGTGACCGTTAATTTAACATGAGCAAATGAAACAGTGGCAATCGCCGTCCCTAAAATAGATAGTACAAGTAAAGTCATTAAAACGAGAAGTAGACTAGCGCCACGCTCATTTCTAAGCCATTTCAAGATTTTGCTCATTTAATCACCTACTTTCGAAAATAAATGGTGGTAGCCAGCTTGCTTTCAATATGGCGCAGATTAGCTGTACTCTCAATACTTACTTCAATCCCTTCTGCTAAAAGCACGACATCGAACGTGCTAATCTCGTTACTTAACACTTGCCCATTTCGATAAACCGTTTGATTTTCAAACTGATACGTATTCGTTCCTACTGCCAATGCATCTTGATCAATCGAGATCGACTCTGCAGAAACAGCACGAATATCTGTCGTCAACTGACTCATGAGCTGACGTACCTCTGCCATCTTATCGATCTCATCTATTTGATAGATAAATTGCTTCTGCCCGAAAAGATGAGTAGAGCCAATTAAGGTAATAACGACAGATATGATTGCCAAAACACCGAGTAACTCAACTAGTGTTATTCCACGCTCATCCTTAACCACTCGTATCTCCTCCTGCATGCACCACCAGCTTTGTTTCGATTTGGGCTTGCTTAACATTTTGTTGATCATAGGTCTTGACTAATACCCTATATAAATCTACCAATCTATTATTTTCTTGATCAATGACAGGTTCAATTAACACGTCCATGCGGTATCCGGCATAGCTAACAGTCATTTGATCTGCTTGACTTGTGCGATGAAACTGATCTGCCTCTAAACGTAATTGTTCAATCCATGCTTGATAGTCGACATCAATGGATTCATGATAGACAGTTTCAACATATCGTTGAGTGGCATAGGTGGCATCCATCATTTGTTCAGAAACCTTGGTGGACTTAGCAGATTGAATAAAAAAAGCTAGAAATGTCATAATCACAATCGACAATATCGTAATTGAGCCTAGCAATTCAATTAAGGTTAGGCCGGTTTCATTCTTAATCCACGTTCTCTCCATTTTTTTGCACGCCTTTCCTATTAGTAACTAAACGCTTACGTTCATTTAGTATGTCAAACAACAATCAAATGCGGCTTAGCGTATTTGCGCCCAGATCTTATCGAGCGAAGTTCGATTATTTTTCTTTGAAAATCTGTGGCATCCACCGGAGGCTTTAACTTTATTCAGACGGGATTTTCCCTCCATTGAATGGCATACAATAGACATTGATCTCACCACTTATAAAAGTGGGAGACTGCTGCTGAATGAAGTTAAACAAAATTACCCATCATTAAGTATTGTAACCTCAATCTGATCAAGGTAGCTATGTAGTATTCACCGATACGTTATATCCTTAGTCTTTAGTATAGTGTTTTACTTCGAACTAGGCAATACCATTGTCTCAATATATTCCCTTACTTTTCCAACGAAAGCGAGTGAACCAGAGACAAAAGTCACGACGTCGTTATCATCTGCTAAAAGCGTTCGCTTAATATATGCCTGCCAATTCTCTTCTTTTGTCTTAAACGGGTGATCCGACAATTGATAGAGTGCGTCCGTTGTCATAGCTCGCTCATGCTCAAAAGTCGTGAATGTTATCTGATCAAAAGATTGATCAAGTTGTTGAACCATTGCTGTTAATGGTTTATCTTTGAATGCTGCAAATAGTAACTGTTTGCGATCGTTAGCAAATTGTGATTCAGCCGTCTGCACAAATGCTTTGATACCTGCTACATTATGCGCGCCATCAAGAATAATGGTTGGATTCGTGTGAATCGTTTCAAATCGAGCAGCTAACGTTGCCTTAACTAGTCCGGTTTGGATCTGCTGATCTGTAATAACAAATCCTTGATTTTTCAATAAAAATAACGTTTGTACGGCCAAGGCCGCATTCTCTACCTGATGCTTACCAGCTAGTGCTAGTTGAAAAGCTAAACGATCTTGGCTATCTTTAGTTTCAAAAAGGAAAACATTATCATGATTTTGTTTTACCTGAAAATCCTCATGAAGTGAATAGCATTTTGCCGCTTGATTCAAAGCTTCACTGTTGATGACCCGCATTGCTTCTTCTGGCAATGCCCCGACTACAACCGGACAGCCGGGTTTGATAATACCTGCTTTATGATATGCAATCGATTCGAGTTGATCCCCTAAAAAATAAGTATGATCATAGTCGATTGAGGTGATGATTGAGACAACAGGTATTAAACAGTTTGTCGCATCCATTCGCCCACCCATACCGGCTTCAACCAACACTACATCGGTTGAATCAGCAAAATACTGGTAAGCAATGGCAACTAAAATTTCAAAATTGCTAGCAGGATTTCCATGGCAATCTAGTTGTTCAATGACAGTTGCTAAACGATTCGCATACTTCAGATAATCTTTATCTGAGATGTATGCATGATTGATCGAAATCATACCCTGCCGGTTAGTTAAACTTGGCGACATAAATGTACCAACATTGTATCCCGAGCAAATTAATACCGATGCTAAATAGGTAACCGTTGAACCCTTTCCATTTGTTCCAGCAACATGAATCGCTTTAAGTTTTTGTTCGGGGTGATTGACTGCATCTAACAATATCTCCATTCGTTCTAATCCAGGTTTAATTCCGAGTTGATCACGTTGATTGAGAAAATGTTCAAAAGCTTGCTTTGTTTTAAACACGATCATCCACTCCTGTCTCTATCATCATAATAGGTTTTGGCGGGTCTTCTATTTCACGAGATAAAGTGAAACTTTCGTTCAGTGGGGTTTCGACGCATAGGATGTGCTCGTGCAGACGTTGCGACACGACGTCGCGAGCCTTAGTCAGCTTCCTCTTCGCACACTGAACGTTAGTTGAACCAATCGGGCCGTTACTGGCTGTTGGATCTCCTACTTAGACATGACATGTTCCCTTATACTTTAACAGCTTGAATCAGCTTAGGATATAGTATACCAGCAAAAAACTCAAATGGATGCTTCGCACCCATTTGAGCTAATCCTTAATTATTTTTCAATTCTTCTAGGCGAGCCATCACCTTTGCCCGCTTATCTAAATAGTCAGCTTCTTTTTGCTTTTCTTCAGCAACAACTTTTTCTGGGGCTTTCTTGATAAAACCTTCATTGCTTAACTTTTTCTGAACCCGATCCACTTCTTTATTTAACTTTTCTAGCTCAGCTGTTAAGCGTTCAATCTCCTTCTCAACATCAATTAATCCTGCCAGTGGTAAATAGAGCTCTGCTCCAGTTACAATAGCTGACATTGACTTCTCTGGCACTTCACTATTGAGATGAATCGTTAATTCGTTTGTGTTACAGAAGCGCTCAATATAATGACGGTTAGACTCAAGCTGCTCAGCGATATCTGCATGATCTGGCTTTATCACAAGAACAATAGGCTTTGACAATGGGGTATCCACTTCTGCTCGAATATTTCTTACTGAACGAATAATTGCAACAAGACGTTGCATCTCTGAAGCAGCTTGTTTATTCGTATAGGCTTCGTTAACTTTTGGCCATACCGCTTGGGTAATCGACTCACCTTCATGTGGAAGGTGCTGCCAGATTTCCTCTGTTACAAATGGCATAAATGGGTGGAGCATACGTAAAATCTGATCCAATACATAGACAAGAATGGATCGTGTTGACTGTTTAGCCGCCTCATCATCGCCATAGAGCGGCAGCTTAGCCATCTCAATATACCAATCACAGAAATCATCCCAAATAAAGTTATACAAATAACGTCCAGCTTCACCAAAATCATAACGATCGGTATGACGATTAACTTGATTAATGGTCTCATTTAGGCGTGTTAGAATCCAATGATCGGCAACATTTTTATCCAATGTAAGATCGATATCCTGCAAAGTCATACCTTCAGTATTCATTAAAACAAATCGAGAAGCATTCCAGATTTTATTGATAAAGTTCCACGTTGATTCTACCTTTTCCCAATGGAAGCGCAAGTCCTGACCTGGTGTAGAGCCAGTTGCCAGGAAATAACGTAATGAGTCTGCCCCATATTTATCGATGACATCCATAGGATCAACACCATTGCCTAATGACTTACTCATTTTCCGCCCTTCTGCATCGCGGACTAACCCGTGAATTAACACGTCATCAAATGGACGCTGGTTGGTAAAGTGCTTAGATTGAAAAATCATTCGAGCTACCCAGAAGAAAATGATGTCATAACCAGTAACCAGTGTACTAGTAGGGAAATAACGATTAAATTCTTTATCCTCTGTATCTGGCCAGTTTAATGTTGAGAACGGCCATAATGCCGAAGAAAACCAAGTATCCAAAACATCTGTATCTTGCTCCCAATGATCAAAATCAGCCGGTGCTTCTTTGCCAACATAAATCTCACCAGTATCCTTATGGTACCAAGCTGGGATGCGATGTCCCCACCATAATTGACGAGAAATACACCAATCTCTAATATTATCCATCCATCGTAGATAGGTGCCTTCAAACCGCTCGGGAACAAAGTTTACTTTTTCCGCTTGATTTTGTTGAAGCTTTACCGCTTCGTCTGCTAACGGCTGCATTTTTACAAACCACTGAGTCGATAAATAAGGTTCAACAACAGCTCCACTACGTTCAGAATGACCAACTGAATGAACGTGCTCTTCGATTTTAAATAAAACGCCTTGCTCTTGGAGATCTTGAACAATCTGTTTTCGGCACTCAAAACGATCCATTCCCTCGTATTTGTCAGCATTTTCGTTCATTGTACCATCTTCATTCATCACCAATATACGTTCTAAATCATGACGGTTGCCAACTTCAAAGTCATTTGGATCATGAGCTGGCGTAATTTTAACGACACCAGAACCAAACTCTCTATCAACATAGTCATCAGCAATAATCTCGATTTCACGACCGACAATAGGTAAAATCACTTTCTTGCCAATTAGGTGTTGATAGCGCTCATCTTTTGGATGAACAGCTACAGCTGTATCGCCCAACATCGTTTCTGGACGTGTTGTTGCAATTTCAATATGTCCTGAGCCATCTTTTAATGGGTACTTCATATGGTAGAAGTGACCTGTCACTTCTTTATGAATAACTTCTATATCAGATAAAGCTGTTTGGGTTACAGGATCCCAATTGATAATATATTCACCACGATAAATTAACCCTTCTTGATAAAGTTGGACAAATACTTCTTTAACAGCTTCTGATAAGCCCTGATCAAGCGTAAATCGCTCTCGAGAATAGTCTAAGCCCAAACCTAGCTTCTCCCATTGCTTGCGAATAAATGAGGCATATGACTCTTTCCATTCCCAAGCTTTTTCCAGAAACTTTTCTCTACCGAGATCATAACGACTCGTTCCTTCTTCCCGTAGCTTTGCTTCCACTTTTGCCTGTGTCGCTATTCCTGCATGATCCATCCCTGGAAGATACAAAACATCATAGCCTTGCATCCGTTTGATTCTTGTAATAATATCTTGTAACGTCCCGTCCCACGCATGACCAATGTGGAGTTTCCCTGTTACATTTGGTGGTGGGATCACGACAGTATAAGGCTTTTTATTAGGATCATGCGTTGCTTGAAAAAACTTGCCTTCTAGCCAAAATTGGTAGCGTCCTGTCTCAATAGTGCTTGGATCATACTTCGGTGGTAAATTATGACCTTGATCATTCATTTCATCTTCCTCCTTTATTCAATAAACACAAGTCTAGCTTAGCTAAATCTCCTTTTTCAGCTTCTTTATAAATCAAGTTAGAACATTTTGACATAGCTGAATATGCCGAGCCATTCAAAATAAAAAACCCTTTTCGTCCTATAAAGGACGAAAAGGGTTGAGCAATCCGTGGTACCACCTTTGTTTATAGCCTATCATTGACTATACACTTCATTTTGATAACGGCTTTAACCGGTTTAACCTAGTAGTCATTGTAATATGACGTTCAGTAAAACTACATCCAAGGCTACCTTCCACTGTCAGTGACTTAGAAATCTTCCAGCTAGTGATTTCCTCTCTGTCAAGTGTAAACAATGTACTCTTCCTCTTCATCGTATTTTATTCGTTTCATTTCGTTTTGATATCGTTTATTTTATCCAAAAACAAGTTAAAAAGTCAACAGGGATTTAACAATTAAATGCTACATCCACAAACATGATGCATATAATACACCAAAAGGCGAATAAGAGAGGTGGACATATGGCTCGCTTTTATCGTTATCGGTTGCCACCATGGTGTCAAAAGTGGCTAATCATAATTGAGCGTTGTTTAATTCCAATTATCGTTGTACAAGTGATTCGGACCTTGCTCTTCCCAACGACACTTGACGTTTTTTTGACTGGCCTGTTTATCGGTATTTATGTTGCTTTTTATCTTAAATGGATTTAATTCAATAAGCTCATCCACACTATCCTAGATGATTAGCTAAGGCATGCAAAAAGCCAATTCAACGAGCTCTTGAATTGGCTTCTATCATGTCTTTCATCTCTAAAGTAAATCATTGTACAACTTTCTACTTAACGTTTTTTAAATAAATAAAGGGAGAAAAAAGTATTTTAAAAAGACCCTCTTACCACTACGTCCGTTACATCGTAGTATCCACATCTTAAGTCTTCGGTGATTATGATTACTATTCTGAATCTAATATATTGCACAAATCTTCCCCTCAGATTTGAATTGATAAGCGATGATATCGGATGCTCTATACGATCATCATCAACTTCTATAATCATACACCTATTCTTGAAGATAGTTTTTTTAGTCAATTATCAACAGCTAGCTTTAACAAGCTTTCAAAAAACACCAAAAGATTCAGTGCCCTTTGGTGAATTTGCAAAAGCCCAAGTTAAGTTTAACTTGAGCTCTATTATGATTAAATTAGTTTGGTACATAAATGACTTGCCCCTGATAAACCGAAGTGGTCTCTAATCGATTAGCTTCTTGAAGCTGAGACAAGTTCAACCCATAACGATCAGCTATTACATCTAATGTGTCATCATTTTGAACAATATACATTTTCATTTGTGAATAACGTTGTTCATCCTCTTGATCATCATCAAACAAATCTAATAAATAAGTTGGTCGATCTAGCTGATCTTCTTGATTGTCAGTGCCTTCTTCCGCATCCTGTTGCTCGTGTTCCCTTTTAGCTGAAGCTTGCTTGCTGTTGTGACTAACATTAGCTTTCGCTTCTGATTGGGATTTTTCTTGTTTTTTTCCTACTACTACTTCAAGTTGGGCATCTTTATTAGCTTCTTCGATAGTGTCTTCAGGTTGAGCGTCCTGTTCTTCTTTCTCGATTCCCAATTCAGAATGATCATTTCTATCATTATTTTCGTTTGCTGATTCAGGGTGGTCACTTCTATCATTTTTCTCAATTCCCGATTTAGATTGGTCACTTCTGTCATTTTTTCCGGTTATTGGTTCAGCCTGATCACTTTTATCGTTTTTCTCAATTCCCGATTCAGATTGGTCACTTCTGTCATTTTTTTCGGTTATTGGTTCAGCCTGATCACTTTTATCGTTTTTCTCAATTCCCGATTTAGATTGATTACTTCTTTCATTTTTTTCGGTTATTGGTTCAGGCTGATTACTTTTATCGTTCTTCCCGACTATCGTTTCAAGTTGTTTTTCTCGATTATTTTTCTCAACTGTCGTTTCTGATCGATCATCTTTTTCAGTTACTAGTTCAACTTCCGCTGAGTTATTACTTTGCACGCTATTTTGATTTTCGCTAGCCTCTACTTCTTGCTGATCCGCTTTTTCCCGTTTAATATCTGCAGCGACAGGCTGTGTATCCTCTTTATATTTTATATCAAATTCAAATGGTTCATCTTCAGACAGATCTTTTTGATCAAACGGTTCTGTATTGTCTTCCTTATCTGTATGGGGCAACTCTTCTTTAATCCGCTTCGTTGGTTGATGCTCTAATCCATGAATCAACACCGTTGCTTCTAATTCTAATTTACAGGCGTCTGGAAGGCGATAATCAAAGCTATCGATACTTACAGATAGATCATCGAGCCGCTTGATACGTTCATGCGGAATCGAAATATCAACGGGGAAATGATGAACAAATTCAAAAATACCATCCTCATCATGTTCAACTCTTTTCATATAACGAGCATTAGCCATTTCAGGTTTATTAATTGTGTCCTGGGAATCTAAATCTGCTGGTAAATATTCCCCGGTTAATACAATAATTCCTCTTATCGAAATATAATCGGGATAACTCTGGATGGTGATTTCTGGATCAAGTCCGATGCCAAGCATCTCTGCGACGCCTTCATTCTGTCGAAGCGCTAACGTTTCACATAGCTCAAATTGAAAAGCGCTATTATCTTCTTGTGCAGCCATTTCCTTTCCTCCTTTCAACTCAACAAGTCCTCTCCTAACAGTTATATGTTTATTCTAAGAGAATATGCCAAGTTGTCAGTGGTCGAGCTATGGCTAACACCTTACATTAAGCTAATTTAACTTTGTTCAATTGAGCAACCATTATACTAATTTTGCATTCAAAAAACATCATTTATACAACTATAAAGCTGCTTTTATTTTTGCAAAAGCACGATCAGCAGCTACAATAGTTAACTCAATATCTTCTTTCGTATGAGCCGTCGATAAAAAGACTCCTTCATACGGCGATGGCGGTAAAAAGATACCTGCCTCAATCATAGCCTGATAGTACTTTTTGAAATAATCATGATTAGATTGTTGCGCTATCTGGTAATCTGTCACAGGTTGTTCATTAAAGAAAAAGCCCACCATTGAACCTGCACGATTAACTTGAAGTGAAATCTGATGTCGCTTTGCAGCTTGCTGATAACCCTTAACCAACTGTTCAAGCCGTTGATTTAAGATCTCATATGCCTGTTTGTCAAGTGCGGAAAGTGTCGCAAGTCCAGCGGTCATCGCTAATGGATTTCCCGATAAAGTACCTGCTTGATAGACACTGCCTACTGGCGCTACCCATTCCATTATATCGCGTCTGCCGCCATAAGCTCCAACCGGTAGCCCGCCTCCAATTACCTTCCCGAGACAAGTTAAATCCGGAGTGACATTATAGTGACCTTGAGCACTATGGTAACCGACCCGAAAACCTGTCATTACCTCATCAAAAATAAGTAAACTTCCAGCATCACGTGTTAGCGTTCTTAGCTCCTCCAAAAACCCAGGGTTTGGTGGGACAACGCCCATATTTCCAGCTACAGGCTCAACAATGACTGCCGCAATGTCTGAATTAAATTGGTCAAAGGCATAACGAACACTTGCTAAATCATTATACGGAACAGTAATGGTTTGCTCTGCAACACTTTTAGGAACACCAGGACTGTCAGGAAGTCCAAGCGTCGCAACACCCGAACCTGCTTTAATTAGTAAAGAATCGCCATGGCCATGATAACAACCGACAAATTTAATGATTTTAGAACGACCCGTATACCCTCTTGCTAAACGTAACGCACTCATTGTGGCTTCTGTACCAGAATTGACCATTCTAACCATTTCAATTGAAGGTACACGTTCAATAATTAGTGAAGCAAGCTCATTTTCTAACCGTGTCGGGGTACCAAAGCTTGTCCCGCCTTCCACAGCCATTTTAAGCTTTTCTACCACATGAGGATGAGCATGACCAAGAATTAGTGGTCCCCAACTTAATACATAATCAATATAGCTTTGCCCGTCAATATCGGTAATGCGTGAACCTGACCCTCTTTCCATAAAGATTGGATTCATTCCTACGGCTTTAAAAGCACGCGCAGGTGAATTAACACCACCTGGTAGTAATTCTTTAGCCGTTTGATAGGCTTGGATCGATTCGTTAAATACCTTCATGACCTTGTCTCCTTTTC
>NZ_BCQW01000002.1 GCF_001552275.1 Amphibacillus sediminis NBRC 103570
AGAATCGATGATCTTTTTATTGCTCGGTTTCAAGCACTAGCTTTTCTTACTTTTTGATACTGGTTGATTGATTCAGTTTTCAAAGATCAAATTATGGTGGGCCTAAGTGGACTCGAACCACCGACCTCACGCTTATCAGGCGTGCGCTCTAACCAGCTGAGCTATAGGCCCAATTGGAGCGGGTGAAGGGAATCGAACCCTCGTCATCAGCTTGGAAGGCTGAGGTTTTACCATTAAACTACACCCGCAAATATTAATACTGACTTACTCTAAATAAGTTATAAATTTCAGGCTAAAATGGCGCGCCCGAGAGGAGTCGAACCCCTAACCTCTTGATCCGTAGTCAAACGCTCTATCCAATTGAGCTACGGGCGCCTGTTTCAGCAACGAAATTAAATATAACATGAAATGAGCTACTAAGTCAACCACTTTTTTTATAATTTGAAATGCATTTTTAAAAAGGTTAGCTCAAGCTCTTTTTACTGTAATATTTATAGAAATGAATAGGGATCTTGCCTAATGATTTCCTCTTAAATAAGCAATAAACGTCTATTTAAAAAACTTAAGCTAACCTTCCTAATCATCATTTTTTTGCTTTAGTTTCATTTTGTAAGGGTGAACTTACATCACTTAAGATTATCGAACCCGAGCAACAGTCAAACAAAGCGAACAACAAATTGGAACATGCACCTATCCATTGCTTACCCTAGTCAGGTTTTTTCAGTGTTTTGTGATTGTTATTCCACCTGCTCCAATTATATTTATATTATATAGTAGGAAATGGGTGAATCTCATCCTTATTTATTTTTATCTTTAGCGAGCACTCTGTTAACTGTGTTGAATCCTATAACCTACTCAACAGCTATATGCTCAAGCATAAATCTCCCTTAAACTACGGTATGGCTCGGCTACATAAACCATCCTCATATAAGGAGTACATTGGCAACACGTGCATCCATTGTTCGTCGTTATCCTAGGTCACTTTGCTCAACCATATAAAAAACCTTAGTTAAATCTCTTACCCTGCATACTTGCTACTTTAATATTAGCAAGTGCGACTTTCGCGAACCCATTATCCCAGACTGAACTATCCAGTTTCCTTCCCATTTGACCAGCAAAATCCCTACTTTTTTGAACCAGTTACTTCTATATTAATGAACATAAGAGCTACAGATGGATGAATGTATGGATTTCTCGTTTATTGATTCACATTCTTTCAATAATTATTCATCTAATTCAATATTTTAAGTATGACTAAAAAATTAAATAATCTAAAACTGAACAACCATAGCGCTTGTTTTATTTTAATGGAATGCCTATATTCCCAAGATCATAAGCAAAGTATGTTTAGTCTGCATTCAGCATTCGGTTGAAATAGAACATATACCTTCGCAGCATAAAGTGAAACCTCGTTCAGTGGGGGGGCGCTTTCTGTGCTAGTGCAGACGTTGCGACACGATGTCGCGAACTAGTCAGCCTCCTCCATCCCCACTGATTGAACCAATTGGGCCATTACTGGCTGTTGGATCTCCCACTTAGACAAGACGTGTCCCCTTATTTCTTGTAGTGGGAGGCTTACAAAAGCCCTTCGATGGGGCGAGTAGTCGCAGCCCCAGCCAGTTACACTACCATAATCAATTGAAATAAAAAGTGGCTAACTTTAAGACTTGACCTTCTCGTTACGTAAACCTGTAACATAAGGAATTGGGTTGGAGGAGGTGATAAATATGGCCAATAAAAGAAATGTTATTACAACTAGAATTTTAAATTTACCAGCAGGTGAAATTAATCCGGCTATAATAGGAAAGGATTTAGCTCCTACGGGTATCAATTTAGTTAAATTCGTAAATCAATATAACGACATGACCAAAACTGAAATCGGCAATATTATCCCAGCTAAAGTTACGGTTTACGATGATCAAAGCTTTGTCATTAACTTAAAAACACCCCCTACAGCTTTTTTAATTAAGAAAGCAGCTGGGATTAAAAAAGGTGCACAGAAGAGTGGGCATGAGATCGTTGGTTCGATTACACGTAAAGATTTAGAAAAAATTGCCCAGACTAAACTACCCGATCTAAATACGACCAATCTTACTGGAGCAATGCGAATGATTGAAGGTACAGCACGTAATATGGGGGTTAGCATTGTTGATTAGGCATAATCAGATGCTGATTGCAAAGCCCCTAAACGGATATTTTTTTGAACAATAATTAATCATTTTTTTCAAACGTATTGACATTGACGTTACGTAAAGGTTTATCATCAGATTAGGAGGTGGTTACATTGGAATACACCATTAAGAAAATAGCATGCATGTCTGGTGTGAGCACACGCACGCTCCGCTATTATGATGATATTGATCTGCTAAAGCCAGCTAGAATTAACTCATCTGGATATCGAATTTATGGAGAGAAAGAAATTGATCGGCTCCAATTGATCCTATTTTATCGAAAATTGGATCTAAAACTTGAAGAAATCCGGAATATCTTAAATGATCCGAATTATTCTATCCAGTCTGCACTAGCTGACCATTACCAACAGCTTCTATTAAAAAAGGCTGAAATTGATCATTTACTGGCTACAGTCAAAATGACAATGCGTTACCACAAAGGAGAGATTGAAATGAAAAATCATGATAAATTTGAAGTATTTAAGCAGGCAAAGCTTGCAGAAAATGAAATGAACTACGGCAAAGAAATAAGAGAAAAATATAGCGATGAGGTTATTGATGCAAGTAACCAAAAGTGGTCTAGCCTAACTAAAAAGCAATTTGAGCAAATGGGGAAAATAGAACAAGAGCTAATCGAAAACTTAAAGCAAGTGGCTAAAACAGGTGATCTTTCTTCACCAGATGCCGAAGCAGCCTACAACAACCATAAAACTTGGTTATCCTTTAGCTGGCCATCCTACAATGCTGAAGCTCATAAAGGGCTTGGTGACATGTATGTTGCTGATCAAAGATTTGCCCAGTACTATGATCAAAAGGCTGACCAAAAAGTCACATCATTGCTACGTGATATTATCTATCGCTATGCAAAATAAGTAAAGGTGGTAATGCTAATTATCGCATTGCCACCTATTTATGATTTTTGTTAGGAAAATACGATTAGAATTTTTTAAAATCCCATCTTGGTGAGCCAATTGACGAGTAGCTGCTCGCGTGCTCTTACATCATCTCCTTGTCGATACTTCCCAAGCACTTTTTCTCCCTTAATTGCTCCATCAGCCATATAAAGGACACGTTCACTTCTTGCAGCAACTTTAGCATCATGTGTGACAAGTAGGATAGTTGTTCCATTCAAGTTAAGATCAACCAAAATATTCATAACATCATCCGTCGCTTTAGAATTTAAAGCACCAGTTGGCTCATCACCAAATAGGATCTCTGGATCATTAATTAGGGCTCGACAAATAGCCACTCGCTGTAGCTGGCCTCCAGAGGCTTGATCAATTTCATGTTCCTTTAACTGCCTTATCCCTGTTTCGCTCATTAATGCTAATGCTCGATTTACAATCACTTGGCGTGACTCACGCTTTGCCATAAACCCAGGTAAGATAATATTATCCAATATATTTAGATTTTTTAATAATTGACTTTGCTGAAAAACAAATCCCATATAATTCAGTCGGATAGCTGATAAGTGGTCTTCTGTCATTTTTGAAATCTTTTTTCCCAAAAAGTATACATCTCCAGATGTCGGTTTATCCATTCCACTAATACTATATAGTAAAGTTGTTTTTCCAGATCCCGATGGTCCCATAATTGTGACAAATTCCCCTTGCTCTATCGAAAGATCAATATGTTTTAAAATCTGACTACTGTTATTTTTATCCAAATGAACAACCTTGGTTAATTGTTTCACTTCTAATATCTTCTTCATTAGCTGACCTCACTCTTCTCTCAATGGCATAAGATTACGTTTTGGGATGGATTGACTACACCATATTATAGTTATACTTACAGTTAAGATAAGACTGACAGGATAAACAAACCAACTAACAAATGGATCAATAATAAATTCCATCTTTGAAATACCTGTGATCAAAGCAACGGCGAGTTCTTGACCTAACGTCATTGCAGATAACACCCCCAATACTGTTCCAAGCAACAAAACCGTTAAGATTCGAGTTAAATATTGAACCTGAATATTCCGATAGGGGATACCAAGATGGTGCATAATACCAATTTGCTTAGACTCCTTTGCTAGGAGCATCTTACAAAACATTGCTGTAATTAGTACCGCGATAATAATGGCCAGCCCAAATGCAAGCTTAACAATCAACGCTAATTGATCGACTAAGCCACCTAATGTTTGGCTCAAGTATTCATCCATTTCTGTCACCTTGACCTCAGGAAATTCACGATTGTATTCCATTGTTTTATCAGCTACGGATATACCAGAAGCCAGTTCAATATTAATCACATACCAGAGAATATCCTCCTTCTGATAAGGTAATTGTGCCTTCGCTGTGCGACCGCCATTTGTTATATCCTGGTAAATCCCACTAATTGACAGTGTGTAACTCCGATCATCATTAGTCAATAAGGTAACCTCATCGCCTACTTTTTTGTCAAGCTCTTCAGCATATAAACTAGAGATGGCCATTTGATCCACTGAATCAGGCGCTGTTCCATTTAAATATTCAAGTGGAAAGATAGAAAAGTCACCTGACTCTATCTTTATCGTTTCGTGTAGGCCGTCTGCATTTTCTAGCCTATAAGCGGCTGTTACTAAACCAGTGTGATTAACAATATCCTGATCCTCAATTAAATATTGATTGATTTGTCTATATACCGAGTCCATATCCTGTCTGTGCTGAATATCGATTCGAATATCACTCCGTCCCGCTCCCATATAAGTAATAAATTCTGGAGATGTAAGGGTATTGAGGAGGTTAAATGGCATATTCATTAGACCTACGCAAACTAAAAAAATAACAGATAATGTCCCATATAAACTAAACTGGCTAAAGACTGCTTTTAATCCGAGAAAAATATTAGGGTTTCCTACAAAACAACGACTAAGTTTGAACCCTCTTGATCGATACTTATTGCCATTGATCATCATTTGTCTAAGCGCATCAATGGGCGATATTTTGCTTATTTTACGTAAGACAACCTGACAAAACAGCAGAATGATCCCAAATACAAATAGTGCCCCTAGAAAGGGAATGATGTTAGACCAAATGGTTAAATTTGAACTTCCCAGATAAAGTGAGATATTAGCAGTAAAGACATGACCAATAAACAGTGAGATCAAATAACCACATACAGAAGCAGTGAAACTTATGATTATATATTTAGCAAGATATAAACGTTTAATCTCTCTCTTGCTAATGCCAATCGCCTTCATCACACCGATCTCACGATAGTCTTCTTCAATCGTTGCTATCAAGGTGAGCCGTATACAAAGTAACGCAATTGCCAATAGCAACACACTAATTAACATAATGACCGCAACAACCACACCATCTGTTAAAGCATTTAAAACCCGATAAAACGTATAATTAATCGCTGTCCCCTGTTGGGGGAGAGAGCTTGACTGGTACAAAGCTTCAAATTCATTCACATCATTCACATCGTGTAATAGAAACTCAATTAAATATTCCTCTTCACTACAGTGATTCTGCAATGTCATCCAATCATTGTCATTGACAACAAAACGTTTTGACGTAACAATAGCTGGGTTCATTTGTGCATCACGGACAAAGGCTGTTATGGTAAATTCCATATTAAGATTATTTTTCACAATTTGAACTTTGTCTCCTAATTCTAAGCCGTACTCCTTCATGTGATAGATCGGTACTCCAATCTCACCATCATTGACATCGATCTTATGATTATTGGTATCTAGCAAAAAATCAAACTCCTGATTTTGTTTGACGAAGCTATTTTCAATAATACTGTTCGCTTCAGAGTTTTCATTATCTCCCAGATAGAGGTAGGCACCGTTAATACCCAGCATTGTCACAGTTTGTTGGTTTCTAACTAATGGATTTTCTTCCGTAAAAGTATCTATCTCCGCTTGGTTAAGATCACCTGCGTACATTTGAACATAGTGTGGTGCTTTTGCTGCAATGAACAAGTTATCCATTGAGCTAAACAAGGTGACCATAATCTGGGTCGCCCCTGACACCAACAGAGTAGCAAGTAAAATAAATACAAAAAGAGTGGTTATAATCACTTTATTCCGCCTGAGGTCTTTTACTAATATTTTTCTTTTCATCTATACGATGGCCTCGTTTCTCATCATTCTATAAGTTAACAGTGTCAATCCTAGCATTACGATACTAACGAAAAGCGTCGGTAAATATACATAACCACTGAATGATTCAAAAGCTAAGCCATAGATAATCTGTCCAATCGGTGCCATACATTGTGACGCTGCAGTTATAATGGCCATGACCTTACCTAAGTTCTCATTAGGTGTCTTTTTCTGAACTTTAGTAATAACGAAAATAGAGGCTATTGTCATGATCATGGCAATGAGAACAGTAGATATGATAAATAAAATAAATGAAGGATAGTAGCCCAAGTTCAACATTATCGGAGTTACTGAAAGTGCGGTGGGCAACACAAGTACCGCAATGATAAGCAACCAGTAATGGAGTGTACTGACTTGGATTTTCTTAGCAAAAAAACCAACAGATAATGCTCCAATAATCGTCGCTACATTAATTAATCCCATGCCTATACCATACATTGTATTGCCACTGCCCATAGTCAATCTAAGGACGATAGGACCTCCTTCAATAAAGTAAGGTGTTAAAAATAAATTAAGTAAGGCAGCAAGGACCATTGATTTCATAATAAACGGCTGCTTTACCACATAAGTAAAGCCATCTTTTAAGTCGCGCGTAATCATAAGAGCAATATAGCCCGATTGTTTACGTTTCTCAAACGGAATCTCGATAAACATTTCCATAATAGCGGAGAATATAAAAGTAAAAAAGCTAAGGACCACTAAAAGACGAAGACCTATTACACCATACAGTAATCCACCTATAAACTGGAGCAATCACTGCTGAGAGTGCTTGGATTGCTTGGATCAAGCCATTAGCCCCTTCTAGCTTTTCTTTCTCTACTAACAGTGGAATACTTGCCGTTACAGCTGGAGTGTACATCGCACTTATGATAGAAAAGATAATCATGATCACAGCAATAAGTAATACAGAAGTGTAACCGCTAAGCATGAACAAAATATAAATAAGTATGACTGCACCTGATGCAAAATCGAAGTTAACCATAAGATTACGTCGATTAAATCTGTCAGCCAATACTCCTCCAAGCGGGGCTAGTAATAATGGTATATTCGACATGGCATAAAGACTCGCATAAATATCGGCACGACCAGTAAGATCAAGCACATATAACGATAAAGCAAAGCGCAGTAATACTGAGCCAAGTACTGAAATAATCTGACCCGCTACCATTAATCTAAAATTTTTGGGTGAAGAATTAACCTTTAAGAATTGATTGCTCTCCATCTTATTCCCCTCCTGTTCAGCTATCTAGAATGTCATAAATAAAATTAAAGCTTCCTTTCTTGGCACCAAGTAGACGCTCAGCCGATTGAACGAAACCTACTAACCGTTGAACGCGTTCTTCTAACGGCCAATCAAAAATAGCCTCATCAAACAGCATTTGCCTGAAATAAGTAACATATCCATAACCGTTCTCGGGTTGTTGGTGTGAAAATCCCCATTATCAATTCCTTGGATAATTACTTCAGTTATAACAGGTGATAACCTTTGAATAGATTGCACAATTGTTTTGACATGCATGGCGAGATTTTCTGGTTCGTGTGCAACCTTTATCATGCTCTCCTTGCTATCTCCTACTTCCGGACGTTGTGCTAGCAATATTTTTGCTATTTTCTCAATCGGGCTTATTGTCTGATCCTCGACAATTGCTCTTGCCCTCACAAGATCTTGATCAATAATTCGCTCGATCATCGCATCAAGAATATCATCCTTTGACTTAAAATAGTGATAGAAGGTCCCTTTGGCAATCCCAACAGCTTGACGAATATCATTAATGGTCGTCTGATTAAATCCTTTCGTGATAAATAGTCGCTCAGCAGTATCAAGTAATTCTTTTCTTCGTACGTCATGTTCTTTTACGACACGCATCTTCATTCTCCTTATTTCAGTCTTTCTTACACTGACTGACCGACGGTCAGTATAATATAATTCGAATTTTATAGCACCATTCACATGTTCACAACATACTTTTAACGCTAATTGATAAATTACATCTGAAGTCTTAGTTTCTAGCCCTTGCACATGCTTATTTTGAAAATGACATAGAATATATGACAGTGGATGTCAGATTTTTGCTAGTATAATAAAATTAAAGGAGATGAAGATAATGAACCAAAAGCGCAAGATAGTTCTTTTTATTGCTACAAGCCTAGACGGTTATATTGCGACAAAGAATAACTCACTTGATTGGTTATTCGATGTTGAAGGTGATGGAGATAATGGCTTCTCTGCTTTTTATCAAACAGTTGATACCATCCTTATGGGGCGAAGAACATACGATTGGATAATGAACCAGGAGCTCGATTCATTTCCTTATGAAGGTAAAGCCTGCTACGTCTTTACCCAATCGGTTGTTAACGATACAAAATATGTAAAATTTATCAATGAAGATATGACTGATTTTTTGGACAGGCTAAAAAGCAGGTCCGGAAAAAACATATGGATCGCTGGCGGTGGAGGGTTGATCAATTCTATTATTAAGACTAAACAAGTTGATGAAATCATATTAACGATTGCACCAACCATTTTGGGTGGTGGAATTTCACTGTTTCGAGAGGGCGACTATCACTTGAATTTAGAATTAAAACAAATGAAAAGGTATAATCAATTTGCTGAATTGTATTATATGGTGAAGGACGTATAACTACAAAATCATATCACAGCTAAGATTGTAGTTATACGATAAATCAAACGCTAGCTATCTTCTTCCAATAAGTTTAGTTTCATAATCCACTGTTCACCTATTGGACCTGTTTTTCTTTTCCCTGTATCGATGAATCCAACTTTTGTATAGAGCTTCTGGGCTGGAATGTTTTTATGGTTAACAGCTAAAACGACTTCATTTATATTAGAAAATTCAGATGTGATAAACTTTTTTAACATGGCCAACCCTCGGTAAGCATAGCCTTTTCCTTGATGGATATAATTAATCGAGAAAGCCGTTAACAAAACAGCTCGGGGGTTATCGGTATACTCTTTAACTCGATCTGTCGTATGCAATAAAAAAAAGCCAACAGGTTCTTGACCATTCAGGATAACAATCGGGTTTTGTCCTTCTTCTATGTCTGATTGTTGTTTGATTGGCAATGCCGCAAACTGTGCTTGTTGATCTGGTAATTGAAATGCATGTAATTCTTTAAAATAATCTTGAGTAGCGTATGCTAGCTTTATACATGCTTTTTCTTCCATTGCTGTCACTTCTCCTCGTTGTTTTTAATCCATATTACCATAAGCACATATGTTTGTCATTATCGCTCTTTCGGACTAAATTAGTATAGTAAAGAGACCGAACAAGGAGACTTTAATCCTAAACTGTTAACTCTGTTTAATTGTGAAGTCTTCTGTTACAACTTAATGAATAATACCTAGCCCTCTCAGTCTAACTATTGTATAACGAGCACACTATAATTAGCTGAAAGAAGCTCTTTCTAAGTCCTTAATATCTAAATTATTCAACACATTTTAATCTTTTTTGCTTTTTACTCATAAAAATGCACAAACACATTATACAAAGTGAAACTTCGTTCAGTGGGGAGTTCGACGCATAGGATGTGCTCGTGCAGACGTTGCGACACGACGCCGCGAACTTAGTCAGCTTCCTCTCTCCCCCACTGAACGTTAGTTAAACCAATCGAGCCGTTACTGGCTGTTGGATCTCCCACTTAGACATGACGTGTTCCCTTATTTCTTGTAGTTGGGAGTCTTACAAAAGCCCTTCGATGGGGCGAGTAATCGCAGCCCCAGCCAGTTATACTGCGATAAAACTCTATGCTCGTGCTTACTATTCTAACTTAGACCCGTTGAACCTCTTCACTTACTTTGCTTAGGTGTAGTGGCGGTGGAATCAACCAGCCTTTTTCCTTGTTCAGCTTCAAGTATTTTGCACCTAGCGCAGCTTTGTCAGTGTGAAATTGACCAAACATCATCGCAATGTCCTCACGAATAGATTGTCCAATAATGGTACTGCATGTCACTAAACCTGCCGCTACCTCCGCTGCTGTTGCAGCAGAAACAGCTGGATCCTGAAAACGGGCACCAGTTGGTATACTATTTAGATCAGCCTTTGGTGGCTCCGGTGTTTCTGGAGGGAGGCCCACACCATTATCCCTTAAAACCGTTTCGACTTGCTTCACTTCTGCTTGACTTTGCTCAATCGTTTCTTGAAGTAACTGCTTCAAGTCGTCGTCTCCTACATGGTTAATCAGCATTTGATATTTACCAATTGCACCATTAGCAGCCATAACATAATTCCACGCGCTAAATACTTCACCATAATGTAATGGTTCATCTTGAGGGTTTCCATTTAAAATACCCATCATCTTCCTCCTTAAATTATTTTTGTGTCATCTTTCGATCTATACACTCCATTAGAATATCCTGAATTTTAACAATTATACGGTTTTCAAGCTTAGTATATCGATGGATTTCGAAAAGCGCAGGTCTGTTCAAGAATGGCTGATAAAGTGAAACTCGTCAATTACACTGCGATAAATTATCAGACGAAGGGGCATTTTACGGTATTGTCTAATCGATCAATAAGAATTGAAGACATAAAAAAAATACCAAAACCTCTAAAAGAAGGATGGTATTTAGTGATGCGGTCGAGAGGACTTGAACCTCCACGGGATAAACTCCCACTAGGCCCTCAACCTAGCGCGTCTGCCATTCCGCCACGACCGCATAATATTTTTAAAACATCAGATGAGCCATGAAGGATTCGAACCTTCGACCCTCTGATTAAAAGTCAGATGCTCTACCTACTGAGCTAATGGCTCTTTATAATCTTGCCATATTTAATTCTTTATTAACAGAAAACCCCTTTAAAACCTTAGGGCTTCAAAGGTGTTCTATTAAGTATAGATATAATAAAATGGCTGGGCTAGCTGGATTCGAACCAGCGCATGACGGAACCAAAAACCGTTGCCTTACCGCTTGGCTATAGCCCAATAAATGATAATGGCGGTCCGGACGGGACTCGAACCCGCGACCTCCTGCGTGACAGGCAGGCATTCTAACCGGCTGAACTACCGGACCCTAACAAATTGAAGATATAATGGTGACCCGTACGGGATTCGAACCCGTGTTACCGCCGTGAAAGGGCGGTGTCTTAACCGCTTGACCAACGGGCCATTACAACAAAAAACAATGGCGGAGAAGGAGGGATTTGAACCCTCGCGCCGCTTACACGACCTACACCCTTAGCAGGGGCGCCTCTTCAGCCACTTGAGTACTTCTCCATTATGGCTCCACAGGTAGGATTCGAACCTACGACCGATCGGTTAACAGCCGATTGCTCTACCACTGAGCTACTGTGGAATAGATGAAAACTTATATTAGCGACGTTTAAAAATATACTATATCACAAGTGAAATGTCAACATATTTTGTCTTATTTTTATTTAAAAAATAAACTGAGTTATCCATTTACGATTAAGACCTAAAAAGATATAGTTACATTTTACTTGGAAAGGTATAAATAGGTCAAGCCTCCATCGGAGATTCCTTCTTGTTTAGTTGTTTTAATTTGCCGCGACAAGCTCCACAGCGGTAACGTTTAAGGTCAATTTTTTTCTTCCTGATATAGTGTTGCCCACATTGGGTGCAACTATAATAAATTTTCGGTTTTTTTTGAACTGAAGGAAGGGGTTGGCAATGCTTGGGAGCTCCAACCTGCTTTAACAAGCGTTGAAAACTAGCATCTCGATCACGGTAGTTTTCACCTGTAATATGAAGATGATAATGACAAAGCTCATGCTTGATAATACCAATCAACTCATCCATCCCTAGCTCGATCAAATATTTTGGGTTTATTTCAATCTTCCTATGTCCCGGTAAATATCGACCACCAGTTGTTCTAAGTCGGTTGTTAAAAGCTGCTTTACCTAAATAAGGTTGGTGAAAATACGTAAGTGAAAGTTGTTTAATAAGTGTTTTTAGTTGTAAATCATCCATATTCGTGTACCTCAAAATTCCCTTTTTACATATGCTATCTTAACAAAAGTTTAGTCAAGGAGGAATAACCATGCCGACTTGGTTAAAGAGACAACTTACTTATGCTTTCAAGCAAAAAGATATTAACCAAATTATTATCCTAAACCAGTGCTGGTTTTTTTATCATTCTGAGCAAGGCTAAAACTGGTCTGAGACCACACAAAAAACCGTCATTGTGGTGCATTAATCATTGGCAGGTCCGACGTAACGTACCTATCGTGTGTAGCTCTTCGATACAGATTACCTCGTAGTTTTGGCTGATCAACTTATTCTGAATGGTTGATTACCTTTTCGTGTAGACGAGCTACTTCTAGTAAAAACATTCTTCAAGAAGGGCGAAGAATACTCGCCCTATCTTGAGTGAAGCTGGACCATAGGGGTAGCTTCGTCAAAGAGAAACCTCTGTGATGGAAGAGATACACGTAGCCAAGCATCTCCCACTTCAGTCAGACTGCGAGGACGCTAAATGGGGGAGGTTCAAGATTCTTGTTTAACCATGGTTAAAGCTATCCGTTCTTTAGCTAAATCGACTTGATCTACCCATACTGTAACTACATCACCTACAGAGGCGATATCCATTGGATGCTTTACAAATTTATTAGACATTTTGGAGATATGGACAAGTCCGTCCTGCTTAACCCCAATGTCAACAAACACACCAAAGTCAACGACATTTCGCACTGTACCTTGTAATTCTAATCCGGGCTTTAAATCTTCCATCGACAAAACGTTTTTCTTAAGCAAAGGTTTAGGAAGATCATCTCGTGGGTCACGCTCTGGACTGCTTAACGCCTTAACGATATCTTGTAAAGTAATTAATCCAATATTCAATTCTGTTGCTACTTGATTTAAATCCAAAGTAGCTAATGCTTTAGTTAGCTTTTCACTTCCTAAATCTGCTCCCGTACAATCGATCATCGCAAGTAACTGTTTAACCTCTCGATAGCTTTCAGGGTGGATCGGCGTACGGTCCAATGGCTCATCTCCGTTTGAAATACGAAGAAATCCAATACTTTGTTCATAAGTTTTCTGACCAAGTCGCGGAACATCCTTAAGTTGCTGACGTGAAGTAAATTTACCTAAATCCTCTCGAAGCTTAACAATATTCTCCGCTACCGCTTTGCTTAGCCCTGACACATATTGTAGCAGTGAGACCGATGCGGTATTAACATTAACCCCAACTTGGTTAACGGCTGTCTCAACAACAAATTTCAGTGATTCACTTAAACGCTTCTGACTGACATCATGTTGATATTGACCAACACCAATTGATTTTGGATCAATTTTAACGAGTTCGGCTAGTGGATCTTGAACACGTCTTGCAATTGAAACAGCACTACGTTCTTCAACCTGAAGATCAGGAAATTCCTCACGTGCTAATTTAGAAGCAGAATAAACACTTGCTCCAGCCTCATTAACAATTAGATAAGGTGTTGAAAACTGTTCCTTTTCAATTAAATCGGCTATAAATTGTTCTGTCTCACGCGAAGCAGTACCGTTTCCAATAGCTATAAGCTGAATCTTGTATTTTGACATAAACGCTTTGACCTTCTGCTCGGCACCTGCTATATCCTTTTTTGGTGCGGTTGGATAAATGACATCAACTGCAATCATCTTTCCGGTCTCGTCTACTACCGCCAATTTACAGCCAGTACGATATGCTGGGTCAATCCCTAAAATCATTTGTCCTTTTAAAGGTGGCTGTAGCAATAAGCTATTGAGGTTTTTAGCAAAAATATCAATGGCCTGTTCCTCTGCCTTTTCCGATAGACTAGTACGCACTTCACGTTCAATTGAAGGCTGGATCAATCGTTTATAGCTATCGCTAATAGCTTCACCCAAAAATGTTTTAACCGCTTCTTGACTATTATTTTTAATGATTTGACGTTCGAGATAGCCTTGAATCAGCTCTAGCGGTGGTTGTATTGAAACCTTGATAACCCCTTCCTTTTCACCTCGATTCATAGCAAGGATTCGGTGGGAAACAACGGATTTTACCGCTTCTTGGTAATCATAATACATTTCATAGACCTTTTTCTCATCTGACTCCTGATCCTTGACTTGAGTAATGATAAGGCCTCGTTCAACCGTCTGCTTTCTTATGTAGTGACGATAAGATGCTTGGTCCGATATCCATTCAGCAATAATATCATTAGCTCCTTCTAAAACTGCAGTGGTTTCAGTTAATTCATACTCGTCAGAAAGAAACTCAGTGGCAGCTTGGTTCAGATCGGTTAAACTTTGTTCCCAAATTTGTTGGGCCAATGGCTCCAACCCTTTTTCCTTAGCAATAGTTGCCTTTGTCCGACGTTTTTGTTTATATGGACGGTATAGATCTTCAACACGTTGTAGTTGTTCAGCTTGTTCTATTTCAGCTTTTAGCTCTGGTGTCAATTTTTGTTGCTCGTCAATTAAACGGATGACCTCAGCCTTCCGCTGGGCCAGCTGCTGACCATAGTGCCAATGGTCT
Source organism: Amphibacillus sediminis NBRC 103570 (assembly GCF_001552275.1). GTDB lineage: Bacteria > Bacillota > Bacilli > Bacillales > Amphibacillaceae > Amphibacillus_B > Amphibacillus_B sediminis. Next base: position 14,726 of record NZ_BCQW01000002.1, read on the forward strand.
TCAATTTCTTTTATTTGAACTTCATCTAAACTACCTGTTTGTTCCTTACGATAACGTGCAATAAAGGGAACGGTATTTCCTTCTTCTAATAATTTAATAACTTGTTGAACTGTTGAGAGCTTGAGTGAAACACGTTTGGCTACACCTTCAATGACAAGCCCTTGATTTAATTCCTGACTCATGACTTTTCCTCCAATCTCTATTCCCTTATTTTATCAAAACTTTTACCCGTTTGGCTATTCGAATCATCGTATCCCCTTGATCTGCTGCTTTGAGCCCATAGCTTGATAAGAGAGCATAGCAAAAGCTCTATGCCTTTGCTTGCTTAGCATAGAGCTTTCTAATGGTATTTTATAATGATTAAAGTTGTATCATCTGCATGGTTATGGTCAAGCCGTTCTGCAAACGTATCGGTCATCTCAATAACATTTCTCTTTTTAAATAATTCATGTGATAAATCATGTGAACTCACACCGTCAGAAAATAACGCAAAAATAGTACCTGATTCCAACTGCCCTTGCTCTTCTTTCATTGCTCGAGCATATACTCCTAAGTAACCCGAGATTGGAATCATACGTTTTTTTAGTGTGTCAACCGTTATGGTTATTAAACCAATATTACCTATGGATGCGTAGGTATAGACTTTTTTGTGATAATCAAGCTTTAAAATCCCAAGTACTACTCCACGTTTGCCTATTAATACCTTGTTACTTTCTTTGACCAGCTCGGCTGTATCCATTGTTGGCTCTGACTTAACAACGTTCATCACAGCCATTGAAGACTCACGCGCTAACTCTCCACTGCCTAAACCATCCGCTAAGGCACAGATAAAGTAACGATCATCTTCATAGTAATAATAGCTGTCACCACAATAGAAATTACCAGCTTTAGGGGTCTGATAAATTGATACATCAACTCGTTTTGTCTCTACCATTAATCATTAACTCCAATACCATCAGCTTGTAGGGCTTCCTTTAGCTTTAACAAAGCACGTCGTTGAATTCGTGACACGTGCATTTGCGAAATCTCCAAAAGTTCACCTGTCTCTTTTTGACTTTTATTTTCAAAGTAAGTATATTGTAAAATTTTTTGTTCACGCTCAGACAAAATCGGTAATACTTTCTCCAATAATAACCGTAGATCTGTTTTTTCAAAACCTTCATCTTGGTTTCCGATTAGGTCAAGTATCGATACTGTGCTTCCATCAGAGTCTGATTCAATTTTTTTATCAACCGATAAAGCTTTATAGCTTTGCCCCATTTCCATGGTCTCAAGAACTTCTTCTTCTGTCACTTCCAAATATGCTGCAATATCGCGTACGGATGGAGAACGTTGATACAAAGTGGTTAATTCCTCTGTTGCTTTTTTAATTTTTGGTCCTAATTCTTTAATTCTACGTGGCACATGCACACTCCAAGTCTTATCACGAATAAATCGCTTAATCTCACCGATAATCGTTGGAATGGCAAATGACTCAAATGATTTACCTAATGATGGATCATACCTTTTGATTGCTGCTAATAATCCAAGCATCCCTACTTGAACAAGATCCTCATGAATCGTACTATTCTTTGCATATTTTCGTGCAATGGAATGGACGAGATCCTGATAGGTTAAGACAATCTTCTCTTGTATTTGTTCATCTTGTGGGTTACTTTGTAGGTGCTTTATCCATTGGTAAACCTCATCCCCACGCTTATTGTGTGGTTGAGATTTGGCCGTCATCAAAATCCACCTCGTTTATTGGGAGATTCTTAGTCATTAATACAATAACGCCATAGTCATTTTTTATCTCCACTTTATCCATTAGTGCATCAATTAAAAATAAACCGAAACCACCTTCACGTAAATTTTCAATCTTTTCTGATGGTTGATAAGGACCGATTTCTTCCTTGATCTTAGCTAAATCAAAACTACCTCCATGATCTGCCACCATCACTTCTAATCGGTCTTGATAAACCCCAAAGCCAACGGTAACCTCACCTTCCTCCTCAACATCATAGGCGTGAGTTGTCGCGTTCGTCATAGCTTCAGAAATTGCCACCTTTAAGTCCTCAATTTCCTCATAGGAAAAGCCCATCCGATTAGCAATCCCAGACACACTCAACCGGATGACCCCAACATATTCAGATTTTGCAGGAAGCTTCATCTCAATAAAATCAAACTGTTCCATTTTAGTTTCCACCCCGTACTGTTGTATCAATCGTGATAATATTGTCTAAGCTTGTAATCTTGAATAAGCGATGGACGCGATCTTGCAGGTGAATGAGTCTAAGCTTTGATCCACATTCATTTGTTGATTTCAATGCACTAATAAATACACCTAATCCAGTGCTATCCATATAGTTTACATGTTCTAAATCAACAACAACCTCTGCATTCGGTTGTCTAGTCAATGGTAATAATGACTCTTTCAGCTTAGGTGCGGTATAGGCATCAATTTCTCCCGATAGCACTAATACCGTTGATGCTTCCTGTTTTTTCACTTCTACCTCTAAGTTGATATTCATCTGCTACCTTCCTTCCACACTTGTCAATTGATTTATGTAATTCCCGATATCGGAGATCACTAAACTTCTTTTTTTATAATGATTAAAGTAAAGTCATCGCGTAAATGAAACTCTTGTAAGCGCTCAAAATACTTATAAACCTTATCCACCGCATTTTGAGCAGGTAAATGAATATAATCTTTAATCACCTGACGAACCTCTTCACGCTCAACAAAGCGATCGCCTACTCGACATTCTGTTACACCATCTGTTAATAAAATGATGCAGTCACCCTTGTTTATCTTTTGAATACATTGCTGGTAAGTAGCGTTATGCGTTGCCCCTAACACTAACCCACGTGCATGAATTTCTTCAAAGCGGTCCTCACTAGCATGATAATAAAATCCCGGTTCGTGACCAGCTGAGGCGAATGAAAAGGTCTCATCTTCAGGATTATATAAACCATAAAACATTGTAATGAACATGCTAGGATCTACATTACGTTCAACGACACGATTTAGATTTTCCAAAATCAAACTAGGTTCGCGTTGATTATCAGGAAAGCTATCCATTGAATATTTAATCATAGACATAGCCAATGCCGCAGGAATACCTTTTCCGATTACATCAGCAAGGGCAATACCTAGCGATCCATCCTTATCGGTCACAAAGTGATAGTAATCACCATTCATTTGATTAGCCGGTACGCTTATCGCCCCAATATCTAGCCCCTTAACACTTGGGTGGACAGTAGACAATAAGGTTTCCTGCATTCTTGCCGCGACGGATATTTCAGACTCTAATTCGAATTGTTTTTGCCGTAAAAACTGAAATTCTTGTAAAGCTAACCCATAGGAAATCATCGCTTCCAAAAGAAAGTCTAGTGAATCCGTCACCTCTTGAGGCAACTCAGGATGTAAGTCCTTCAATGCCTCAATATGAACATTGATAATTTCCTCAGGTGAAATACTATGCTGTACAGACATTTTACTTAATTGTTCAGCCTGATATAATACGGTTTCATTTTTGGTTAGGAGATACTCTTTAAGTAAGTTCCGATAATTATTTAAGTCAAGTTTCATTTGTTCCATTGGCATTCCCCCGATACGTTATCTTAACCATTTAATTGCTTCTATTTCTGTACCTTTTTCCGAGTCAGAGCGGATTTCAAAAAAATCCATCAACCGCTTAACTCCTGGTAAGCCTGCACCTAATCCACCTGAGGTTGAATAGCCATCTTGCATGACTTGGCTAATATCGCGAATACCAGGACCATTGTCTTTCGCTACTATTTTCAAACCCTTTTTATCTAGCTCATCAATGACTTCAAAACAAATCGTGCCTGTTCTCGCATATAAGTAAATATTCCTTGCCAATTCTGAGATTGCAGTGGCAATACGTGCTTGATCGACTGTTCCAAACCCTAGTTCCTTAGCATGTTTCCTGCCTAATTGCCGTGCCCCTACAATATCCCATTCTTTTCGAATTGTTACACAGGGTTTGAAATCCATAACTACCCCTCCAGTTCCTGGCGAAGTTTGATCAACCCTTGCTCGAGGTCTAGTGCAGTTGGAACGTCATGCATATGGATGCCTAGTTCAATTAGCGTCATGGCAACAGCAGGTTGAATACCAGTCAATACCACCCTTGCTCCCATCAACCCAGACATAGTCACTACATCACCTAACACCTTTGCAATGAATGAGTCAATGATATCAACCGATGTTAAATCAATGACCACTCCTGTTGCCCCACTCTTATGAATCTCGTTTAATAAATCTTCTTGAAATTGAATCGCTGACTGGTCATCAAGATCTATCTGGATTGATATTAACAAGTAATTATGAAGCTTTAAAATTGGGATACGCACAAGATCACTCCTTGTCTAAAGATTCAATCATTTCCTCAATCGCACTAGCACTGTCCTTCTGTCGGATAATCTTACGATTGGTTAACTCAAGCGCTGTTTCAAATCCTTTTCTTAATGATGATTTGGTCGGGAATTTGCCTAGATCAATACCTAAGTTTACAATGGTTTGGGCAATTTCAGGACGTATTCCAACTAAAATGCAGTTCGAGCCGATTAATCTAACTGCCTCAGCTGCCTGAATAATATGGTGAGCGACCATGGTATCGACAACAGGAACACCTGTAATATCCATTAGTACCACCTCAGCATTATGCTTAATGACTCCCTCTAGTAAATTTTCCATGATTAACTTAGCCCGTTCGGTATCAATTGTACCTATTAAAGGCATAATCGTAATATTACGCATCACAGGAATTAAGGGGGCAGATAATTCTTGCAAGGCCACTCTTTGCAAAGATACTGTATGCTCCCAGTTCCCTGAATACTCATTAACTAGCTTATTAATAATCGGATCAACCCAACTATCCACTCGGTCTAAAATGACTGAAAAGTAGTCAGTATCGATTTTGTCGGTTTGTCCTAGAACAAAATCGATCACTACCCGGCGAAACGTTTGTAAACCATCGGTTAAATAAGATAATGGCCACCCCAAATTAACAAGGCGTTCTGAAAATTCCTCTAAATCTTTAGTCAACCCCTGCTGTTCCAAACTTGCAAAAATCATGTTGACAAATTCACGGTTAGTGCTCTGAAATAATTCTTCAGAAATTGAAGAGGTATAATCATTCTGTCTTTTTTCAGAAACAATTTCCAACCAATTTTTAATGATAATATCACTATTTTCAATAATGATTTTTTGAACACGTTCTGGCAAGATTATGACCACCTTTATTTGTTAGAAATATTGTATTTGCACTTAATTTATCATTTTTTAGCTAAAATTACTATAAATCTGTTTTTATCCGGTGAGCTGTAACAAATTGGAATACCGGAGCGCTAGTTAGGGAATCAAGTCTATTTTATTTCGCTAAGCATCTAACAGGTGTATAGATAACAAAAAGCACTTGTCCCATGGGAGTGATACGCTTCTTTTAAGCAGCAGATTTTATTTACTAATCTGCTGCTTAAAAGGGCATATCAGATGACAAGTGCTCTTCCGTATTATTCTCAAATGCGCCTCAGCGTATTTGTGCCCAAATTAAATCGAGCCAAACTCGTTAAATCCCCTCTGAAAATCTGCCGCATCAGCTAGAGGGTTAACTTTATTCTGCCGGGGTTTGTACCGCACTGAATGAAAGACAAATAGACATACATCTCACCACTTATAGTAGTGGGAGACTTCTGCTAAGTGAAGTTAAATCATTAAATATGGGTTAACCCTAGACTAATTTCTAGGGCTTTATCAATCTTATCCATCATTTGACTATCTAATTGTGTTATCTTATCTGTTAATCGTTGCTTATCGATCGTTCGAATTTGCTCGAGTAGAATAACAGAGTCGCGTTCAAAGCCATATTTGTCCGCACTTATTTCCACATGGGTCGGCAACTTTGCCTTTTGAATCTGAGCCGTAATGGCTGCCACAATGACAGTTGGGCTAAATCGATTCCCAATATTGTTTTGAATAACTAATACTGGACGGACTCCACCTTGCTCTGAACCCACAACTGGAGAAAGATCAGCGAAATAAACTTCGCCTCTTTTTACGATCAAAGCATCACACCCCGCTCACTAAGCGTTCAAAGGTGATTTCTGCCTCCTCTTCAGCTAAAAAAGATTCTGAAGCAATATTTAGGTTAATCTTTGCCATCTCTAAATAACCTCTTTGCATCGATTCGCGAATGTGTTTCTCTTTTTTGTCTTGCACGTAAGATTTTGTTGCTTGATAAATAAAATCATTAAGATCTTTTTCCTCTTCCTTTATCAGACTGTCTACCTCATTAAGTAATGTTTTAGGTAAGCGTACAACAATTTCTTGCATGTTAGCTGACAAACGATACACCTCCACCACAATTAAATCCGTTTATTCTAGTCTCTTTTATAATAGCATTGTCATAACCTCTTGCAAAGGCATTTTTGATAGTTTTTTTTGTAATTCTTAAAAATTAACGCCGGCTCCTTCAGTATCACTCGGATCATAGAACCTTGGTAATCGATTGGTCAATAAGCAGGCAACCTCATAGTTGATCGTTCCTAAATGTTGAGCAATCTCCTCCATACTTATTTTTTCGTTACCTTGTTTACCAATAAAGGTAACTTCTGTACCTATAGGATATGCCTGATCCAGCTTTACCATACATTGATCCATACAAATTCTCCCTATTAGCGGCATTTTCTTTCCGTTAATGAGTACGGATAGACCTTGCCAGCCTCGCTGGATGCCGTCAGCATATCCAACCGGAATCGTCCCAATCCACTCCTCCTGTTCAGTTGTATAGGTGGCACCATAGCTTATTGATTCACCTGCCCCCACTTTTTTGACATGGGTTAGCTTTGCATGTAAGGAAAGTGCTGGTTCTAATGAAATAGGTTGAGTTTCCTTCAAATATAAAGAAGGATATAAACCATACATCCCGATACCAAACCGGACAGCATTAAGCATATCATTTGAATGTTGGATAGCTGCAGCACTATTACCTGTATGGACAACCATTTGATCAGTGGTATGCTGCTTTAATTCGTTGATAAGTGTTTCAAAGCGGCTAGACTGCTTATAGTAATAGTCGTGGTTCGGTTCATCAGCTGTAGCAAAATGTGTATAAACACCTGTTAAATTAATATTGCATTGAGCCAGGTGTGCCATGAAATCACGTAATTCCTCTATTGAACGAATACCTAATCGGCCCATCCCTGTGTCTAGCTTGAGGTGGATAGATAAAGGTTGGCCAATCTTATTCTGTTTAAAGGTTTCTAACCAGCTAACCTGAAATACAGTTAACGTGATTTGGTACTCAATCGCTATTCGAGCAAATTCAGGAGCTACCCAACCCATAACTAAAATTGGAGCCTTAATCCCCGCTTTTCTTAGCCTTACAGCTTCTTCCAGCAATGCAACTGCAAGGCCAGAGGCACCTGCAGCTAAGGCTGCTTGTGCAACTTGAATATCTCCGTGGCCATAACCATTTGCCTTTACTACAGCCATAACGGCAGTTTGATTTGGCAGCTGTTTTTTTAATTGATTTATATTAGCGCTAATGGCAGCTAAATTTATATTAATCCAAGCCTTACGATATAATAATGGGTCCATATTTGTCCCTCATTCCTTATTTAAAAGTATTGATAGAGCTATAAAAAGCAGCTCCCGTTAGTTAGTTAATCCAAAAACATCGTGTAATGGAAATATTCTTAACTGATTATATGACTCATTTTATCATTATCGTTTCTCACTTGACTACTGTCAATAGTCGAGATTATCGAAGCATTAGCTCGATTAGCCTGGATAACAGAGCTAAGAAGCAAAGGAAAGCCGTTGTTCCAATAAAAAAAGCGCAGAGCGCCCGCTTAAAAACGTAGCGACTGGAGCGAATCAACTGAGATAAAGGAATCACGGTAAGCTTGCGAACCGATGATGACTTATCGTAGGGCGATTCGTGAACTCGCCTATTTTGGGCGCTCGAAACTGGAGTCGCTAAATAGGTTACCTACATGTTATCCACATCCGACAAATTTATAATTTCATAGACAACCAAAAAACGGGCACTTGGCCTTAAAGCCAAATACCCGCTAAAGCATAATAGGGTAAGCCCCCTAGCTCACCCATTTCATGTGTTCTAACCTATTACGACTTACTCTTCTTTGTATTAGTACGCTGCCACTATTACTTTTCCATCTGTGGTGTCATCGATTGTGCAACTTGAATCATTTCTTCCTCCGTTAACTGATCACTAACTAAGTAAAAATCGATACCTTGATCGGACCAAGCAATAGATTGTTCTGTTTTTGCTCCAATTGTACCACCAATGTGCACCGGTTCACCATTGGTCCATTCAGGCTCACGAGCAGCAACCATTGCTGTTTCCCTTACCTCTTGTACAATCGTAAAGTCTTTTTCACCTGTGTAAGTTAAAACAACTCGCCGTCCTTCATCTAAATCAAATTCTGAGGTATCTGATAATTCACTGCCAAACATTACGCTTGGGTATTGAATGGTAAAGTCGGTTTGAGGAAGCTGTTGCTCCATGACATTAACAGGTATGCTAAAAATACCACTCGTTAAATTAGTATCAACGTCAAAATAATTATCTTCAAATTCTACATCAAGCTCAAACGGCTCAAATGTGACCTCAACCACCACATTTTGCTCTTGATCATATATTTTCACAAGATAAGGTGTTAAACTTTTTTGGTCGAAATAGATCTCTTGCGTTGGTAACGAATGATTATGTTGATAATTTGTTTGTGTCTTAAAAACATAATATTGATCTGTAACTTTAAATTCCGCTTCATTATCATTTAAAATGTCTGATACGAGTGAATGATATAAGTAGGGTTGACTAGCATTACTAGGCCAGTCACTTTGAAAACGAAAGCTCTTATTCAAAGCAGGTGTCAATACGAACACACCGTCATCGTTTTTTAAAATGATCTGACTCCCTTCTTGATCATCTTCATTTTGCATTAACACACGATAATAATGATCGGCTTGATACGACAAATCAATCTCATATTGCTGGGTGGCTTCGCCAGTTTGCATTTCCATCTTTGCTTTTGTCTGATAACTGGTCAGATCTGTTAAGGTTTGCTCAAGATTCTTGACGACCTCCTCCTGCGAAGCTTCGCCACACCCTGCTATAATGAAGATTGATAGAACGATTAAGCCAATTCTGATCACTCTGTTCATCATGTCAGCTCCTTTAACTCTAGTTAGAGAAAAAGGGAATGAATAAACCGCTTTATTAGTTAAGACATGTACGAAATGCCTCGGAAAGGTTCTCGATGACATCTGTTGCTAATAGATCGATATTAGAATGACTATGCTTAACAGCTAGATCGGCTGCTAAACCATGAATAAAGCATGCATTTGCTAGCGCCTGTTGGATAGGCTGCTTTTGACAGAGCTGTGCCAAAATAATTCCAGCTAGACAATCTCCACTTCCAGCTTTAGCAAGACCAGCATTTCCCGTTGTGTTAATGGTCTGATTACCTTCTGGATCCGTGATAATTGTATAGGCACCTTTGAGCACTACAAATACATTGTATTGTCGAGCAAATTGTTCGGCAGTATGAAAAGGGTTAGACTTAACCTGATCAATCGTTTTATCAACTAACCTAGCCATTTCTCCTGGGTGGGGAGTTAGAATAGTTGGGTGGTCACGTTCGGCTATTAACTCAAGTTTATCCTTAATGTGGTATAAACCATCGCCATCAATAATGAGCGGTTGCTTGACCGACAGGGTCGTTCTTACCAATCGTTCAGCTAAAGCCAATCGGCCCATCCCCATTCCGATAACCACTGCATGGACGTTATTGATGATTAATTGATAGTTAGCTAGCCACTCATCAGTTAAATCAGCGGCTAGTAAATGATAGATCACTTCAGGCACATGATTAGCTACGGTTTGTTTAACTTCATCAAAGGTAACGACAGTTAGCAAACCTAAGCCTGCCCTTAAGGCTGACTTCGCTGTTAGGGTAATTGCTCCAGGCATTTCTTTCGATCCACCGACAGCTATCCCTTTGCCATGGTTCCCTTTATGGCTATGCTTATCACGCCTTAGTACAGTTAAATTGGCCTTTTCACGCGTCCAAACGTCCTTGCTATACTTTTGAATTAGGGTCACTGGCAGCCCAATATGCACGGTATGCCAATCCCCATAATAGCTAGCATAGTGCTCAATAAATGCACTTGGCTTAGGTGCCTCTATGCAGTAAGTCAGATCAGCTTGAATAGCTGTGCTGAAATAGGGATCAGATTCAGCTGGTACACCACTCGGAAGATCAATAGCAATGGTCTTAGCACTGGATTGATTAACCGCCTTTATTAGGGAGTAAAAGGGCTCTGATAAGCTACCTCTATACCCAATCCCTAATAGAGCATCAACGATTATATCAGCGTGTTCAATCGAAGCTTTAATCGATTTCTCTCCATTAAATCGAATGATTGGGCAACCAAACTGATTAAGTATTGACTTGTGAATAGCAGCGGCACCTTTAATCTTTTGATCAGGAACAACTTGTACGACACGAACATCGAAGCCTAAATTGTACAAATAACGCCCAATGACAAAACCATCGCCACCATTATTACCACTCCCAACCAGCACAAGCGTCTTCATGTCTGGGGTTAATTTCGTTAAAAGCTGCTCAACAATTGCTCGTCCTGCATTTTCCATTAGCAACTCACTCGTCATTCCATACTGCTCAATTGCTTCCTGGTCAACTTTGTACATTGCCTTTGCGGTTATACAATTCATTTTTGTCCCTCCTACCCGCACTACACTATATGAGTTTGTCCGCTTGATTATGCAGACAGGCTGTTAGTTACTGTTCAATAATAACTTGAGCTACAGCATAATGATCACTATGAGAAATTGAAACGAAAAAACGATAATGCTCAAGCCCATGCACGTTGATAATCGGTTGTCCGTATGGATTAGGTAGTATCTCAATGTCACGAAAAGCTAGCTTCCCAATGCCTGTTCCATATGCTTTAGCAAAAGCTTCCTTAGCTGCAAAACGACCAGCTACAAATTCCAGTTTGCGTTTATCAGAAGGTAAATCGTTAAAGCAAGCTTGCTCCTTTACTGTTAGTATTTTCCTACTAAAGCGAGGCTGACTAGCTAATAGTTGTTTGATTCGATTTAGCTCGACAATATCTATACCTGTTCCAATAATCATGTCAATTCACCTTTTTTCTATTTCTATAGACGAAAGAATATTTACTTTCAACGTAGCAAAGATATACGCCTATGTCTAGCCTTTTATGGCTTGGAAGATTTAACTGTTCTACCCCTTATTTTTTTAACAAAAGCTTTAAATGTATTATACATTTTCTACCTTTTCTACTCGTATAATATAGCTAACATTCTAATTGAATGATTTGTCAAATCCTACTGTGTTAGAGTATGATTTAATAGAATGAAAATTAAAGGAGCATTAATCAATGTTTTTTCGAAATGAATCATTTAAAGACTTTATTCGTTACTATCCCATTGTATCCATTATAATTGGGTTTCAGCTCATCGTTTGGCTGCTGATGTTTTTCCAATTGCGCATAGGGGATTTTATTTACGATTGGGGTGTGGGTTTAAACATTGCGGTTAGTCACGGACAATATTGGCGACTTGTCACACCCATTTTTATGCACGATCGCAGTGGCTTTACCCATATTTTATTTAATTCTTTCTCTTTAGTCCTGTTTGGTCCAGCACTAGAACAGATGCTTGGGCGATGGAAATTCTCTTTCGTCTATTTGGCGAGTGGGTTCATTGGTAATGTCTTTACTTACTTTGTAGCCCCACAATCGCTAAACTTCCACCTTGGGGCTTCAGGTGCCCTTTTTGGTCTATTAGGTCTATATGTATATATGTCCTTTTTCCGACCACATTTATTGGATCCCGTTAGTAAGCAAATGATTATTATGTTTAGCTTAATCAGTTTAGTTATGACCTTTTTGCGTCCAGGTATTAACGTTTCAGCACACCTTTTCGGATTTGTTGGTGGATTCGCGCTTGGACCCATTGTCTTAACCCGAGCAAAGCCTTTTTCTCCGTCACTAGTTCGTAGACGTGTCGTGGTGAATGATGGCACAGTTAGATTCGATCCAAATCGTTGGAATAAACGAGGATTTAGAATGAATCGAAATGTCAGCTCAATTATTTGGTGGGTGATCTTTATATTAGCTATTATAGGTTTGTTAGGCAACTTTCTTATCTGGTAATGCTATGGTTTCGTTAGTGATTTTTTCTTTTTTCTATAATAAAAGCTTGTACCGGTTATTAGCCAGTACAAGCTTTTTTTTAAGATTTCGATCCACGTTTATTTTGAAATTTACGATTTCGTCCTTGTGGCTTACCTTTACGCGAAAAATTACGTTTATAATCATTTTTTCCACGATAATTTTTTCGATTGTCGTTATTATTCTTTGTTCTTTTTACACTTACAGGTTGAACAGATGATAAGGTGACAGGTGTCTGACGACGCTCCTTAGTCATCATTTTAAGAGCGGCAGCAACAACCGTGACAGAATCATGCTCATCTAGTAATTCTGTTGCTGTTTCGCGATAATCCTCTAATTGTGCTTTACTAATCGTACGTAAAAGCTTTTCGACGGCAATCTGCTGTTGACCACGACGTGCTTCGTCCATACTTGGAGCCTGCATCCGCTTCATCTTGCTTTTTGTTACTTTTTCAATTAAATGCAAATGCGGGATTTCTCTTGGTGTAATAAATGAGATCGCCACTCCTGTTTTCCCAGCACGGCCTGTTCGGCCGATACGGTGAACATAGCTTTCCGGGTCTTGAGGTATATCAAAATTATAAACATGTGAGACACCTGAAATATCTAACCCTCTTGCCGCTACATCTGTTGCAACTAAAATCTCAATCCGACCATTTTTAAACTTTTTTAAAACATTCATACGTTTTCCTTGAGTCAGATCACCATGAATCCCTTCAGCTCGGAATCCTCTGGCTTGTAACCCTTCGGTTAATTCATCTACCCTTTTCTTTGTTCGACCAAAAATAATTGCCAGCTCAGGAACATGAATATCTAAGAGGTTAGTTAATGCATCAAATTTCTGTTTTTCATGTACTTCAATAAAGTTTTGGTCAATATTTGAGACAGTCATTTCTTTCGACTTAACTTTGACCTCAGCTGGATCACGCATTAAAGTTGTCGCTATATTCCGGATTTCCTTTGGCATTGTCGCAGAGAATAACAAAGTCTGTCTTTCCTCAGGAATCGCTTTTAGAATATCACGAATGTCATCAATAAAGCCCATGTTTAACATTTCATCAGCTTCATCTAAAACTGCTGTATGCACTTCACTAATATTTATACTCTTTCGTCGAATGTGGTCAAGTAAACGTCCAGGCGTCGCAACTACAATGTGTGGCCCTTCCTTTAGCCCTCTAATTTGACGATCCATTTGTTGACCACCATAAATGGGAAGTGTTCTTAATCCTTTAAACTTACCAAGACGGTGCAGCTCTTCGGCTACTTGGATAGCTAATTCACGTGTTGGAGCAACAACCAAGCCTTGAACCTTCCGTGTTTTCTTGTCTATTTTCTCGATCATCGGGATACCAAATGCAGCTGTTTTCCCCGTTCCAGTTTGCGCTTGCCCAATAACATCTTTACCCTCGAGACCTAGAGGAATCGTTTGTTCTTGTATGGGTGTTGCTTCTTCAAACCCCATCTTCTCTAAAGCCTTCATAATCGGTTGTGAAATACCTAATGATTGAAATGTAGTCAATTTCTTTTCATACTCCTTTATCTTATAAAATCTTATCGTGTCACGCTACAACACGTTAACAAATTGCCCTCAACGGCTAATTAGAATACAATCTAATCATAACGAATTAAGTACAGTATAGTGCTAACACCTTCCTGAATTGAGGTGTGTCAATGCCGTCATGTTGACAGCTAATTCTTCAAATATGTCTTAGAAAAAGGCTTAAACGTAAAACAGGCAGCTTTCTCCATACTATATTTAACTAAGGGGATTATGTCTGGCGTTAAAAGGTACTTAGACATGCCGGGAATTTAAAAATGGGCTTATATATTAGCAAAACGATTTGTTACCTATAATAACGAAGCCTCTTTTTATTACCTATTCCCCAAAATCATGCTTAACAACCTCTTAAAATAAAGTGAAACTTCGTTCAGTGGGAGTTTCGACGCATAGGATGTGCTCGTGCAGACGTTGCGACACACGTCGCGAACTAAGTCAGCTTCCTCCCTACTGAACGTTAGTTGAACCAATCAGGCCGTTTACTGGCTGTTGGATCTCCCACTTAGAAATAAAACGTGTTCCCTTATTTCTTGAAGTGGGAGTCTTACAAAAGCCCTTCGATGGGGCGAGTAATCACAGCCCCAGCTACTTACACTCCGATAAACTTTATCAACAATATTTGAACATAAGCCCCTAACACTTATTAACGTGAAAAAAGCCTCCCTCCACACATGGAAGAGGCCTATTTACGAGCATTCAATCGATTATTTTATCTTAACATACTCTTAGCATTAATTCTAGTTATGCACCATAACTTTTCAATAACGGTAAATTAAGTTGACAATAGGCCTTAACTGCACTTAATTTATGTAATAGCTTACATCGCTATTATACCGTATTGCTTGCAATCATATACTTGAATGATTATGATAAATTTAGTAAGCGATTAAACAAGTTACTTTTTATTGGTTAGCTTTGCTAGAGCAATAGTTACACTGCAATAAAAGTAACTAATACAGAAGGTGATATCATGACAATACAGCTTATAACAGACAGTGGAGCAGATTTATCCGATCAAATGAAAAAGGATTGGAATCTTAAAATCATTCCCCTTTATGTTCATTTTGACGGTAAACAGTATGCTTCAGAAGATTTAACAACAGCCTCTTTCCTAACAAAGCTTAGTGAAAGCGAGCAATTTCCCACCTCCTCCGCACCCGGTCCACAACAATATTATCAGGCTTTTAAAAGCACGCCTTCAGATCAGGCGATTATCCACTTTAGTATTTCGAAAGGGGTTAGCAGTGCTTATAATCATGCAATGATGGGGAAAGAAATGCTCTTAGAAGAGGAACCCAACCGAAAGATAGCGGTTATTAACAGTAAATCCGCCTCAAGTGGAATGATTCTTTTAATAAATGAAACCATCACCAAAATTAAAGAGGGACTATCGTTTGAAGCATTGGTTGAGTATATTCACGATAGAATTAAGCACCTACATACCATCTTTATCCTGCAAACTTTAGATAACTTAATTCGTGGTGGTCGTCTCGATAAAGTTAGAGGTGCGGTAGCTAAAACGTTAAATGTTAAGCTCTTACTCCATGCCAGTATTGATGGTAAAATTGAAGTGCTGGAAAAGGTTCGCGGCCATAAAAAAGCAACTCGGCGTTTTATCGAGAAAATTGGCGAATACATTACTGACACATCACAGCGCACCTTAGCTCTTACCCATTGTAATGCACGTGAAAGACTAGAAGAATTTATCGATATGATAAAGGAAAAGTATTCATTTGAGCAGATTATCTTTTCTGAAACTGGCCCTGTTATTTCCGCTCATGGAGGCCAAGGCGCTATCGTCATGTCATTCTTTAGTGATCAGAGACGTTAATAACGACAACGCAAATGTGAGGAGGGACTATTGCCCTCCTCTGAAGTGTACATAGCTTAAAGATAGCAAATGGCTTAACAAAGTCCCATGATTTGACCGCCTAATCCCCAAATTACTTTTCATCTAAATCCTTATTATCATTTTCTCTAGCGAATCAACAGTGACTAATCCGAACCCCCAAAAAAGCTTGTCAATTTGAAAGTTTTTGCGATCACCAACAATCATTGTATAATAAATCAGTAAAGTCACATCGGTGGTGGTATTATTCAAATCTCTTCATGACTACTAAGATACAACATTTTTTTCGCTCAAGGAGCAAATTGGAGGTGTATGAGGTGCATATTGACAAAATCAAATATTTTATAGACCTTGTTGAATGCCGTAATTTTACAGAAACAGCTAAAAGAAACTTTGTTTCACAGACAACCATTAGTCAGCATATTGCAGCGCTTGAAAGAGAATTTAATCTAACGCTTATTGATCGGAAGCAAATACCGATTGAACCAACACAAGCTGGCTGGATGTTTTACGGCGAAGCACTTGTGCTTTGGAAACAATATAATCATATGAGAAAGAGAGCTAAGCACTTTCAACAAGACCATACCCTTATTTTAAGTATTGAGTATTCGACTTTAACCGATATTCAAAGCATTTTAACTTTTATACCAGCCTTCAACAAGGCGCATTCGAACATTAAGCTTGATTTAAATAAAGTGTTATTAAAAAACGTTTCAACCTTTCTTAAAAAAGGCCTTTATGATGTAGCGATTGCAGTCGATTCTGAACTTCAAGGCGATGATAGCATTACAACGCTTCCTCTTTACAAAGGAAAATACAGTGCTACGGTAAGCCGGACACACCCTCTTTTTCACTATGATGCGATTACTAAAGATCAGCTTTATCAATTTCCGTTGGTCATGCTAAATTCCAATGCTATCGGCAATTCCTATTCCTTAATGATTCAGCATGCGATTGAGGATGGCTATCAGCCAAATATCGTTAGAACGGTTGAAGATATTGAAACAGAGCTATTTCATATCATAACAGATAATTTAATTGGCTTCTTTCCTGATAACTATTATCTTAATTATCCCGAGAAGGAAGTACGTTTAATCCCTATTCAAGATACACATCACAATTACCAAATTGAAGTTGGGTTCTTAAAAGAAAACAATAATCCAGCATTAGCACCGTTTCTGTCGACTATTCAAAATTGGTTTTCCCAATAGGTCATTCGTCTTTTATATTAGACTTTGTTCAACATTTCACATAGTATAAAACTATACTAACAATTAAGGAGTGAGCCAAAATGGGAAAACTAATATTAACAGGGATTGATGGAAATCTTGGTAGCCATGCAGCGGAATATTTACTGAACCTTGTAGACAAGGATCAAGTCATTTTTTGCAGCTATAACGCAGAGGCGCTAAAACCCTATGCCGATCAAGGCATTGAAACTCATGTGACAAATTTCAATAGCACTCAAGGTTTAACAGAAGCTTTTGCAGGAGCTGATAAACTCGCTCTAATATCGATGCCTTTTGTTGGAAAAAAGCGTCAACGCGCTCATCAAAATGTTGTTGATTCGGCTAAAGCTGCTGGTGTTAAACAGATCATTTATACTTCGTTAGTTAATGCTGGGGACGAATCAAACCCAAGTGTTGAGAAACTCGATCATATCTTTACTGAAAATTATGTTAAAGGTGTTGGCTTAGATTATATTTTCTTACGTAATTCACAATATGCAGAAGCGATGATTTCCAACTACTTTACCTATGTAAAAGGGGATGGAGTATTAAAAAATAGCCAAGGAAACGGAAAAATGGCCTACATCTCACGTAAAGATTGTGCTAAAGCAATCGCCCATGCACTGCTATCTGACACTTATCATCAGGCTATTCTTAACATCAATGGGCCTGAGCTATTGACAATTTCAGATTTTATCGAGATTGGCAACAACATAACTGGTCATCAAGTAATCTATAAGGAAATTACCGATGAAGAAAACTATGCAATCTTTGATGCCATGGGAGTCCCTCGGACAACAGATGGTGAATTCAAAGAAGGGTCAGAGGCACCATTTTCTTCAGAAGGGATGGTTACTTTCGCCCAAGCTATCCGATTAGGTAAAATGGATAATTTTACTGATGATTTCAAAAAGTTAACTGGTGATGATCCTATAACCGTTGAATATATGTTTTCACATGCTAAAGATTTCCAAGTCGGTGATCGCCATTCTATGGATGATTAACCTAAGCTAGACCATAGTTATCATAAAAACTGAGATGAATAAACAAATATCGCATAACTCATCAAATAAATTGGAGCAGCCAACTAAGGTAGGCTCCAATTTTAAACGTTTGGGAATAAATGTGTGGCGTGATACATGGTCCACCGCAAATAGGGAGGATCGCGTTTGATCATCTTCCCCTTACTCTTTTGTCCCAGCCCCCTTTTCACTAATAGCAACATTATAACTTAGCCATTTAATAATGTAGCAAGTATTTCGAAATAATAGAGGTTAGAACTTATGATCTAAAGCTAAGTATTATAGTCAGTTGCACTTACATAGCCATGGTATGTTCTTACAAAGGAACTTCTTAACCTCATCATATTGTTAGAATAATTATAAAGCAGATCTGTTACTTTTTAGCTTGGCTAATTCTTTTGAGAGAAAATCATGGACAGCTTTAATAACAATTTCTTTATCATCGCCTAAACAAATGAGATGCTTTGAATCTGCATAATAAATAACATCAATATTAACCGGTATTTCTTTATCTAAATAGTGAGTAGCTTTGTAGGGGACCACCCCATCTTGAATTCCCTGTAAAACCAAAACAGGACAAGTAATATCTTGTAAAGACTCACGTGTTGCTTTCATACATTTTAAAAACTCGAGATAAGCACGAGTAGGAATAGCCCCACGCTTGTGTTTATAGTTTTGATAAGTAAAATTATCCTCTATTTCTCCCAATATACGATCGCGTATCATCTGGCTAGCTTCAATTGTCATTTTGATCAAACTTAAGTATTTTCTTGAAGGAGATAGCATAACAAGGCGATCTACTTTATATTTCCCTGCTAAGTAGGCAGCAATCATTCCACCCATTGAGAAACCAACTAAATAAATCTGATCCACTTCTTCAACAAGCTTTCGATAGGCTTGTTCAGCAGCTTCCAGCCATGCTTGATAGCTTGAGTCTTCCAATGTCAATTCAAGTCCGTGACCAGGAAGTGTAGGTACACGAATAACCCAATTAGTATGTTCACGTAAGTATTCGGTTAAAGGCTCGAGTTCATGTGGACCACCTGTAAAACCATGTATAAGTAAACATCCAATCATAACATCTCTCCTTATGTTTGTTCATAAACAATAGTCTTGCCAAAGATGACAAGACTATGTCTTTGCCCCTTTTATAAAAGAGCTAATCCCCTTTATAATGGGTGTGAATTGTTGATAGGTATTCGCAACCTGTCCCGCTGTATTGAATACTTTATCTAGATCAAACTGCCCGTCTTTATCCTGAAAATAGCTCATTAATCCTTTCGTTTGAGGCATTTGCCCTGTAACTGCTTGCGGTTGCTGTGGCGGCTGCCAATGGCTTGGATGGTATGGCGAGCCGTATTGCATAAACGGTTGCGGGTTCGGGCCTGGCCTTGGCGGATAATAATTAGGCGGGGTAGGTGGCTGATGCATGGTTGGCGGTACACGATAGCTTGATTGATAAGGCTGACGATTGGACTGCATAAAAAACACCCCTATACAATAATCTTAGCTATGGTATTGTATGCGCGTTAAACTTAGATGTTCTTATCCTTAAATGATTTTATTAGCTGTTTAATTTTGTACGCTTGATAACCTAATACCTTATCGGTTTCATTTATAATTACTGCAGGAGTGGAATAAACACCCATCCCTTGTAGTTCCAGTAAATAGGTACGTGTCCTACTAATATTTTTAGTCTGATAAGGTACCGCTAGTTGGTCCAATAAATTAATGACACGCTGTGATTCTTTACAATCGTCACTAACATAAACTACAATACCTTTTTCATCCATGACAAACCATGCTCCCTTCAGAAAAATGATGACTGACTTCGTTGTCGGTTATATCAGCAGGCTTTTTTCCCTGAGTATACCAAACTAAAACCCTTTACCTAGGCTATTATTCCCATAAAAAAAGCAGCCAATAAACGTATACCCAGATTCGCATTAGCCAAAACATCATTTTTCTAATTAAGTGAAACTTCGTTCAGTGGGGGTTTACCCATAGGTGTGCTCGTGCAGACGTTGCGACACGACGTCGCGAACTTAGTCAGCCTCCTCTCTCTTCCACTGAACGTTAGTTGAACCAATCAGGCCGTTACTGGCTGTTCGATCTCCCAATGGACATGACGTGTTCCCTTATTTCTTGAAGGGGGAGTCTTACAAAAGCCCTTCGATGGGGCGAGTAATCGCAGCCCTAGCCCGTTACACTGCGATAAATTATCGAGTAAGCAAGGATAGTCACTTTTTCATCATCTTATCAAATGCACCTTGGCGTATTTTTGCCCAGCATTTATCGAGCTTCGCTCGATAAATTTCCGCTGAAAATCGGTGGCCTCCGCCGAAGGTCCTTAGCTTGATTCAGCCAGGGTTTGCCCCTACTGAATGAAATAAATATACATTCATTTGACCACTTAGAGGAGACTTGTGCTGAATGAAGTTAAACAGATCGAAACCTTTGTCTAAAAGCTAACAGTTAATACTTTAGGTTCTCTGCAAAAATCCCCAGTTTTTTCAACAGTTTAATCGCTTGCTGCTTTTCCTCTTCATTTAAACCTGATGTAATTTGTTCAATTTGCTGCCAATGATCAGGAAAAATATCATTCAGTAGCTGCTCACCTTGCTCTGTAATGGAAGCATAGGTAATTCTACGGTCCTTGGCACATTGAATACGCTTAAGATAACCCTTTTTCTCAAGTTTATCTACGACATACGTAATGCTGCCACTTGCTAATAAAATTTTATCACCTATCTTTTGCAAAGGCTGATCCCCTGAATGATACAGCAATTCAAGGACGCCAAAATCTGTTGTATTCAGCCCTTTTTTTCTTATATCCGCCGCTACCTGATCAGCAACTGATCGATATGCCTTAGATAAGACAACAAATAATTTCAAGGATGGGTCTTGCTTTCGTTGTTCATATTGTTTCTTTGCGTGATCCATATTTGTCTCTCCTATTTACAATGTAATTGAGATAAGTATAACGTAAAATAGCGAATATTATAATTGCAATGCTAATAATCGGAAATTTAATACTGTAAATAACACCAAAAAACATAAGTACAGCTAGCAAACTTGTCCAAATTGGCTGCGTTACTTTACTTTTTATTAAAACACGACAATGATGAGTAAGCTGCTCACTAATAAAGAAATAGCCAACACATAAGTAGGCAACCATATGGATCACTAGCCAGAGACGTGATGTAATGATAAAGAAAGCTGGGATGCTAGTGATCAGTGTCCATATTAAAAGCCCCGACCATAACCAGCGAAAAAAAGCAACACGCCAATCATTGATTCGCCACGGTAAAATATAAAGGAGTTTCTCTTTAAACAAAACATCAAAGAAGCTAGTCATTATTTGACTATATAGCACCATAGTGATCGCTACTGCAAAGCCAAAAGATGCAGTAGATTGAATGAGTAAAATCACTAATATTGCGATCATCCCTAGCCACATTTTGAATAATGGTTCCTTCTGTTCTGAAAACATAAAATAAATTAAGCGATGATAGCTCTGATACTTTTTGTTATGATTAAACGGTTTACGAAGCCTTTTATTTCTAACTAGATGATAATAAAAGCCTCGCCGCTTAATTGGCTCCATCGTTACTTTTGATGCAAATCCAACAATTGGGATATTCCATAATATCCGATCGTTAACTTGAGCAACCATTGACCAATTGGATTGATTTACAACTAACCGATAGCCCGATAGATTAATCAGTGCAACACCAAGGAAAATAACTAACCATAGTAGATTTGGAAGCTGTAGTTTAATAAAGGTGATCTGAACAGCTACGACGATTAGCATGGTACCTTGTCCAATGATCCACTTTAAATACCAAGGAAGGTGGAAGATTAACCATTGCGGGATAATCATTAGTGCATCAAGCAGAATAAAGCCAATAATTAAGCTAAGAATCAGAGGCATGGATAGTGGAGTAACCAAATAAATGATTGCCCCAATAGCTAATAACGATCGTGTATATTTTTTGATTCTAACCAATGCATGAAAGCACCAGATCTGCTCCTTCCGATAAGGTAACAACGATAAAAGTAAATCAGAGCTGGTAAACATCACACCTGGTCTTGTTGAGCTATGGATAAATGGACGAATTAAGCCAAGGAACATGATGTTAAGGGGTGCTGTCCAAAAGAAAGCTTCAAAAGCAAGAAATAACTGTTGGTATTGCACGAGAAAATCCCTTACAAATAATAAAATGACAATGAAGAAAAAAGACAAATAAATCAGCATGGTTCGATCGACTAATGTACCGATCGCCATCTTAAGTAGAGATCGTCTTTTCTTCGTGCGATTCTTTTGAATTTCACGAATGACTTTAAAGGTAGAAGGTATGATCAAGAGTCTTCAAACCTCCTCTTAAGCTCTGAAAAGGAAGCCATTTCACCTTGATCTATTATTCTGCCTTGCTGTAGCATAATATAATCATCTGCTAACTCAGTTAAGCGATCTAATTGATGAGTGGTTAATAAGACCATCGTTCCTTGCTGAGCTTTCATGCGTAATTCATTTGCTAAAAAATCAGCAGCATGTACATCTAAGCCCATAAATGGCTCATCGATCAATAATAAATCAACATCAGGTAATAAGGCACAAATAGCTTGAACTTTTTGGCGCATTCCTTTTGATAAAGATTCAGGATATTCATTCAGTTTATCTTTAATTTCTAAGCTATCAATGTAGTTGTGAACTTTATCCTCTGTTTCAGCTTCATTCAGATTATAGCTATTCATATAGAGTTGGAAATGCTGTTGTACCGTTAATTCTGACAATAACAAGGGTTCTTCCGGGATATAGGCCAGTTTTGATTTAAATGTGATAAAATCATCCAGCTGTTGCACGTCATTTAAAGTTACTGCACCTTCTTTAATGTCCACCAAGCCCAAAATCGATTTCATAATCGTGGACTTACCTGCCCCATTATGACCAATAAGAGCAGTAATCGAATTGGGCTTTAAGGTAAAGTTCACTTGATCCAATATCTTTTTTTGTTGAATTGCCACCGTTACATCATGATAATTAAATCCATTCATTAGCTAACTCCGATCTGGTTAATTTCTTTTCAAAATAAACCAATTGTTCATTCTCATACTCTCTAACTTCGACAAACTGAAACCCATGTCGCTTAAACAAACGTTGGGCATATTCATTTTCACTGTAAGTGTCGGTTGTTAAATAATTAACTCCTGAATCTACAGCTAGTTGCTCTGCAAAAGCAAGAAATTGATCAGCTGCTCCTTGTCCACGATAGTCAGGATCAATAGCGATCCGTTTAATCGTCCATGCCGGTTCATCATGTGACCAATTAATTAGGTGGTACTCTTGATGTCCACGTTTGCTAATCGTACATACTCCACGAATTATGTCCTGATTTTCGAGTACATAGAGCTCTCCCCGCTTTAAATCTTTTTGATAGTCTGCTTGGGACGGGTAGCTTTCATCCCATTGTTGACTGCCTTGTGCATTCATGACTTCAACTACACGTTTAATCATGACCATAATGGCATTCATATCTATTTGAGCTGCTTTTCTTATCATTTTGTTTCATCCCCTTTGGTTAGAAAAGAGACATAATCTCAGATCATGTCTCCCTAACTATTCATTCTATCTATTGTCTTAAGGCTAGTAAGTAAGCGACGGCCAAGCCAGTGAAAAAGGCAACTGCACTGGTAATAAGCTCGAATGTGGTTTGTGGCCAGCCAGGAAAAATCACAAAAATCGAACCAATGACTAACCCTATTACTACCGCGTATGTCGCATATGCATAATGAGTCAGAAAATATTTAATAATTTTGCTCATAACAATGATCCCAACACCAATACCGGCTGCTACAACGATTAAAATATCAAACTTAAGTTGCGAAACGGCATTGATCACGGTACCGTATGCTCCAATAATAAGTAACACTAAAGAACCACTTATTCCCGGTAGAATCATAGCTGTACTACCTAAAAAGCCAGCAAAAAATAAAAAGACATATTCACGTAAATGAATGTCAACTATAACAAATGCTTCATTGCCATGTAAGAAAGCTAGCGATCCAGCAATAACGACACCGATAAGGAGCATTAAATAATGGGTTACTCTAAAATTCTCACTTGCTCCCGATCTTTTTAATAGATAAGGTAGTACACCCAAAATAAGACCTAAAAAAGCAAATTGTGTTGGTTTAGGATGGTGCTCAAAAAGCCATTCTAATAAACCAGATAGTAACCAAACTGCACTCACGATGCCAATCCCAAGCGGGATAAGAAAGCTCAGATGTTTTCGCCAATCCTTGCTAAACAACCCATTAATCGATAGAATTAATTGATCATATATTCCTAGCACAAGTGCGATCGTCCCACCACTCACACCTGGTACCACATCAATTGCTCCCATCATAAAGCCACGATAAATATTTTTCCAGTGCATGATGTTCTCCTTTTATAAAATCTCGTATTTTTACATTATAGCAAAATGACATTTTACTGCCTAGCTTCGGGCCATATTTTAGTTAATAAAATCTAATTCTGGTAACCATTGCGACATATGCTCTTTAATCTCCTCATAATGATAGCGAGCGGCTTCGAGCTGCTGATCAGTTAATTCATGCATCGGTATCATTCTAAACTGATGCGGGGGATTTTCTGCAAAGGTTACATATGTCGGCAGAAAACGTGGTGATGTGATTTCAGTAGTAGAACCTTCTTGATCCACTTCTTTTTTAATGGTTAACTCTAATATACCACCTATTTGACGGTAGAGCTGATCTTGACCGGATAAGAAATTGCCAAGTGAATAGATGACCAGTGTTTCTTGACCATCTTCTCTTTCTAGCCATTCAATCGGCTGTAAAACATGGGGGTGATGACCTAAAATGACATCAACACCTAAGTCGGCGACAAACTGAGCCAGCTCCTTTTGTTGTTCATTCGGCATTCTGACATATTCATCACCAAAATGCAAATGCATCACAACAACATCTGCATGCTGTTTCGCTAACTGAACATCATGGGAAATTTGTTCCCGATCAATTAAATTGATTAAGTATTCTTTCCCATCTGGAATCGGAATGCCATTCGTACCATAACTATAGCCCAAAAATGCTAGCCCAATATTATTTTTTTCTACGGTTCTAATTCGATCTCGATCAGAGAAACTACGATATGAACCAACATATTCAACACCTAATTCATCCCAATAATCAAGAGCTGAGTAAACCACCTCTTCACCTCGATCTAAAGTGTGGTTATTAGCTAGGTTAACTAAATCAACTCCCACCTCTTTTAACATATCACCGACTTCTTTTGGACTGTTAAAGGATGGATAGCCTGATAAGCCATATTCCTCTCCACCAATCATTGTCTCTTGATTAGCGGTAACCACATCTGCCGCAGTTAAATAAGGGGCTACTCTTTCAATCATAGGCATAAAATCAAAACCTTGATCTGTACGTGCATCATCATAAACCCGATCGTGGATCAGAATATCACCAATAGCCGCTAAGGTTATTTCGTATAGCTCAGGTCCGGATTCCACCTGCTTATCTTCTAGCTCTAGTTGACTATCCTCAGCAAACTGGGCTTGATCCTGTTTCTGATTATTACAGGCTACAAGGGATAGTACAGTAATGATTATCATTAATTTTATCCATCTCAATTTTTACCCCTCCACTAAATATAAGAGATTATTATTCTATCTGATCATTAGTATAACAGATAGTCAGCTTTATTATCAGAATAAAAATCGGTATAATGGGATTACTTTACAATAAAGTGAAAGTTCGTTCAGTGGGGTTTCGACACATAGGATGCTAGTGTAGACGTTGCGACACGACGTCGCGAAATTAGTCAGCTTCCTCTCTCTCACACTGAACGTTAGTTGAACCAATCGGGCTGTTACTGGCTGTTGGATCTCCCATTTATACATGACGTGTTCACTTATTTCTTGAAGGGGGGTCTTACAAAAGCCCTTCGATGGGGCGAGTAATCGCAGCCCCAGACCGTTACACTGCGATAAACTAAGGTCAGATTTAAAAAAAGGGGGATACCCGTATGTTTAATCAATCATTAATGGATGCAATCACATATGCCACACAAAAACACGAGGGACAGCGACGCAAAGTAGATGAAACACCGTATATTGCGCATCCTTACCGTGTAGCGATGTTGCTCAAGTCCTATCATTGTGCCGATCATGTTGTCATTGCAGGCCTCTTACATGATATCGTTGAAGATACTGATGGAACATTCGCAGAACTTGACCATTTGTTTGGAAAAAACGTGACCCAATTAGTCAAATATCTTACAGAAGAGAACAAAACAGTCGATTGGGAGCAAAGAAAACAACATAGCATTGCCAAAATTAAGCATGCGCCACTAGAAGCTAAATTGATTATTTGTGCTGATAAAATTGATAACCTTCAGTCGATGCTTGATAGTGAAGCTAGGTTGGGTGAATCGATTTGGCAAGCCTTTGACCGAGGAAGAGAGCATCAACAATGGTACTATCAAAGCATGTATCAAAGTGTTATTTATCAACAAAACTCAGCCCAGCTCCACCCTTTAATCCAAAGCTATAAAACATTATTAGATCAGTTTTTGACAAAGTAATGTGGCTTTCAAGAAAACTTAACCAAATCGTAACCTTCAAAAGAGCCGAAATTAGAAGTAAGCAGATCGAGTCGTGATCGGAAGAGAACAAATCTTACTCCTTTAGTAAGGTAAACACCAACCAACACTGTGACGCAATGCTTATTATTGGTCATTTTGAACAACCGCTTTTATAAACCAAAAAGACAGCCCAAGCTAAAGCTGCCCTAAAGATTACCACGTGTAATTTTCTAGGGCAGCTCTTTTTTTCCAAAAGTATGGTAAAGAAAATAAAAAGATACCAGACTATTTATGGGGATCTGAAAGCTGTTTAAATCAAACGGCTAAATTTGCTCTTATAACGCTAAGAATGAGCCTATAGCTTATTTGAAGTGACACATTATCCTCGTTATCATTATTACATGCATGGCAAAAGATTTTGCTCCAGAAATTTTGTAAAATGTGACATTACAAAAGAAACCCATGTCACAGAAGAGGAAACAGTCCGGATTGTATTCCTAATTAAATGAGGAGGTTTTTCAACTTGAAACATTTAGTGAAGGGTTTATTCCTAGCTATCAGCCTTATCATTGTAGCAGGATGTAGCAATGGAAATAATGATGATGATCAAAGTAGTTTAGAGCAATTACAAGATGCAAGAAGGGTAACCATTGGATTTTCGAATGAAGCGCCTTACGCCTATGAAGAAAATGGCGAGCTTAAAGGTGCTGCAGTCGAAATTGCTACCGCTGTCTTTGCTGAACTTGGAATCGATCATGTAGAAGGGCAACTAGCCGAATGGGGACAACTTATCCCAGGTGTCCAAGCTGGACAGTTCGATGTTATTACAGCAGGTATGGCGATTACACCAGATCGAGCAGAGAATGCCCTATTTGGAGAACCAGAGATGATGTATGGTGAAGGTTTAGTCGTCGCTGCCGGAAATCCACATCAACTTTATAGCTACGAAGATATCGCTAATAATCCTGATATTACGGTTGTAGTCATGGAAGGTGCTACCGAATATGAATTTTTACTTGAGTCAGGTGTTAGCGAAGATCAAATTACCACAGCGTCTGATATCCCTTCAACCTTCTCCGCTGTTCAGGCAGGTCGTGCTGACGCAACTACGGGAACTGAAATGACAGTCCGCATGGCATTTGAATCAGCTAATAACACTGATCTTGAGCTCGTTGAAGACTTTCAACAGCCAGAGAATATTGAGGGCATCCCAAGTTACGGGGCGGCAGCATTTAGTTTAGAGAATGAACAACTACGTGACGCATACAATGAGGCCCTACAGGAACTGAAAGAAGATGGAACTGTACAAGAAATACTTGAGGCTAATGGCTTTCACCCAGAAAATAACTTTCCACCTGAGGATGTTACAACAGAGAGCATCATTAGTGGTGAAAATTATTAATCACTAACAACTAGATAAGCAGTCGATTAAGACTCCATCGGGTCCAGTTCCCCACTAGCCTTGGGGGCTGGATTATTTCTTGCTTTGAAATTCCATTATTAATAAATTGCTAAGGAGTGATGATATGAATCCAATTATGGATATTGCACCACAGCTAGCACGGGGCTTAAGCATTACCCTTACTATTCTAGTCGCCTCAGCTTTATTTGCTTACCTGATGGCATTTATTGCAGGCCTTTGTAGCCTATCTAAAAATATCTTGATTAGAAAAATCACCGGCCTATATGTTGAAATTTTTCGTGGGACTTCATTAATTGTCCAGCTTTTTTGGCTTGTTTATGCTATTCCAATTTTGTTTGGGCTATCGCTTGCCTCGAATTGGGTTATTGGAGTGATGGCAATTGGATTAAATTATGGTGCTTATCTCTCTGAAGTGGTTCGAAGTTCGATTTTGGCCGTAGCACCAGGGCAATTTGAGGCAGCAATCGCATTAAACATGTCAAGCTTTCAACGGATGCGTTTAGTCATCTTCCCTCAGGCAGTTCGGATGATGTTACCTGAATTCGGAAATTACACCATTCAAATGTTAAAAGGAACAGCATTAGTCTCATTAATTGGACTAAATGATGTCTTATATTTCGGCAATATTTTGAGGAGCTCAAATCTATCTTATGGACCACTTATTTATATCATGGTTTTGGTCTTTTACTTTATCCTCGCTTTGCCGTTAATCTTCTTAACAAGAAAAGCCGAGAAAGTAGCTAAGAAAGGAGTGGCCAGCTCATGAACACGAATTATTGGAGTTGGGATCGCCTGACAGAAGCTTTCCCTTTCGTACTTGAAGGAATTGGAATGACCATTGCTGTAACATTCGCAACGTTTCTCTTTGCTCTAATCTTCGGTTTTGTATGGCTATTCTTACGTCGTATCCCTAATCGCAGCCTGAACTGGTTTGTTACATGGATAATGGAGTTCATTCGGTCAACTCCACCTTTAGTTCAGTTGTTTTTTCTTTATTTTGCTTGGCCAGTTATTCCCTATGTTGGCGTGACATTAAGTGCATTTACATGTGCTGTTGTCGGTCTAGGTATCCACTTCAGTACTTATATTGGTGAAATTTACCGTTCAGGAATTGAAAGTGTTGAAAAAGGCCAATGGGAAGCAGCTACAGCTCTCAACTTTTCGATTCGAGATAAGTGGTTGAAAATTATCTTACCTCAGGCTATTCCACCAACCATCCCAATGCTTGGCAACTATTTTATTATTTTATTTAAAGAAGTACCTATTACTTCAACCATTGGTGTTCAAGGTATTTTATATATGGCCAATACTTTTGGCGCTCGAAATTGGGCCTATATTGAAGCTTTAACTATTGTTGGCTTAATCCTACTCGCCTTAAGTTATCCATCAGCCCTTTGCATTCGTAAACTTGAAGTGAAGATGAATACACGATTCAATAATAACGCAAATAAAAAAACAAATAAAGGAGTGACGTCGCAATGACTGAACCAATAGTTCGCTATCAGAATGTCCATAAATCTTTTGGTGATGTAGAGGTATTAAAAGGGATTGATTTAGATATTTATCCAGCAGAAAAAATTGCCATAATTGGTCCAAGCGGTTCAGGTAAAACCACGATTATTCGCATGTTGATGACGTTAGAAGAACCAACATCAGGGGATATCATTGTTGATGGAACAAACCTTTGGAAAATGGAAAAGGACGAAAAGATGGTAAAGGCAAACGAAAAACACTTACGTTCAGTCCGAGGCGATATTGGAATGGTCTTTCAGCATTTTAATCTATTTCCACATATGACCATATTAGAAAACTGCATGACTGCACCCATTCATGTCAAAGGAGAAGACAAAAAGGAGGTTGAGCAACGGTCAATTGAAATGCTTGAAAGAGTGGGCTTAGGTGATAAAATTCATAATTATCCGAGTCAATTATCTGGTGGGCAAAAGCAACGAGTAGCGATGGCGCGCGCGCTTGTTATGCGTCCAAAAATCATGCTTTTCGATGAAGTAACCTCCGCCCTAGATCCTGAACTAGTTGGAGAAGTGCTTGAAGTCATTCGTGACATTGCTAAAAATGACGATATGGCGATGGTGCTTGTTACTCATGAAATGGACTTTGCATTAGATATCGCAGATAAAGTGCTCTTTTTAGATGAAGGCGTTATTGCAGAACAAGGTACTGCTTCTGATATTATTGAACATTCTCAAAATGAACGTCTTCAAGAATTCCTTAGTCGCTTTAGAGCTTAATTTCGATTTGAATGATAATGAATTAAAACGATTAACAAAACTCCGGTCATCATTGTTTGGTGATCGGAATTTTTTGTAGCTATGTACGCATTTGAAAACTCGCCCCATCGAAGGGCTTTTGTAAGCCTCCCACTTCAAGTAATAAGGGAACACGTCTTGTCTAAATGAGAGATCCAACAGCCAGTAACAGCCAAACTGGTCAACTTACGTTCAGTGGGGAGAGAAGAAGCTGGCTAAGTTCGCAACGTCGTGTCGTAACTCACCCCCACTGAACGAAGTTTCACTTATGTCCCCATATTATTATCCATGACGATATTTTTTTGCATCTTTTTGTAAATTTGTCTCGTCATGTTAGTAGGAAATTAAAATTGGAGGATAGTATATGATTACAGTAAAGAACTTGTCACACCATTTTGAGATGGGGAAAAAAGGACAGAAAACAATATTACCTGTACTTCATGACATTAATTTTTCGGTTGAAGCTGGAGAAGTCGTAGCCATAATCGGTCGCAGTGGTTCAGGTAAATCAACCTTATTAAACTTAATAAGTGGCTTCATTAGACCAGTCTCTGGTCAAATCATAATTAATCATACTGAGGTCAGTACGTTTACCGAAGCCCAATTTGCTGATTTTCGACTGGATCAGCTCGGTTTTATCTTTCAAAATTTTCAACTTATTCCAAGTATGACTGCTTATCAAAATGTAGAATTGCCTTTAATCTTAAAAGGTATGCCAGAAAAAGATCGTCAAGCTTTAACTAAACAGACATTAGCTAGAGTAGGACTAGGACAATTTCATAATCATTATCCAAGTGAACTATCTGGTGGCCAACAACAACGAGTCAGTATCGCAAGAGCGCTGGTGCTTAATCCCCCTTTGATACTAGCTGATGAGCCGACAGGTAGTCTGGATAGTGAAACAGAAGCAAGCTTGCTTGACTTTATTAAACAGTTAAATCAAGAGCTTGGCATTACCTTTTTGATCATTACTCATGACAAAGAAGTAGCCAAAATCGGTAATCGTACTATCGAATTACAAGATGGTAAGCTTATTGAAGGAGGGCAACTCTCATGACATTTAAAGATAAGATAAAATTTGTCAGACAAAATATGAAGAAAAACAGGATGCGTATCTTTATGACTGTACTAGCAACCGCTATGGCAAGTGCTTTCTTAATTGTACTTGCTTCAGTTGGATTCGGTCTTCATGATACATTACTTAAGGACATAATGGAGCAAGATACCATTAATGAAATCTCGATTTATGGTTATGAAAATGAAGCAGAATATCGTGAAATTAACGACCAAGATATTAGCTATTTTGAAACCCTTGATAACGTCCGGTCAGTCACACGGAGAAACTATTTAGCCCAAGCGATTCATTATCAAATAAATGGTTTTGAACTATCTAACGAATACTCAGAGTCACAATTTGTTCATTTTCCGTCTGAGCAAAAAGCAGGTATGACATTAGCAGAGGGAGATTACCCTTCGAAAGCCAATGAAGTTGTCGTCGGCTACCATTTTGTTGATCAGTTATTGCCAACCGGTTTAGATCCGGAAGAAGTATATGATGAGCAAGGAAATAGAAATGCTGGCACGCTTTTTACTGAAGATATTATCGGCCAAACTTTATCTTTTGAGATTGAAAAATATGATGAGGATGACAATGTAGAGACGAAAGCTTTTGAGGTTGTCGTCGTTGGTGTAACAGAAGAACCTAGTCGAGAATGGGCGGTTGATACAACCATCTATATGTCTGAACTATTTCAACAAGAGATTGAAGCCTTTACGGAAGCACGAAATGGAAATCCTTATGCATTTGAGGTCACTGATCAAGAAGCAGAGCGGACCTATGAAATTGTCAAGATATATACCCACTCCTTACAACAGGTAGAGGACTTAACAACCCATTTAAGTGAAGAGAATTATTATGCCTATTCCGTTGCCAATGAAATTAGACAAATTAACATGCTATTTTCAATTGCTAAAGCTGGTTTAATTTTTATTGGAACAATTGCTGTTTTAATTGCATCAATCGGGATCTTTAACACAATGACCATGGCCGTAACAGAGCGTGCTCCTGACATTGGAATTATGAAGGCAATCGGTGCAAATCCAAAAACAATTAAGCAAATATTTTTGTTGGAAAGTACTTATATCGGTATGATCGGAGCTTTAATTGGAACAGCCATCTCTTACCTGATTAGTTTTGCTGTTAATCTCGGCATACCTCTCATTTTGGAAGCTGTTTTTGACGACCAACTACCGGAAGGATTGAAATTCTCATCGATTCCGTGGAGTCTTGTTGCCATTGCGATTACAATCTGTCTGGTGGTTACGATCATTTCTGGCTCTCGTCCTGCCAAGAAAGCAACACAAATCGATGTTTTAAAAGCGATGCGAAGAGATATTTAGTATTTATCGCAGTGTAACTGGAGAAGGATTACATTCACTATATTAAAAATGCGTATCGACAAAATGTCGATACGCATTTATTAAATCTGTCATCTATTTTCTTATTAATCAGAAGCTCTGTGTTATTTCTTCTTAGCTGCTTTTTCACGTTCACTCTTATTTAATATTTTCTTACGTAACCGGATCGACTCTGGTGTAACTTCACAGTACTCATCATCGTTTAAGTATTCAATCGCCTCTTCCAAGGACAATTGACGTGTTTTACGAATGGTAGAGGTTTGGTCCTTTGTAGCAGATCGAACATTGGTTAAGTGTTTTTCTTTGGTTATATTAACCGTCAGATCATTGTCACGGTTATGTTCGCCAACAATCATCCCTGCATAGACCTCTGTACCTGGCTCAACAAAAATTACGCCACGATCCTCTAGATTCATGATTCCGTAAGTTGAAGCCTTACCGTTTTCTAAAGCAACAAGTACGCCTTGACGACGCCCTCCCACTTTACCATCAACGACAGGCTCATAGCTATCAAAGGTATGATTAATAATGCCATAGCCTCGCGTTTGGGTCATAAATTCAGTTGAATAACCGATTAATCCACGTGAAGGCACTTTAAATTCGAGTCGAACTTGTCCATTACCTTGATTAACCATATCCAGCATTTCACCTTTACGTGAGCCGAGCGACTCCATAACAGCCCCTGTATGCTCCTCTGGCACATCAACTTGAACACGTTCCATCGGTTCACACTTGACTCCATCAATTTCTTTAATAATGACCTGAGGCTTTGATAATTGAAGTTCGTAGCCTTCGCGTCTCATATTCTCAACTAAAATCGAGAGGTGAAGCTCACCACGACCAGAGACAATCCAAGCATCTGGTGATTCTGTTGGATCTACTCGCAAGCTTACGTCTGTTTCTAACTGCATCATTAGACGTTCTTCAATTTTCCTCGATGTAATATATTTCCCTTCTCTACCGGCAAAAGGGCTGTTATTGACAACAAACGTCATTTGTAAGGTTGGTTCGTCAATATGCAACAAAGGCAGTGCCTCGAGATGATCAACTGGACAAACCGTCTCACCAACATTGATATCTTCTAAACCTGTTAATGCAATAATATCCCCTGCACGGGCATGTTCGATTTCAATTCGTTTTAACCCTAAGAAGCCAAACATTTTCGTGACACGGAAATTCTTCGTTTGACCATCCTTTTTAATAAGGGTAACTTGCTGCCCTACCTTAATTGATCCACGATTAACACGGCCAATACCAATTCGGCCAAGATAATCATTATAATCAAGTAATGTGACTTGAAATTGCAGCGGCTCTTCGTTGTTATCTACCGGAGCCGGAATATGACTCATAATCGTTTTAAAAACAGCTTCCATTGATTTTTCTTGTTGATCAGGCTCTTCACCAGAGGTCCCATTTAAAGCTGATGCGTAAACGACCGGAAACTCAAGCTGGTTATCATCAGCACCAAGCTCGATAAAAAGATCCAATACCTCATCGACGACTTGATCTGGCCGAGCATTTGGTCGATCAATTTTATTTAATACGACAACAGGGGTTAGCTTTTGTTCTAAAGCTTTTTTTAAAACAAAACGTGTCTGTGGCATACATCCTTCATAAGCATCAACCACAAGAAGCACGCCATCAACCATCTGGAGAATCCGCTCAACCTCTCCGCCAAAGTCGGCGTGTCCAGGGGTATCTAATATATTTATCCGAGTATTTTGATAGTTGATCGCTGTATTTTTAGCTAAAATGGTAATACCACGCTCGCGCTCTATATCGTTTGAATCCATCGCTCGCTCGTCGACATGCTCATTATCACGAAATGTCCCTGAATAGCGAAGTAGCTGGTCAACCAAAGTCGTTTTACCATGGTCGACGTGTGCAATAATCGCTATATTACGAATATCTTCTCTTAATTGCATCCCTTTACAACTCCTCTTTATAAAGTGAAACTTCGTTCAGTGGGGGGCGACGCATAGGATGTGCTCGTGTAGACGTTGCGACACGACGTCACGAACTTAGTCACCTTCCCTCTTCCCCACTGAACGTTAGTTGAACGAATCGGGCCGTTACTGGCTGTTGGATCTCCCACTTAGACATGCCCGTTCCCTTATTTCTTTAATTGGGAAGCTTACAAAAGCCCTTTATGAGGCGAGTAATCGCAGCCCCAGCCAGTTACTCTGCGATAAAACACGACTATAACCGAGTAATTATAGCATACTTTATTACAGAAAGTATATGTTTTTTTAAAAATGTTATTTAACAAAGTTTTTGCCACAACAAAAAATCGGGCGAGCATCCATGATGACTCTAACCCGATTTAATTATTCATATCTTCAACACAATGGTAAACCGAGCTCCCCCCATTGGAGAACGATCGACCCGAATAACGCCGTTTGAACGTTCAACAATTGCCCGGGATATCGCTAGCCCTAATCCTGTTTCGCCACCCTTTCCTTTAATAAAACGCTCAAACAAATGAGGCATTAACGCGTCATCAATACCCTCACCATCATCATCAATAGTGATATAAAGCCGCCCAGACTCCTGAGTCACTTCAATATACACCTTTGTTTTAGCGTGACGGATGGCATTCGTGACAATATTCATCATGGCTCTTAGCATTTTTTCCTGGTCTATTTTTATCACAGCATCTTGCTTAACCGTATGAAATAAGGCAATTTGTTGGTCTGTTGCCATAGGTAAGGCTCGATCTACTGTTGATTGAATTAATTCACTAATATAAAGTGAATGGACTTGATAAATGTTTTCATCACTATCTAACTTAGCTAACAAAATCATCTCATTAATTATTTTCTTTAATCGACTAATTTCAGCAACCATGATCTCCAATCCTTGGTCTGACTCTTCAGCTTCAAAAATACCATCACGAATTCCTTCAGCATAGCCTTGAATCGTCATCAATGGTGTCTTTAATTCATGGCTCGCATTTTGTAAAAATTGCTGCTGGGATTTCATATAACGCTGTAATTCCCGAGCCATTTCAATCACGCTTTCTTCAACTTCCTTGATTTCTCCAGTTGCTTTGACACGTTTGATATCATCAAATTGTCGTTTTTCGACTTTCTTTAATTGATATTTAAGCTGGGTCAACGGGGTAACCATTCGGTGTGTAAAGTAATGTGTCAAAATGATAATAACTAAAATCCCAACTAAAAAGACAATAATCAATTGGTTAAAGAAGCTTTGTTGAACCTCCTGTAGGTCATCTAAAGGGGTAAACAAGACAAGGTCTTGATTAACAATATTCGGATATATTCGAATGATAGAAACGACATAGTAAGTTTCCCCATCATACCAAAGCGGCTGCTCCTGCTGTGCTAAATCATAGGTTTTAACCCAATACTTAATGAGTTCAGGGTCAAGAGAGTCTTGATGATATCTAATTTGTTCCCGTTCACGATCATAGATAAACATATACAACCCTTCGTCTGTTAACCATTGTCCAAAACCAGCAGGAGCAAAATCACTATAGTATAATTGAACAATAATCTTCCCTTTTTCCTGTAACTGATTACGTTCATTTTGGATCAGTACATCCAGCAAGAGTGAATGGATGGTTACAGCAAGAATAGACATGGTAATAAACAGTAGTGTTGTGAATGCTAAGGTAAGCTGTGTTTGTAATCTCATTGATCTTCGCTCTCATCTCTTAATCGGTAACCAAACCCCCAAACAGTCTCAATAGGTAAACCATCGATTTTCTTTCTTAATCGTTTAACCAAATCATCAACAGCTCGATCACTACCGAAATAATCTTCCCCCCAAATTAATGTCAATAATTCTTCACGGGAAAAGGCACGGTTCTGATTCTGCACTAGATTACACAATAAATCGTATTCTTTAGCTGTAACCTCTACCTCTTTATTATGCCAAAATACACGACGGTCATTTGCTTTAACGATAAGCTCACCAGCTTTAAATTGATGTGTCGTCGTATCACCAATCGGTTGATATACCTGTGCCACACGTTTAAACAAACGTTTAACTCGGGCAACAAGCTCACGAGGACTGAATGGCTTCGTTAAATAGTCATCGCCTCCAAGCTCAAGCCCTAATATTTTATCTACTTCCTCATCTTTGGCAGAAATAATAATAATGGGGACTTCGCTCTCTTGACGTATTTTCTTACATAGCTCATACCCATCCATTCCAGGTAACATGATATCTAAAATCCACATATCTGGCTGTTGACCGCGTGTCAATTCCCATGCATCTTCTGCATTATCTGCTATGGAAACACGGTAGCCATCCTTCTTTAGGTAAGCTGAGACAATCTCACGAATATTCGGATCATCCTCAACAATAAAAATATGATAGGCCATCTCTAATGCCTCCTTTATTGCTATTTATTTTCCCATAATTAGAATCGGTTGACTAGCTAAAAAACTTCCATACTTTTTTTACAATTATACCGAATTATTGCCTATTCTGCTCGTTATAATATCCATATAAACTGAAGCCTTCGTTCAGTGGGGTTTCGGCGCATAGGGTGTGCTCGTGCAGACGTTGCGACACGGCGTCGCGAACTTAGTCAGCTTCCTCTCTCCCCACTGAACGTTAGTTGAACCAATCGGGCCGTTACTGGCTGTGTGGATCTGCTACTTAGACATGACCTGTTCACTTTTTTCTTGTAGTGGAGTCTTACAAAAGCCCTTCGATGGGGCGAGTAATCGCGGCCCCAGACAGTTACACTGCGGTAAATCCGATATCACGACAAATTTTTTGAAAGGAGTGGCTCGTATGTCAGAATTTAATGAGTATCATGATCAAGAGTACAATAGACAGGAGGAGCAACACGTAGAGGAAAAGTTAAATCCATCATCTCCTAACCGTTCTAAGCCAAGCGCAATGGCCCTTTGGTTAAGCGGGATTACTGGCGGTCTTACTGTTGCGATCATTGGATTCCTGTTGCTTTTCTTCGGTATTATACCGAAGGAAACAGACAATGAAAATCATCAAGCAGATCAAGCCACCACTCAAAATTTAATTCAAACATCGACAGCAGGTGATGATATCTCGACAGATGTATTGAGTAACGTTGCTGAAGCAGTTGTTGGAATAGCCAATATTCAAACAGCAGATTTATGGTCAGAAAGTACGTCAGGGTCTGGATCTGGTGTTATTTATAAAGTTGAAGAAGATCGTGCTTATGTTGTAACCAATCACCATGTTGTAAGTGGAGCTAATGAGCTTGAAGTGATCTTAACAGACGGTGAACGAGTAGAAGCTGAATTACTTGGCTCAGATGAGCTCACTGATTTAGCTGTACTTAGTATTGATGCAGCTCATGTTGACACAGTTGCAACCTTTGGTAGCTCTAGAGACTTAATTGTTGGTGAAACAGCTATTGCGATTGGGAATCCACTTGGAACAGAGTTCGCTGGTACCGTCACAAAGGGAATTATAAGCGGACTCGATCGAACACTAGACGTAGATTTAAATAACGATGGTATACCAGATTGGACGGTTGACGTTATTCAAACAGATGCGGCAATTAATCCAGGTAATAGCGGTGGAGCATTGATTAATAGTGCCGGTGAGGTTATCGGGATCAACTCAATGAAAATTGCATTAGGGACAGTAGAAGGAATTGGCTTTGCGATTCCAATTGATGAAGCTCTACCTATTATTGAACAGCTTGAAGCTCATGGTTCAATAGAGCGGCCTTTTATGGGAATTAGTGCGATTGATTTTTCTAACGTACCACAACAGCATATTCAGCAAACACTTCATTTAGATCCAAATGAAGTCAATAGCGGAATTGTTGTAGCTGAAGTTCAAGAAGAGTCAGCTGCTAAGGAAGCAGGATTAAAGATATACGACGTTATCACGGCTATTAATGGAGAAGCCATCCATAACATGATGGACCTAAAGCAGTACTTGTATCGCGAGACAGCGGTAGGCGATACCATTACCATATCCTATTATCGTGATGGTGTTGCTCAAGAAACCTCTTTGACACTAAGAGGAGAATAAGTTCATCCATTAGGAAACTCCCCTTTCCTAATCGATTTTATATAGATGCTATCGAGTGATAGCTCGTATATGGATTGATCTACTCTACCCAATACTCCATATCAATCCATATACAACAGTGCCCAGTCCGCATGTGACTGGGCATCCTTTTTAGTATTTAAGTCTGAGATCTTTGATCAGCAATAGTCTCTCACCATATCCACGTGAGGAATGCCATCTTCTAAGTAGTGGTCTGTCGCTTCTTTAAAACCAAATGATTGGTAAAAATCGAGCAAGTACACCTGTGCGTGAAGTTTAATTTGGTCTTGTTGCCAATCCTCTGTGATAACCTCTATCGCTTTTGCTAGCAATTCTCGACCATAACCATTTTACGATAAGACTCCGCTACAAGAATTCGTCCAATTGATGCCTCATCATACAGCACGCCCTGTGGTATTAGCCGTGCATAAGCTACAATCCTGTCACCCTCCCGCTTAAAGAGGTGGGTACAGTTTGGATCAATACCATCCACCTCCGGATAGGGACAATTTTGTTCAACAACAAACACCTGTACTCTAGCCTGCAAGATTAGATAAAGCTCTGTTAACGAGAGCTGGTCAAAGCTCTTGATCTTCCAATTCATTTATATCCCCCTTATTCCATAAAGTGAAACTTCGTTCAGTAGGAGGTTGGACGCATAGGATACTCGTGCAGACGTTGCGAACTGAGTCAGCTTCCTCTCTCCCCCATTGAACGTTAGTTGAACCAATCGAGACGTTTACTGGCTGTTGGATCTCTCACTAGACATGACGTGTTCCCTTATTTCTTGTAGTGGAGGTTTTACAAGAGCCCTTCGATGAGGCGAGTTATCGCAGCCCCAGCCAGTTACACTGCGATAACATATCAACATGCCAAATATCATAAACTAAATATGGCTCTGATATCTTTTTAAAGCCAAATGACTGATAAAACTTCGCCAGGTACGCTCTGCCTGAATCTTGATCACAGGCTTATTCATAACGTTAATCCAATGATAAAGGCCCTTTTCTAATAACGCTTTTGCATATCCTTCGCCTCGCTCACTTGGGTCACGGTTCCCCTTCCAAAAGAAGCTTGCTCATAAATGTATCGCTCTTAGCTTGGCCATTTGATACCATTCTATTGTGGAAAGCTCGTGGAACGATTTAATTTGCCATTCTAACAATGACCACCCCTTTATTCGATCCTGTTATCTTTCTGCAAGCTTGTCGTATCAGCTTGCCCGTAACCATCGACTGTATATAGACAAGCTTTTCTCCCGATAAACTGATTTAGGCTCTAGAAAGAAGTTTGAGCTATATTTAAATCTGGGGTATGACTGTCTATTAAACTGCGTTAAAATGATCATAACAAATTTTAATAGGGATGTGGTATTGAAATGACTACAATCGGATTTATTGGAACAGGGGTAATGGGTAAAAGTATGGCCTTGCATTTATTAAGAGCCGGACATGACATCCACGTCTATACACGTACAAAGGCGAAAGCTGATTCATTAATTGATGCCGGTGCGACATGGCATGACAGTGTTACTGAATTAGCTCATGCTGTTGATGTGGCGATTACTATTGTGGGCTATCCTAGTGATGTTGAAGAAATATATTTTGGACCGAATGGGTTAATTGAAAATGCGAAACCCAATACGCTATTAATTGATATGACTACCTCAAAGCCAAAGTTAGCAGAAAGAATTGCCGAAGCAGCCAAACAGAAACAGCTTATGGCTTTAGATGCCCCTGTATCAGGTGGGGACATTGGAGCAAAGAATGGTACGCTCGCGATCATGGTAGGTGGAGAAAAGCAAGCTTACCAGTTAGCACTCCCATTATTGAAAATGATGGGCGAAAAAATTGTTTATCAAGGACCAGCAGGCTCTGGCCAGCATACTAAAATGTGTAATCAAATCACGATTGCTACAAACATGATTGGCGTGTCTGAAGCGATCGCATATGCAAGAAAAGCGGGATTAGACCCTAATCTAGTACTAGAAAGCATCTCAACTGGAGCTGCCAGTAGTTGGTCACTATCCAACCTAGCGCCACGAATCATTGCCGGTGATTTCAAACCTGGTTTTTACGTCAAACACTTTATTAAGGATATGACCATTGCGCTTGAAACAGCAGAAGAAATGGGCTTAGCCACTCCAGGCTTAAAATTAGCCTTATCCCTTTATCAAGAACTTGCCGAAGCTGGTGAAGAAGATAGTGGCACACAAGCTCTGATCAAATTATTCTCAAGCTAATGATGGATCAAGTCTGT
Organism: Amphibacillus sediminis NBRC 103570; assembly: GCF_001552275.1. Classification (GTDB taxonomy): domain Bacteria; phylum Bacillota; class Bacilli; order Bacillales; family Amphibacillaceae; genus Amphibacillus_B; species Amphibacillus_B sediminis. The sequence continues at coordinate 55,648 of NZ_BCQW01000002.1, forward strand.
TAGAGCCATTTCTACAAAAGCTGCAACTTGGGGTAATGCTAACGCCCCACCTTCGGTTATTAGCCAAGTAGGACGAACAAAGGGTTGATCAGCTATAAATAAGGGTGTGATTTCAAAGTCATCAGCATTGAGATCGCGAATAACTGTTTTGGGTAAGACACTTCTCCCAACACCATGGACAACCATCTGTTTGCAGGTTTCAATTTGATCGACCGCAACAATCTGAGGTGGTGTTGTAAAATATTCTCTGCGCCACGTTTGAATAAGCGTTTGATAGTTTTGTCAGCTTGGTGTTCAATAAAGGGTTTAGATTTAGCCATACGTTTATCTGCTACTAAATATAATGGGTCATCAAAGAGCTTAATAGCTTGCTTATTGTTTGAGCTTTGTCCTCTCGTAATTCTAACATGATATTGTCCTTGGGCGATTTCATCACTAACACCCGTCATTAGATTAATCTTAACGAGTGGATAATTCTTCATATATTGATTTAGTAGTGAGGGGAGTATGTATTGACCAATTACTGAAGACCCCCCTAATGATAGCGTGCCGGAAATTTCCCCTTTTAATTGAAGAATTTTTTCTTTTAAAAGCTGCTCTTGTCTTAAATAATCTTGGGTAAATGCCAGCACCTCTTCTCCTATTGGTGTTGGTATTAACCTTCTTGGGGTACGAAGAAAAAGTTGATGCCCCCAGTCGCGTTCAATCTGTTGTAAACGTTGGCTAACGGCAGGCTGTGAAATAAACAGTGTCTCAGCCGCTGCTCGAACTGTTCCTTGCTTAGCTAAAGTGTAAAGTAAAGTAAAATCATCTATTTTCACTTTTGGCCCTCCATGATATAAGTTTTTCTTATCATAATATATAATTTATATATAATTTTTTTATATCAGAAACATCTCTATACTATAACATATCACGAAATAAGGGGTATGTTATGATGAGTATTTATCTATCAATCTTAGCCAGTTTCTTTTTCGGTGAAACAGCTAGAACTATTTATTTAGTCACGATCTCCTGGCTATTGTATCAGATGACTGGCCGAGCGGAATATACTGGTTTACTTGTTGGTTTAGGATTTCTTCCGAGCCTGCTGACAAACCTCTATCTGGGTGCCATTATTGATCGATTTTCCAGAAAAAAATTAGCCTTATTTGCTTTAATCGGCCATATCCTATCGATTTGTCTTGTTTATATCGCACTGACGATGCTCCCTTTTTTCCCTTCGTTAATCTTGACTATCCATATGTTCCATCAATTGATGGGTACCCTGTTTAGAGCAACGATGCAGGCACATTGTGCAAAATCATTTCCGAGCAGACAGCTCACTAAGGTGATCGCTTACACAAATACCTTTACTGAGCTTGGTGCGCTATTAGGGGCCAGCTTAGGTGGTCTAATTATTAAGACATTAAACGTAAATCTGGTAATAACCACGATGATTTGTCTATACATAGCTACACTATTCACGTTGCTAATGATCAAAGAGCATAAAGAACCTCAAGTGCTAAAAGGGAAAAATCGAAATATTCATCTTGATCTTTTTGAAGGATTGCATTATCTCTTTCGTCACCGCCATTTATTCCGGCTATTCAGCTTAACTATGGCAGGGCAGCTAGTTCTCCATACAAGTATCGGTTTTTTATCCGTATACACAATTGAGCAAATGGGGCATTCTTCAATCATTTATGGTTTTTTGGATGCCTTAATTTCAATCGGGGGAGGGATGGCGGGGTTGACGGGCATCTGGTGGTTCAGACAAAGAAGGCAGTTCCATACAGCCTCTGCTCTTATTATAACTGGTTTCGGATTACTGATTTTAGGCTTATCCAGTACCCCGATAGCGGTAATATGTATCGGTGTATTTTTAATCGGTCTAAGTACAACGTGGATCCGAATCGTACTACAGTCCACACAGCAAATTTTAACCGATAAAGCGTATCATGGCAGAATGTCAAGTTATCGCATGACAATTAACCACTTGTCCATTGTTATAGCTGCACCACTATTAGGTTGGCTAGCAGAGGTATATAGTGCGGCTTCCGCTTATCTATTCCTACTTATTCCAGTATCCATTGCCTTATTCATTGCTTTACAACCTAAAACTTTAGCATTACTAAAGCAAGCTGTTCAGCAGAGTTTTTTATCATAATCACATATTATCACCCAGCGTTGGTTTTAATTGCCTTTAGGCTGTAACTGAAAAATCCTTAAGAGATAGCTTTTGATTATGTTGGTCTTGGTCAGGGAACTCTGGTAAATCAACACCTTCATCCATATATGGTATCATCTGTTCTAGATTAAATTTATCCCAATAATATAGATGCCCCACAATTTGTATGACTGACCATTTTCCTTCTTTAATAGGTTGGCAAAGACTTGCTTCTGGATCTATGTCAATATCTTGGACACAAATAGTTTAAGTTTTCAATGATATTTTTAGCCAGCATTTCGGCAGAAATTTTCTGCTTCTTGTGGCGTCATGTAATTTATACTGCCATGAATTCTTTTGCGATTATACCAACCTTCAATGTATTGAAATAATGCTATTTTTGCTGAGTATTCATCTAAATACTGAACATGGTTTACTTCTTCTTTCTTTAAAATGGCATGGAATGATTCAATGCATGCATTATCGTAGGGACTACCTTTATAACTAAATGAATGCGTCATATTAAACGTTTCAATTAAATTGGCGAATTCATCGCTTGTATATTGACTACCAAGGTCTGAATGAAACCATCTTTCTGAAATCATCATTGTAACGTTTACCGTGTTTTTGATTTGACATTGGACACAACCTCCTAGTAATAATCTTAAAGACTTAACTACGTTGTGTCCATGAAACTATACTAGCATCATTCAGATACTTTTTTTAATGGCTTGATTGCTTCAATTAAACTTTCAAATTGACTTAAAGTTTTATTAGTCAAGTTATTATCCTCCTATCATTTTAATAGAATCTTTTCATTTATAGTAATCATATACTAAAGCCCACCAATAAGAAAGCGCTAGCTAATCACGTTTCTGTTGATTGGAACTTAAATACTTTTTTCAAATTTAACGTTGTATTTAGACTATAACTATTCCTAGAGTGCAGCTGGAAACCTGTTAAAGGCTTTTGATAAAACCGCTTTAGGAAATACTGATTTTGAAGTATAGAATGTTTCATGTTGCTTAGATTAAACTTAAAATTAGTATTTGCTCCTTTACGTTAGGGTAACCATAAAGTAATTCAGAATATTAACCAAAAGGTTGAAAAAGTATATAAAGTTCCTTATAATATTGTAGTGCAAGAGACTCATGACTACCCCTACATCCGTATCTTGCAAATACGATCGAATAGGTGGTTATTAAAATGAAAAAATATCGCGTATTGTTATACTACAACTACGTAGAAATGCATGACCCAGAGGGCTATGCCAAAGAGCATAAAGCATTCTGTGAATCATTAGGACTTAAAGGCCGCATTCTCGTGGCTGAAGAAGGGATAAATGGGACTGTTTCTGGAACTATTGAAGCGACACAGGCTTATATGGATGCCATGCATGCAGATCCTCGCTTTAGCAACATGCCATTCAAAATTGACGAAGCAGATGGACATGCCTTTAAAAAAATGAAGGTGAAGCCTCGTCCTGAGCTCGTTACACTTCGTTTAGGTGATGAAGATATCAATCCAAAGGAAGTCACAGGAAACTATCTTGACCCTAAAGAATTCTTTGAAGCAATGCAAAAAGAAGATACTGTTGTCATTGATGCTCGTAATGATTATGAATATGACCTTGGACATTTTCGTGGTGCTGTTCGTCCTGATATTCGTACTTTCCGAGAGCTACCTCAGTGGATTGAGGCACATAAAGAAAAATTTAAAGGAAAACAGATTTTGACTTACTGCACAGGCGGGATTCGTTGCGAGAAATTTTCTGGTTGGTTGATCGAAAAAGGCTTTGAAAATGTCAACCAGCTTCATGGGGGAATCGCAACTTATGCCAAAGACCCTGAGGTTAAAGGACAGCTTTGGGATGGGAAAATGTATGTGTTTGATGAACGTATTAGCGTTCCGATTAATCAGGTTGAGCATGTCGTGGTTGGTCAGGATTACTTTGATGGTAGCCCTTGTGAACGCTATATTAATTGTAGCAATCCCGACTGTAATAAACAGATTCTATGCTCAGAAGAAAATGAAGCAAAATATTTGGGTGGTTGCTCATCAGAGTGCCGAACTCATCCACGTAATCGTTATGTAATCGAGCATAATCTTTCAGAAGATGAAGTTAAGACACGTTTAGCAAAGATTGCTGAAGAAGAGAACACCAATAAAGCGATCTAAGGTTATCCTTTTACCTTGCTAGAGAATTTATTGTTTAAAAAAACATTTCAAAAGGGGCGTTAAGAAGATCATGACTTCTTAACGCCCCTTTAGTGTATTTTCTTATGACTCTATGTCAGATATCATTCTCAATACTGGGAAATAACATCGATTGGTACGAGGTCTTATTTTAAGCTAAATTCTTAATTAAATCAGCCATTTCAATTGCAGTAATAGCTGCTTCAGCCCCTTTATTCCCAGCTTTTGTGCCTGCTCGCTCCACTGCTTGTTCAATCGTTTCGGTGGTTAATACACCAAAAATAATCGGAACTCCTGTTGAGATAGAAGCATTCGCTATCCCTTTAGCGGCCTCATTACATACATAATCGAAATGCGGTGTTGCACCTCGAATCACGGTTCCAAGCGTAATAACAGCATCATAGCGCCCTGACTCCGCCAATGTCTTTGCTATTAATGGCAACTCAAATGCGCCTGGCACCCAAGCAACTGAAACATTCTCTTCTTCTACACCGTGACGACGCAGTGCATCCTCCGCACCACTTAATAACTGGCGTGTAATAAATTCATTAAATCGTCCTACTACAATAGCGATGTTAAGTCCTGTCCCGACTAGGCGTCCTTCAAATGTTTTTTTCATAATCTCTCTCCTTTAACCCTTTAATAAATGACCAAGCTTAGACTTCTTAGTCGCTAAATATTTTTCATTATTTTTGTTGGCTTCAATTTGAATGGCTTTACGATCAGTTACGTTTATTCCATACTCCTTCATGCTCGTCATTTTTCTTGGATTATTGGTCAGCAAGATAATTTCTTCTGCACCGAGATCACGTAAGATTTGAGCACTAATCGCGTAATCACGTAAGTCATCGGCAAATCCCAACTGATGATTAGCTTCTACAGTATCGAGGCCCTCTTCCTGTAAGCGATAGGCCTTTAATTTATTGATTAAGCCAATTCCTCTCCCCTCTTGACGCATGTAGACTAAAATTCCAGTACCAGCCTGCTCAATATCCCGTAAGGCTTGCTCAAGCTGTGGGCCACAATCACAGCGCTGAGAACTAAACACATCACCTGTTAAACATTCAGAATGAATTCGAACAAGCGGCGTATCGCCTGGTTGAATTCTACCTTTAATTAGTGCCACATGCTCCTTGCCTGTCACTTTCTCTGTATAGGCCACTAATTTAAAATCGCCATATTCAGTCGGCAAAGCAATGTCAATTTCTTTTTCAATCAACAGATCATGACGCTTGCGATAGTTAATTAGGTCTTGAATTGTAATAATTGGCATATGCTCTTTTTCAGCCAAAGCCTGAAGTGAGGGTAAGCGAGCCATTGTCCCATCCTGCTCGATAATTTCACAAATGACTGCAGCAGGTACTGAACCTGCTAATCTTGCTAGATCAACAGCTGCTTCTGTATGACCAGGACGAGTCAGCACACCAAAGTCCTCAGCTATTAAAGGAAAGACATGACCAGGACGCTTAAAATCTGATGCGACAGCCTCCTCCTTAATTAATGCCTGAATGGTTTCAGATCGCTCAAACGCACTAATACCTGTCTGCGTATCAACGGAGTCGACACTGACCGTAAATGCTGTACCATGTGAATCGGTATTATGCTGTACCATTGGTTCTAGCCCTAAAAATGCCGCTCGTTGTTTAGTTATAGGCGTGCATATCAGACCCTTCCCCTTGGTTGCCATATAATTGATTGCTTCAGGGCTGGCATGTTCCGCCAATATGACAAAGTCCCCTTCATTTTCCCGATCCTCATCATCAACAACAATAATCATTTCGCCTTGACGTAGTGCTGTTAATGCTTGTTCAATCGTATTCAATTCGATTACCTCCTTAGCTAGGAAAACCAGACTGTAATAATGTTTCTTTTGTCAACACTTGATTAGCTTGCTTTTGCTTCACTAACATTTTTTCAATGTATTTAGCAAGAAGATCGAACTCTAAATTAACCAAATCCCCCTGCTGTTTGTCTGCCAAAATAGTTGCCCTCTGTGTTTCTGGGATAAGGGAAACAATAAAGCCATCTGCTTTAACATTAGAGATAGTTAAAGACGTACCATCTACTGTAATTGATCCTTTATTCACGAGATAGGATAAATCAGCCTGCCCAGTGACAATTCGGATATAGTGCGCATTCGCTTCCTGCCACGTGCTTTTTATTATCCCAGTCTGATCAATGTGTCCTGAAACGAAGTGACCACCAAAGCGACCATTAGCAGCTAAGGCACGCTCTAAATTGACTAAGGAGCCTTTTGTTAATAGACGTAGCGAAGTATCACGAAAGGTTTCTGGCATCACATCAACAGTGAAGCTAGCCGAATTAAATCGAGTAACGGTTAAGCATACACCATTAACGGCAATACTATCTCCCACCTTTATGTCTGTTAATACCTGATTTGCTTCGAGAGTTAGAGCCATACTCGCTCCTTGCTTATGGATGGTACGAACGATACCTTTTTCTTCGATAATACCGGTAAACATAGTTACTTAGCCTCCTTTTTAGGTCGAGCAATAACTTTCAAATCAACACCAAGCTGTTCAATTGCTTCAAACTTCAAATCAAGTGCCTCAGCCATCAAGAGTGGTGAATTGCCAGCTACCACTCCTATTGCTTGTTTGCCTGTTAGTAGCTTTGGAGCGATATACCAGTGACATACCTGAAAGGCTCTGGCTTTGATAAAACTGGCATGAACTGTGCTTCCACCTTCGACATATAAGGATTGAATACCTAATTCACCTAGTCGACCAAGTAATTCGTCGATATCGATATAAGGTGTGGCAAGCTGGACGACCTTTATATGTGAATAGTGTGATTGAAACGATGTGGCGTCTGCTTGACTGCCACATACCACCCATGTTGGAGCTAGATCGTTTAATATTTGACGATCTGGTGCTATCGCTAAATCGGTGGCTAAAATAATTCGAATGGGATTTTTTCCGTATTGGGGCTTACGTACGGTTAGTTGAGGGTTGTCTGATGCAATGGTTTGACGACCAACGAGAATCGCATCATGAATGGCCCGTTGATAATGGACATCTTCACGTGCTTGATCTGATGTAATCCACTGACTGTTACCTGTTTTAGTTGCAATTTTTCCATCCAATGTCATTGCCGCTTTTAATGTGACAAATGGACGTTGATGCTTCATATAATAAAAAAATGGCTCGTTAAGCTTAAGCGCCTCTGCTTCACCAAGACCCACCTCGACCTCAATGCCCGCCTCCTTTAACCGCTTAATACCTTTACCGGCTACCTTAGGATTCGGGTCAATGGACGCAATAAAAACACGTTTTATTTTTTTCTTGATTAATAAATCTGTACAAGGTGGGGTTTTTCCAGTATGAACACATGGCTCTAAAGTGACGTAAATATCAGCTTGGGCAGCTTGTTCACCAGCTTGATTTAAAGCATGAACCTCAGCATGTGGTTCACCGGCCTGTAGATGACTGCCCATTCCTACAATACGGCCATTTTTGACGACAACTGCCCCTACTGACGGGTTCGGGCTAGTCTGTCCCACTGTACTTTGAGCCAAATTTAATGCCACAGCCATGTAATCTTCTTTTCTCAATAACTCACCTCCTAAATGATAAAAAGCCCTAGATATGTGATCTAGGGCTTAATGGATAGACAAAATAAACGCAGTTTGTTATTCGATTCACAAATTGCATTTAACTAGACGTAAGGTCTTGATTTACATCTATCATTCTTTTTCCCATCCAGACTTTAACTGTCGGTTTTGGATTCTCACCAAATCCACCGTCGCAAAAAATTGCTCCGGGTCACGGACTTAAGGTAAAGCGGCTACCTTTCACCGTCGGTCGGGAATTACACCCTGCCCCAAAAGAATTTTCCTATTCGATTGCTGATATTTTAACATAATTTAAAACAAAATGCACTTAATTAAATGTCCGAGGCAAACCATAGTTTAGTAAAGTCAATCCAACCCAGCGCATTAATGGTGACTCCCCTGAAATAGGAGGGATAAATTGCATATTGTTTTAATCGATACAAATAATGACAGTAATGATTTGTAACAAGCTGTCCTTCGATTTGATCAAGAATGGCTAGCGTTTCGAACCTGTCCCAATCACTTGAGACGAAAAGTGTTTCAATGTCAGCTTTCGTCTTATTCGGAAGGTGTGAACTAAGGACACTATGATCCCCTAAAAACGTATTAAAATATGTGATAAGCGGATTTTCATCTGCTAGTTGTTCACTAAGTAAAAGATCAAAAGCAGTTAAATCCTGTTGGAAAAAATCTTGATAATCAAAAAATGCCAGTTCTACTATTAGACCTACCTCTTTAAGGCGATCCTGAATCCAATTTCCATCCTGCTCATTACCTGCACCGTGATAGCTAGCTAATCGCAAGGTTTTTCCTTGATATGAGCTTAGATTAAGACTGGATTCTGCTTGTTCTATTGTTTGGTTACGCGAAGATACTTGCTCCAATTCTCTCCTCATTCGTGTAGCTGGTACCGAACGACTCCCTGCTAAATCTTTGATTAAACGCTGTGACTGTAATGCCTGACATATCGCTTGACGTAATTCATGATCTCTAGAAAGTAATCCAGTTTTACCGTTTAATGTCAGCATTTTGCTACCCTTATCAATAGCCGTATACTGTTTAAAGCTTTTGGTATCACGCTGATAAGGATAGGGATAAAAGTTAATCGGAAATAACGACGAATCAATTTTTTGTTTAGTATTGTTATATAATTTCGGAAAAAAGTACAGGGTAACACGATCAATCAATGGTCTAGTACCATAGTAGCTTTGATGTACTGCTATATTTAATCGATCTTTAGTATTTTCAACGACTTTAAATGGCCCTGCACCGACAATTTGACCGTCACTCTTTAAAAGAACTGCACCCGCTAATGTAGCAAATAGATCTAACAAATAAGGCATCGACTGTTTACAGCTTATCCTTATGATTAGCGTTGTTACAACTTCTATTTTGTCAATATGGTTCATAAACCAACGATAGGGTGAATCCTTATTTTTATGCCTTAACAGACTATGCTTGACATCCTCTGCTATTAATTTCTTACCATTATGAAAATAGAGATCTTTACGCAAATAGAACAACCACTTGGATTGATCAGCATTTGTCTCCCATGCGTGAGCTAGTCCAGGCAAAAAATACGGCTCATTTTGGTTAAAGGTAAGCAATGAAGCGTATAAATGGCGCATGATATGATTTTCTGTTCGCCGATTAACTGATGCAGGATCTAAGATCGCCAGAGGACGATATGATGGAAAACGAACCTGTTCTTCTTGCTCCAAAGAGGACTGTCGATAAGAATTATTGAATACATGTTCGACTAAAAAGGCCTGAAGTGTTCCTTGGGCAAGCTGATAGCTTTGGATAAATTCAATGGCTTCGTCAATCGAATGCTGATCCACCAATTCCCTAGCATACTGAAGGATTACATCTTCAATGGGAAGACGTAGGATAATCCTTGAATGATGACCGCGCCCTTTACCTGCTTGCCAGTCGATCCAAGCTCTTTCCTGCATTTTTTTGATTATAATTTTGACATTTCGCTCTGAACAATAAAATAGCTTAGCTAAATCTGCGATCGTTATTGAAATGGGCTGGTGATAAGAAAACGAATAAGTTAAACATAGTGTATAATAACGGTCAATTAACATGAAAGCCTCCCTTAAAAGAGGAAATAGTTTTAGATTAAGTTTACACTTTTTTTCCTCTTTTTTAAAGCTAAACTATTACGTAAAGGGGGATGCAGAATTGAAATTAAGAATAGCGACATGGAATAAAATAAAGCAACAAGAGCTCAGTCATGCCTTAACCGATTTACCTATCGAACATGGCTTTGTCGCCAATACGATTGCCGACATCCAGGAAACTGGACAAACCTTTACTGAAAATGCATTTTTAAAGGCAGAAACCATTCAACACTATTATCCTGACGACATTATCATAGGCGAAGATTCCGGCCTATCAATTGAGGTACTAGCGGGCTTTCCAGGTGTGAAAACGGCACGCTTTATCCCTGGGTCAGATCGTGAACGAGCCTTAAATCTTTTTGACAGGTTAAAACACTATCCTTTAAGTAAACGGAAAGCGGCCTTTCATAGTGTCATAGCAATTTTATTCCCTGATGGAAGCAAAAGCATAGCAACAGGAACAATGCGTGGTTGGATTAATCGTAATGAGGATAAACCTATTTCTGGTTATGGAAGTATATTTCAATTGGAAAATCGTATTTATTTGGAAGAACTGTCCCTACAATCCTACCTCGCCCTTTCTCATCGCCAGCTTGCTCTACAGCAAGCATGTTATCTAATAGGGGATTGGCTGAATCAGGGAGGTGACAGCTGTGAAACGAGCTAGTAAAAATAAAATTATTGGCTTAGCCATTTTAACCGGTGTTGCCATTATGGGTGATGCCATGCTATTGATTATACTACCTTTATACTGGAGCGAGATGGGGTTGACTGCAGTTTGGCAGGTTGGTGTCTTATTATCGGTTAACCGCTTTATTCGCCTACCTATCAATCCACTTGTAGGGCTTTTCTATCGCCACTACTCTTTGCGAACAGGCGTATGGATAGCCATGCTCTTGGCCCTATGTTCGACCTTTTCTTATGGATTTTTTAACCAATTCAGCCTTTTATTTATCATGCGTATTCTTTGGGGGATTGCATGGTCAATGCTTCGATTAGGTGGCTTTTTAACGATTATGCAAGTTACCACAAAGCAAAATCGCGGCCAGTCTGTCGGGATGTATAATGGTATCTGGGGAATCGGAAGTTTAATTGGCATGGTTGCAGGAGGGTTCCTAATTGGTCATGTATCTATTCGTTTTGTGACCACTTTATTTACGTTAATAGGATGTATCAGTCTTCCATTCATACCGATGCTAGTGCCAAGCAGCAAGGGGGAATTAAATAAAAACCATGACAAGCAACCGATGACCTGGTCAAGCAATAAACTTGTCGCCATGGCAACAAGTCTAGTAATGGGATTGATTATTTTTGGTATCTTTGCTTCTACACTTAGTCCCATTATTGAATTAAATAATCAAGCTAATTTGATAATATGGTCAGTCAGTTTAAGCTCCGCAGCTTTAGCGAGCATCGTTCAAGCCGTAAGGTGGGGATGGGATCCTTTTTTAGCGCCTTTTGTGGGTAAACGATTGGATCGAATTAAGCATCGAGCCATTTTCATCAGTAGTCTATTAGGGGTCATTGCCTTGCTGTTTACTATTATCGCTTTTGTCCAGCATCTCCCATTACTCATCATCATGTTACTTGTGTTTCAGCTAGCTGCAACTATTTTCGTCACAACAACTGATACCATTGCTACTGATTTAGCAGCTAAAGAGAACAGTGTAAAAATAATGACCATTCATACGATATTAGTGGATATCGGTGCAGCTATGGGACCCTTTCTATCCTATCTTATTTTAGAGTTCTCTACACTGCCGACTGTCTATTTACTTTCAACAGTTCTACTTGCTGGCTTAGCTATCGTTTGGTTGAGTTCGGCATTGCGTGAAAGAAAACGTATGCTAAAACAAGGCTGGAAAGTGAGTAACTAAATAAGCGTAGAGTAAGGTTGGAACTAACTTGGACTTAATCCTTAAATACATTGTAACACCGCAGATAAAGTGAAACTTCGTTCATTGGGGGGTTCGGACGCATAGGATGTGCAGACGTTGCGACACGACGTCGCGAACTTAGTCAGCGTCCTCTATCCCCCACTTAAACGTTAGTTGAACCAAACAGATCGTTACTGGCTGTTGGATCTCCTACTTAGTCATGGCGTGTTCACTATTTCTTGAAGTGGGAGTTTTACAAAAGCCCTTCGATGGGGCGAGTAATCGCAGCCAGCCAGTTACACTGCGATAAAACATACTCCCTTGCGGGCATGGCTACAGGCTTATAGGATGTCAGACAGCTAGGCATTGCCACAAGGACGTAGCGATTTTAGCCTAACAGTCCTCTTAGCGGATTTTCCGCTCACAGCTTTTCTCGTTAGTGTCGCAAATTGCATCTGATCGTTAGTTAATCAAATGCGAGCGCCTTGGCGTATTTGCGCCCGGATTTTATCGAGCAACGCTCGATAAAATCTACTAAAAATCTGCGGCGTTGCCGGAAATTTTAACTTTACTCACTTGGGGTTTACCCCCCACTGAATGGTATGCAAATAAGCATTTATCTCACCACGGGAGACTTCTACTCGTTTAAAATTTACTAGATGGAATGACTTCCTTGTTAACATTTTGCCTTTACTAACATGCAAGCTAAACTTGTTTGAAAAACGACTAAATGAGACACGAATTGAATATAGGATTGATCCCACTCTGTTACAAATCTATCATTAATCTTCACCGATAATACGTACCTCACACTCAAGTTCGACCCCAAATTGCTCTTTCACTTTCTCTTGCACCATTTCAATTACAGCGATGTAATCTTTGGCTGTTGCATCATTTTTATTAACAATGAAGCCTGCATGCTTTGTTGACACCTCAGCTCCCCCGATTCCTTTCCCCTGAAGCTGACTGTCTTGGATAAGCTTACCAGCAAAATAACCAGGGGGACGCTTGAAAACACTTCCACACGATGGAAATTCAAGTGGTTGTTTAGATTCCCGACGTTCGGTTAAATCATCCATAATTGTCTTAATTTCCGATTGGTCACCAGGCTGTAAGGCGAAGCGTGCTTCGATCACAATATAACCATGGTTTGGAATATTACTTGTACGGTATCCCAGCGCTAAATCAGTAGCAGGTAGCGTCAAAATCTGACCAGATCGATCAATGACCACGGCCTCAGAGAGACAATCCTTAATCTCACCACCATAGGCTCCTGCATTCATATAAAGAGCACCACCGACCGTTCCGGGAATACCACAGGCGAATTCAAGTCCTGTCAGTGACTGAGCCAACGCATAATAGGAGGTATCAATAATACGTGCCCCACTTTGGGCAATGATATACTCACCTTCGTGCCGAATTGCATTTAATTGCTTTAGATTCATGACAATACCACGAATTCCACCATCTCGAACAATAAGGTTTGACCCATTTCCTAACAAAGTAAATGGAATTTGTTCACGATTCGCTAACCTTACAATTGCTTGAACCTGTTCAACAGAAGTAGGCATGACAAAATAATCTGCCTTACCTCCCAATTTAGTATAGGTATGGTTACGAATCCATTCATCTATTAAAACATTTGCTTCGCCAACTATATCCATTAATGCTGCCTTAATCGAATGACTTTGAGTCAATGCAATCATCCTTTAATCAATTGTTGCAAATTCAGATTTGCACAAACACAATTATAGCAGTAGTCGATCGGAATCGCCAATAGCAATTCAAGATAAGTTTTGTCAAATTACCGTTGCTCCAAGGGCTGATTCAAAATGTCCTAGTGCCCATTGATGTCCCTCTTGATTAAAGCTAGCTACGGCATCTTTGTGAATAACGAGCTTAAAACCCTTATTGTATCCATCAACAGCTGTATGCAGCACGCAAATATCGGTACAGACTCCCACTAAGTGAAGTTCTTGTATCTCACGCTCACGTAATTTCATCTCTAAATCAGTCCCAGCAAACGCACTATAACGTGTTTTGTCAAGATAATAGACATTAGCCATCGTTTTAATAGCTTGATAGTATGGCTCTAACTGTCCATATAAATCTCTCCCCGCTGTATTAACGATATTGTGAGCTGGAAACAAGTGACGTTCTGGATGATAGGGGTCATTTTCTTCATGTCGGTCAATCGCGAAGACGACAAAATCCCCTTGCTCAACAAATTGTTTTGTTATTTTTAACACTTGCCCTTCAATAGCTTGACCCGAATCACCACAGGTTAACTTTCCCTGAGGAGCTACAAAATCATAGGTATAGTCAATGTGAATTAAAGCCCGCTTCATACGATCACCTCATCGATTAATTTTTATTTAGTTAGCTCTACCATATACCTTGATTGTTATTTCAGCAAGTGCTAGCTTGTTATATTGGGCTGAACTAGGTTTTTTAGTGAAATATAGGTTATGTTCACTTAATTATCACACTTATTTAACAACCGCTTAATAATAGATCGGTATACTTTGATAGAGATATAGATTATGTGGAGGGAAGGCATTATGCAAATAAAAGCTACAGAGCGTTCAAGTTGGTTCACCATGCCTAAACGATTGATATTGTTAACCGTGGCATTACTGTTAATCTCTAATAGTATAATTGGAGTTACCTCCTACTATTCTGCTAGAAATTTAACAGTCAATCAAATCGAGCAGCGTTTAATGCGAGAAGTATATTTAATGCAACAAATTGCCTCAAATTTAAATTTTGTTTACATAAGTGATTACGATTATTTTATGCAACAACTTGAAAGTAACGTAAGAGATCAACAAGAGGTATTAGCGCAGGATGGACTAACGTCAGATTTTTTTTACATCTCTGAACACAATGTTATCCCTTTTCAAACCAGTTCGTCCTCACTTCCTGAAATTGATCACGTGTTAAGTGAACAATTACTCGAGCTTAAAACTGGCATTATACATCATCAGATTGATGGTGAACCCTACACCATCGCCTTTCAACACATGCCTGAGATTAATGGCATCTACGGTATTATCCTTCCTGAGGCTACCTACTTGACAGCGATTAATCAGATGGGGAAATTTACGTTTATCGTGACATTCATTAGTCTTTTGCTTTCGGTTGTTATAACGATTTGGTTTGTACGAAGTGTTACTAACCCTCTTCACCGAATACAAGAAACCATGCATCAAGTAAGAGAAGGTCAGTTAAAGCGGATAACCAAGCTTGGTACCTCTATCCCAGAGCTTAGATCATTAACGAGTAGCTATAATACAATGATTGATCAAATGACCAAGCTGCTTAAACAAATAAAAGAAACGACCGAGCAAGTTACGAAAACAGGCTTTGAACTCCAGACAGCTTCTGATCAAACTTTAGCAGCTAGTCGTGAATTGATCGACACGCTTTCAGGAGTAAAGGAAGGAGCCGAAACAACTGCAACTCAAGCTGATTCAAATTCCGAAGTGGCTCATTCTACACAAAAGCTAATTGAAGGAATGAAACAACAAATCCATCAAGCATCTTTTCGTTCTTCCGATATGAATCAAGCTGCTACTGACGGAAACAGACAGATGCAAGCATTAATGGCAACACTTGATCATTTCGAAGATCATGTTACGTATGCAACGAAATCAATACACAATGTTAACAGCTCCTCACAGTCTGTTTATCATCTTATTTCATTATTAGAGGATATTGTCGATCAAACAAAGCTGTTAGCATTAAATGCTTCAATTGAAGCTGCTCGTGCTGGTGATGCTGGAAAAGGCTTCTCTGTCGTAGCGGCTGAAGTCGGCCGTTTGGCTGAGCAATCTAAAGCGACAACAGATCAAATGGCTTCAACCATCAACCAAATGTTAAACAAAACCGATGCAGCAGTTCAAGCATTCGACCAAATGCTTGAAGAAAGTCAAACGAACCTCCAACATGCCGAAAATACACAGACGAAATTCGAATCATTGCTAGAAGAAATTAAACAAGTCAGCGAGGTCTTAGTTCGAGTTGGTAACGAGATGGGGAACGTAGAAGCTGTGATCCCAAAGCTTGAATCAGGTTCTACTAAACTATCAAGTATCTCACAAGAAACTTTGGCAAGTTCAGAGGAAATGGTCGCCACAAGTGAAACGCAAGTCAATCAAATGGAACAAATCTACCAAATTGGGGTTACCTTACTCGATTTATCACAACAATTAGAGCAATTAGTTAATCCGTTTCAATTTGAAGGAAATCACGAATAAGAAATTGTTCCTTAATCAAGAAAGGGCACAAGATATAAATGCCTATATCTTGTGCCCTTTCTATCTCATTTAATTTATAGATCTACAGCAGAAAAGCGTCTTGCCGCCAAATTAAAGGTATAACACATACCCATGATATAAATCACCAAACCTAACCCTAAAATAGGTAACTGTCGAAACATCATATCAGGACTTGTACTATCTAACCATTGAAGTGATGGAATATGTGCTAAAAATTCCATTATGAATATTCCGATTACCGCTGGGACACTGGCGATAATAAAAGTTCGCCCAACTTTAAATGCTGTTTGATAGAATTGAACAAAAAATATCAGATTAAATATGGCAAATATGATTAGTCCAAATCCATAATAGGCAACATTAGCTTCAATCCCCACTGGATTCCCCTCTGGAATAATATAAACACGCAAGATCGCAAATGGTATTGAAATAAGCAATTGTGTCAACTGAGTAAACGATACTAATAAACATTTACCTTTAACAACATCACTTTTTTTTATCGGCAAAAGAGCGGTATAATAGGTATCACGGGTTTCCCTACCAAACATAAACGTAATAAACGGAGCCAAACAACCAAATAAAAAAACAACGCCATAAGGGTAAGCAGGAACAATAACTAATATCCCCATTAACATAAACACGAACAATGTTGGATGTGCTGCCAGTCGCAATTCTTTATATAACAGGTTAAACATTATTGCTCCCCCTTTCAGTACGCAGCATGACTTCTTCTAAGGTTAATCCCCTACTATCACTAGGTTCCTTGAGGTGCTGAAAGGATTGGATAAAACTTTCCTTTTCTGCACTGGCCAGTACCTTGCCTTTCTTTATATATGTGATGTCATCCGCACATTTTTCTAAATCTGAAGTAATGTGAGTAGAAAATAAAATACTACGCTGTCCATCTTTAATTAACTGCCTAAATAGGACCAATAAATCGTCACGTGAAACAGGGTCTAATCCACTGGTAGGCTCATCAAATATTAGAAGCTTAGCATGATGCGATAGTGCCAAGGCAATTGAATATTTTACTCTCATGCCAGCAGACAACTGTTTGACTTGTTTTAGCTCATCAAGATTAAATTCCTGCATATATTTTTGATAGGCTGATTCGTCCCAGTTCGTATAGAATCTTCTCGTAACGTTTGTAATATCACGAAGCTTTTTGTGTTGGTAGAAATCGACACCACCAAATACCACACCAATCTCTTGTTTACAAGCCAATTCATTGTCTGGAAACGATCGCCCTAGCATTTCAATCTGCCCATCATCTGGGCAGACCATATTTAATATGGATTTAAGTGTCGTTGTTTTACCAGCACCATTTACACCAATTAACCCCATGATCCGACCGTAAGAAAGGGAAAATGAGACACTTTGTAGAGTAAAAGAAGGATACTGCTTAGTTAGTCCTTGCACAGATAATATATTCATTTACTGTCACCCCTACTTGAACGATTTTCGATAATGTGGTTGGCTATGCTAAGAAAAAATTGCTCAGGCATTAAGGCGATACCAGCTGATTCAGGATTAGAATCACCTAAAACAATTAAGGCATCACCCTGTTTTAGCCCAAACATATCACGTGCTTTTTTCGGAATGACGATTTGTCCTCTTTCTCCGATCTGAACGGTTCCAAACAGATGTTTATCTTTGGGCGGCACAGGAACACCATTTTTTCTTTGATCAAAGTGGACTAAATCATCCAATGAGACCTCATATAGATTAGACAATGCATCGCAATGCACGATGTCAGGTACAGAATCACCAGCTTCCCATTTAGCCACTGATTGCCGTGTCACACCAATTGCTTCTGCCACTTTTTCCTGTGATAATTGCTTCTGCTTGCGCAGACTAGCAAGGTTATATGCAAGATTTCCTTCAGTTTGATTATTCATATTTATCACACCCCTTGATCACAGTTTACACTTATCCTTTGGATATGCAATCAACCAACAAACACAAATCATGTTAAATTTAGTTACGTCATTTAAATCACACAACAATAGTAAAAGCATAAGCTGTTCGTTGAAGTCACTGCCAATAGCTATTGCTGCCCACCGAAAAAACGCATCCGATCTTGCCAAGATCTGATGCGTTGCTATTCTAGTCCGATAATAGTACTACCATTAAAGCCTTTTGGGCATGAAGGCGATTCTCTGCTTCCTGAACCACAACTGAATGTTCACCATCGATCACATCAGCTGTTACTTCCTCTCCACGGTGGGCCGGTAAACAGTGCATAAAAAGATAATCTTCTTTTGCATGTGATAGAAGTTCTTCATTAATCTGATAACTAGCAAATAGTTGTTCTCGAGCTGCCTGTTCACTCTCCTGTCCCATACTTGCCCAGACATCCGTATAGATAACATCAGCATCCTTAATTGCCGCTATCGGATCAGTCGTAACGGTAATCGTGGTTCCTGTCTCTTGTGCCAGTGCTTGAGCCTTCTGTACAATAGCATCTTGGGGTAAGTAGTCTTGTGGTGCCGCTGTACTAAAATCCATTCCCATTTTCGTTGCACCTACCATTAAGGAATGAGCCATGTTGTTTCCATCACCAATGTAAGCCAGTTTGAGTCCAGCAAGCTTTCCCTTTACTTCTTCAATCGTTTGTAAATCGGCTAATACCTGACAAGGGTGGAAGTCATCGGTTAGCCCATTTATAACGGGAATGGACGCATGTTCCGCTAACTCTTCCACATCTTTTTGAGCATAGGTACGAATCATGATACCATCTAAGTAACCAGATAAAATTTTGGCCGTATCGGAGATAGGCTCACCACGTCCAAGTTGTAAGTCATTCGTGCTAAGGAATAAACCAATTCCGCCTAATTGATAAATACCTGCTTCAAATGATACACGCGTACGCGTTGATGATTTCTCAAAAATCATCCCTAAAACTTTACCTTTCAGTGGTTGATAGCTTTGACCAGCCTTATGCTTAGCCTTAATCTCCTTGGCAAGCTCCAGTAAATAAGTCAATTCCTCTGTAGTATAATCAAATAATGTTAGAAAATCCTTCCCTTTCATTTGTGTGTGCTGATCCATTACGACACCCCTAACTTCAATTATTTAGTTAAAACGACACATGTTTGTTGATAGCTTTAATACTGATCCGCCACTCATTCCATCGCCACGCTCAATCTACTTGCTTCTAACTCGGCCTGATTGTATACAGATATCAAATATTTGCACCCCGATTTGTCAAACTTTGCTCGCTATATTTCCGTTGAAAGTCTGTGGCATCCGCTGGAAGCTCTAACTTTATACAGCCGGGGTCTGTGCCCCTGCTGAATGGAATACATATGGGTATTCATCTCACCACTATAAAAGTGGGAGATTTCTGCTGATTGAAGTTAAAGCATTTGTCTCTGCTCGATAGCTAGCCAGCGTTGCTATATCCATGTCACGATAATCTAATGCGGTTAAATAGGCGATTAAAGTCTCTGGATAGCTTAATACAACAGCTCCATTAACCAATCCTTGCTCTCGAATCGCTGTTGATTGATTATCACAAATAAGGTTAAATTGCTCATTCTCGATCGCCTTAATCGCTTCTTCAACCGTTAAAACATGAGCTACATTGACCCCATATTCAGCTAACTGATCGGCTGTGTCTGGTGTAGCAGAAAGAGCTACTTTGGTATGCTTTAACGCATGCACTAATTTATCATCGATAGTCGATAAGGATAAAAATAAACCTTTGCCAGCTGTTACCGGAAGTAAGCTCTCTCCCTTCCAACCAAATGCCTTTGCTAATGCTTCTTCAACAGTTTTGCCCAATCCAATCGCTTCACCCGTTGATTTCATCTCAGGTGACAAGAGCGGATCAACGCCAGGTAATTTATTTGAAGAAAAAATAGGCATTTTCACAGCATAAAACGGGATATCCTGATGTAGACCCAGAGCCCATCCTTGATCTCTTAAATGCTCGCCCATCTGAACACGTACCGCTAACTCAACCATTTTTACTCCTGTCACTTTGCTCACAATTGGGACTGTTCTTGAAGCCCTTGGATTGACTTCTAATACGTAGATCGTTTCCCGATCAGGACTAAGCACAAATTGTATATTTAACATACCCTTTACCTTTAAAGCTTGAGCTATTTTCTGGGTATACTGAGTTATCGTTTCTTTCTCCTGTTTAGATAGACTTCGTGCTGGGAAAACAGCAACACTATCGCCTGAATGGACACCAGCAGGCTCAATATGCTCAAATATACCTGGTATGATAAGATCTTCACCATCACAGACCGCATCTACTTCAACTTCAATTCCCTCAACAAATTGATCAATTAATAGTGGAAAAAGACGTGAAGATGGGGTTTGTTTGGACAGGTTCGCTACGTATTGCTCCAACTCTTTTTCTGATTGGATGACCAACATCCCCTGACCACCAATGACATAAGATGGCCGAATTAAAATAGGGTAACCTATTTGTTTTGCCGTTTCTTTGGCATCGCCTATCGACATCACAGCATCGCCAGGAATATGGGGAATATTAAGTTGTTGTAGTAACTGGTAAAATAAAGCCCGATCCTCAGTTTTGTCAATCAGCTCAAGATCAGTTCCGATCACATTAACTCCTGCTTTAACTAAATCATCTGCTAAATGAATTGCTGTTTGACCTCCAAATTGGACAAGAACACCGATGGCCTGTTCTTTCTCCACAACCTGCATCACATCTTCTGCATTAAGTGGTTCAAAATAGAGATGATCAGCCGTGCTATAATCGGTACTTACCGTTTCAGGGTTATTGTTAATGACAATCGCCTCTATGCCTTGATGTTTTAGAGCAAGCGCTGCATGGACTGAACAATAATCAAATTCAACTCCTTGACCAATTCGAATCGGTCCAGAGCCTAAAACGATAACCCGTTTGTCACCCACTAATGGTTCTACTTCATCATCCTCATACCAAGAGCTATAGAAATAAGGTGTATCCGCAGAAAATTCCGCTGCACAGGTATCAACCATTTTATAACTTGCTCGAATGTTTCGTTCATCCCATTTTGTCTGAACAATCTCCTCTTCAACATTAAACAGCTCAGCCAATCGTTTATTGGAAACAGCATATTTTTTTATTTGACTTAATTGATTAGCGTTGATTTCCGACCACGTCTGCTTAGCTAGATTCAATTCAAAATCAATCAGCCATTTAATTTGGTCGAGGAAATATTTGGTGATTCCTGTGATCTTCTGGATAATAGCTACACTGTACCCACGTCGAAAGGCTTCAGCTAAGACAAACAATCGTTGATCTGTGGGTTCACCTAAGGCTTGATTAAGCGCTGTATCTGATAACTTCTCAACACCTGGAAGCTGCAGGCTGGTCAAGCCAATCTCTAATGATCGAATCGCTTTATTTAAAGCTGCTGGGAAGTTACGTGCAAGTGCCATTACCTCACCAGTCGCCTTCATTTGTGTACCTAAAGTTCGGTCAGCTTGATAAAACTTATCAAATGGCCAACGTGGAATTTTTAGAGCAATATAGTCAATAGCGGGTTCAAAGCTGGCATATGTATCACCCGTAATGGGGTTAAGCACCTCGTCCAGGTGATAGCCTAGGGCAAGCTTTGCAGCAATTCGCGCAATTGGGTACCCAGTCGCTTTAGAAGCTAGTGCACTCGAGCGACTCACACGTGGATTCACTTCAATGATAATGTACTCGTCACTGTCAGGATTAAGAGCAAATTGAATATTACACCCCCCAATTACACCGAGCTCCCGTATCACTTTTATCGAAGATGATCTAAGCATTTGATGTTGCTGATCCGTTAATGTTTGAGTTGGAGCAACCACAATACTGTCTCCTGTGTGAACACCAACTGGATCGAGATTCTCCATATTACAAATAATGACACAGGTATCGTTGGCATCTCGCATCACTTCATATTCGATTTCCTTCCAGCCTTTCACACTTTGCTCTATTAACACTTGATCAATCGGACTTTGTTGTAAACCATTTTTGACAATCCGTTCAAGCTCTGACTGATTGTTAGCAATCCCTCCACCTGCACCTCCCAATGTATAGGCAGGTCGAACAATGATCGGATAACCTATTTGTCGTGCAAAGGCTACGGCATCAGCAATAGATTCAACGGATAAGCTTTCTGCAATCGGCTCATTTATTTGCTTCATCATCGATTTAAATAGTTCTCGGTCTTCGCCTTTTTCGATCGTGTCTAGTGGTGTGCCTAACAAGGCTACTTTATGCTGCGCTAATACCCCTGCCTCAGTTAAAGCCATCGCTAAATTTAAACCTGTTTGCCCACCTAATGTAGGCAGCAGCCCATCTGGCTTTTCTTTTTCAATAATTTGACTAATTGACTCAAGCGTTAGGGGCTCTAAATAAACATGATCAGCTATGTTCTCGTCAGTCATAATTGTAGCGGGATTGTTATTGACTAGCACGACTTCAATCCCTTCCTCTTTTAATGCTAAGCAAGCCTGTGTTCCCGCATAGTCAAATTCAGCGGCCTGACCGATCACGATCGGACCAGATCCAATGACCAGGACCTTCTTTATCTCTGTTAATTTAGGCATGTTGCTTCTCTCCCTTGATGCTTAACGATTGTATAAAATCTTCAAAGATATAATGGGTATCAACTGGGCCTGGATGTGCCTCAGGATGAAATTGAATTGTTTGTATTGGCATAAACTTATGCTTTAGTCCTTCAACCGATTGATCGTTCACATTTAGGTGGGATATCTCCCAATCGTTTTGATTGATCGTTGAGTCTTTCACTACATATCCATGATTTTGTGATGTAATCATGACCTTGCCCGTAGTCAAATCCTTAACAGGATGATTACTACCGCGATGGCCATACGGCAAACGTGTTGTCTCAGCTCCAAAAGCTAATGCAATCAGCTGATGACCTAAACAAATACCAAGTGAAGGGTACATCTCTGCTACAGCCTTAACTGTTGGTAAATAATCACTTAAACTCGCAGGATCCCCTGGGCCATTTGAAAAAACAACAGCATCTGGATCAAGCTCTAAAATAGTGTCCAGGGTTGTATGAAAGGGTACAATGGTTACATCACAGCCAACTGAGCGGAGCGCATCAACAATTGATTGCTTATGACCATAGTCAAAAACAACAACATGATGGTTTACGGTGCCATTTGCTTGGTAATATTCCATTTTATTAACCGATACCGTTTCAACAACTAATGGATTGACCCGTTCCTGTTTCGGATAATCATCAGGTTTAGTACTAATTTTTCCATAGACTTCACCATACGTCCGAATGATCTTAGTCAAGGCTCGGGTATCAATATCATATAAGGCAGGAATATTAGCACGATCAACAAAATCAACTAAGGAATAATCCGAATGATAGTGTTCTGGATCATTACAAGGTGTTGAAATAACTAATCCAGCTAAAGCTGTATAAATACTTTCCTTTACTAGATCGTTACAACCGTAGTTACCAATTAAAGGGTATGTTAGTGCAACAATTTGTCCAGCATAGGATGGATCAGTCATAACCTCTTGGTAGCCTGTCATTGCTGTATTAAAAACTAGTTCGCCTTCCTGCTCAATTGGCTTGCTCAGCCACTTCCCCTTTAAAACGTCACCTGTATTTAATACCAAATAGGCATTTTGATCGTTCATTCTAATCTCCTCCCCTTACTAGCGTCAATAAATAAATATACAACAAAATTAATAAATATTCATTTATATGGATAGAAAAGCTCAGCTCTACGCTAAGCTTGTTGAATAATTGAATCGGATCATCGAACTTATCTGTATGAGATCATTCTAAATCTTCGTAACGATAAGTAACGAATCTCGTTATTGTTTGGTTTTCGATAACTTAAAAGGTATATGCTCGGTGGCATAAACCAATGCCCATCGGTTGCTTTATTCCTAAATCAGTGTCTTTTGACATTTACATTAAGTAATCGTCAGCTGTGAAAGGCATGTTATTTTTTGCTCAAGCCAAAGTTGACTTTGTTTTAGCAAGGCTTCTGCCTGTTCAACTTGACTTTCAACCCTTTTTTGAGCTGTACCTCCTGCAACGTCACGAGCATTCACGACTGCTTTAGGATCTAATACCTGATAGATATCATGGTTAATGACTTTAGAAAACTGTTGGAATTCTCCTAAAGAAAGCTCTAATAGATACTTTTTTTGTTCAATACTATACAGTACGGTCTGACCAACAATAGCATGAGCCTCACGAAAAGGAATACCTTTTTGAACCAGATAATCAGCTAAGTCAGTGGCATTGGAGTAATCCTGTGCAACGGCTTGGTACATTTCCTTTTGATGGATCTGCATTGTCTCAATCATTGGGGCAAAGAGGGCTAATGCTCCTTTAATTGTTTCAACTGTATCAAACATTCCTTCTTTATCCTCTTGCATATCTTTATTATAAGCGAGTGGTAGTCCTTTTAAAGTGGTCAGCATTCCAATTAAGTGTCCATATACCCGGCCTGTTTTACCACGAACCAATTCAGGAACATCTGGGTTCTTTTTTTGCGGCATCATACTGCTACCTGTACAAAACGCATCATCTAATTCGATAAAATTAAACTCTGCACTTGACCACTGTACTAACTCTTCAGATAGCCTTGATAAGTGAGTGATAATTAGGGAAGCAGCAGCCAAAAACTCAACAACGAAATCTCGATCACTTACACTATCCAGACTATTTTCAGTAATAGAATCAAAGCCAAGCTTTGTAGCTACATATTCTCGATCAATAGCAAAAGTTGTCCCTGCTAGAGCACCTGCTCCTAATGGTGAACGATTAATTCTTTTCCAGGAGTCCATCAATCGTTCCAGATCACGTTGGAACATAAAGACGTAAGCAAGCAAATGATGTGCTAATAGCACTGGCTGTGCACGTTGCAGATGCGTGTAGCCTGGTAAAATCGTTTCGGTATTCGCTTTTGCCTGAGTGATGAGAGCTTGCTGCAATCCAGTTAGTAGCTGTCCAATTTGGAGTAGTGCGTCACGCAGGTATAAACGCATGTCAAGCGCTACTTGATCATTTCTACTTCTACCCGTATGGAGCTTTCCACCTACAGCACCAACTTGGTCGATTAACAGCTTCTCGATATTCATATGGATATCTTCATTGCTCACAGTAAGCTCAGCTGTTCCTGCCTCAATCTGTTTTGCAACCTTTTTTAATCCTTGGCTGATGACGATCGCGTCATCTTGTGAGATAATCCCACAGTCAGCAAGCATACTAACATGGGCAAGACTTCCTTGTATATCAAACATCGCTAGCTTTTGATCAAAGGATATCGAAGCTGTATATTCATCTACGAGTTGATTAGTTGGCTTGGTAAACCGTCCACCCCATAATTTCATTGCTTGACCGCTTCCTTTATATCTATTATCGTCTTCGCCATGACATCTTTTTTAAGCTGTTGTGCTCCTGTAACTGTCTCATGTACTTGTGTAGGTAAGCCCCAAAGCTTAATAAAACCAAGGGCAGCCTCATGGTCGAAGGCATCTCCTGTCGAATAGGTGGCTAAATCCATATCATAAAGTGAATAGGTAGATTCACGCCCTACTACAAATGCTGTTCCTTTAAAAAGCTTAACCTTTACATTACCAGAAACATAGGTCTGAGTTTGTTTAATAAAGGCCTGCAAGGCTTCAGTCAGTGAAGAATACCATAAGCCATCGTACACGGTTTGAGCCAGCTTTTGCTCAATAATTGGCTTAAATTGCGCAACTTCTCGTGGAAGTGTCAATGCTTCAAGCTCCTGATGTGCTGCAATTAATGTAATCGCAGCCGGTGCTTCATAGATTTCTCTAGATTTAATCCCGACTAAACGATTTTCCACATGATCGATTCTACCCACTCCATGTTTCCCTGCAATTTGGTTAAGCTTTAAAATTAACTGGTCCAAAGCAAGGGTTTCACCGTTAATCGCCACAGGCTTCCCTTGTTTAAAGGTTAATTCAATGATTTCTGGTTCGTCAGGGGCATTAACGGGGTCCTGAGTTAAATCAAATGCATCCTTTGGTGCTTCAATCCATGGATTTTCTAAAATTCCACATTCATTACTACGTCCCCAAAGGTTTTGATCAATACTGTAAGGGCTATCCTTAACGATAGGAACTGGAATACCATGCTTTTCGGCATAGGCTAGTTCTTCATCACGACTCATCTTCCATTCACGTACGGGTGCAACAATTTTTAATGAAGGATTGAGTGCTGTAAAGGCTACATCAAAGCGAACTTGATCATTTCCCTTACCTGTACAACCGTGTGCAACAGCTACCGCTCCTTCACGTTCAGCAATATCCACTAATACTTTTGCAATGAGCGGACGAGATAGTGCTGAAATTAATGGGTACTTGCCTTCATATAATAGATTTGCTTGTAGCGCTGGTAAAACATATTCTTCAGCAAATAATGCTTTAGCATCAACTGAATAAGATTTAATGGCTCCAACATCTAGTGCCTTCTTTTTAACAAATTCAAGATCCTTTCCTTCCCCGACATCTAAGCCTACGGCTATGACGTCATAGTTATATTGGTCCTGTAACCATTTTATGGCGACTGAAGTATCCAACCCGCCTGAATAGGCTAAAATAATTTTATCCTTTGACATGAGCACTCTCTCCTTAATTCTTATTCCGAAACGAAATATCAATCTATTTTGTATTATTATGCGTTAAAAAGAATAAAAATTCAAGATATTTTTTTATTAATCT
This sequence comes from Amphibacillus sediminis NBRC 103570, assembly GCF_001552275.1. GTDB lineage: Bacteria > Bacillota > Bacilli > Bacillales > Amphibacillaceae > Amphibacillus_B > Amphibacillus_B sediminis. The sequence continues at coordinate 82,546 of NZ_BCQW01000002.1, forward strand.
TTCTTCATCCACAACTTAACCCTTATTTACTATACTTTAAGATCATTGATTTTATCGATCGATTGAATAAATATTTATAGCGAGACTCAACAAAGCATCGAATACTTAGCAACGTGATCTCATTATTGAATTTGCTTTTTCTCGCGTATCTAGAGGGATGCGATCTGTGAATCCGCCGCCATTTAATTAATGTTGATTTTATCGCAGTGTAACTGGCTGAGGCTGCGATTACTCGCCCCATCGAAGGGCTTTTGTAAGACTCCCACTTCAAGAAATAAATAAACACGTCGTGTCACAATTTATGCACGAGCACATCCTATGCGTCGAAACCCCACTGAACGAAGTTTCACTTTATCAAATGCACCTTGGCGTATTTTGCCCAGATTTTGCCGAACGTAGCTCGATCATTTTCCTTTGAAAATCTGTGGCACCGTCTAGGCTTTAACTTTCTTCAGACGGGATTTGAACCCGAAATGAAGGAATATAATTGGCATTCATCTCACCACTAATAGAGGTGGAGAACTTCTGCTTAATGCCGTAAAGTACACATTCTTTAGAAACGTTACTATAAACCAAAGCGACTAATGGATAATTCGATCTAAAACATATGAATAGGAGGGAAAACATGAGGCTATACTTGAGATGCTTTTATCTATTGCCTATGACCACTTTAATCATAGCTGGCTGTAGTGGAAATACCAATACCGAGGATACAGCACAGTATGAGCTAATTTCTGACCAACAAGAAGATAGTTTTTCAGGTGAAGCCAACATGACAGAGACGTTAGAAGCCCGAGCAGAAACCGATACGTTAAACCGTCAAATCATTTACCATGCCTACCTTGATCTTGAAGTACGTGATTTTGACTCAGCACTAGAAACGATTGAACAGAATTCAGCTTCCATTGATGGCTATATTGTTAATCGCCAAATAAATCAATTAGATAATAATGAACAACAAGGACACTTTACGATTAGAATTCCACAGCAAGATTTAGATTTTTTTCTTAAAAGTCTTGAATCAGATAATGTCGCCATTAGTCATCAACAAATTAATGGAGACGATGTAACTGAACAATATCTCGACCTTGAAACACGCCTGGCTTCAAAACAACGAGTCGAAGCACGATTACTTGAGTTTATTGATGATGCAGAAAATACTGAGGATTTGTTAAATATTTCACGGGATTTAGCCGATGTACAGTTAGAGATAGAGCAACTTAAGGGGCAGCTACAATATTATGATAACCGGATTGAATATGCGACTGTCGAATTAAATATTGAGCAAGTTAATACAGAACTCGTCCATGAGCAAGATTTACAGGTTTGGCAACGTATTAAAAACCAGCTCTTAAAAAGCTACAATTTAATTGTAATTGGAAGCACGAGCTTAATCGTTTTTTTAATAGGAAACCTACCTATTTTGCTAATTGTTTCTCTCCTTACATGGGGACTTTATCGGCGCTTTTATCGAAAAAGAAAGGAATCCTAACATCGATATAGAAACCGGGACAAAAGGATAAATCACCATGCCGCGTGACCTTACATTCTGTCAGTCCTAAGTCATAGCTATGGTGAATAGCCATTGAGTTTAATGAAAATGTACCTGTTGTGCTGGTACGCAGTAAGTATTTTGCCTGAGCTGTGAGAACACTCTACTCTTAGAAGTAGTAATTAGTTAAGCACTAAAAGGCGCATACTCTCTCTAAAGAGCATGCGCCTATCTTTATTTCATTTAACTGATCCGTCAGAGATTCCTTTAATAATGTACTTTTGCAAGAACATGTAAAGGATAATAATTGGAATAATCGCTAAGACTAAACCAGCTAGCGCCAAGTTCCACTGTCTTGAATATTCACCAAAAAAATAAAAAGTTTTTAATGGAATTGTGTGCATACCAGGTCGATTGATGACTAGAGATGGCAAAAGATAATCATTCCAGAACCAAATCGCATTTAAAACAATGACAGTTACAGTTGTTGGTTTTAGCATCGGCAACATAATATACCAGTATATTTGGAACCGATTACACCCATCCATAATAGCCGCTTCGTCCAGAGCCTTTGGAATCCCTCTTAATGCTCCAAAATAAAGGAATATGGCTAAACTTGAGCCCAAGCCTAAGTACATGATGGCTAGGCCTGTTCTATTTAGCATGTCAACAGCACCAAAAATCGCTACAAGAGGGATCATAATGGACTGGAATGGAACTAACATTAAAATCGCAAACAAAAAATAAATGACCGAACTAGTTTTAGATGGTCTTCGTGACAAAGCATACGCTGCCATCGAGGTACAAAAGACGATTAACACGATACTCCCAGAAGTGACCAGAGCAGAATTATAAAAACTCTGAACAAATTCAAGACGCGCAAAAGCAACCGGGTAATTATCTAAGATAAAGTCGATAGGTAGGTTGAGTGGACTCCTGAAAATCTCTCCCCTTGTCTTAAACGAGTTAACAATCACTAAATAAAAAGGGTATATCCATAATAAAGAGGTTAAGATACCAATTATTAAAAAGGAAAAAGTCGCGTATCTTTTTTTCTTCATTACATATCCACCTCTCTTTTACGTGTAAAGTAAATTTGTATAACAGACAAGCTTGCCACAATAATGAGGAAAATGACTGCTTTCGCTTGAGCATAGCCCATTTGACGGGTCATAAAAGCCGTATTATAAATGTTCATAGTCACCATCTCCGTTGAGCCAAATGGTCCACCACCTGTCAACGCCATGTTTTGGTCATAGACCTTAAATGCATTCGATAGTGTTAAAAACAAGCTAATTGTAAAGGCTGGAGCGATTAACGGGAATTTGACATGCATAAACCGTTGCCAAGCATTGGCTCCATCTATTGTGGATGCTTCCAACAATTCTTGTGGGACATTATTCAGAAAAGAAATGTAGATGACCATAATATAGCCACTCATTTGCCACACAAACAGGATAACGAGCCCCCAGAAACCAGTTTCTGTATCTGCTAACCAACCACTAAAGAAGTCCCAGCCGGTTAACTGGGCAAGACCATCAAATGCTCTTAGGTAGATAAATTGCCAAATAAAACCTAAGATAATCCCACCAATTAAATTTGGCATGAAATAAATTGTACGGAATATCGTACTCAATTTACTTGTCTTTTGCGTCACAAGCAAAGCAAGTCCAAGACCCATTACATTAATTCCGACAATAGATGCAATAGAAAAACGTGCTGTAAAACTAAGACTATTTAGGAAGTTCTGATCTGATAATAACTGTCTATAGTTAGATAAGCCTACAAACTCAGTTATTTGAAACCCATTATATTCAGTAAAGGAAAAGTAGACTCCTTGTAAAAAAGGGTAAATGATGACAATGGTTATCGCTAATAAACATGGCAATAAAAATAGCCAATAGGTCGACTGTCTAAATTTCATTTTGCTTAACACCTACCATCGTTGAAGTATAGTTAGTGGAGTCAAAGCCATGACTTTGACTCCAGGAGAGATGTTATCTCATTTCTGAAAAATAGTTGCTGACTATTTCTTCAAACTCTTCCCAACTTACTGAACCACTTAAATACTTCTGAAATTCTGGATGTAAAACTGTATTGAAAAAACCATCAGGATATTGGTTATTAGCCCACATAGCTGTTTCACCATCTAAGAGCATTCGATAAATATCTTGTGAAATCTCATCTTGAATTAAATCTTGATCATATCCCTCATGTGCAGGTATATACCGAAAATCGGTCATAATCATTTCTCGGCCATAGTCCGATGTGTACATCCAATCTAAAAATTCTTTCGATGCCTCAATTTCAGCCTCTGGTTTTTGTCCATTAACCCCCCAAAACCATGATGGACCCGCCGCAATTCTGCCTTCTGTATCCGATTCAACAAAGAGTGGTAAGATACCTAATTTATTCTCAACAAAATCGGGATCGATCTCAATTAATGTTGGAATAATCCAATTACCTTGGTGAATAATCGCAACGCGTTCATTAACGAATAAATCCTCAACTGACGTACTATAATCTAATGACAGGATTGGTTGGATGTTATAGGTATTTATCAAATCGGTGTAATCACGGAATCGGTCACCATACTCAAAGTTAAGTTGTTGAGATGCATACGCATCTGTAACGCTATGATTAAATTCGGCAGAGGTGAAATGTGCCGAGAATTGACTAACTACCCAATCTTCTGCTCCGCTAAAGGCAAAAACTTCATCTAGACCAAGCGCTTCCTTTTGAGTATCAATTGTTTCTATAGCATCAACAAAATCCTGATAAGATTCAATACTATCTGGATTAACACCTGCTTGGTTAAAGATATCTCGATTTATCATTAATCCAAAACCCTCTATATTTAACGGAATGCCGTACTGGGTGCCATCTATCGTAGCCCCTTCTAATGTTCCATCAATGGCAGTCTGTGCAGCTTCCATATCAGAGATATCAGTTAAATAATCCATGTATGTTTGAACATCTGATAACCCACCTAAGGTTATAATATTTGGGTCTTCTCCTGATGCGAAGCGAGCTTGTAATGCTGATGGCGCATCTTCTCCACCACCTACTGTCGTTAACTCTATGTTTATCCCCGGATTCTCATCCTCATAGGTTGCAATCATTTCTTCCAATTGATCACGTGTTTCCACTTTGATATTGAATATAGAGATGGTGACATCATCACCACTATTTGTTCCATTTCCACAGGCAGCAGCTATTATTAATACGATTAGCAAGAACACAATTACTTTAATTGAACGTTTCATTTTTAAACCTCCTTCATTTTAATACAAGATAAATGTGGTCTAGATGATAATTTGTAACGTTTGTACATCAAATAATGAGATCACTATTTTCCCTTCAAGATTTTGGCTAACCTTTCCTTGAGAACAAGATTGAATTGAATAAAAATCGTTTAAAACAAGCTGATAATGCTTATCTTTTAAATTACAATTAACATTTAAAATGTTATCATGGCGTTCAATCACCATTGTCCCCTTTATTTTACCTTGTGTATTTGTTACGTTAGCAGTAGCCTGTTCACCGTTCTGTAATTGGTAAAGGGTAAAAGTTGCATGATGATCATATTGATAGTCTGGTAAATCTTCACGATTACCCGTAACAAGCAATGTATTTTCTCTTACATATAACGGAAGATTCATATAATCATAGTACATATTAAACCACTTACCACCATCAACTACCTCATTCGTTAGGAGATGCGTCCACTTTCCTTGTGGCAAATAATAATCCACACGGCCTTTTTCATTAAAAATTGGTGCGACAATGAGAGAAGAACCTAGCATGTATTGCTTGTCAATAAATTGAGCGGTTAAATCATTCGGAAAATCTAGTAATAATGGTCTCATGACAGGGATTCCTGTTTTATGATTTTGAACTGATTCAGCATACAGATAGGGCATAAGTCTATTTTTAAGCTTAGTAAAATATCTGGTAACATCAACAGCTTCTTGATCAAATGCCCATGGTACTCGGTAAGACGTCGAGCCATGGAGACGAGAATGTGTTGATAGTAAGCCAAATGCTGTCCATCTTTTAAATAAATCCGGTGTCGCTTTATTTTCAAAGCCACCAATATCATGGCTCCAGTAGCCAAACCCTGATAAAGCTAGTGATAAACCTCCTCTCAAACTCTCTGCCATTGATTCATAGGTTGCATCACAATCACCTCCCCAATGAACAGGAAACTTCTGACTACCAGCAGTTGCAGACCGCGCAAAAACGACCGCTTCCCCTTCTCCCTTTTCCTGTTTCAGAAGTTCAAACACAAGCTTGTTATAAATATAGCTATAGTAATTGTGCATCTTTTTAGGATCAGAGCCATCATAATAAACAATATCGGTGGGAATACGCTCGCCAAAGTCGGTCTTAAACGAATCAACCCCCATATCTAAAAGCGCTTTCAATTTCCCCTTATACCATGAACATGCAGCTGGATTTGAGAAGTCAACAATCCCCATACCAGCTTGCCATAAATCCCATTGCCAAACTGTACCATCCTCACGCTTAAGTAAATAACCATACTTAACAGCTTCATCAAACAAACTCGATTTTTCAGCAATATACGGATTAATCCAGACACAAATTTTTAATCCTTTTTCTTTTAATCTCTTAATCATTGCCTCTGGTTGTGGAAATGCATCATGATCCCATTCAAAATTACTCCATTCAAACTCCTTCATCCAAAAACAATCAAAGTGAAAAACTCGAAGCGGTATATCATGTTTAGCCATACCATCTACAAAGTAATTGACTGTTTCTTCGTTATAGTTTGTGGTAAATGAAGTTGTTAACCAAAGACCATAGGACCACGCTGGCGGTAAAGCAGGCTTGCCAATTAATTCAGCATAATGCCGGTAAACATCTTTGGGCTCATCTCCACTCATAATATAAAAATCAAGCACTTCTCCTTCAACGCTAAATTGTGTTTTTGAAACAGCTTCTATTCCAACTTCTAGACTAACCTTTTCAGGGTGATTGACAAATATACCATATCCTCTGTTACTTAAAAAAAATGGCACATTTTTATAAGCTTGCTCTGAGCTTGTTCCCCCGTCTTGATTCCAAATATTAATCACTTGTCCGTTTTTTATAAATGGGCTAAAGCGTTCACCTAATCCATAGATATACTCACCTACTGCTAGATTAAGCTGTCCGCGCATATAGGATTCTTTTTTCGGACCTTGAATCCAAGCTAATCCTTTTTGATTTAAATGGGTCAGTTCTTCTCCATTTGCCTTGTAAACTGTAATTGTAAGTGGACTAAATTTAATAGTAACCTTTGTCTTACCTGTCTCCAATATAAGACAATCCTCTTGCTTATCAATATTAAATTCTTGCTGCTGATCATTAAGTTCAAATTTGGGATTTTCAATGATTGCCCCTTTATGATGCCACGTTTTAATGCGTACGACATCTTTAATAGGTGAGCTTAATTCTATTGTTAAATTGGCTGTATTTAAAGTATCACCTCTACTTTCTATCCACTTACAAGGAGCAAAAAGGGTTACTATTTTTTGATCAATACTTACATCTCTAACATTATAAGTATGATTAATCTTATAACCTTCTTTCGTCAACCAAAAACCATCTGTAAACTTCATAAGTACCTCCTTATTGTAACCGCTTTAAAATGAATACATTACGTATTATACTAAGAGTATTGTAGTTGGTATTGCACAATTAAGTGGTAAATAACACAATTCTGATATTTAAATAAAGTGAAACTTCGTTCAGTTTACACTGCGATAAGATAAAAAGGAGGTTCACATTGGATAGAAAATTATTAGAAAATCGGCTTCACGGGGATACTATGTTTCCTGTACGTGTTTACACTGTTGACTATTTAGATGGTGATGTCATCTTTAATTTACATTGGCATCCTGAATTTGAGATTTTATACTTAGAAGAGGGAGAGATGACCTTTCAGGTTGGTACTGATGTTTACCAAATGAAAGAAGGAGATGCTTATTTTATACGTAGCGAACAATTACACGGAGCCTATCCCGTAAAAGGAAGATCATTCAAATTTCATGCGATAGTCTTTCATATTAATCTTTTAAAGAGCTTCACCTTTGATTTGGTTGATTCAGAATATCTAGAGGTGCTTGAGTCATCCTTCTTTCCTAATGCTAAGAAAATTAATACGACAGCAAAAAACAACCTCATTATTCAATTATTAAAGATATACTTCGAAAAAAAATACGGATTTGAAATGGAGATTAAAGCTTACTTACTACTGATATTAGCTGATGTTTTCAGGGATGATTCTCAAAAATTCAAACAGCTATCTGTTAGTGATGAAAACAAGCTCGATTTAATTAAAATGATTATGAAATATATTAATCAGCACCATCAAGAAAAAATCTCTGTTGCTATACTTGCAGAGCAGCTCCAAATGAGTGAAGGGCACTTTACTCGTTTCTTTAAATCCATTGTGCACCTAACACCAATCGAGTATGTCAATTCCGTTCGAATTAACAAAGCCTGTGAGCTCCTCAAAAAAACCAATAAACCAATAGTTGAGGTTGCTATGGACGTAGGCTTCAATAGTCAAAGCTACTTTATTCGTACCTTTAAAAAGCAGCGTGGATGCTCGCCACGGGAGTTTAGAAAGACTGAAATAGATCTATGGTAATTCTTTACAAAAACCCAAAGTGAAAAATTTTATTATTTTGTACACATGTTAAGGATTATCTTTACTTCGACACGTTTTATGGCAATATAAAGGATGGTGTTCTATGTATTCTACACTTAAGGATACCGGTTAGTCTTTCTTTGTACATAATAAAAAAGAAGAGTGCAACCTACCAATTATTGGTGATTCCACTCTTTTTAATCTTGGGTTACTAATCAAATGCGCAAGGGGTATTTACGCATATAGCTTCACTCTATAAAATGAAATTTCGTTCAGTGGGGGTTTCGACCATACGATGTACTCGTGAAGACGTTGCAACATGACGTCGCAAACTTAGTCAGCTTCCTCTCTCCCCCACTGAACGTTAGTTGAACCAATCGGTCGTTACTGGCTGTTGGATCTCCCACTTAGACATGACGTGTTCCCTTATTTCTTTGAAGTGGGAATCTTACAAAAGCCTTTCGATAGGGCGAGTAATCACAGTCCCAGCCAGTTACACTGCGATAAATTCCAGCTATAAATTTCCGTTGAAAATTTGTGGCCCGTCGGTGGCTTTAAGTTTTATTCAGACCAGAGTTTGAACTCCCATTGAATAGCAAACAAATATACTTTTATCTCACGACTTTTAGAAGCAGGAGCCATCTACCTGCTGAATGTAGCTAGACTCATTCAAAGAAATTATTCTTTAGTTTCGACTTGCGCTCATGACGTTCAAATGCTAATTCAATTAGTCGATCAATCAAATTAGGATAGTCAACACCCGTTAAACTCCAAAGTTTTGGGTACATGCTGATCCTAGTAAATCCAGGAATGGTATTAACTTCATTGACGACTAATTCTCCGTCTTCCTTCAAAAAGAAGTCGATTCGTGCCATTCCCTCACAATCTAAAATTTTAAATACTTGTAATGCTACTGCTCGAACCTTTTCTGTCTGCTCGGTTGAAAGCTTTGCAGGGGCTGATAAAATTGCACCCGTTTCATCAATGTATTTAGATTCGTAGGAATAAAATTCAGTCTGTGGTAAGATTTCTCCAGGTAATGAAGCTTCAGGACTTTCATTTCCGAGTACAGCACATTCAATTTCACGACCAATGATTGCCTGTTCGATAATTAATTTGTCATCAAAGATAAAAGCCTCTCTAATTCCTTGTTCAAACTCCGTTTTCGTGTTAACTTTGCTAACACCAACAGATGAGCCTTGACTAGCTGGCTTAATAAACAATGGTAACCCCAATTGTTCTTTGACCTTGTCAAATGAGATCTGCTCTAACTGATGTTTCTTATAAACTAAGCCATTAGCAACAGACAGCCCAGCCTGCTTCAACAGCCTTTTGGTAAAATCCTTATCCATACTTGCAGCTGAACCCAATAAGTCCACACCAACAAATGGAAGATTTAGTGTTCTCAATAATCCTTGCAGGCTACCATCTTCCCCTAAAGTACCATGTACTACTGGAAAAATAACATCAACTTGTGCTATTGGCTGATTTGTTGCCAAATTAATCAGTTGAGCCCTGCTTTCTCCTGGCACAACTGCCACACGTTGATCAGTATGATTTAAGCGAATTTTTTTGGGATCATCTGCATTAATTAAATAGGTGTCTGGGTCATTTAGATGCCATTTTCCTTCTTTATCAACCCCGATAAGGACAATCTGATATTTCTCTTGATCGATTGCATCAACAATATTTTTTGCAGATTGAAGTGAAACCTCGTGTTCTGCAGACTTGCCACCAAACATAATCGCTACCGTTTTTTTTTCCATCTTTCTACTCCTTATCTAAATCTCTAAGAAACAATTTCCTGAGGCTTTGGCTTTCTAAACAATGCCATGGCTCCAGCGATGGCATATAACATGCCACCAAATAAAGAAATACCGAATTGAAGAAAACCGATTATTAAACCTAGTGCAAGTAGTACGATACCTGCTGGCTTCGGTCTTTTATTACCTTTCAACATAATGGCTGATAAAACACCTGCAACTATAGCAATAACTGCAATAGCAATCATAAGAATCGCGCCTCTCGATATCGTTTCTAAAAACTCTGCATACTCAGGCATCTCTTCGACTGCAAACTCTAATTTCATCTCATTATATAGATTTGATACTGCACTTTCATCATTTTTTACAGCCATCATACTAATGCCTAACACACAAAAAAAGGCAAAGATAATCGCACCAAGTGTAATTAAAATTATTTCAATTTTCCTTTTAATCATGTCGTACTAGCTCCTCTCAGAATACTCTGTATTTATTCTAACATAGTCGTATGCCCTGCACTAATATTTTCTCTATTTCATTAAAATTAATCGATAATGACTAAACAAAAAAGGAAAGCGTTTACTTGATTTTTTTCACAAAAAAGACTTGAATTTTCTGAAAAATGGAGATATGATAATTTACATAACTTAATGTGTTAACTATCCTTACATGAAAGGGGAGTCATATCTTTGAAAAAGATTGAAGCGATTATTCGACCAGAGAAATTCCAATCATTACGAGATGCACTGGCTGATATTGGTGTAGGTGGTATTACAGTTACTGAAGTCGCTGGTACCGGTAAGCAAAAAGGGCAAACCGGAGTGTTTCGCGGCACAAGTTTTGAGGTCAAGGTATTGCCAAAGATAAAGATTGAGTTGGTTGTGCCTGAATCGAAAACGAATGAAATTATTGATCTAATTATTGAAAAATGTAGTACCGAGAAGATCGGTGACGGGAAAATCTTTGTCTATCCTGTAGAAGATGCCATTCGCATCCGGACAGGTGAGCGCGGACGGGAAGCTGTTCTTTAAAAATGAAAAGGAGGATTCATATGTTTAAGAAAGTTGCACTTTTATTTTTTATCGGTTTCTTACTAGCATCTCCTATATATGCTGCAGAAGCAGGTGAGGTTGCGTCTATAGATGCCTTAAATATGATGTGGATTATGCTCGCAGCATTTTTAGTATTCTTTATGCATGCTGGTTTCGCAATGGTCGAATCTGGCTTCACACGAGCAAAAAACTCTGTCAACATTATAATGAAAAACTTTTTAACCATTAGTATTGGACCAATCCTTTACTTTTTAGTTGGCTATGGTATTATGTTCGGTGCATCAGCTGGCTCAGTTATTGGATCTGATAGCTTTCTGTTAATGGGTGTTGATGACATCGGCTTCTTTGTCTTTCAAGCTATGTTCGTGGCTACATGTGCTACCATCGTTTCTGGTGCAGTAGCAGAGCGAATGAAGCTGGGCATGTACTGTTTAATCGTTTTAGCGATGACTAGTATCGTTTATCCAGTAGTAGGGCATTGGATTTGGGCTGATGGCTGGTTAGCTAATCTAGGCTTTAGTGACTTTGCCGGTTCAACAGTCGTTCACTTAACTGGTGCAGTTGCCGCCATCACCGTCCTTTTATTTCTCGGACCAAGAATCGGCAAATATACAGGTAATAAAGTTAATGTTATCCCTGGCCACAGCATCCCAATGGGAGCGTTAGGTGTATTTATTTTATGGTTAGGTTGGTTCGGCTTTAATGGTGGAAGTACGTTAGAGGCTGATCCTAACCTAGTACCGTTAGTCATTGCCACTACTTTATTTTCAAGTGCCGCCGCTGTTCTATCGACTGCACTTTACTCGGTCATTCGCTTCAAACAACTTGATGCTTCGCTAGTGTTAAACGGTGCCTTAGCAGGCTTAGTTGGTATTACTGCAGGGACTGCAGAGATTTCTATAGTAGGTTCAATTATTGTCGGATTAATCTCTGGTGTCATTCTAGTAGAAGGCATTACCTTTATCGACACTAAACTTAAAATTGATGATCCAGTAGGTGCAACTACCGTTCACGGAATCTGTGGGATTTGGGGAACTATAGCAATTGGTTTCTTCTCTGTCGATACCGGTTTATTCTATGGCTTCGGCTTAAATCAATTAGGGATTCAAGCACTAGGTGTGATCAGTGTTATCGCCTGGACTTCACTAACTGTAGGTACATTCACATATTTACTAACTAAATTTAGTTCAATACGTGTTGAAGAAGAAGAGGAAGTTAACGGACTAGACACATCAGAACACAGTGTTAATGCTTATGAATTCAAAGATACATTAGGTAGTAAAGAAACGATTCCGAGTCATGGTGAACTTGGCTTAGCTGATCGTTTAAACAACCTATCCGAGAGCAAAGTGCCTTCCTAAGCACAACCACTTAACGATGGATACGAATCTTTTTCCTCCTGTTTGATCATGATAAAGTGTTTGTTCAGTGGGGTTTTCAACGCATAGGATGTGCTCGTGCAGACGTTGTGACCATGACGTCGCTTAGTCAGCTTCCTCTCTCCCCCACTGAACGTTAGTTGAACCATCGGGCCGTTACTGGCTGTTGGATCTCCCACTTAGACATGACTTGTTCCCTCATTTCTTGAAGCAGGAGTCTTACAAAAGCCCTTCGATGGGGCGAGTAATCGCAGCCCCAGCCAGTTACACTGAGATAACATTAATAGCTAAATATCAAATGGATAGCCTCTTGCTATTGTCCCGCTAAATGGTCAGCTACCGCCTTCACATAGAATGGTAAATCAGGTGGTCGGCGACTTGAAATAATATGGCCATCAACGACTACTGCTTCATTAAACCAATTTGCGCCAGCATTAGTCATATCATCTTTAATGCCTGGTGTACTTGTGACATTAACCCCCTTAAGGATATCAGCTGAAATCAAGACCCAGCCGGCATGACAAATTTGACCGATCGTTTTCTTGGTTTGATCAAAGTGTCTCACGATCGCTAAGACATCGTCATAGCGTCTAAGTTTATCCGGAGCCCATCCTCCAGGCACTAACAAAGCATCATATTGACTTGCTTCAATGTTGGAAAAACTGACATCAGACTTAGCGGGTACACCATACTTCCCTTTGTAAACCTTATCTGCCTCTAAAGCTGCTAAATCGACTACTGCTCCTTCTTCCTGTAAGCGTAAGACTGGATACCACAACTCTAAATCTTCAAAATCTTCCTCTAACAATGCCAACACTTTTTTCCCTTTTAATCGCATCAATATCCCCTCCTCGAGATGGTACTAGTATACTTACCTTAATCACCTTTACTCAAACATTTTGCTCTCATGACGAAATTGCTTTGCTGCTTGAAACGGATTCTCTGCCATACTAATAGCAGAGATAATTGATACACCATCTGCTCCAGCCTGCCTAATCTCGGATACATTCGTTGCTGAGATACCTCCAATAGCAACAATCGGGAGGTTATTTACAGCTTTTCTAATCCTGACAATCCCCTCTAGTCCAATTGGTTGTTTGGCATCCTTTTTGGTGCTTGTTTGAAAGATTGGTCCCACCCCAATATAATCCGCTTGATCACGCAAGGCCTGAACTGCTTCTACGACTGAAGTGGCCGACACTCCAATGAAAGTGTCTTTGGTTAGTTTCTGTCTAATGGAGTAAATGGATTCATCCTCCTGTCCCACATGAATCCCATCAGCATTTAATTCAATAGCCAAATCAACATCATCATTAACTACAAAGGGAACACGGTATTTTTTACATCGCTTTTGCATCGCTTGTGCCAACTCTTTTTTGGCAGTGCCTTGTTTGGCTCCCAGCCCTTTTTCACGAAATTGAAAGCAGGTGATGCCGCCTTGGAGGGCCCTTTCTAAAATAATAAGCGGATCCCGTCCAGCTGTATCCTTACTTCCTAGTATGAAGTAAGCATCTAGATACCTCCGGCTAAATTTCATTTAAATTCACCCTTACTTGTGATATTTAATCGTTCAATAACGTCCTGACTAGTCGTATAGGATAAGGCATCTAAAAACCTATATTGAAATTGCCCCGGTAACTTAGCTTGCTTTGCTGCCTGCTCAGCAGCAATTGTATAATAAGCAATGGCTGCAGTAGCCGCATCGATGGTTGACGATTCAACAGCTAAAAAAGCAGCCACAACAGCACTGAGCAAACATCCTGTTCCCGTTACTTTCGTTAAGAGGCTTGTCCCATTATTGATCAATACATACTGATGATCAGCTGCAATGATATCTTCTTTTCCTGTTATTAAAACGGATTGCTTTAAATTTTCCAAGGCCGTTTTGGCTACCGCTTTAAGATCTATTTCTCCAGACGAATCGACCCCTCTAACTTTGGCATCGATACCTGCTAATTGACTAACTTCTCCTGCATTCCCTCGAATAATGGCTATATCAACTTGCTCCAAAATACGCTTTGTTGATTCGGTTCGAAATGTTGTTGCCCCGACCCCAACTGGGTCTAAAACAACAGGAATTCCTTTCTCGTTAGCAGCTTGTCCTGCGATTAGCATGGCCTCGACAAGCTCTTCTGTTAAGGTTCCGATGTTTAAAACCAAAGCATCCGCGTTTTGTGCCATTTCAGCAACTTCACGACGATCATGAGCCATGACAGGGGCTGCACCCAAAGCATAAAGCCCATTAGCTGTAAAATTCATCACCACCTGATTGGTGATATTATGGACCAGTGGCTGTGTTTCTTTAACCCGTTCAATTATTGCTGCGACCCTATCCATGGTGATGTTCACTCCTTTGACTCGGTAGCCCCTTTAAGCGATAGCCCCAGTGATTGGTTGGTCCATTTCCTATTCCTAAATTAAGCGGGTAACGGATCGCATCCGTAATAAATTGCTTAGCGATCCTAACAGCATCAAAGCAGTCTAATCCTTTTGCTAATTCTGCTGTAATAGCTGCTGCAAAGGTACACCCCGTGCCATGGGTATGTACGGTCTCAAATCGATCCGCTGTTAAATATTCAATTGTTTTGCCATTATAAAAAATATCAGTTGCCCCATCCGAAAGGTGTCCCCCTTTTACAACGGCAGACTTTGCCCCTAATTGATCGACTATTTTTCGTGCAGCACGTTCCATCTCTTTAAATGTACTGATCTTCTCTTCAATCAATAATTCCGCTTCGGGTATATTTGGCGTAACTACTGTAGCTAATGGCACTAATAAGCGACGAATGATCGCCTGAGATTCTTTTTCGATTAGTTCATCTCCACTAGTAGCTACCATTACCGGATCTAACACATAAGAAATATCGGGGAAGCGTGCCAAATAATCAGCAATAAGCTCAATCATCGATGATTTTGCGATCATACCTGTTTTTATCGCATCTGGTCTAATATCCGTCATGACACTGTCAAGCTGTTTGTCAATAAAGTCAATGGGCATGTGAGCAACAGCCTGGACACCGGTTGTATTTTGAGCAACTGCTGAAGTTAGCACACTCATCCCATATACCTCACGCTCTTGAAACGTTTTTAAATCTGCCTGAATCCCAGCGCCACCAGTAGGATCAGTACCTGCAATCGTTAAAGCTGTTTTTACACTAACCATTCAAAATCCTCCCTTTTCATATTATTATTTTTACAAGCACACTAAGTTATTACTTTCCCTCTTTCTGACTTATTAAGCTTTTACAAAATTACAAAAAGCCGCTCCAAATACATGGAGCAGCTCTCTTCACCTTTAATATATATAAAGAATACAGCTCCACTTTCCTACGTTGGTGCTAACCAAATCAGGTTCAAAGGGACCAAAGAGTCAACTCTTTATCTCAGCAAATAATGCGCCCCTAGTGGATCTAAGATTATTAAATTGTAATTATACTAAACCATGAAGTCAATAAGCTGTCAACTAAAATCAAATGCGCCTATCGAGATTCGCTCGATAAAAAACTCCAGTGAAAATCAACGGCATCCGCCAGAGGGTTTAGCTTTACTCAGCCGAGACCGAATGGAAGACAAATAGGTATTCATCTTACTACTTATAGCAGTAGTGGGAGACTTTTGTTAAAGTTAATGCTTAATTGGCCCAATTACCTGAATGGGCCAAATTCTAAATACAACTTCTCCAATTATTGAATCCTCGTTAATAACACCAAATGAACGACTATCCCGACTAATCGGACGATTATCCCCAAGAACAAAATACGTTCCATCAGGTACGACTTGATAGCCATAATCTGCTTCCAGATCAAAATCTTGGGTAAAGATTTGCCCTTCAGCTAGCTGACTTTTAAAATCATCAAGATAGCTTTCTTCATACGGTTCATCATTAATATAGAGGGTATCATTTTCAATAACAATTCGATCACCTGGCAAGCCTATTACTCTTTTGACATAATTGTCATCGGTGTCAGGTGATACAAATGCAATTTCATCAAAGCGATCTATTGAACTTATCTTACTAATAATAATCCGATCTCCTTCATGAAGGTTCGGAAGCATCGAGTCACCTTTTACAATAGAAGGTTCC
Source organism: Amphibacillus sediminis NBRC 103570 (assembly GCF_001552275.1). GTDB lineage: Bacteria > Bacillota > Bacilli > Bacillales > Amphibacillaceae > Amphibacillus_B > Amphibacillus_B sediminis. The sequence continues at coordinate 98,974 of NZ_BCQW01000002.1, forward strand.
ATTATAAAGTGTCTTACACCAAATACAATTAGCAGTGCAATAATAATTGCTTTTAACCAAGATATAATTTCTTTTACCATGTATGCCATCCTTTTCCTTGCAATTATAATCAATAGTATTATTATACGACTCTCCCGTTATAATTGCCACAAATCTACTAAAAAAGCGTCATCTAGTTTCATTCATTGCGCCTTTTGACCTAACCGTTCAATAAACTGACGGGCAAATTGCTGACAACGCTCAACATCCGCTTGATCCGGAGTTAAGTCCACTTTTAATAAAGTTTCCATCACTTCTGCACCAATCTCGGTAAACCGTTCTGCCATAATATCTAAGGCTGTCCCATATCGGGGATAATAAGAGTCACATGATCCAAACAGCCCGACAAACTTATTTGATAGATCTAGCTCTTCAAGATCTTCATAAAACGACTCCACTTCATAAGGAAGCTCCCCATCACCCCATGTATAAGTACCAAACAAAATTGCATCATAGTTGACCAAATCAAAGGCCATAATATCATCAATATCAATTTGAAAGACTTCTAGTCCAAAACCATTAGCCTTTACTTCCTCCTTGATTACCTCTGCCATCTCTTCTGTATTTCCTGACATACTAGCAAAAACTAAAGCCATTTTCACAGATCACCACTCCTCTCTTCACATATTAATTGATAATGATTATCAATGTCAAGAAAGGAGTGACATCTATTGTTCTGCCCTTTTATAGCAAGCCTTTAAGGCTGATTCAACCATTTCATCAAATTGATATTGATCGAACACCGATAACGCTGCAGCAGTTACTCCCCCGGGACTAGCAACCTCATCAATTAAATCTTTGGCACACTTTAAATCCGATGTCAGCATCTCTGCCGATCCTTTGATCATTTGCGCGACCAGCTGTTTAGCTACTACTTCTGAAACTCCAGCATTTAAAGCACCTTGAACTAAATTATCAGCCAACCGATAAATAAAGGCTGGAGCACTACCTGTTATTGGTGTTAAGGCATGCACCTGGTCTTCGTTTAGTTTTTTAAACTGCCCAATACCAAATAGGATCTTTTCCAAATAATACTCTTGTTCATCTGTTACATGCTTGCCGGAAGCAAATAGCGTAATGGATTCACCTTTGGCTGCTGCTGTGTTCGGCATTACCCATGCAACCGCTGCTCCTTCAGGTAAGCGTTCCTGCATATAGGTTACATCAATTCCTGCTGCAACAGTAACGATCAATTGGTTTGTCATAACTGCGGACAAATCTTTAAGTACTTGATCGTGTGCTTCTGGTGGCATTGCCAAAATAATTAAATCCTGATCCGCCACATAATCTTGCCAGTTGAGCGTTGTCTTTACTTTAAATCGATTTTCGATCGCTTCTAAACGCGTCGTATTACCATTATTTGATACGATAACATTTTTAAAATCTGCTTTTTTTAAGCCAACAATGATCGCAGTCGCCATTCTTCCGGCCCCGATAATTAAGATTTTTTCTCCTGACATGACTTTTCCTCCTTATTCCCCCTGGAAACGATTTAACCTTGCCACAAATTAATCTATTTCAGTAAAATCCAGGAGTATTGTATGTTCTTTCGTTTACTTGATCCATTATCAAACGATCGAGTGGATCTAATTTCTCTCGATCTAACTCACCACCAATGATTGATGTTGCTATTGAATGGATGTCTAAGCTCTTCAGGGTAGGCTTGATTAAATTGGTGCTCAGCTACCTCTTGTTCTAAAAAACAGCATAAAAATAACCCTAAACGTTTTTGCAAAAGTTCTACATATGCCCTTTCAATAAATTATTGCATTATAGGTTGAATCTCCCCTAATTAAATAGAGCCACCTAGTATGACTTGATCAAACCTAGTCAAGTCTACCTTCTGCTCAGCCTCTAGTAATTGAATAAGCCCAATATTTTTTAAAAGCTTTTCACTCAGGTATGTAGCCGTTAAAATGGTTGTACCATGGGTAGACGCAAAGACAATAGCCGTCTTCATCAATCATCCCCCTCAATGCTAATTTTATCACATCATTATTTCTATAATTTAATCATCTCGATTATCATAACCTTAAGTAATAGAGCTGTCAAAATACGTGATAAATGTATTCTGACGGAGGTGGTACGCTTATTTAACACAGCTCTTATTCATCTAGCTATAATTGTAATATATGATGGAATCCAATTAAATACAAGCTTTTTTGCATAATTCTGTAAAATTGTCACCTTTAAGTTAATTACAGCGATAGTCGCTAATTATTGAAGGTACAAATAAAACCGTATTTCTATGCTAATTTCAATAGTTATCTCGTCCTACTCAGCTTCAATTCGGTAACTTCCCCTGTATGTTGGAAAGGAGATGATCAGGCGTTTTCTAGAGCTCGATCATTGCCAAGTAATTAGTGGTTAATTCATGTATCTAGCTTTAGATGAACCCGAAATCACTCATCTTTTTGTGAATATGTTAGTTATTCTTATACTTAGTACTTACGGATTTTTTACTACTTCGAAATTTCATTCTTATCGTGTAAAAAAAGGCTAGACAGTTGCACCTGTCCGCCTTTTTAAAATCTACACTGAAGTGACATTAAGTTTTACCTCAATATTACCTCTTGTTGCTTTAGAGTATGGGCAAAACTCATGAGCTTGCTTTACTAGTTCTTCTGCTTCGGTTTGGTCTACTCCCTCTACTTCAACATTTAGTACAACGCCAATTTTAAATCCTTCATCTTGAGGGTCTGTTTGTAAGCTGACATCGGCAGTTACGTTTGAGTTGATCTTCTTCTTTTGCCGTGACGCAATCAGGTTTAAGGCACCGTCAAAACAAGCAGAATAGCCAGCAGCAAATAATTGTTCGGGATTTGATCCTTCAGCATTACTTTTTCCGCTCGGATCAACCAAATTTAAATCAATTAGACCATCATCGGACTTAACATGGCCCTCTCGGCCACCTTGAGCCGTGGCATGAGCAGTAAACAAAATTTTACTCATTCATTCACACTCTCCTCTTTATTGTTTTATTTTACTATTCCTTTTTAGCTAAAAAATAAACCTCTCTTTTAATTTTATCAAATGCGCCTTGGCGTATTTACACTAAATTTTATCGAGCTCCACTTTAAATTAATGTTAGACTTCAGACAAAACTTAAGAAGAACCGCTTTGTTTTATCTAGAAATGGGGGTTAAGTCATAGCTGCGAGAAAGGTTTATCCTAAAACTACTGAAACAACCAAAATTAACTGAGTCTTTTTAACAAAAAAAGCTTGTCAACCGCCCTTGAATGGACTTGTTAACAAGCTGAGAAAGCTAATTCGGCTTTCATTTAACGAAGTATAAGGAATAGAAGGTATATTATTTAATGACACAGTTTTTTCCAAAAAGATCCAAATAGTGATCAGCTAGTTGACAGCCAATCTACTTGTTGTAATGGAACCTATTTGAACATTGCCGCTAAAGTTTAAGTTAATGCAATCACTTTTTTACGATTAAGAATAGCTTCGGCATTTTTTACCCGTTCTTCAGAAGGTGGTTCAACACCTGCTAACGGATAATCAAGACCAAGATTCTCCCACTTATAAACACCAAGTTTGTGGTAAGGTAAAACATCAATACGCTCTACATTAGATAAGGTTGCAATAAAATCAGATAGACGTTGAAGTAACTGATCATCATCACTACCACCTGGGACTAGAACATGTCTGACCCATATAGGTACATTCTTCTCATCTAGATAGCGCGCCATATCTAAAATATGCTCGTTTGATACACCCGTTAACTCTTTATGTTTGTCAGGGTCAATCTGTTTTAAGTCAAATAAGATTAAATCGGTAACTTCCATAAGCTTATCTAAGGTATCCATAAATCGAGGAGAGCGACTAAAACATCCACCCGACGAATCGATACATGTATGAACACCAAGCTTCTTCAGTTCTGTGAACAACTCAAGGATAAATTCAGCTTGAATTAATGGTTCTCCACCACTAACCGTTACACCGCCGTTCGATGCCTCAAAGAAAGGTAAATATTCTTTAATATCTTGAACAAGCTCAGCTACAGTCATTTCCTTACCACCAGTCATTTTCCATGTGTCTGGATTATGACAAAACTGACAACGCAGCAAGCACCCTTGAGTAAAAATAATATAGCGTAAGCCTGGACCATCTACCGTACCGAGGGTTTCAATTGAATGAATACGCCCTTTCATAAAGTCGTCCTCCCTTTTGATTAATAAAGGAGAAGACTATTCTTCTCCTTTATTTTTGAATATACTTATAAGCTTTCGTGGAATGTCCGGTTAATCACATCAATTTGTTGTTCTCTTGTTAGTTTAATAAAGTTAACTGCATAGCCAGAAACGCGAATAGTAAGTTGTGGATATTGTTCTGGGTGCTCCATTGCATCAAGTAATGTTTCACGATCAAATACGTTAACATTTAGGTGATGCCCTTTTTTCTTAGCATAGCCATCTAGCATAGCAGCTAAGTTAGCTTTTTGTGTATCTAAATCTTTACCTAGAGCTTTTGGCACAATTGAGAATGTATTTGAAATACCGTCTAATGAGTAGTCATATGGCATTTTAGCAACAGAGCTAAGCGATGCTAAAGAACCATTTGTGTCACGTCCATGCAATGGGTTAGCACCTGGTGCAAATGGCTCACCTGCTTTACGACCATCTGGAGTGTTACCTGTCTTTTTACCGTAAACAACATTAGATGTAATCGTTAAAATGGATTGTGTATGCATTGAATTACGGTAAGTTTTATGCTGTTTTATTTTGTTCATAAACGACTTAACTAAGTTAGCCGCAATTTGATCGACTTGATCATCATTATTACCGTATTTAGGGTAGTCGCCTTCGATTTCATAATCTACGGCAAGACCATTTTCGTCACGAATCGTACGTACTTTGGCATGTTTAATCGCACTTAAAGAGTCAGCTACGACAGACAGTCCTGCAATACCGCAAGCCATTGTCCGTAATACTTCACGGTCATGCAATGCCATTTCAATTCGCTCATAACTATATTTATCATGCATATAATGAATGATGTTTAGCGTATTTACATAAACGCCTGCTAACCAATCAAGCATCGTATCATATTTTTTCATCACTTCATCATAATCTAGATACTCTGAAGTAATTGGTGCATAGTTAGGGGCAACTTGTGCTTTAGATTTTTCATCTACACCACCATTAATCGCATATAACAATGCTTTGGCTAAGTTAACGCGTGCACCAAAGAACTGCATTTGTTTACCAATCCGCATGGCAGATACACAGCATGCAATACCATAATCATCACCATAGTGTGGGCGCATTAAATCATCATTTTCATATTGAATTGAACTTGTTTTAATCGACATAGCTGCACAATATTTTTTATAGTTATCTGGTAATTTTTCTGACCAAAGCACGGTTAGGTTTGGCTCTGGAGCAGGACCTAAATTATCAAGTGTGTGCAGGAATCGATAAGAGTTCTTTGTTACTAATGGACGACCATCCTCAGCAATACCAGCTAATGATTCTGTTACCCAAGTTGGGTCTCCACTGAATAATTCATTGTACTCAGGTGTTCTTGCAAATTTAACTAAACGTAATTTCATGACAAAGTGATCAACCAGTTCTTGAGCCTCTTCTTCTGTTAAGACACCGTTTTGAAGATCACGTTCAATATAAACATCTAAGAAAGTAGATACACGACCAAGACTCATAGCAGCACCATTTTGCTCTTTAATGGCTGCTAAGTAACCAAGGTATAGCCATTGGAACGCTTCTTGAGCATTTGAAGCTGGTTTAGAAATATCAAAACCATAGATCTCGCCTAGTTGTTTCAACTCTTGCAATGCACGAATTTGTTCAGAATGCTCTTCACGATCACGAATAACGTCATCTGACATTACGCCATTTCCACCAATTAGGGCTAAGTCGGCTTGTTTAGCTTCGATTAATTTATCGACACCGTAAAGGGCTACACGACGATAATCACCGATTATACGTCCACGTCCATAGGCATCTGGTAAACCTGTGACAACACCGGCACGACGTGCTGCTCTAATTTCAGGTGTATAGGCGTCAAATACACCTTGGTTATGTGTTTTACGATATTCTGTGAAAATCTTTTCAACTTCTTCATCTAACTTATAGCCATATGATTCAGCAGAAACAGCTGCCATTCGAATACCGCCAAATGGTTGTAGTGAGCGCTTAAATGGCACATCTGTTTGAACACCTACAACTTTTTCCTTTTCTTTATCTAAGTAGCCAGCATCATGTGAAATGATCGTCGATACGATTTTGGTATCTAGGTCATAGACACCTCCTCGTTCACGCTCTTCTTTAGTAAGCTCCATAACCTGCTTCCATAGTTCAGTAGTAGCTTCTGTTGGTCCAGCTAAAAATTCTTCATTTCCTTCATATAGACTGAAGTTTTTTAAAATAAAATCACGAACGTCAATTTCTGACTGCCAGTTACCTTCGCGAAAACCATTCCAAGGATCGTTTTTTGTAACTTCTTCTGCTACTTTCATTTCCGCTACCTCCTCAAAATTTAAATCAATCCACTCTTAGAGTTATTGATTAACTTAATTAAAGTATAAATCCGAATGGAACAAAAATAAAGTGAAAAACATCACATTTTAAAACTGTTATAGTAAATGTTCATATTTTGTTCAAAATTTAAATAGCGTTAAATTTTGATTAGTATACACAGAATGATATCGTTTAATCACTTTTCAATAAAAGGTTTTTAAAATTCCAAAAGCATACTACACGTCAATATACATAGTGATATAAATCCTCTGTATCATGCTGTTATATACATAGACAACAAAAATAATAGTACAGATAAACTCACTTAATCAGATTATTTTTTCCGTAATTCCCAAAAAGATAGGAGGCTTTTTTCTTTACTTCAACGAATAGGCTTGTCATTATAGAAACAAAGGAGGCGATTAAACATTATGGATTCTTTTATTTTTCATAATCCGACAAAATTGATCTTCGGAAAAAATACGTTACAACACTTAAAAGAAGAAATTCCTCATTATGGTAAACGGATTCTGCTCGTTTATGGTGGCGGAAGCATAAAGCGTAATGGCATTTACCAAAACGTGATCCAGTTACTTGATGAGATTAATGCAACTGTTTTTGAATTGTCTGGAGTCGAGCCAAACCCTCGCGTGACAACAGCACGAAAAGGTGTTGAAATTTGCAAACAAGAAAACATTGACTTTATTTTAGCTGTTGGTGGTGGAAGTACGATTGATTGTGTAAAAGCAATTGCTGCGGGAGCAAAGTCCGAGCATGATGTTTGGGATATTGTGACAAAGAAGCATCCAGCCGAGGCTGCCTTGCCGTTTGGAACTGTCCTTACCCTAGCTGCAACTGGCTCAGAAATGAATAGTGGTAGTGTTATCACCAATTGGGAGACAAACGAAAAATACGGCTGGGGTAGTCCATATACTTATCCTCGCTTTTCAATTTTAGACCCAACCCATACAATCACTGTACCACGTGACCAAACGGTGTATGGAATCGTTGACATCATGTCCCATGCCTTTGAACATTATTTTCACCAGACATCCGATACTCCATTACAGGACCGTATGGTAGAAGGGTTACTAAAAACAGTCATTGAAACGGCTCCAAAACTGTTAAATGATTTAAATAGTGATCAATATCGTGCTACCATCCTTTACTGTGGTACGATGGCTTTAAATGGTATGGTAAATATGGGCTATCAAGGCGATTGGGCTACACACAATTTAGAACATGCTGTTTCAGCCGTACATGATATTCCGCACGGCGGTGGCCTAGCCATTCTATTCCCACATTGGATGGAGCATGTGCTCGATACGAACGTGGATCGATTTAAGCAAATGGCTAGCCGTGTTTTTGATTTAGAACAAGGAAGCTTGTCTGACCGCGAATTCGCATTGTCAGGAATAAAAGCACTGAGAGCTTTCTGGAATTCTATTGGTGCTCCAAGCCGTCTTAGCGATTACAAAATTACCGTGAATAGTATAGCAGAAATGGCAGATAAAACAGTTGTAGCAAAACCTCAATTTGGCAACTTTAGACCACTTACGCGTGATGACGCTGTTGCTATTTATCAGGCAAGCTTATAGTTATCTCTAGATGGTGACTGAAGTTTCACTTTATTCTATCGCTTTTCAGTCAGGACCACATGGATGTCATTGCATCTCTGACTGGAAAGCTTTTTTATCCTCACACGCACATCATTGTCCTTTTGTCCAACTCTAGCCTTAATCCTTGTTTTCACTCCAGTCTATTCTTCTGCATAATTTGAACTTTTTAGTCGATACTAGCTATAAAATTCTTATTAGCAGGTGATAAATATGACAGATGCTCTTCTAGAACAAAAAATTAAAAAAATCATATCTGACCATCAAATTGGAACAATGGCAACTGTTGCTCAAAATCGACCCTATTCACGATATATGACTTTTTTTGCTGATCAATTTATTCTATATACTGCGACCGCAAAGCAAACTCATAAAGTAGAGGATATCGAAGAAAATCCTTATGTGCATCTTATTATTGGATTTACCTTTGATGGTACACATGATGAGTATGTAGAAATAGAAGGCCAATGCTCAATTCATGATGATCCTAGTATAAAGAAGAAATTATGGAATAAAGAACTAGAGCCCTGGTTTTCTGGTGTCGACGACCCTAACTATCTTGTTCTTAAAATCACTCCTCAAGCTATTCATTTAAAGAACGATCATCAACAAAAATCGAATACCTACAACCTAAGCTAGTTAAGGTTAATTGATGCTGAGCAATGCAACCTTTCGTTCATATGTTATGGTCTAAGGCTAAAAAGCATTTGCTCAGCCTGTTCAAACGATGGTATTTGCTGTCTTATCATCCAAATTTCTAGATTATTGGTTAAACACAATAACTACACCAGTAATCTATTATTCTCATCTTCACGACCAACCCTAATTGTGAAACGTTTCACAAATCTGTCACAATTTCGATATTTTGTAAGCGTATACAGGTGATATGATGATATCAGAAAGAACGAGGGAGGGATAAAATGATATTGACAGAGTGGAAAGACTTTGGAACCGACGCTGAATATTATACTCAGTTTAGCTTTGAACAAGAAGTCAATGATCAATTTGAAGCAATGAGCGTTCAGGAAGGAAAAGATATTCCAAATCTGATTTGGACTAAACAATATGTAGTTGTAATCAAAAACAACACGCGTTTGATAAACGATGTCACATTTATTAAGTTTCCTCGTAACCCATCAGTAAGCTAAGATTGTTTTTATTTTTTGAGTTAGTATGCTCAATACTTCACATAAAATAGGAGGTTTTACTATGGTTACAAAAGTAGAAAAAAAGCTAGATGTTCAAGAACAAACAGTTGCAGAAAATATTGATCAGTTAGTCGCAAATGCTCAAAGCGCATTGAGCGAAATGAAGAAGCTTACGCAAGAGCAAGTTAACGATATTATTAAGGAGATGGCGCTAGCTGGCTTAGATAAACATATGTATCTAGCAAAACTAGCTGTTGAAGAAACTGGCCGCGGTGTCTATGAAGACAAAATTATTAAAAATATTTTTGCCACTGAATATATCTATCACAATATTAAATATCAAAAAACAATTGGTGTAGTTAGCGAAAATGAGCATGAAGGTATTGTGGAAATTGCTGAACCGATTGGTGTAGTTGCTGGGGTAACTCCAGTAACAAACCCTACTTCAACAACCATGTTCAAATCAATTATTTCAATTAAAACAGGTAACCCTATTATCTTTGCATTCCATCCATCTGCACAGAAATGTAGTTCTGAAGCTGCACGGACACTTTATGAAGCAGCTGTTAAAGCGGGGGCACCTGAGCATTGTATTCAATGGATAGAAAAGCCATCAATAGAAGCAACTCAAACACTTATGAAGCATGATGGCGTGGCTACTATTTTAGCGACAGGCGGACCTGGAATGGTTAAATCAGCCTATAGCTCAGGTAAACCAGCTTTAGGTGTAGGTGCTGGTAATGTTCCATGTTATATTGAAAAATCTGCTGATATTAAACGAGCTGTAAATGACTTAATCCTTTCTAAAACATTTGATAATGGTATGATTTGTGCTTCTGAACAAGCGATGATTGTCGATAAAGACATTTACGAGCAGGTTAAACAAGAAATGATTGATAACAAATGCTACTTCTTATCTCCAGCTGAGAAAACTAAAGTAGAAAAACTAGTAATTAATGAAGAAACCTGTGCAGTTAACCCTAAGATTGTTGGGATGAAACCAGTTAAAATTGCTGAAATGGCAGGTGTAAAGGTTCCAGAAGATACAAAAATCATTGTAGCAGAATTAACCGGAGTTGGACCTAACCATCCGCTATCTCGTGAAAAGCTCAGCCCAGTGTTAGCCGCTTATAAGGTAAACTCTAGTGAAGATGGTTTAAAACGTTCAGAGGAAATGCTTGAATTCGGTGGTTTAGGGCACTCAGCTGTTATTCACTCTAATAACCAAGAAGTCATTGATGCCTTTGGTGCTCGTATGAAAGCAGGACGGCTTATTGTTAATGCCCCTTCATCCCAAGGCGCCATTGGTGACATCTATAATGCCTATATTCCATCATTAACTTTAGGTTGTGGATCATATGGCGGTAACTCTGTATCAACAAATGTAGGTGCCATGCACTTAATTAATATTAAAAAAATGGCGAGAAGGAATAATAATATGCAATGGTTTAAAGTTCCACCAAAAGTTTATTTTGAAAAAAATTCAGTGCAGTATTTAGCGAAAATGCCTAACATCTCTAAAGCATTTATTGTAACAGATCCAATGATGGTTAAATTAGGTTATGTCGATAAAGTTTTATATCAATTACGTAAACGTCCAGATTATGTCCATTGTGAGATCTTCTCAGATGTTGAACCAGACCCTTCAAAAGAAACCGTTATGCGCGGAGCGGAAGCGATGAATGCCTTTGATCCAGATGTAATCATCGCACTTGGTGGGGGATCTGCTATGGATGCCGCTAAAGGTATGTGGTTATTCCACGAACACCCAGAGACAGACTTTAATGGATTAAAACAAAAGTTCTTGGATATTCGGAAACGTGTTTACAAGTATCCTAAACTTGGAGAGAAGGCACAGTTTGTTGCCATTCCAACTACTTCAGGTACTGGTTCAGAAGTAACATCATTCTCAGTTATTACCGATAAACAACAAAATGTAAAATATCCTTTAGCTGATTATGAATTAACGCCAGATGTTGCGATTATTGATCCACAATTCGTCATGACTGTACCAAAAGTCGTAACAGCTGACACTGGTATGGATGTTTTAACACATGCGATTGAAGCCTATGTGTCTAACATGGCTAATGATTATACGGATGGTTTAGCTATCAAAGCGATCCAACTTGTTTTCGAGTATTTACCTAAAGCCTATCGTGACGGCAGTGATGCTCTGGCTAGAGAAAAAATGCATAATGCTTCAACCATTGCGGGGATGGCTTTTGCCAATGCATTCTTAGGTATTAACCATAGCTTGGCGCACAAACTTGGTGCAGAATTTCATATCGCCCATGGACGTGCCAATGCGATTCTAATGCCACATGTTATTCGGTATAATGCTAAAAAACCGACAAAGTTTGTATCCTTCCCGAAATATGAACACTTTGTAGCAGATCAACGCTATGCTGAAATTGCCCGTGCATTAGGCTTACCAGCTCAAACAACCGAAGAAGGTGTTGAAAGCTTAGTTAACGCCATCTATAAGTTAGCAAAAGAATTAAATATTCCAATGAGCATTGCAGAAAACGGTGTTGACAAAAAAGCATTTGAAGCCAAAGTAGATTATTTAGCCGATCGTGCTTTTGAAGATCAGTGTACAACAGCTAATCCTAAGCTACCACTCGTTACTGAATTAGCTGAGGTATACCGTAACGCCTATAAAGGTTAATGAAATTAGTTCCCCTATCTAGTCTATATAATTGAGTAGGCGGGAGTAATTAACTCCCGTCCTCTCATACCACCTTAAATCAGACTGTCTAATCAAATAACTAGCACAGTAAGTACACATTTTGGATGATTTTATTAGCTCCACGATGTTCTAGTAAATTTGGCTCGTCTTTTTATAGTCATAGTGTCTACTCCAGCTCGCGGTGGGCAATACAAGCCAGAATTCATAGCATTTTAGTCCACAGTAAAAAGAACCCTACCCAAAATAAGGTAAAGTCCTTTCACTTTATATAACAATTATTCTTTTGGCTCTAAGTCTTCCAGCGAATCAATGCCCATATAACTTGGAACAGCTAAACCGGTTCTCGCCCCAATTAAGTTTGGTCCAAGGTCGTCAAAATCACCTTCATAGTTCTTATAGAGTTCCGAATGTGTTACCGGCATCCATACAGCCAATGAAGCATCCGCACCGCCTGTGGCGATCGACTCAAACATAATGGCAGGGTCTACCTGTGTAAGGGTCACATCAAATCCTTTTTGCTCTAATGTTTGTCCAGCAACATTAGCGGTAAAAATTGCATCATCCCATGGTAAAAGGGCTATTTCAATCGATGTACCATCGACATCATTTACACCTTCTGTCCATTCTGCGACCGTATCTTGATTAGCCTCTATCCAATTCGCTGCGACATCTTCATAATCTCTTTCTTGAGCTTCTAATAATGCATTTTCAACATCTTCGAGCTCTAAATGGATGCGGTCGAGAATTGTATAGGCTTCTGGCATATCATTCTGGAGACCTTTCCGAGTTATCGTCGTAATGCGCTCTTCATCACCATGAATACCTTTAGGATCCTCCAAATAATGTATATCCCATTTTGCAAACATATAATGTGGTGACCAGGCACTGAATACAATCGGTTCTTCATTTTCAATTGCTGTCGATAATTCCGACAACATTGCTCCAGCCGAAGACAAATCCTGCTCCCAGCCAGCTAGGTTCTCATATGATTCTAGTACTTCAAAGTTTTTCTGGGTTTGCCCAGCACCAGGCTCTGTTCCCGTAATGGTATAGTCTAATTGTTCACTTAGGCTCATATCATCCTGCACTTCACCATCATTTGTTCCACAACCTGCCACGGTAAGCGCTAAAGCTAACCCAGCTATGATACTGGTTTTTTTCCATTTGAAATTTAACATAAACATCATCCCCCAAATATGGTTATATTATTTCATTTCTTTAAGCGAATATGCATCGTCCTGCTCAAAAAAGCGGATGAGTTAATGTTAAACTTAATCAGCGACTACCTCAAACGTTAAAATACGCTATTTTTCGATGTATAGGTTGTAAATTTAGTTTTAAATAAAGATAACTTACAAAAAACGCATCTTTTGTCTCATATACTCCGTATTAAGAGGTTCTTTTAACTTTCGAACACTTTAATCGAGGGTAGATACCAAAAGGCTAAAGCACAATCTCAACTAAAGGTGAACTCTGGAGACATTACATAATCGAGTATAAATATTATATATGGTAAATATTGATACATCGCCTTAACCGCATTCTGAAAGACACTGTTGCCCGAGAGAATTACAGGTTTTATGGCAATACTTCGTGCAACTTCCTTCATATGTTTCTACTTAATACATAAAGCAGGATTTACAATTTGGCGACCGATATGCCTCAAATTAAAAAAGTCAGGTAATAATAGAATGAACTGTTTTAAGTAAGGTTCGCTTTGAATCTACATGATAATCAATTTTAACGGGGTTTGCTGGTAATGGATGATCTCTACGATTACACCAGATCGTCTTCCATCCTGCTCGTTTTGCTCCTACCATATCATTATGGTAGGAGTCACCGACATAGTATGTTTCCTGCTTATTTAAGCCCATTATTTCCTCAGCCAACTGAAAAATTTCTAGTGCCGGCTTTGCAAAGCCAACTTCCGAAGAAATAATAATGTGTTGTTCCGGTATCCACCTTTCTAGTGCCAATTGATTCACTTTCTTCCTTTGATGAACATTTGGTCCATTTGTAATAATGCCTAGTTGAACATGATGAGCTAAACAGAAATCTAGCGTTTGTTTGACATCCGACGTTAACTCTATCTCTTCTTGGAACTTTTGATAATCTGCTTGAAAGGCGATAGCTGCATCTTCTGTTATAACTATTCCGAACTCCTCAAAGGCTTTCTTGATACGATATATATGCATATCTTCTTTGCTCATTAATCCGCCCTCTGTTAAATGGAACACTTTGTCACTTAGTTTTCTACTTGAAAGATAGAATCTGTCTACTAAAATATCCGTATATGAAAAATGAATTTCAAAAGCCTTTTTAAACGGTACCAACTGATCATATAGTGTGTCATCAACATCAAAAATTAGTGTTCTCATGTTATACTCCTTTATTCATCTAAAGATTAACAAAAAAGATTGAGACTGTTCACTGATGTGTCTAATCTCAATCTCTCTTATACTAAAATAAATGATACGTCTCTACTACTTTATCAACATTGAAACCATAGGCATCCATGACCACCGTTCCAGGCCCACTTGCCCCAAATCGATCAATCGCTAAGACTTTTCCTGTTGTGCCAACATAACGTTCCCAGCCAAAGCTTGAACCCATCTCAATTGAAATACGTTTTGTAACATCTGAAGGCAGAACTGCCTCTTTGTACTCGTCGTCTTGTTTATCAAACAAGTCAAAGCATGGCAATGACACCACAGATACATCATGGCCATTTTCACTTAACCTCTGTTGCGCTTTAATCGCCAGCGCAACTTCAGAGCCTGTTGCAATTAGAATCCCCTCTGGTTTTTCACCACGCTGCCGAGATATAACATAACCACCTTGAGCAACGCCCCTTTCAGCCTTCTCCTTTGTACCTTCAAGCACCGGCAGATTCTGACGACTTAAAACCAATACGGTCGGTGTTTGCTTAGATTTCATTGCAATTTTCCAAGCTGCCACCGTCTCATTACCATCTGCTGGCCGAATAACATGGACATTTGGCATACAGCGTAAACTAGCAAGTTGCTCAATCGGCTCGTGGGTTGGACCATCCTCGCCAACCGCTATCGAGTCGTGCGTTAAGACGTAAGTGACTGGCGTTTCCTGTAAAGCACTTAGTCGAATAGCTGCCCTTAAGTAGTCGGCGAAAACAAAGAATGTACCCCCATAAATTTTCGTTCCTCCATGTAGTTGGATACCATTCATAGCTGCGGCCATTGCAAATTCACGGACACCGAACCAAATATTCCGACCATGATAATTCCCTGCTGCAAAATCCTCTGCATCCGTAATCATCGTATTGTTAGACGCAGATAAATCAGCTGAGCCACCCCATAAATACGGAATAGTTTTTGCTAATGCTTGGATCGTCTCTTTGCTTGTTACGCGACTGGCAGAGCTTGTTCCAAGATCATAAGATGGCAACATTGCATCCCATTTTGTTGGTAATCTTCTTTCATGAGCAAGTCTATATTGTTCAGCAAGTTCCGGATATGCTTGTTCATAGCGGGAAAAAAGTTCTTCCCATTCCGCTTCTGCCTTACCCCCAAGGGCCATGTGTTTACGAAAATGGTCTTGAACGTCGAGAGAAACGCTAAATTTACGTTTGCTATCCAAGCCATAAAATGCTTTTACCTTTTCTGTCTCTTTCTTTCCTAGAGGCGAACCATGAACTTTTGACGTGCCCTGATTTGTCGCTCCATAACCAATGACTGTCTTAACCTCAATAATAGTTGGCTGATTTGTCTCCGCTTTCGCCTGCTCAATTGCTCGATAAATAGCGTTGAGATCATTTCCATCTTCAACTAAAATATGTTGCCAACCATAAGCAGTGAACTTTGCTTTAACGTTCTCCGTATACGCTTTATTCGTAGGTCCATCTAAAGATATATCATTAGAATCATATAAAAGAATAAACTTCCCTAACTTCAAGTGTCCCGCTAATGAACAAGCCTCCTGTGCAACCCCCTCCATCAAATCCCCATCACCACATAGGCTATACGTATAGTGATCGACAATAGGGAAATTTGGTTTATTGTAGGTAGCTGAAAGGTGTGCTTCTGCCATAGCCATTCCTACAGCCATGGCAATCCCTTGTCCCAACGGACCAGTCGTCGCTTCTACTCCATCGGTATGATTGACTTCCGGGTGCCCCGGTGTTCTAGAACCCCATTGACGAAAGTTCTCTAGATCATTTATTGAGACATCATAGCCTGCTAAATGAAGAAGGCTATAGAGTAGTGCTGAACCATGGCCTGCCGAAAGGATAAATCGATCTCTGTTAGACCATTCTCTCGACGTTAAAGGATTAATTTTTAAGAACTTAGTCCATAGAACATATGCCATTGGGGCTGCCCCCATTGGCAGACCTGGGTGCCCCGAATTTGCAGCTTCAATAGCATCAATACTTAAACCTCTGATTGTGTTAATAGCTTCCTGATCAATTTTTTTAAACATATTGCCCCCTCTTTCTTAAGCATAATAGCTAATCAAAGTGATTAGCTATTATGCTTAACGCTCTTTACTGAAGCTTTTCCAGTCATTTAGAAATGTTGATCTATTAAAGGATGCGCCGATCGTTTTGGAAACAGATTACCTGGTATCGTAGCGATATAAGACCCAAGATTAGTGACAGTTTCTCAGTGCGCCATCAACGTTTGCGGTATCTAAGAAAAATTTCATTTCTTCACCTATTCGCGCAATTCTATTTAACAGCTTTTATAATACGACTTGTTACACCTTTAAGATTGTAGCATTCAGAATATTCACGAATTGGACGTTTAATGTGATCAACGACATAACGTTGCCCATCAATATTGTGCGCTTTAAGATTGGCATACATTTTCTCAATTTCTTCTTTAACTTCAGCATCATTAAAGGTATAGTGTCCCGCTATATCCAATATTTCTGCTTGAAGCTTGTCGTCCTGCATGTCTAAAATTTGATCAACAGTTAAATCCTTTTGCTCACCTACCATCCATTTTCTCCAGCGTTCACTCTTGATCGCATGGATAAGGAGGGTCTCACGCGTTTTAGAGATGTTATCGATCAAGCCATACGATTTTAATTTTTGTTCTACAGTTGCTAGTTTCAAATAAGCACGCGTTTCTTCAGTACCATATTGTGGTGCAACATTTGTTGCGGTAATTTGTGATGGGATATGCTCTAACAGCGTAACATCATCCAAATAATCACCATTGTGCTCCTTAAGGCCAACCCCATATTTCTTAGCCATCTCTGCTAAGTCAGAGGCATTTTTAAAGTTAAATGTACCGACTTGCTCAGTCTTACGTGTTAACGTACCGGTTTGTCCAACTATAAATGTTGGCAATGGTAAATCGCGTTTTTCTAATTCTTCTTTCAAACGAACGATGAAAGTCTCATAAGTCTCCGTTGAGGTCAAGCCACCATTTGTTTCTTCTGTGCCAACCTCATATCCGATTTCAGGTAACTGGCGTGCTTTTCGCTCTGTTTCGCAGAATTCAATGAGTTCAACCGTTCTTTCTAACACCGTTTCCAACGGGATTACTTTACCAACCTCAAATGGATCTTTAGTAGGGTCAATCATTAACAGATCAAAGCCAGCCTCAATATCTGCTACGTAAGATTTCTTACCTAGCTCCATTGCTTCTTCTGTTGGCAAATGGTCATTACGTTCTTTATCTCGTTGCCATGGCCCACCATGGTCCCGACATAAATAGTACATGTTGTCATATCCAATTTCTTCAGCAACTTCTTTTACTGCTTGTGAGAAAGTGAACTGATTCCACCCATTTACATAACCACCACCTAATTCATCGGCATCGACCTGATTACGACTTGCGATAAACATAACCGGATAATTGTCTTCCATTGATAGTTCCAATGTAGCTTGTACACAGTTTCTGGACATGGGCCCAATTCCTAATAGTGTTGCACTTTCCCCTGTTTGTTGTAACGTTAATAGACCTTCCACAACTGTTTTAATTGGTAGCTTTTCCATCTCTTCGTCATCTCCTATTTTTTTATTTCTCTCTATTCTCTTTATTGATAACTCTATTTCTTTTCATCTACTAGATTTGGTTTGGTAAAGTGAATAATGGCTACTGAGACTAATGTTCCTATTAACATAGACAAGAAGAACCATAGCTTTCCATTTACAACCGGTAAAACAATTAAGCCGCCGTGTGGGACAAGCGCCTCAACACCGTTAACCATCCCTAATGCCCCACCAACCGCACTACCAATAATAATTGCGGGTAGTACACGCTTGATATCTTTCACTGCAAATGGAATGGCACCTTCAGTAATCCCAATTAAACCCATAAAAAATGCTGAAATACCTAAGTCCCGATCCTCTGCTGTATATTTCTTTCGATCAATAAATGTCGATATAGCAAGGGCCAATGGAGGAATCGCAACCGCAATACGGTGTGCCCCATTTGGTGCATAAATTCCTTCAGCCATTAGCGCTAAGGTAAAAGCAGTAGCGGTCTTATTAATCGGGCCACCCATATCAACGGCAGTCATTGCCCCAATAATTAAACCTAGAATAATAGCACTGCTTCCTTGCATTTCACTCAACACACTAACTAACCAATCCATCGCACCTCCAATTGGAACAGCAATCACATAAATGTAAATCATCCCTAAAACAAATGTTGTCACTATAGGTACAATTAAAATTGGCATAATGGTTTTGATTGTGGCTGGTACTTTCCATGTTTTACACCAACGAACAAAGTAACCAACTGCAACCCCCATAATCATTGCGCCTAAAAAACCTGTCTGTACTTGTCCCTCGCCAATCGGATTATTGGCAACGAAACCTAAAATCATCGCTGGCGCTAACGCTGGTTTTCCAGCTAAGGAGTGTGCGATATAACCCGCCAATAGCGGTATCATCATGGAAAAGCCTGCAACACCTAAATCATTTAAATTCTTCATGAATGGATTGGTCACTTCCATACCTGCTTCTGAAGCTGTTCCGGTTGCTAAGGCGATCGCTAAGAAAATACCACCGACAACAACTGCTGGCAGCATAAAAGAAACACCTGTATTGAATGCTTTCTGCAAATCTTTAAAAAAATTCGTTTCTTTTTTCATTGTTCAACTCTCCTTATTTCCGATTTAAATAATAACTAAAGAATTAAAGATTTACTGCCTTATCAATAACTTCAGCAGGATGTTTGATCGCTTCACCAGGATCAACAGAAATTACTTTACCCTCTGCCTCTTTTGCTTCAAATCTCTCTTCTCCGTCTATCCCAATCGCTACTGCTAAAATGACAGCATCAGCCTCATCAACTTCAAATTGTTCTAATTCACCTTCTACTCCCATACTTCCTTGTGTTTCTACTTTAACCTCAAAACCTCTCTTACGGCATTCTTTCTCAATTGCTTCTTGAGCCATATAAGTGTGCGCCACGCCTGTTGGACATGCAGTCACTGCTACTATTTTCATTCTTTTCTCCTCCTTAAATTTCTATTGAATTTAATTGTTGATAAATTTTATCTGGGTCTGTTTGTGTTAATAATTTCTCTCTAAACTCTTCATCTAGTAATTTTTTGCTTAACTGTGAAATAAATTTTAAGTGTAGCTGGCTTTCACTTTCCTTAGGTACCCCAATTAGAAAAACCATTTGAACCATTTCCTCTTTTTCTTCCGTCCATCGAAATGCTTTATTTGTTCTCAAATATGCAATAAATGGATTTTGTACCGTATCTGTTTTACCATGTGGAATAGCAATCAAGTCACCTATCGCAGTCGGTATTTCTTGTTCACGTTTTTTTACCGCCTGATAAAAATCATCCTCATCAGCTAGATAATGGTTTGCTTTAGCATTATCAACAATATAGTGAATCACATCATCTTGATTGGATAACTCACTATCCAATAGAATCATTTCAGGCGAAATAACATTTTGGTTACTCTTTTCCCCCATCATAATCACTCCCTAATGTTCTTAATAAGCTCTTGATTGTGAATGACTCTCGTAGTCCTTGAAGACTGTCTGAATGATCCACTATGTTATATATATCTGATAAAATATTTCTCGCCTGTCTTGTGTCTTGCTTTGAGATACAAATTAGAAAAGTAATATCTACATAGTACTTGTCCCACTTAAATTTCTTTCGGTTTTTTATGACGACAATAAGTGTCTTTTGAGCATAAATGGGATTCCCGTGTGGAACAGCAACTCCTGAAGGTAAGTCCGTACCGCCAAGATTTTCTCTTTTCTTAAGACTCGGTACAAATTCAGGTAGGACGTACTGTTTATCAATCAAATCTTTGCCTACTTTATCTATGAGCTCTTCTTTTGTAGCGAAATCGGTATTGATATAAATAAATTCTGGTTGAATAAAACGTCTAAGATGCTGGCCATTTGAGAAGGTTAAAACATTCTTAATTTTACCTGGCTTATATCCTGCCTGACTGATCTTTTGAATATCATCATCTGTTAACAGAGGCGAAACAATAATGACTTTCTTTCCTGGTATATCAATTTTTATTGTTGAAATAATTAAATCAAATCTGTCCAGATCCAAATGATCCAGCTCCGGGATTGATCCCACTTCAAGTGTATCGAAGGAAGGAATCACATTTTTAATCCGATTGGCTAGTAGCTCTGATGCTGCGATACCCATTTGACAAACAATCAGTATCTTTTTGTTCATTTTTGCCCGTTCAATTGCTGCTTGAAAGTAGATTGTAAGGAAGGCAATCTCATCTTCATCAAAAGATAGCTTTAATTCTTTTTCATATTCACTCAGAACAACCCAGATTGTATTAAAGGTTAACGAAAATTCTGTCTTAATTTGTGACGTGAACGGATTTTCTGTTTTATAATTTGAGCGCAACCGATAGATCATCGGTGGAATATGGCTTTTTAATTGAGCTTCTAGCTTTTTATCATTTGAGAAATCAATATTTAATGCTTCAGACACCCTTAGTAAAAGTCTGTTGACAATTTCATTATCAAATTTCTCAACCGGCATGGATTCAAATCGATTCGAAATTAAATGCTGAGATAAATATTCAATGTCCTTATTTGTATAAGTGAAGTTCAAGCGTAATGCCGCTTTTTGCATTAACTGCACGGCACTTTCTTCAAAGAATAATTTGTTATCAGATACTTCAGTTTTCTTGCTCTCCTCAATGTGATTACCCTTTAAATTTCTATAGACTAGAATTATAAAAACATTAAGAACATTTTGAACATAATGATCAGAGATAGCATTGACGTTTTCTCGAACATACGAGTATAAGATATTTGTACACGCACTTATTAACTGCTCACCATAATAAGACTCTAGTAGTTTTATTTTTTTCGATATGACTTCATCAAAGTAAATACTCGAATGACTTAACAGGTATCGATTGAATTGCAGATGTGCTTTTTGAATGTCTACTTCGCTTCCATCAATTTTGGTTCCATGTACATCACTTTTTAATTGGATGTTTGATCCCTCGTTCAAAATCTTCATTATAAACTGGAAATCCTTAGTGATTGATGTTTTACTGACCATAAATCGTTCGGATAGACTGTTAAAGCTGACTACAGCTTCATCGAATAGAAGCATCTTTATTATTTCTATCCTTCTCGCCACCGTACTATAGCTATTTAATGGCTCCTCATTATGCTTCGGCTCAGAATCTTTGTTCTGCTTTCTAATTGCAATACCTACCCCCCTTTTTTTCTCTAAATATTCACCGGAACTTTGTAAGTACTCTTTGATAACGCCGAGCTCTGAATGGATCGTTCTTTTTGAAACCCCCAACTTATTTGCAAAAAAGGCTACTGTTTGAAAATCTTCTTGATGATTTAACAGCTCAAGTAGTGCCTTCTGTCTTTTGGTTAACATATGATACGCACTTCCTAACGTAAGAACTTGGATTTTGATAGCGTTATCATGAATACACTTTCATTATAGTCATGACAACGCTTAGTGAATATGACATTTCATTGCAACAAGTTCCCATGCCTGCTTATCAACTTGTTGCAATTTGTCGTTTTTTGTTTGTATTCTATTTATATTTTGCCCTATCCTTACTGATTTAAAAAGTAATTAAATAATAGAGATGCAATAAACAATGATAGCACTTATTATGGGGGAATTGTTTTCTTTCAACGAAGGATTCTATGATTAAACTGTGTAGGAGAGCTACAGTGAGTGATTCGCTTGCATCGAGGATATTAGAAGGAAAGCTTTGAGCTATTTCTGTCTGGTTAGGTGAAGGATTATTGAAGTTTGAAGATAAAAGAGCGGCAGACTAGATGCCTACTCCGTAGCCATTACTATGATTCTTTTGTAGAACTGTTCAATCAGATGACTACAGTTATACCATTCTATGGCTCTGATAGATAACGGTCTTGAGAGGAATACTCTACATGTCTAGACTTTCACCACCAAGTTATGACCATGCTCGGCACACCAAAAGGAGCGTCTAGGTATCAACCTAAACGCTCTTTTCATTGTCTATCAGGACTCACCATCTTTACTAAACGATTAAAGGATATCAATCACTTTGCTTTAATCTTTCTAACCGTTCTAAACTGTCTGCAATCATTTCATCTACCAGAGTTAAAACATGCTCTGGTACGATTGGCTCAGATTGATTATCCTTCAGTTCTGGTTCTCGATCAACTAGAAAGTATAACAAATAAAGGGCCCATTTTGAATTTTCCTTTGATAAAATTAACTGACCTATATCTTCTTTTAATTGTTGCCTAATTTCTTCAATCATCTATCATTCACTCCTTAAGAGCTCATATTTAATTGAAATGGGTTGTTTACAACTAAACCATCCGGTGCGTTCTCCGTATATAAAAAACCTGTCAGGCTGAGTTTATAGTCTGGTTCATTACGCCACGTAATTGAAAATTCGGGAAAAATAATCTTTTCACTTATTTTTAAACTGTCAGGGGCCTGATATGTAAACCATAGTTCGTTTTCCTTAGCTTGGTCTGGGTTTACTTGAATCCATGCCTGCCCATTCTTTTTGTCGTCATTGGCTGCTTGATATTTACCAGAAAATTGATATGGCATGCTTGCATCAATTTTTAGACATAGTGAAAGGTGCTCAATCGGCTCCTTTAAACAGTTATGAATATAAAAACTCGAGATTAAGCCATTTAGTTCATTTTTATATTGTGACAAACTTAATGAATGAGAAAAATAACAGATGGGATCAATAGAATTGACTTGTTCTTTTGACTTATCGACCAGCTGTTGACAATAGCTTGACCAGCTCTTCTCCCATTCCTCTAAACGCTGCCTAAGCGTTAAAATTGTACTCATCACACGTACACCTCCCGCTACATTGTATGCAGTTGAATGACTTGGTAGACATGGAACATTTCAAATTACATCTAGACAATGAGTGCAAAGGCCATCCGCCTTTGCATAAAGACAATCATGAGCCTTGATTATAACAAGATCAATTCCAGACCTAGTTTATTTAGCTAAGACGAACGACTTGTCGGTATGCGCTTCCGGACATATGTCTTTTTATTGGTAAAAAGGATCGTTCATCCTTCTGCTTCACTTTATCGCAGTGTAACGGGCTGGGGCTGCGATTACTCGCCCCATCGAAGGGCTTTTGTAAGACTCCCCCTTCAAGAAATAAAGGAACACGTCATGTCTAAATGGGAGATCCAACAACCAGTAACGGCCCGATTGGTTCAACTAACGTTCAGTGGGGGAAAGAGGAAGCTGACTAAGCTCGCGACGTCGTATCACAACGTCTGCACGAGCACATCCTATGCGTAAGTTTCACTTTATCTTTGGCCAAAAAAAATGAGCTATTTTCATTTTTTAATGAAAATAACTCATTCAAGCTACTACTTCTTCGGTGGATGTGGCTTATGTCTACCAGGAAAAACAACTGGGCATTGTGGCGGAATAATTGGATTAGGACATTCATCAATCGCTAATACGTCACGTGGCTCGCAGAAGCTTGCTTCTAACTCAAGTGTTACGTCAGCTACTGATTGCACGCTTTGACATACATTTAATGAAACGTCGACACTAGTTAATGTCGTTGCTGTACAGTTAATGCTAGCACTACATGTCACATCGGATACTCTTACAACAAGTCTTGTTCCTTCCGGTGCACATAGGAATACTGACTCCGGAATCTCAATCTCAATTGGGTCTCCTATTTCTAAGAATGGTGTTGTACCATCGAAGCCACTAAATTCAACGACTAATGATAACGTCTTTTCAAAGCTAACTCGTTGTAAAGTAACTTGTGTTCCATCAATTATAAATTCACGATCTTGGCGATCAGCCGTTTCTACAACAGCAATTTCAGCATTTGGTGGTAATGGGTTTCCAGTTAGCGGATCGACTAGATAGCATCTTGTCGTTAGATTGCTTACTGTAGGACCACATGGATCAATTGGTAAGACACCAAGATCAGCAGCTAGCACAGTTTGGTTAACTGTTTCTTGTAGCATAACCCAATCATATACTTTTTCCGCATTAAAGCAAAGTAGTTCTTCTACTGGTTGCGGTGGTCGAATTAACATATGCTCTACTCCTTTACTGATATTTTTTATTTCAATAACAAAATATGTGAATAACCTGATCTTGCCCTATGCAAAAGTCTATTTTCTAGTCAATTTATACAAAATGGGCTGATTCCCCTTCTTCATTTAATCTATAGCTAAAATAAACACTTATCCGCATTTACCGCATATATTATGATGTATGATTTATGCCGAGGTGAAGTTCATGTTTCAACTAACAGAAGATTGGATTGCCCAACAGGAACGCTACGAAAAACTAATAAAAAGCTACCAAATGAATGATCTAACTAAGGAATACCTGGCATTAAAACAGGCGTATCAATTACTGCTTACAGAATACGAAACACTTAAAAGGGAAAATGATTCATTAACTGATCAATTACGGAAAAAGAGTATAGATCTTGAACAACTACAAAAATCGGAGATCGCTCATTCTAAGCAAATTGAAGCAGGGCTTAATTTACATGTTATTGAAACTTTGCTTTTTCATATTCAAGCCTTTGAACAATTATTTGATTTATTATGTCAACTTGACTACGAGATTAGCTTAAAGGAGGTGGATTGGGCTATGTCTGAGGAAAATAAATCCAATCATAACGAAACTAAACCGGATGTTAATTTAACTAATGAAAAAAGTAGTAGTGAAGCAGACCCTATGAATGAACAGGAGTTACCGCGACGCTTTAACTTTAAGGACCTTAAATCCTACCAAAAAGCATATATTTTACCTGAACCTAAGGAGGATACACAGCACCAACTAAAGATGCCTCAAGTATACTATGATAAGAAAAAAGTCTTAATGAAGTTAAAAGAGAAACAGCTCCAGCGCCTCCTTCATTCAAAGCTTTTGCAAAGTGTTGCAGATTCTGATCAGGCTAAAGACGAGGCTATAACCAATCAGCACGAACCTAAACAAAAATCAGATCCACAAAAACCAGCGGATATTAGCATGACTGAGGTTGAAATCCAAAAACAAAGTGTAGCTGATAGGAGAGAAATTAACGACAATAAACAAATTGATGCTAAAATTGCCGAAGTCGAGATTAATCAGCAAAATGATACTGAAAATGTCGAAGCTGAAGATAGTAAACGGAATGATATTAAAATGACCGAAGCTAAAAGTAATCGCCAGCAAGATCATGCTGAAACCGCCAAAATTGAAGATAGTATGCCAAATGATGATGTAATGACCGAAGCAAAAGATAATCACAAACAGAATCATACTGAAACGGTCAAAAATGAAGGTAGTATGTCAAATGATGACGTAATGATTGAAGCTGAAGTTAATCAACAAGATGATGTAAAACTTCACGAAGCAACCGAAGATATAACAGCTGACAGACCAGAACCATTAACAGCGATACAAAGAATCGCGAAAAAGCTCAAACCATTATTTAAGTCCAAAGATTAACGTTCCCCGTCCAAGCAGAAACACCATTTAAACATAATGTATAATAAACCGTTTGTTTGAAAAAGGAGGAACTGCTGTGGGACAGAGAAGAGTCATTAAGGCTAAGCCTGTTAAACAATCTGGCGGATGTGGCTGCGGTAAAAAAAAGATCATTATAAAAAAATGAACTTATTGACCTTGGGGTTCAATCACTATTAAATCAACAAGACAACGAAAGGTGAGCAAGAACTATTGTGGCTAACGAAAAAAGACCTTCCCTTAAAGCAAATGTGTAGAATTGGCTTAGAGGGAGGTCTTCTTGCATTGTTCAAAAAATACTTTAATAATCAAACCGTTCAATGATAAACTGAATCAGACTGGCAAAGGCTGCTATACTTAAAATAGTGATGATGAATGTAAATACCATAGGAAATACGGTTAATCCTAGCAATAAAAGCAGGGCTGACCATATTGAAACACACCAATGGCAAGCATAAAGTTCACCTATATGATAACGCCAACCACTTCCTTTACCTCTAACAATCAGCTCTAGGTTACCATTCTCCAATGGTCGTTCAATTTCTTCAATTAAGTAGTTTCTAAGCTTGCTTGAAATATAATCATAACGAAGTAGACGCATAAGACGTAATGATGCCATAATTAGCATGATAAATTCAAAGCCTGTCACCATGTCACTCACCAACCTTTACTTAAGATAGTTTAGTTTATGCTGGATCAGGCATGTGTGACTAACTTATTAAATTCTTTTACTAATATAAGGGCGATGATTTACCCAAGAGACATTAACATCAATGCCAAAAAATTTACTTAACGAGGATTCAGTCAAGCGTGATTTCGTTAATCCTGAGTCAAACACCCTACCTTCTTTTAGCATTAAAGTCTGACTAAATTCAGGCAGTATCTCATCAACATGATGTGTTACGTATAAAATCGTAGGGCAGTCTTTTTGTTTAGCTATCCGCCCAACTGCTTCAAGTAGCTGTTCTTTAGCTAGAAAATCGAGCCCGTTTGTCGGTTCATCTAATATGAGTAACTTTGGCTCTCCCATAAGCGCACGTGCAATCATAACACGCTGTCTTTCACCCTGAGATAACGTATTAAATGGTCGATTGCCATAATGATAACAACCCATTTCCTTTAATAGTTGCTGAGCACGTTCACGCATGGGGTCAGTCGGTGTCTCATACAATCCTATTGAAGCAAAGCCGCCACTTAAAACAATTTGATAGGCACTATCTGATTCATAAAAACGAGATTGTAATGTTTGAGAAACAAGTCCTATCTCTTGACGCAGTCTTTCTCCTAAAATATCCTTGCCAAATTGTCTACCTAAGACATTAATCTCTCCTTTGGCAGGAAAGTGGTAGGCACTAAGCATATGTAACAAAGCGGTCTTCCCTGCACCATTTAAGCCTAGCAGAGCCCAATGCTGTTCTGATTTGACTGTCCAATTAATGTCTTGTAAAATCCATCTTCCATTGCGTAATAAGCCAACATCTTTAAGCTCGATAATATTCATGCTATTCACTCCCAGTCAAGCTACATATATTTATAAAAGGCAGCCAATCAAATGTGCTTTACCATATTTGCACCCAGATTTTATCGAGCAAAGCTCGTAAAATTTCTGCTGAGCCCCCACTGAATGAAATACAAATAGGCATTCATCTCACCACTTATCGAAGTGGGGGACTTCTGCTAAATAAAGTTAAACCTTTTTAACACAGCCATTTTCATATCTTGACAACTTAAATACTTAAAGTAAGCGAAAAAGACTAATAATAATTATTAAAGTCCGATTTGATCATTATAAAGTGAAGCTTCGTTCAGTGGGGGTTCGACGCATTGGATGTACTCGTGCAGACGTTGCAACACGACGTCGCGAACTAAGTCAGCCTCCTCTCCCCCACTGAACGTTAGTTGAACCAATCGGGCCATTACTGGCTGTTAGGTCTCCCACTTAGACATAACATGTTGACTTATTTCTTGTAGTGGGAGTCTTACAAAAGCCCTTCGATGGGGCGAATAATCGCAGCCCCAACCAATTACACTGCGATAAATGTCACGATTCACCCCGTTATGCTTAACCTGGCTTTAATTTTGATAAAATAGATAGGATCGAACTCTTTTGGTATACTATAGCTATCAACAACCAGCTAACGAGGTGAAAGCAACATGTCTGAAAATATTAATGATTACATCCAAAAAGGTGTATATGGAACTAGGCAATCCAAGCCTGACGAACGCCGCCTATTCTTAGGAAGTCTACGTGAACGTGCTGTCTTTGTCTTAATTAACGATCAAGTCATACAGGAGCAAGGCGTTAAAGAGCTTGAACAAAAAATGATCGAACATCCGAAAGCCCAACTTCTGTTTAATGGCCATTTGAATTTAAAGCAACTCAATCCATATCGACAAATTGCCTTAAAGCATCAATTCAATTACTCTATTGTCGAAGAAAAAAATAATCAAAAGGCTTATGGCATTGTTTTATGTTATGATCATGCTGTTGATGCTGATCATATTTATTTAAAAGAAGTTGAAACAAATCAGCAAACTAATCATGCTTCTGAAAAGAAGACATCCTTATGGCAACGATGGTTTGGCACTGGTGATTTATAATCATATTAACTTTGTCAGTGACCTAAGTCTCAGTGAGCAGCTTTATTAACCCAAAATGGCTCGATCATTATCCATTTTGCTTCCACGAATGTCTTGAAAGGCTTGTAATAGTTTTTCAATGGTTAATGCTTCCTTTTCTTGGCCAGACACATCAAGAATAATTTGCCCCTTATCCATCATAATAAGGCGATTACCTAAATCTAATGCTTGCTGCATATTATGTGTGACCATTAGTGTCGTAAGCTTTGTTCTCTCAACTACTTCTCGAGTTAAATTAGTTATTAATTCAGCTCGTGAAGGATCAAGCGCTGCTGTATGTTCATCAAGTAATAAAATATTTGGATCAGTAAAAGTTGCCATCAAAAGTGACAGCGCTTGGCGTTCTCCGCCAGATAGTAAGCCTACACTTGCATTTAATCGATTTTCAAGACCTAAATGTAATGTAGCTAATGCTTCTTTAAAGGTTTCTCGTCGCTTTTTCGTGACACCCAAGCGTAATGTTCTTTTTTTATTTCTTGAATAAGCGATCGCCAAATTTTCTTCAATCGTCATCGACGGAGAGGTACCTGCCATTGGGTCCTGAAAAACCCGTCCGATATAGCCTGAACGCTTGTATTCGGGTAAAGACGTTACGTTCTGTTCACTAATGGTTACATGGCCAATATCTGGAGCTAATACCCCAGAAATCACATTCATTAATGTCGACTTTCCTGCACCGTTACTTCCAATTACAGTAACAAAGTCACCCGCTGCTAATTCTAATTGAATATTCTCTAAGGCCCGCTTTTCATCTGGCGTCCCTTCATTAAACGTTAAAGATACATCTTTTACTGCTAGCATGACTTAGGCACTCCCTTTTAAACGTTGCTCTAACGCTAAACGTTTCTTACGCTTCCGCTTCAACTCTTTATGGTTGTTAATCATTTTAGGAACAATCAAGGCAATGATCACTAGAAATGAGGTAATTAATTTCATATCTCCTGTATCCAAAAATGTTGACCTAAGTGCGAGAGTTACTACGACTCGATATACGATAGCACCCACAATTACCGCAAAAGTAGTGCGTGTAATCGATTTTGTTCCTACAATGGATTCTCCGATAATAACAGAAGCTAAGCCAATTACAATCATTCCAATCCCCATATTGAGATCGGCAAATCCAGCATATTGACCATATAATGCCCCCGATAAAGCAACTAGGGCATTCGATAAACCTAACCCAATAATTTTCAAATGATCTGTGTTGGCAGAAAAACTTCTGATCATTCGTTCATTATCACCCGTTGCTCTTAAGGCCAGCCCCATCTCTGTTTTTAAATAAAAGTCAGTTATCAGTTTAATGATCAACGTTACCAAAGCCATCACCATTAACGTTGCCCATGTTCCTGGGACACGTTCTACTCCCAAAGATGTTAGTATGCTAGATAGTGCTGTATCGATCCCAGCATTTGTCCAGGCTTGCTTCAGTTGTGTAAATATCGTGGTTTCCGATAATAAAGGAATATTAGATACCCGCCCCATGATCCTAAGGTTAATTGAATAAAGTGCAGTCATCATCAAAATACCTGATAACAATGGATTTATCTTACCTTTTGTATTTAGAATGCCTGTTAAGGTCCCAGCAATAAAGCCAGCAAAAATCGCAAGCAATGTTGCTAGAATAGTCGGGATATCATGCGTAATAGCGACAGCTGCAACAGCTGCCCCTGTCACAAAACTCCCATCAACAGTTAGATCGGGGAAATCAAGGACGCGAAAGGATATATATACCCCTAATGCCAGAATTGCATAAATTACACCCGATTCTACTGCACCAAAAATTGAAATAAACACATTATAACTCCCCTTCTTAACAAAAAAACTTATATTATCATGATAATTTTGCTAAATTTTTTATATCCTATCTTCATCTTATGATCGCGCAACGCATTTTTAGCTAACTACTTGCTCAATAATGAGAAGACCGACCCTGCCTTTAACATAGGTCGGCCACTTATCATATTTTAACTTGATTCAGCAGAAGTCTCCCACTTCAATAGTAGTGAGCCTATTTGTCTTTCATTCAGTGAGGGGTACAAACCCAAGCTGAATAAGTTAAAGCCTCTGGCAATTTTTCGAGGGATAGCTCAATATAATCTGGATGTAAATACGCCAAGGCGCAATTGATTTTTGTCCTAACATTACTGTAACTCTGCAATTTCGTCCCAATCACTATGCCATTCAATTCCCTGCTCTTCTACTGCAGACTGATTAATAAACAATTGCATTTCTGGTGGGTATTCTACCTCGATTTCCGCTGGTGATTTAACACCTGTCAAAATATCAACGGCCATCTCACCGGCTCGATAACCAATGGTATAATAGTCAATGCCAAACGTTGCAAAGCCCCCTCGTTCGAGTGAATCAGGTTCACCAACAACTAGCGGAATATCCTGTTCATTTGCGACCGCAACCACTGTTTCTAAGGCAGAAACCACCGTATTGTCTGTCACAATGTAAATAAGATCAGCATCACCGACTAGTGAGGTTGTTGCCTGTTGGACATCGGCAGAGGTTGCAACGGTACGTTCAATAATACTTAAACTAGTACCTTCGGCAGCCTGTTTAACATGATCAATTTGAATAACTGAATTTTGCTCACCTGCATTGTATACAACACCGACTGTTGCATCTGGAAAATACTGATCGATAAAATCCACCGTCTTTTTAATTGCATCTGGATGCATATCCGTTACACCAGTAATATTTTCACCCGGTTGATCCATTGCTGCCACGAGCCCTGCTCCAACTGCATCCGTTACAGAGGTAAAAACAATTGGGATATCATCTGTGGCTTGTAAGGCTGATTGTGCGCTAGGTGTTGCATTAGCAAAAATTAAATCGACTTCATCAGCAACAAAGTTTTGTGCGATGGTAGCAGTATTACTTTGGTCGGCCTGAGCACTTTGCAAGCTATATTCGACTTGTAAACCAGCATCATCAATAGCTGCTTGGAAGCCCTGATAAGCAGCATCTAACGAAGGATGCTCGACAAACTGAGAAGCACCAATTCGATACGTGACTTGACCTTCCACTTGATCTTCTTCCAATGTACCTTCTGTATCATTTTCTCCACACGCAGACAGGAAAATTAAAAATAATAGGCTCATCAGTCCAACTAATAACTTTTTACTCATAATCCGTGGCTCCCTTCACTGACTGTATTTTTCAAATTTTCAGAATTTATGCCGACTATTATAACACATATCCAAATTATACGGCAATATTTAGTTGTCATTAAAAAAGCCTGTTAACAATAGATATCCAGAATTAGCGTTATCAGTAATTGTGGGGAATTACTATACCTTATTCAGGAAATGAACGATGGTAACCAAAAGTAAATTAAAGAGAGGTAGCATAGAAGGCATACATTTACTAACGACAAAATAAGCGAGGCGCTGTGAAAAGCAGCATGTGAGTCTAACATCGCCACATTAAGTGGCGATGTCTAGGCCGAACTCGTAAACGAGACTAACAAACGCATATCCTATTCAGCCTTTGTTTCCACCGGTAGATCAGCATATGATATCCAGTCACTAAAGCTCCCTGGATAAAGCTTAACTTTTTTATAGCCGAGTGCGGTTAAAGCTAAATAATTCATACAAGCAGAAACACCTGAACCACAAGAAATAATAATTTCTTTCTCAGGATCTAAATCAGCAAAGTATTCCTTCAACTCTTGCTTAGAACGCCATTTCCCCTCTTCATCAAGTACGGCAGTCCAATCGAAGCATTTCGCTCCTGGGATATGCCCAGCTTTATGATATAGTGGTTCTGTTTGACCTAAATAACGCTCCAAAGACCGTGCATCAATAAGGACCGAATCTTCCTTATTTTGGAGAGCCTTTACACCTTCAATATCAACGACCATAGCTGGATTTGCCTTCGCTTGGTAAGTTAAACATTTATTAGGTCGTTTTACCACTGAGGTAACTGGGTATTCAGCTTCTTTCCATGCTTGATAGCCACCATTTAATATATATTTTTTATTATGACCATAATAATCCAGTAACCAATATAATCGAGCAGCAAACATGGCATTTCCTTGATCATAAATGACCACTGTAGAATGACGATCGACTCCAGTCTTTGCTAATTTTTTCAAAAAAGTATCCGAAGGAGGTAAGGGATGACTGCCACCATGCTTAGCTGGCTTAGCAGATAGATCTCCGTTCAAATCAAAATATTGTGCCCCTGGAATATGTCCCTCCTTATAAAGCTGGTAGCCTTTATTAGGATTCAATAACTCAAAGCGTGTATCAATGATGATAACATCAGCAATTGTATGATAAAGCTCTTCAGGACTTATTAAAAAATGCATCATACGATACCTCCAATATTCTAAATTTATCGCAGTGTAACTGGCTGGGGTTACGATTACTCGCCCCATCGAAGGACTTTTGTAAGACCTCCACTTCAAAAATTAACGGAACACGTTATTTCTAAGTGGGAGATCCAATAGCCGTAACGCCCGATTGGTTCAACGTTCAGTGAGGGGAGAGAGGAAGTGACTAAGTTCGCGACGTATTGTCGCAACGTCTGCACGAGCACACCTATGCGTCGAATCCCTCACTGAACGAAGTTTCACTTTTATTGAGCAGGTAGAAGAATTAGCACCACAAACTATGGAACCTTGGATATATGTCGGACTCACGTAGGGTCTGGACACCTATAATTGAATGCTTATCAGACGACTTTATTAACCAGTTAACTCGCAACAGTGCTCTTAAGTGGCAATCTCTATCGAGTCAAATAATAACTTAGCTTAATATGTAAAAATGGTTGGCATTATCAATCGCTTTAATCATTTAATCATGTTGATAATGTCCATATGCATTATGTCGAGATGATTGATCAAAAGCTCTGATTCATTAGAAAAATTGGCTTATCGCCAAGACCTATGGCGAAAATTATCGTTTTCTTATACTTAATTCGATAGAAAAGTTATCCTTCTTAAATATAAAAAAACTAGCAAACTTATTATATCATAAGTTTGCTAGGGCTTGATTTTAAATTAAGCGAACACGACTTGTCTGCTTTAACTGTTCAATTGTTTCAACACCTATACCAAACATTGCCATCTTAAGCTCTAATTCTCGCGTTGCCATCACGCTTAAAACAGCCTCCTCAGAGGTAATCGCTTCTTTTAAAATGGAACGAGCAAATCCAACATGACTTGCACCAAGGGCGATAACTTTTGCTGCATCTACGCCTGTTTTCATACCTCCACTAGCTATGATCGGTTTATTCTCTACCCTCTTTTTCACGTCTAACAAACATTCTAAGGTTGAATTACCCCAATCGACAAAAGCTTCAGCAGCTACCCTTCGAATAGGATCATGAGAACGCAGCTTTTCAACTTGGCTCCAAGATGTGCCCCCTGCACCAGCCACATCGATAAATTGTATGCCTACCTGACTCAACCGATAAGCGGTATCGCCATCAATTCCCCAACCCACTTCTTTAACGCCAACTGGTACATCAAGCTGCTGACATAATAGTTCTAATTTAGTTAGAAGTTGATGAAAATTAGTATCACCATTAGATTGAATAACCTCCTGAATCGAGTTGAGGTGGAGTACAAAGACATTTGCTCCTGTAATATCAAGAATTTGTTGACATTTTTCTGCTGTAAAACCATAGTTCAGCTGAACCGCACCTAAATTGGCGATAATTGGAATGGTTGGTGCGTATTGTCGAATTTTAAAAGATTCACGGTAGCTTTTATTTTCAATAAGCGCACGCGTTGAGCCTAATGCGAACACCCAGCCTCTTTGTTCGGCTGCAGTAGCAAGGTGGCGATTAATTTCAGCCGCTTGCTCCGTGCCCCCAGTCATTGAACTAATGAGAAATGGTGTTGCAATAGGTTGACCTAAAAAATTCGTTTGCAAACTAATCTGATCAAAGTTGATCTCTGGTAGAGCATTATGAATCAAACGCACGGATTCTAACCCAGAGGTAATGCCAACTCCAGTTACTTGGTCTGTTAAGCATAGCTCAATATGTTCCGCCTTACGCTTATTTATTTCATTTGACATGTCACTACTCCTCATATATTCGTTATTATCAAACCAAAATATCTAATCACTTTCTAAGAGACAAATACTGAACCTGTTGATGATATGTAAGCTCTGTGTTGATTATCTCCATTATAATGACCTTATCCATTGAACGAAAGCAAGATGCTGTATAATATATTCGTTTGCAAATGCGCCTTGGCGTATTTAATCCCCTCAAATGAAGTAGATATTTTCGTTCATCTCACCACTTATACAAGGGGGGGCTTCTGCTGAATGAAGTTAAAACTAGTATACCCATTTGGGTTAATGTTTAGCTAATCTGGCAAATCTATATCATTAAGCTAACTTATTTTAAGCATGCTATGATAAAATAAAGTTGTAGCCTGCGTTCAAACATGGCTCGTAAGGTCGACTTATGGAGTGTACGTCGATAAGTACACGAAAAGCGATCAAAAAACAAGCCAACAATGAGATGTGACGCTTATCATTTGGTGACAATTTGAACATCATCATATTTTAAATGGAGTGGAAAAAATGAAACAAAACCTAATTAATCGATTTACCTCGTATGTCAAAATTGATACACAATCAAATGAAGACAATCAAGATTGCCCATCTACGGAAGGACAATGGACATTGGCTCGTCAGTTAGTACAGGAGTTAAAAGACATCGGCATGGTGGATATAACGATTGACGACAGCTGCTATGTGATGGCAACTTTACCAGCGAATACAGACAAGCAAACTGAAACAATTGGTTTTTTAGCACATTTAGATACAGCGACTGACTTTACCGGTAAGAACGTTAATCCACAAATAGTGGAAAATTATGATGGTAACGATCTAACTTTAAATAAAGAAAAGCAAATCACCTTAAAAACATCAGACTATCCAGAAATTAAAAAATACCAAGGTCACACCCTTATTACTACGGATGGGACAACGTTACTTGGTGCTGATAATAAAGCAGGTATTGCCGAAATTATTACAGCTATGGACTATTTGATCCAGCACCCAGAAATTAAACATGGCCCAATCCGAGTAGCGTTTACTCCTGATGAAGAAATTGGACGAGGGCCTCACCGCTTTAACGTTGAAGCATTTGATGCTGATTACGCTTATACGGTCGATGGGGGCCCATTAGGTGAGCTGCAATATGAAAGCTTTAATGCGGCCGCAGCAAAAGTCACCTTTTACGGTAACAATGTTCACCCTGGTACTGCTAAAAACAAAATGTTAAATTCAATTAAATTAGCTATGGCGTTCAATGATCGTTTACCAGCTGAGCAAGCACCAGAGTTTACTGAAGGATATGAGGGCTTTTATCATTTACTATCCTTTAATGGAGATACAGAGAAGTCAACGCTTTACTATATTATCCGAGATCATGACAGAGAGAAATTCGAAGAAAAAAAGCAACGACTAAACAAAATCACTAAAGAGTTTAAACAAAAGTATGGTGATAAAGCTATTACTTTAAATTTAGCAGACCAATATTATAATATGAGAGAAAAGATTGAACCTGTTCATCATATTGTCGACATTGCGGCAGAAGCAATGGAGCAGCTTGATATTAAGCCAATTATTGAGCCAATTCGTGGTGGAACAGATGGATCTCAGTTGTCATTTAAGGGGTTGCCTACACCAAATCTCTTCACAGGAGGAGAGAATTTCCATGGTAAGTATGAATATATTTCAGTAGAAAACATGGAAAAAGCAGTTATGACCATTGTACGTATAGCCCAATTATTTGAACAACGCGGAAAATAAGGTTATCTTTTCATAAAGTGAAACTTCGTTCAGCGGGGGTTTCGACGCGTTGCGACACGCCCCCGCGAACTTAGTCAGCTCAAAAAAAGAAACAAGCTTCGATCCGGGAGGTATAAGTGATCGGTATCTTTACAACTTAATTATTTACTAGCGAACTTGTATAGGAACTTGTATAGAAGTTTTTATTTTGGCTTAAATATTAACCAGTAAAAGAGCATTAACTTAACAACTATTCAGCTCTCTGGAGTTTTCCTAATAAGTAGTCGATGTTAGCATCTAGTTTTCTGAGGCGTTCAAGTGCGATTTGATCACTAATTTCTCGATAGTGATGCGCTCCACCCGCTTCTTCAACTTCCGTATCTGCCTGAGCGACAATCTTCTGTAACGGTGTCAAACACAAGGAACCATCAGGCAAATAGGAATCGGTATGAAGTAAAATAGCTAATGCGATCGCCTTAGCATCTTTATGGTTTTCCCCTTGACGGATCAGCAGTTTATGAGCCCGTTCCGCCCCTTTAATTGCGTGTATATCGTTTTCTCTGTATTGCTTAAAATCCCACTTACCATCTTGGTACCATTGATAATGACCAATATCGTGGAGGAAGCCTGCTTTGGCAGCATGATCTGGGTTTACGTTTGTTTGACTAGCAATTTTGACAGACCGCTCTGCAACATCAATAGCATGGGCCATCCCTGAACGTTTGACATATTTTTGCACAATCGGATGTTGGTAAAGACTAACCAAGGTTACACGACGCATCAAACCACCTCCTTATATTAACTTCCTGGTAAAGATATTGTTCTATAAAATAGCACATTCATCATTGATTTTCAAGCTAGTTGACTAAAAAACTGTCAAGGCGTTTCCTCATGATTTGATGATATTTTCTCGTGATCGAATATGATAGAATGAAGAATATATTTTCTACTAGTTGGATGAAGTATGAGTAATATCTAGATGGGTTGTTCACTTACTACTAGAAGGTTCGTGTTTGCGCTACTCGCATCATAACTATAGGCATACACTTCGTGGATAACCAACGCCAGCTTGAGCTGTTTGCTGCTAATCCAGCATTTTTTATGTAGTTCAATTAAGATGAATAAGGATGGATGATAATGGATAAAGAAAAAGCAATTGTCGTTTTTAGTGGTGGGCAGGACAGTACAACCTGCTTATTCTGGGCATTAAAAAAATTCGCTGACGTTGAAGTGATCACATTTGATTATAATCAACGTCATCAAGAAGAAATAAAGGTTGCTAAAGAGATTGCGGAAGAGTTAGGTGTTAAGCAAACCATCTTAAATATGGAGCTACTTAACCAACTCACACCAAACGCTTTAACACGCCAAGGTATTGAAATAAGTGAAGGAAAAGAAGGTCAGCTTCCTTCTACATTTGTGCCAGGGCGAAATTTATTATTCTTATCATTTGCTACTATTTATGCAAGTCAAGTAGGGGCCAAGCATATTATTACAGGGGTATGTGAAACAGATTTTAGTGGTTACCCGGATTGTCGTGATATTTTTATTAAATCATTAAATGTGACTTTAAATTTATCAATGGACGAGCAATTTGTCATCCATACTCCACTTATGTGGCTCGATAAAAAGGCAACCTGGGCGTTAGCTGATCAGCTCAATGCATTTGAATTTGTCCGTGAGAAATCATTAACCTGCTATGAAGGTATACGTGGTTCAGGATGTGGAAAATGCCCTGCCTGTAAGCTTCGTCAACGGGGGTTGGATTTATTCTTGCAAGAAAGAACAGGATTAGGCTAGATTGCGTTGAGCTGATCCTTCACCATGATAAAATGACAAGTAATCATACAGTATCTCATACTCGTAAGCGAGGAATTTGCCTAGACTCCCTTTAAGAGGGCATTTAAAAATAGCATTCGACTTTTTTAAATGCCTATTTAATCTCACTGAAAAAGGAGTCTATCTTTTTAGTTCCCGTATGATTCATGCTGTAATAAAAAGTGATAGAGTGCACCATATAAGTTAGCTGCACTTCTAAAATGACAAGTTACGATATTTGGTGTTGCGATATGATGAGGATTAGCTGTTTTAATCGTTTCAACCGCTTTTTTTATACCTTCCAGAAAGACGGGTTGTACACTTATTCCTCCACCAATGGCAAAGATTTCTGGGTCGATAATATATTGTAGATTTAGAATTTGACCAGCGACATGCTGACAAAAGCGCTCAAAAATTGCAACCGCTTCTGGATCTTGATTATTAATATATTCAAATACACCTACTCCATCATTTTCAGCTAATCCCTTAACTTTGGCAATTTTATTGACCATTTCAGCAGCGGAGCATGATTCACCAACAAATAGAGCCTTATTAGCTTGATGATCGTAGCTATCCATAACATAGCTTTGCTCGCCAGCTTCGCGATTAGCACCTCGATGAAGCTTACCATCAATAATTAATCCACCACCCACACCTGTTCCGAATACTAGGACAACACTATGTTTATAACCTTTCACACTACCTTGCCATTGTTCTGCCAATGCTGCACATTTCCCATCATTCTCAATCGAAACAGGTACGCCACAGCTTTCGGTTAACATCGTGACAAGATTTTTCCTATGTAAGTATTTCAAAGCACCACCATAATAGACGATACCTGTATCCACATCTATTGTTCCTGGACAGCTAATGGCAATCCCTTTGATGTTAGGCGCTGACTCCTTAAACACATCGCTCATTTGTTGGACTAAATCCTCCGCGCTTTGATAAGGGGTAGGAAATTTACCCTCATCTATTTGCTCGCCTGACCGGGTCATCATTGCATATTTAACAAAAGTCCCACCTATATCAAAAACCAAATACATACTAACAGCTCCATTCGTTTTACATTTCTTTTCTTCATTATACAAGCGCTTTCAGTTTTTTTGTAGTGTTATCTCTAACTCTCTTATTATAATATTTTTATCGCAGTGTAACTGGCGATTGGTTCAACTAACGTTAGTGGGGGAGAGTGGAAGCCTGACTATTTCGTGACGTCGTGTCGCAACATCTGCACGAGCACATCCTATGCGTCGACCCCCCCGCTGAACGAAGCCTCACTTTATATTTTTAAAATTAAACGACCTTAACTTTATAGTAAAAGCAAAGGTCGTTTACAAATGTTATTAAATACCACTGTTGATTGAATAGCCTTGATAGCTTAGTTTGTTCTCTCCATTAAATTAATCCCAATCCCCATAAATAATACACCCATTAAGAGTAAAATCGAAATCGGTTGAATAATGTCTGTTAGGCCACTTCCATACAAGATGGCATCCTTTAATGCCTCTATCCCATAGAAGATCGGGACAACCTTCGATAAAGCAAGTAAAAAATTATTACTCACCAGCTCAATTGGCCAAAATGCACCACCCAACATTGCGGTTGCCGTTGAAATGATTGGAATGATCGCCTGTAGCTGTTGTGGTGATTGAACGAGACCACTCACAAGCACACCTAAAGCAACAATGGTAAAGACATATGTCGCTAACAGGATGATGATCGCCCAATACTGATCACCAAAATCGTATCCCATAAAGTAATGAAAGATAAAAAAGCACAAACCAACTTGCGTCAAACCTAGTAGAAAATAATGGAGTATTTGTCCAAGATAAATTTGTGTCTTTTTTAACGGTGAGAAAATGAGTCGATTCCATGTACCAGAACGCTTCTCAATCACAATATTACTGACACTAAATAAGAGGGTATACATGACAAAGTAAAGGGTCATCCCTACGAGTACCTGAATACCAGCTTCTTGTCCAGCTGTTGAATCCCCACTTAACGCAGATATTTCTGTTTCAATATAATTTTGATGCTCTACATTAGCATCAGGGAATTGCTCAGTCACTTCAGCTAATCTAAGTTCAGTGCGATAAATGTTTTCAACATGTTGGTTAACAGGCATCAGGAATTGGGAATTTTGTCCAACTAAAAATCGGTAGTTTAACTCCTCTAATTCAAGTGCAAAACTAAGTTGATTATTCCTTATCAATCTCTCAATCTCGTCACGATTATGCCATTCAAATTGATAAGCATCAGATTGGTTGAGCTGCTCTAACCATGGCTCAGCTTCATCCTCCGTCATTTGATCACTAAACGTTCTAATCGTAATGATTTGACTATCTTGATTTCCTGCAAGGAAAAACACAAAGATCAATGTTAGACCAAAAAAGGATAAGACAATAAGTGGCTCTCGGATAAGACGTAACCATTGTAAATTATGAACAGGTAGCATTAAGTCAACCTCCTTTTCGGAAAAATAGCAACTGCAAGAAGGATAAATAATATCGCCATCCCGCATACACGATAAAGCATTGGTAATATTTCAGAGATCTCGAACCCTTGAATCATTTGTAAATATGCTGTCATGATAGCACCATTAGGCGTCCAGTTACCCAGTTCTCTGATAAATGGGGAGATCTGTTCAACTGGAGTAAAGCTACCACCGACAAAAGCAAAGAGTGTAATGACACCACCAGAAAAAATTCCAGAGACCGTATCATTATTAAACCGTAAGGCAATAGACGTAATAAGCATTGCCAAAGTACTCACTGTCGCAGAAAATACAAACGTGATAAGGCCTATGACTAACCAAAACTCTACATTTTTATTCTCAAATGTCTGGAATAATAAATGAGATACACTAAACAGTATGGCCAACTGTAAGAACGTTAGAAAAATCGCCGAAGTAAATTTACCAAAAAGATAGCGTAACGGAGTTTCACCAGTAATCATTAAGCGCGCAAATACATGTGATTTTTTTTCCTTAAAGGCATTGGCTGAAACTGTACTAGCAACATATAAAGCAAACATAACAGCCATACCAATGGTATAGTATTGAAATGCCGAAACAGGATCTTGCATGCTAATGCTGACTGTCTCACCGAATGAAACGGTATCTAAGTCTGTTTGCACAGCAGCTCCTTCGGTAGCTTGAATAATAGATGTTTCAAAGTTAAAATGATCATTAAAATTCTGAACAATGTTCTCAACAATTCCTGCCTGAATTTGTTCTTTATTCTGGACAACAAGCTCAACTTTAGACCCTGTTCCTTCATCTAAATAAAGGGCAGATAAAAGATGATAAGAGAACTGCTCAGGAATGATAACAATTGCCGCTATTTCTTCTTCCTCTAAAGCCAACATCGCTGATTCTTTATCATAATCCGTTGAAACAGCTAATATATCATCCAAATCAGGATCTGTTAAAAAATTTATAAATGATGTTGCTGGATCTGTATCTTCAATATTAGCTATTAAATCAGCTACTATCTCATTAGGTATGCCTTGATCTCGCAAATCGACCTCTAAATCAAGGATCGCTTGATCGATGTCCTGTTCATTAACGAGTGCAACCGGAATCTCCTCTATCCCATTTGTGCCTGACATTAGGTCCCCTAATGCAAAACCTAAAATAGCAATAAGGATAAAAGGCATAATGAGTAGCACTAACACCTCAGATCGATCACGTGAAATTGTTAAAAAATCTTTTTTGATCACATTCCACATAAGTAAGTCCCCCTTAGTCCCTCAATTTACGCCCGGTTAGATGAAGAAAAACATCCTCTAGCGTTGGTGTCTGGACATGTAGACCCATTAACTTTACACCAGCCTCTTCAGTAGCTCGAAATACGTCAGTAAAGATATTTTCTCCTTTTGGCGCAATGACCTTAAATCCTTTTTCAACCTCGGTCACTTTTTGTATTGATGGGAGAGAAGCGATCTGATTCGCAAGTGCATTTGTTTTATGTTGTACCTCAACAAGAACCGTCTCCTCACCAGATAAAATACTCTTTAATTCATCCTTTGTCCCGGAAGCAATAACCTTGCCATGGTCCATAATGTAAATGCGATCACATAATCGCTCAACTTCTTCCATGTAATGACTTGTGTATAAAACAGTCATGCCTTTCTCTTGGTTGAGCTGTCGTACCATTTCTAAGATATAGTTTCTTGATTGCGGATCAATCCCTACCGTTGGCTCATCCATAATCAATAATTCAGGTTGATGCATAAGCGCAA
The DNA here is from genome assembly GCF_001552275.1 of Amphibacillus sediminis NBRC 103570. Classification (GTDB taxonomy): domain Bacteria; phylum Bacillota; class Bacilli; order Bacillales; family Amphibacillaceae; genus Amphibacillus_B; species Amphibacillus_B sediminis. The sequence continues at coordinate 141,368 of NZ_BCQW01000002.1, forward strand.
CCGCAATATTGATCCGACGTTTCATACCGCCAGAATAGCCTTTAATCTTTTCCTTTTTTCTTTCCTTTAATCCTACGAGCTCTAGTACTTCTTCAACCTTGTTATCTAATTTTTTCCCCGACAAACCATACACCCTACCGAAAAATTTCATATTCTCATAGGCGGTTAATTCTTCATAAAGGGCGATTTCCTGAGGAACAACACCTAAAATCGGCCTAACTAAATCAGGCTGCTTTAAGATACTCTTCCCCTTAAAACGGACATCTCCATCTGATGGTCTAATTAAGGTTGACATCATTGAGATAGTCGTGGATTTACCTGCTCCATTTGGCCCTAACAACCCAATGGACTCACCACTATCTAAATATAAGTTAACCCCATCAACAGCCTTTTTTGATTTGTACACTTTACTTAGATTTTCTACTTCTAACATAGTAAAATCCCTCCTTATTAACTGTATTACAGAACTAATCTTTGCTTAAACTCTGTGTTCAATAAAATTCCCAAGCTAGCGTCATGGTCATGATAAAGTGAAACTTTGTTCAGTGGAGGTTTTTTCCACCCCCACTGAACGTTAGTTGAACCAATCGGCCCGTTACTGGCTGTTGGTCTCCCACTTCCCTTATTTCTTAAAGTGGAGGTCTTACAAAAGCCCTTCGATGGGGCGAGTAATCGCGGCCCCAGCCAGTTACACTGCGATAAAAGCTTAACGAAAAAACAAGCTAACACGACTTTCTATCATTTGATAACTCAGTCAAATACACCTTGGCGTATTTGACCCAAATTTTATCGAGCCTCGCTTGATAATTCTCGACCAAAATCTGTGGCTAACTGCCGAAGGCTAACTTAATTCAGGACAGGGTTTTAACCCCCCACTTAATGAAAGACTCATAGGGATTCATCTCACCATTTATAGAAGTGAAAGACTTCTGCTCAATGAAACAAAACAGCATGGTTAGATTATCTATCCTCATCCTATTAAAAAAAAGACAGTATGCAAACTGTCTTTGGTCACGAGATTTATTTAAAGATATGACCTCCGTCATTTTTTTATTCAATATGATGTCGGATCGCGTAAATAGCTATCTGGGTGCGATCACGTAGAGCTAGCTTATCTAAGATAACTGAAATGTGATTTTTTACTGTACCAACAGATAAATACAATTGGTCGGCAATCTCTTTATTACTTAACCCCTGTCCAACGCATCTGATAATATCCAATTCCCTTTTTGTTAAAGAAGAATCAATATCAGATCGCCGATTTCCTTGAATCAATGTAGGCATCACCTTGGCGGCTACCTGATCCTCAATAGAGAGTCCACCCTTTAAACAGCTTCTGATCGAACGGATTAACTCCTCTGCATCAGCATCCTTTAACATATAACCATTAGCGCCATTTTTCAAGGCCTCTAATGCATAGTCTTCATCATTAAATGTAGTTAAAATGAGAATTTTGTACTTAGGCCAGCGCTCTTTTATTATCCGCATTGCTTCGAGTCCCGTCATTTCAGGCATACGAATATCAAGAATAATTAAATCAAAAGGTTGTTTCTCACAAAGCTCAATCGCCTCTTTGCCATTAGCTGCTTCTCCCTTTACCGATAACTCTGGGTCGGTTTCGATCATCATCTTTAAGCCTTGTCTAACCAAAGCTTGATCTTCTGCAAGCAAAATAGAAATCATTCTATGAAACACCTCTCTCTAATGGAAACATCCCATTAATACGGAATTCGAGCTGGACTTGTGAAATGGTTAAAGATCCGCCCAGCTGTTCTAGTCGTTCTCGCATTGCAGTCAACCCAAAGCCTTCATTAATTGTTTTATTTTTTTTGACTGGGTTGCTGATTTGAAACTGAAAGTAACGATCTCCAACTAAACTAAATTCAATCCGAGCACGTCTCGCCTCACTGTGGCGCATCATGTTAGTCAAGGCTTCCTGGATCGATCGATAAACTGCAACCGATTGATCATTCGTCAATGTTAAGGATAGGGCACCGGGCTGTACAACAAATGCTACCCGGATATGACTTTCAGCTTCAAGCTTACGGACAAGCTGCATGATCGCTGACAAGCCTGTTGTTTCTTCATACTTCAATGTTTTGACAGCTTCTCTCGTTTCATTAAGGCTCATTTGAGCCAATTGCTTGAATTGATCAAATTTTGCTTTGAGCTCAGCTTCCTCCGTCTGTAGTCTGGCAACCTCAAGTTGCATTAATAAAGCGGTCAGCCGATGTCCAACCGAGTCATGGATCTCACGAGCAATTTGATTCCGTTCCTCTTGTCGCACTAACTTCTCATTAGCGACAACTTGTCGTTTTAAGCGACGGTGCTCTTGCGATAATTTGTCTTTCTCTTGCTGGATAGTAGTTAACAAGCTTCTGCTTTGAAACCATTGTTTAAAGATAAACACCATTACCACAACAAACAGGCTTATGTATATGACTTGATGATAGTCTTGATGATACCAGGCTAGAAGGACCGCTGCCCCATATTGAAACAAGACAAGGATTAGCAGCTTCAGCCCTTTCAAATGTTGAATAGCTTGAATCATCAACAGAAGTAAGAGCAGCAGCTTGAAACCACTATCATCACCAGACCCAAACAGCACCATTACAAGTGTGGATAAAACCACTTGAATCAGCAAATAACTCAATAAATTCCGTTTTGTTAAAGGTAAAATAAAATAACATGTAAAAAAAACAGCACTTATTAAAATAATAACAGCTTGATCAGGGACTCGGTCATTGAGTAGATAAAGTCCTGTAAACCATGTTATTAGAATATATGTAAGACTAAACCAAAAAGCCATTGTAGCTTCATTCCTTTAATTACGTCATGAATTAAGCATAGCAAAATCAAGCATTGCAGAAAAGAAAAAAATGAAAAACCCTTGATAAAGTGAAACTTTCGTTCAGTGGGGGATTTAACGCATAGGATGGGCTCGTGCAGACGTTGCGACACGATGTCGCGAACTTAGTCAGCTTCCTCTCCCCCACTGAACGTTAGTCGAACCAATCGGACCGTTACCGGCTGTTGGATCTCCCACTTAGACATGGACGTGTTCCCTTATTTCTTGTAGTGGGAGTCTTACAAAAGCCCTTCGATGGGGCGAGTAATCGCAGCCCCAGACCGTTACACTGCGATAAACTTTAACAGAAGCTTCATTTTTAATTGAAAAGTTTTTAAGCCAAAACATCCGTTAATTCAATGATCATTTAAATATCCCAAAACTATATTAACCCGCTCCTCAACTGAATAATCTCCTTCAATCCTTAACACTGGACAAGGCAGTTCCTCCATCCAATGTTCGTGTAACGTTTTACTTCTTACCTCCATTCCTGCATTATCGTATAAAGAAGCCCATTCAATAAATGTTTTAAATTGATCGTATTTACTGCCATGAGGCAATATTTGATTTCCATACCTTAAGAATTCTCTCTCTCGTAGTCTTTCAAGCCGAATATCCTGTGGAATCCATAAGAAAATAACCAGGTCAAAATAACTTCTGAGGTAATCTCCCCAACCACACAAGGCACCAGATAAAATCCAATTTTTGCATTTAGATAAATCCTCATTCAATATTTTTCGTCTTTCAGGCACTGGTCTTTTTCTCGTAAATTTATTTTCCCAATAGTAATTGTCGGTATCAAACTGTGTATGTGGTAATACCTTCGCTAATGCAGCGCCCAATGTCGTTGTGCCAGACCCAGAAGCTCCAAAAATGTGTATCTTTTCCTTCATACTTCAGTGTACCTCCTCCAACTAATACTGTGTAATGTATTGTATTCAATACTCTCGTAATCAACGCTTGGTTTAACTATAACATTCAACCAGCCTAATTATACAATATCTATCTATTAAATTGAATTTTCACATAACCCCAAAGATATTAGAACTAAAAAACAAGTCGATTATGTCATCGAATTCTGTAGCCACTTCAAGTAACTAGACAGAACGAAATACTTTGTTATTTTACAATGCAAGGTAATTAATATCTTCGTTAACACAGATAAATCAGATGCGCCTTGGCGTATTAGCACTCAGATTTATCGAGCTACTCGATAAATGTCCACTGAAAATCTCTAGCATCCACCCGAGGCTTTAACTTTATCCAGAGGGAATTTCCCCCCTGAATGGAAGACAAGTACATTCATCTATCACTAATAGAAGTGGGAGAGTTCTGCTGAATGAAGTTAAACATGAAAAAAGTAGAGGTGTTGAACACTCTACTTTTTGTTAGAAATGGATAAGCTGTTCTCTAGTCTCATTCTTGAACAAAATTTATTGTACTTCTTACTGTATCAATAGGGCGGACCATACTTTCAATTTGCTCACGCTTTGGTTCTAAGAAAGGAGGCAAGGATAGCTTTTCACCCAAGGTTTCATATGGTTCATCACCCATAAAACCTGGGCCATCCGTCGCCCATTCAAACAAAATTTGGGGAGCAACACGAGCATATAGTGATTCAAAAAAGAAACGGTCGACATAGCCAGACGTTTGAAAGCCGAATTTCGGTAAATAATCAATCCATTGCTCTAAAGCACTTCGATCATGGACACGAAAAGCTACATGGTGAATGGTACCATAGCCTTGACGCCCCTCTGGCAGAACCGTGTTGTGCTCGACGATTACTTGTGCACCATTGCCACCCTGACCGACTTCGAATAGATAACTATTGCCATTCTGATCAATTTGTTTAAATTGAAGAACTTGTTCTAGCACTTTTTTAAAGTAATCAAATTGACTAATTCGAATATGAATCGGACCTAAACCGGTGATTGCATATTGCAGGGGAACTGGACCGTTTTGCCAAGGGATACCTGCCTCTACCCCGACATTTGTTTGATCGGATATAAGCTGATACTTTTGGTCATCAAAATCAACAAAATTAATGACCTTTTTGCCAAACTGTTCCTCAACCCCACCGTGTTTTACCTCTAAACGATCAAATCGATTACTCCAATAATCTAACGCCGCGTCATTCGGAACACGAAATGCCGTTCGATGTATTTCATTAGTTCCGTGTGTCCCTTTCGGAATACCTGGAAAATCAAAAAAAGTCATATCTGTCCCTGGATTGCCTTGATCATCTGCAAAGAAGAGATGATAGGTTTGGATATCATCCTGATTAACGGTTTTTTTTACCAAGCGCATCCCTAGAACAAAGGTGAAAAATTGATAATTTTTCTCGGCACTGCTTGTAATAGCTGTTACATGGTGAATCCCTTTAAGCTCGCTTACCAATGATTTTCCTCCTAACACTGGAATTTAAATATCTCTAATTCGAGATAAATATAACATATACTTAGCTGAGGATCAAACCTACTGCTTGTTTTCCCGTTTTCAGATAAAGTGAAACTTCGTTCAGTGGGGGCGACGCATAGGATGTGCTCGTGCTGACGTTGCAGCGACACGACGTCGCAAACTTAGTCAGTTTCCTCTCTTCCCTACTGAACGTGATTTGAACCAATTGGGCCATTATTACTGGCTGTTGAATCTCCCACTTAGAAATGACATGCTCCCTAATTCTTGAAGTGGAGGCCTATGCGATAAATTATTCCTTCTTTCGCACATACCACTAAAAAAGCCATTCAATCTAATTAGCTTTTTTAGCTTAACCATTTAAGCAATAATAACACTTTAAGATTACAATATCGTCTAAAGTCATGTTAGATTAAAAAATCTTCACACCTGTTGTCGGAACATTTAGTGGTAATGGTTCAATACCAGCTTCTTGCCACGCATGATAGACTGTTTGTATATCACGTTTTCGGTTAATCAAAGCAATACCGCAATCCCCAGCTCCCGCACCAGAAGTCTTGCCAGCCCCGAATGGTTCTGCGCTTTTGATTAATGCACTCAAACGTGATGTTTCAATGTTAACAGACGCCTCAATAGCAATCCTCTTTAATGCCTGCCGATTCGCTTCGACCCCTGACAATATCAAAGTCGGTTCACCCTGGCTAAAGCCTGCTAGAATACACGAGACAGCTTTTTGACTATTTTGTAAAAACGCTTGATAACACTGAGGCTTATCCCGTTTTAATGCTCTAACCTTTGTAACCAATGGCGCAGTACTGGCAGACGAACCAGTCCAACCAACCAAAAAGTGAAGGTTCTCCGGTAACTGTAAGGGTGAAATCTTTAATGCTGGCCAATCAGCTTTAACAAGATCTTCGAGTTCAATCTCCTGCTTAAGTTGATTCACTAACCATTCACTATCAAAGGTACGATAATTTAACCAACCCCCAAACGTCGACGCGGCAATATCAGCACAGGATCCATTCCCTTGTGCTTTAAAATGGGCAATTGAAGCTAGCTTAAAAATAGCCATTTTATTGTCTGCGTAATGCTGATGTTTACTAGAGCACATCAATAAAGCCGTAACTAAAGCAACAGATAAAGCAGCACTTGAGCCGAGACCGTATTTCCTACCGGTTTGATGATCTAATTCACTCGTTACCGCTAGATGAACCTTTATCTCTTCACCAGTAAATGCCAAAATCGTCTCAAAGATACTTTTGATAAAATCGAGACGTTTATCTGTTTTTGTAAAAAGAATATTCATACCATCATAGCTCCAGCCTATATCTGTTAGATTAAGCTGAGGCAAATCAAGACGATTAAGATTACTTGATTGAATATCAACCGCTAAATAGCGATCTACAGCAACCACGATACTATCCTGATCTGGTTCAGTTACAGCATACTCTCCTGCAATAAAAAGTTTGCCAGGTGCTTGTACGAGATAGCGCTGTGCGTTCAATTTCCATCGCTCCAATCATATCGCTATATATGAGACTCCTGGACCAATGCGGCAAGAGTAAATGTTTTGCACTACCTTTAGCTGCGCTAATGCTTTGCTTAGTTCCTGCTCCGTTTCAGGTTGACAAACAACCTTGACATTTGGCCCTGCATCAATCGTAAAATAGCTTTCCAATCCTTGTGCGCGAAGAGCCTCTATTTCTTCCATTACCTGCATGGTCTCGCTTTTCCAGTATCTAAATGGGGGATCTGTGCCCAATGTCGTCGCATGCATCTTTAATGCATTTGCTTCTAATGTCTGCCCTAATAGGCTAAAATCACAATTAGCAATTGCTTGTTTTGCTGTCCTCAACTCTGACTCTGCAGCCGCTAACCAGCCTTGGTAAAATGGCGATGTTTCTACAGTTTGCTTCATCCCTACTCGGCTCAAGACTTGCTTGGTCTCTTTGGTTACTTCAATCGACAAAACCCTAAGATCCCATGAATCTTGATCGAGTATGGGGACAGCATAAGAGTCTGTTCCATCTGGGTTTTCTCCCTTTTGCCATTCCACAAAACCACCATAGATCGAACGACAGGCAGATCCAGACCCTTGGCGAGCAACCTGGGACAACTCACGCAGACTTAAGCTTAAGCCAGCCGCTTTTACACTTGCTGCCGCTAAAGCCGCATAGCCAGAAGCAGATGAGGCAAAACCAGCTGCCGTTGGCACATGATTAATAGACTCGACCTTAGCAAAGCAATTGAGCTTAGCTAAGGTACGAACTTTATTTAGGAAAGCCGTTATTTTCCCAGTTTCTAACTGATCGGCTTCTTGATTGTTAAGCCAAAAATAATCCCGATCTAATTGTTGATCAAAACTGACTGTTGTTTCTGTAAAAAAGCGATCAAGGGTAATAGAAAGGCTACTATTCATTGGTAAAATTAATTCCTCATCACGCTTACCCCAGTACTTAATTAAAGCAATATTAGTATGCGCTCGAGCTTTGGCTTTCATAATTACACACTCCGTCCTTAATGGCACATTGCCATGTTTGCGCAGCACCTGCATCGTCTAAAGTTTGTTGAATTGTCCGGGCTAATTCTAACGTATCAGCAAGTGCTATCATACAGCCCCCTCGACCACCACCTGTTAATTTAGCCCCTAAAGCTCCTGCTTCTCTTGCTGCTGTTATGTAGTGATCAAGACTAGCATCACTTACACCTAAGGCTTCGAGCTCATGTTGAGCTAAATTGAGGGTGATTCCTAATTTGGTTAACTTACCACTCATCATATGTTGTCTCGCTTCAACTGTAAGTCGAGTTAGTTGGTCAATTTTCACCTTTGTTTGGTTTGGATACTGTTGATAGAGCTGTCTAACATGCCCAACTGCTGCACGGGTATCACCAATACGTCCAGTATCGCCAACAATCAAATAAAACGGTCGTGCGACATCAACTAACTCTGTTGGCTCATCTTTAGCAAACCAAATGGGATGATCAGAAGTAGTGGCTTCACGATCAATCCCGCTAGGAGAGCCATGGGCGTATTGCTCTGCTAAATCTACAAGTGGGATGAGCATTTCACGTGACAATGGTTGGTTAAAAAAGCGAAACAAGCCACGCACTAAAGCCACAGCTATCGCAGCACTTGAACCAAGACCACGGCCAATTGGGATAGTCGAAATCAGTTTAATTTTGAAATGACGAACGGGCTGATTAAGCTGTTGGCAGGCTGCTTTAATACAATGAACCAACCCTTTCATTTTGGTTGGCATATCTTCTAGTATCCCTTGAAAAAATATACTATCAAATAAGACCTCACCGACGAGTGGCGTTATTTCAACTCGAACAGAAGCGGCTTGAAACGGTAGCGCAATTGCCGGTGCCCCGTAGACGACTGCATGCTCGCCAATTAAAATAAGTTTACTATGTGCTTGTCCAATCGCTAATTTTGGCGACCACTTTTCCATTCTGTCTACTCCTTTATAGGTAAATTAATGACACTTTAATTCACCTCAATATCGTAATATTCAATACCAGCGCCCAATAATCATTCTATTTACATGGCTATCATCTGAACAATCCACGGTGCGGCATAAAGAATCATAAACTGAACACCATAGTTTACCCCTAATCGATGCATAAAACCAGCTACAAGTCCAATAAGTAGAACGCCAGCAATATTTATCCAGCCTGCGTCAATAAAAGCAAGTAGGATAACTAATCCAAAAAACAAACCGAGCATGGCCTCATGAGGAACTTTTTTAAATACGAATAAACAAATACGTTCAGCATATTTAATGACAATAAAATAAGTTAATAAAATGGCAGTTACAGCACCAATCATTGTTGCCCAAATAAAATCACTCATCGATAAGATGTGGTGTAAATTATGCTCTAAAGTTAACACAGGGGGCGCATTAAACAATGCATTGGCAGGTCCAAGTGCAACTGGCGATAGTGGTATCCCTATAGCAATAAGTGGGATTAGCGTTCCTGATATGTATGTTGCATTTGTTAAAGCATCCATACTAGAGATAGCTAGTGTGCTTTTTTTGATCGGGTCCTTCACAAAACTTGAAACAAGCTCGCCAAGTAAAATAGTGATCCCTACTGGGCTCATAATAAAAAGAATCGCTCCTACACAAGACGCAATCGTACTTAAACTAAGCTCCTGTGTAGTTAAAATTCTAAATGGATTGGGTAAACCACGGTATTTACTATTCTTAGCTGAGCGAATCGTTTTTTCACTGTAACGTGGTAATGATTTTCTAATCTTACTATTTAACAATTCAAATAATGTTATAATAACAGGTCCAATCGTAATACCCAAGAAAAACGAAACAAATACATCCTTTCCCTCTGGAATCACACCCAAACCCCAGTATAAATGACGTAGCCCTTGTATTAAAATAGCAAATGGTAAAATAGAAGCAAGTGCAATCCAACGTTGTTTAGACATTAGTGCCAAGATAACAGCTCCAGCAAAAAATAACTCATTGGCATAGCTAGCAATAAAATCAGAATATCTCATTAAAAAATGGGCTAACAGCAAGCTAACTGGTATAGCTACAAGAGTTCCAATCACAGAGCCTGAGGCCATTTTTCGCATGGCAAGTTCAGGTTTGCCATGTTCCTTCAGTACAATAGCATGCTCAACCATCGGGGCTGCCATGACCCCACCTGGAATCCCAGCAACAGCTATTGGGATCGAATCTGTCAATTTCTTAGCAATGATTGCAGCCATGAAGAAGGTTAAAATAACAATCGGTTCTAATCCTGTTAAGACTAAAACTAAAGTAACCGGGGCTAAAACAGCTGTCTCATCTGTTCCTGGAGCAATACCAACAATTGTATAAATGATCGTTCCAGCAAAGGCAGCTAAAACCATTTGCAACATTAACATCATATCCATGACTTATGCCTCCTCCTCATGCTCAGTTTCTTTAAATTGACGCTTCGGCTTAATCAAAATAGCCGAAATGGCAAAGCCAACTAGCGCCCCGACCAAACCGAATAGCATAGGAAGCGGTTCAACATTAGGTGCAACAAAATAAGCGCCTAATGTAGTAATAGCGGTAATCACCATCGCTACTATTAAATCTTTCAGGTTGACTAAATCAGTCCATATTTCTATATTCTCACCAGCTTCATTTGAAACTGATTGTTGCTCCTCACTCATATATCATTTCCTCCAGTGCATTAATGACTTTCTAACCAGCTTTTATTATAATCTAATTGAAAATCGTTATCAATAACCAAAATACAGTGATAGCCATCATAATCTTAACATGGGAGACACCATCACAAAAGCGATTCGCTTGACTAACTCGTCTTGATATGATTAAAGGCATAATTAAGAAAAACCCCCCAATAAAGTAGATCAAGGAATTTAATGAAAGAAAAAACGGACAAGGACAGATGATTCATAGATAAAGTGAAGCCTCGTTCTGTGGGGGGTTGACGCATAGGATGTGCTCGTACAGACGTTGCGAACTTAGTCAGCTTCCTCTCTCTTCTACTAAATAGGATACTAATGGGTATTGATCTCACCACTTATAGCCGGGCGAAACTTTCGCTGAATGAAGCTAAAAGGGATTGAACAAATTAAGTGTACCTGCACTAAGTTGACGAAATGACTTTCAAAGGCGAACAACAATCAGATCGATGTGCTGATGGTTTGAGCAAAGGAGTGGATGCATTTAGATACATGAGTAGAAAAAAACCAAGCTAACAATGAGATCCGCCTGATATATTGAACGATTCCACTAGATACTCGTAATTATCCCAAAATTTATATGTTTTCTGTTTTATTAAATAAATGGTATGATAAGAAATAAATGATCTAGTATAAGAGGGGGAAACAAATTGAAAAAGACATTAACATTGGCTGGTTCTGATTCTAGCGGTGGAGCTGGTATTCAAGCTGACCTAAAAACCTTTCAAGAACACAACGTTTATGGAATGACTGCATTAACTTCAATTGTTGCCATGAAGCCAGACAACTGGAGTCATGATGTAACGCCAATCGCTGTTTCAACCGTAGAAAAACAGTTAGACACGATTCTATCTATTGGTATTGATGCTATGAAGACGGGTATGCTCGGATCTGTTGAGATCATAGAGCTTGGGGCAACGAAGCTTAAAGCAAACCAGATCAATAAAGTTGTCATCGATCCAGTAATGGTATGTAAAGGTGAGGATGAGGTATTACAGCCAGAAAATACTGATGCAATGCGAGAACTATTGCTACCACTTGCAACCATTACAACACCTAACTTATTCGAAGCCGGCCAACTCGCCCAAACCGGTCCAATTAAAGACATAGCAGGGATGAAAGAGGCTGCAGCTAAAATTATTGAACTCGGTGCAGAAAATGTTGTTATTAAAGGTGGAAAAGCACTTGAACACGAAAAGGCTGTTGATCTTTTTTATGATGGAAGCGAATTTCTATTGCTTGAGAAAGAAAAAGTAAACACAACTTATAATCATGGTGCGGGTTGTACTTTTGCTGCTGCTATTACAGCTAACCTTGCTCATGGCAAATCTGTTAAGGAAGCCGTTATTGCTGCAAAAGAATTTGTTCACGCTGCTATCGTTGATGGTTGGAAATTAAATCAATTTGTTGGCCCTGTTATGCATGGTGCCTATAATCGTCGCTAAAATTAATCTCAGCTCCGAACAATCAAAGGCGCCTTGGCGTATTCGTATCAGATTTTAGAGAGCTTCGCTTGATAAATGTCCGCTACAAAATTTGTGGCATCCGCCGGAGGCTTTGACTTTTTTCAGCCGGGGTTTGTACCTCCACTGAATGGAAGGCAAATAGGCATTCATCTCTTCTGCTGAATGAAGTTAATCCGGCGATATTGTCTTGTTCTACTCTTGATGGTGGTGAACGCATGATAAATACAAAACTATCGGTAGCGATACATATCTTATCAATGGTCGCTACCTCTCAGCATCAGCCTGTTACCTCAGACTATATCGCAGCTAGCGTAAATACGAACCCGGTCGTCATACGTCGAATTAGTAGCCAACTAAAAAAAGCTGGCCTCATTACTGCGCAAGCCGGAAAACCAGGGTTTATCTTATTAAAAAACATTGAGGATATTTCATTATTGATGATCTATCAAGCCGTTCAAACACAGGATGAATTATTTTCGATTCATAACAATCCTAATCCACAATGTTGGATTGGTAAAAACATTCAGGCTACTTTAGATCAAGCCTTTCTTCGTGCACAGCAGGCATTAGAGAATGAATTAGCTGAGCAAAAGCTTAGTGACATTATTCAACACCTTTCCACACAAAAGTAATGGAAAGGTGTTGCTTATAGTTGTAAATTTCTTTGGTCATCTTGTTATATGAACTACTAAGATTGGAAAGCTTAAACTTGACTAATCTATGAATTGTAACTAAAATAGTTACACATAACCCTAATAAGGAGTGAATACTATGAAGATTGGTATCATTGGAGCAACTGGAAAAGCTGGATCATTAATTTTAGAAGAAGCTAAAGCACGCGGGCATGAAGTGACTGCCATTGTACGAAACCAAGCAAAATTAACGGACAAAAATATCCCCGTCATCGAGAAAAGTATCTTTGATCTCACAAAAGAAGATTTAGTAAATTTTGATGTGGTGGTTAACGCCTTTAATGCACCTGAAGGAGAAGAACATCAACACGTTGATAGCCACGTTGTCTTAATCGATGCACTAAAGGGAACAGATACCCGCCTTATTGTCGTAGGTGGGGCAGGTAGCCTTTACGTTGATGAAGATAAAACCACACGTCTATATGAAACGCCTGACTTCCCAGATTTTATTTATCCAACCGCTTCAAACATGGGTAAAGCGCTAGATTTACTCTTAGCGTCAAGTGATCTCAAATGGACGCATCTGAGCCCAGCAATTACTTTCGATCCTGACGGGGTCCGAACTGGAAGCTACCAATTAGGAAACGACCATGTGATCAACAATCGTGCAGGAGAAAGTTATATTAGTTATGCCGATTATGCAATTGCAACTGTAGATGAAATTGAAAATCGAAAACATGAGAATCAACGTTTTACGGTCGTTGGTGAAAAAGGATAAAAGTTAAGCTCCAGGTTGGTTTCTCCGGGACCAACCTGGTTCTTTTTTCGTTACTTAGATAAAGTGAAACTTCGTTCAGTGGGTTTTTTTTCATCCCTCACTAAACATTAGTTGAACCAATCGGGCCGTTACTGGCTGTTGGATCTCCCACTTAGAAATGACATGTTCCCTTATTATTGAAGTGGGAGTCCTACAAAAGACCTTCGATGGGGCGAGTAATCGCAGCCCCAGCCAGTTACACTGCGATATACCTCAGTGTTTTGCTTTAACCAATATCTCCCTTGTAAGCTCATGTTTAATATTAGGTAAAGCGGGTAGTATTGAACTAAGGGAGGAGATACAATGCCTTGGGATTCGCAGGACTATCCAAGCTCGTGGAAAAACTTTAATGTTGTCATGCGGAAAAAGGCGATTGATATTGCCAATGCTATGCTTAAAGAAGGTTATGAGGAGAATCATGTTATTCCCATTGCAACAGAACAGGCTAAGCAATGGTACAAGCATGCTTCTCAAGAAGAGCGTCAGAACGTAAAACAAAAGACAGATCAAGCATTACATGAAAGCAGCCGTCATTCAGAAAAAAGACCGGAATTAATTGATCATGCTGTTCACATTCTACCTGATGGAGCAGATTGGTTAGTTAAGACAGCAGATGCCAAGCGCGCTGCTAATCGTTATCATGTTAAGACTGATGCTATTAAACGTGGTAAGGAAATCGCCGAAAACAAAGAAACACAACTTATCATTCACAAGCAATCTGGCGAGATTCAAGAGGTATTAAACTACTAAGTCTATTTAAGGGCGTGGCGTAATCGCAACCACACGCCCTTCTTTTAATTAACCAAGCTTATTTCATGATATATTCTAAAGCTGGCTTAGGCTCACCGTTCGCGTCGAAAAGAAACGGCCAGTTTTTCCGCCCTTTAATGGGAAAGTCACTAAGCCATGTATAACGGTCCGAGATACCCCAGAAAGTGACGGCTGAAATGTGGTCCTGATACTTTTGAAACAGTTCAAAAAAGCGTTGATAACGCTCAGCTTGGAGATAAAGCATTTCCTTACTTGGCTCAGTCACATCCGTCCGTTTATCATCAAAGGAAAACATTGACACATCCATTTCAGTAATATGAAGCTGCAACCCCAGCTCGGCATAGCGCTGTATTGCCGCTTCGATATTTTGATAGCTTGGATCATATAAATTCCAATGCGCCTGTAAGCCAACACCATGAATCGGTACACCTCTCTCAAGCATACCTCTAATCAATAGAAATATCTTCTCACATTTATCTGGGTTTGATTCATTATAATCATTGTAAAATAATAGCGCATCGGGATCTGCCTCATGAGCATACTGAAATGCATAATCAATAAAGTCCTCGCCGATTATGTCTAGCCATTTTGATCGTCTTAAATACTCACCTCCATGATCAGATATAGCTTCATTAACAACATCCCACGCATAAATACGACCGCGGTAGCGCGAGACCACCGTCTCAATATGCTCTTTCATTCGAGCTAATAGTTCAGCTCTTGTCACATCATGACCATCTTGATCGGTAAAGAACCAAGCTGGGGTTTGATTATGCCACACCAGTGTATGTCCGCGTAAGCCCATACCACTTGCCTCTGCAAATTCTAGAAAGTGATCAGCTCGCTCAAAATGGTATTGAGCAGGTTTAGGATGGATTTCTTCAAACTTCATTTCATTTTCAGCCGTAATCGAATTAAAATGCAATTTTAATAGCTCTTGATCAGCTTCAATGGTGTTGGCATTGACAGCCGCTCCTATTAAAAACTGTCCTTCAAAATAAGATTTTAAAGCTTCCATTATTTAATTGAACCACCTTCCACTTTATCGGCTTGCATCCATTCAAGTTCATAACCATTAATACGTCTATTCAGCCTTGATCCCGCCTTTTCCTTAAGCGTAATGTCCAGGTGTGTCAAACGATAAGCATTAGTTCTTTTTAATTTAGTCAATGCTTCGTTACTCTGTCTTAATTCGTGCAGGATTATTATCGAAAAGAAACTAAATCATGATTTAACTGTTTCGTCACATGGTAAACCTGCTGATATAATGCAAAAAGCTGACGATATTTCTTCACATTTTCAGAATTAGGATAATAGGTTTTAGCGTGCTTTACAAACGCAGCAGCACATTCTTTTAATGATTGGTACCAGCCCGATCCCACTGCCGCAAGAATAGCTGCTCCCATTCCCGGACCTTGCTCATTAGCAAGTGTAACTACTTCTGTATTAAAAATATCCGCTTGAATCTGTAGCCATAAATCACTTTTGGCACCACCGCCAATCGCCACAACCCGATCAACCTTCTTTCCTTTTTCACGGAAAATTTCAACCGACTCATTCAGGCTAAATGTGATGCCTTCAATTACTGCGCGAGCAAAATCACCACGTGTATGACTAGCATGTGCACCTATAAAGCTAGCTCGGATGGAACTATCTGGATGCGGTGTCCGCTCTCCTACAATATAAGGGGTAAAGACCATACCTTTTGCACCTACTGTAGAGCTTCTGGCTTCATCAATTAACTGGTCGAAGGATATTTCTTTTGCAAATGTTTCCTTGAACCAGCTTAAACTATATCCAGCCGCTAGCGTGACACCCATTGTGTAAAAGGCAGATGGATCACCATGGTTGAAATAATGGACTTGACCTTGGAAGTCTTTATTCCCTTTTGCTTCATAAGATAACACTACACCCGAGGTTCCTGTACTGCTAAGCGTTAGACCATCTGTTAAAATACCAGCACCAATTGCACCACAGGCATTATCAGCGCCACCGGCAAAAACCTTACAGTCTGTTGTTAAACCTGTTTCAGCTGCTACTTCTGCTAAGATGGTACCTGTCATTTGATCAGAGCCAACTAAAGCAGGGCAAAGTTCAAACGGTATTCCATTTTTTTCGCACATTTCTGTACTCCAAGCTTTATTCGCCACATCAAGAAGTAATGTTCCAGCTGCATCAGAATAATCCATGCTCAGATCACCAGCTAAACGATAACGGACATAGTCCTTAGGTAATAAAAACAGGCTTGCTTGGTTAAAAATGTCCGGTTCATGCTTTTTTACCCATAGGAGCTTTGGTAAGGTAAATCCTTCAAGTGCTGGATTTTTTGTAATCGCATACATCCGATTAAGTCCAACATTAGCTTCTATCTCACGACACTCTTCTGTTGTACGGGTATCATTCCATAAAATTGCGCGCCTTAGTGGCCGATAGTCTGCTCCAAGTAGGACAAGCCCATGCATTTGACCAGAGAAACTTAATCCTTGGATAGCTTGAGGATCATTGACACGCACGGTCAGTTCCCTCAAAGCAGCCTTTGTTTGCTTTACCCAATCTTCAGGATCTTGCTCACTGTAGCCCGGCTGATCATGATAAAGTGGATAGGCTTTCGTAACTTCATCAACCACCTGACCTGCTTGACTCACTAGTAATACTTTTACTGCACTTGTACCGAGG
Organism: Amphibacillus sediminis NBRC 103570; assembly: GCF_001552275.1. Lineage (GTDB taxonomy): Bacteria > Bacillota > Bacilli > Bacillales > Amphibacillaceae > Amphibacillus_B > Amphibacillus_B sediminis. Next base: position 158,196 of record NZ_BCQW01000002.1, read on the forward strand.
TCAACTCCAATGACATACCCCATTAACGAAACCTCCTTTTATAGGTTTGTTCAAAACGACTCAGCGACATCGCTCACGTATCATCCGCCCATCGCTTCTTAGTCTACTTACTTCTCAATGAGTATTTTGAACAGATACTTCTAGATAAATCATGCGAATGGCGCTAGGCTATTCGCATGATTCTTTATAATTCTAACGAGCTTCACTCAATAAAGTGAAACTTCGTTCAGTCGGGGTTTGTACCCGCACTGAATGAAAGACAAATAGGTATTCATCACACCACTTATAGTAGCGGGCACCTACTGCTAAATGAAGTTAAATATTTAATAAGTATTGGTTCATTCTTGCTTTGATTTTCTCTACCTGACCAGAGCGAACCTCGATATCTTTTAGGTCGATCGCATGTGCCTCCAATTCTTTTAGGCTGGTTTGACGATTGATAATTTTTTGACCAAGATCTGATTGGAAGGTTTTATAACGCTCATCAACGATTGTTTCAAAGAATTTATCATCGATCATTTTTTGTGCGACACGTAAACCGATGGCAAAAGCATCCATTCCAGCAATATGAGCATGGAATAAATCCTCTGTTTCAAATGAGCCTCTACGAACCTTAGCATCAAAGTTTAGACCACCTCGTCCTAATCCACCATTTTTCAAAATTTCGTACATAGCTAAAGTTGTCGTATAAAGGTCTGTTGGGAATTCATCCGTATCCCAGCCTAATAATAAATCACCTTGATTCGCATCAACCGATCCTAACATGCCACTTTCACGCGCTACACGTAATTCGTGTTCAAACGTATGACCTGCCAATGTCGCATGGTTAGCTTCGATATTAAATTTAAAATGATCTTGCAATCCATATTGATATAAAAATGCTGTGGCAGTAGCAACATCAAAGTCATACTGATGTGTTGTTGGTTCCTTCGGCTTTGGCTCAATTAAAAATTGTGCGTCAAAGCCAATTTCTTTAGCATAATCAATTGCCATATGATAAAGATTAGCTAGGTTCTGCTGTTCGAGCTTCATATCCGTATTTAATAAGGATTCATAGCCTTCTCGGCCACCCCAGAATACATAATTTTCTGCGCCCAATTCCTTACCAACTTCAAGGCCTTTCTTGATCTTAGCAGCAGCATATGCGTAAACATCAGCATTTGAAGACGTACCCGCTCCGTGTGTCCAACGTGGATTGGTAAACATGTTCGCTGTATTCCATAGTAGCTTTGTCTTGCTATCCTTCATATAATCTTTGATCATGCTAACAATTTCATCTAGATTTTGATTCGATTCTCGTAATGTATCCCCTTCTGGTGCAATATCAACATCATGAAAACAAAAGAATGGTGCATCAATTTTTTCAAAAAATTCAAATGCTGCTTCTACGCGGGCTTTTGCTAAATCCATTCCTTTTAAGTGATCCCATGGGCGTTTAGCTGTTCCAGCACCAAATGGGTCCCCTCCATCTCCGGTAAACGTATGCCAATAAGCAATACCAAATCGAAGCAGTTGCTCCATTGTCTTGTCACCCACTTTTTCCTCTGGGTTATAGAATTTAAAAGCAAAGGGATTATTGGAATGACGTCCTTCATACTTGACTTTTGTTACTTCATTAAAATATGCCACAATAAAAACCTCCTATTAAACTTATTATGTGATACTGTTATTCTATCACGCTTCACTTAGTTAGTCTATTGAATTAACTAAGTTTATCATAAAAAATTTAACGCTTTCATCGTAGGGTGACTTCAGTTGAGCATAAATGCGCCTTGAGTATTTGCGCTCAGATTTTAAAGCGCAATAAGCTTCTAGTGAAAATCTGTGGCATCGCCAGAGACTTTAACTTTATCGCAGTGTAACTGGCTGGGGCTGCGATTGCCCCATCGAAGGGCTTTTGTAAGACTCCCAATTCAAGAAATATGGGAACACGTCGTGTCGCAACGTCTGCACTGGCACATCCTATGCGTCGAACCACCCACTGTACGATTCGCCGGGCTTGAAAGACTAAGTAAAATACAGATAGGCATTCATCTCAGCACTTAATAAAAGTACGAAAGTTTTGCTGAATAGGTTAAAATGGAAAATAACGTTTAGCATTATGATAGCTAATATTGGTGATCAGTTGACCTAGTAATTGTAAATCATTAGGAACCAAACCTTGTTCGGCCCAATCGCCAACTAGATTCGCAACAACTCTACGAAAATATTCATGACGTGTATATGATAAGAAGCTTCGCGAATCCGTTAACATCCCGACAAAGCTGGAAAGGAAGCCGATACTTGCTAGATCATTAAGCTGCCGCTCAATCCCTCGCTTTTGATCATTAAACCACCAACCTGAGCCAAATTGCAATTTACCTTCAACACCTGATCCTTGAAAATTACCAATTGTTGAGGCAATCACCTCATTCTGGTTTGGATTTAAGTTATAGATAATCGTTTTAGGTAGCTGATCTGTTCGATCTACTGCGTTCAACAAACGATTAAGTGGTTCAGCTATTAAACTGTCATCAATGGAATCAAACCCACTGTCAATGCCGATCTGAGCTAACATCCGTTCATTGTTATTACGAATTGCCCCGAGATGGAGTTGCATCACCCAGCCCTTTTTATGATAAGTTTGAGCAAGTTTAATTAGTAACGCCGTTTGATACTGAGCGACCTCTGTCGGTGCCAAGGCTTCCCCCGACAATGCTTTAGTCAAAATTGACTCACATTGTGGTTCAGTAGCTTCTGTATAAACAAGACGTTGAAAACCATGATCAGCTAAACGACAGCCATGATCATGAAAGTAGTTAACCATTTTCTCAATTAAATCGACTAGTGATGCCCAGTCCTGCACTAGCAGATTATATTTTAAGGCTAGCTTTTCCAAATAAGTACGAAAATTTGGTGCTGAGATATCCAGCATTCGATCTGGGCGTAATGTTGGTAAAACACGTGGTGTAAAGCTGGACTGTTTTTTTATCGAAGCGTGATGCACGAGATCAGCCAGAGGATCGTCTGTCGTACAAATCACTTCGACATGTGAACGTGCTATCAATTGCTGTGCTCTAAAGTTATCTTGTTGCAGCAAACGATTCGTTTCCTCCCATACTTCTTCCCAATTATGCTCACTAAGGATAAGATCAAGATCAAAATAACGTTTCAACTCCAAATGAGTCCAATGATACAATGGATTCCCAACTGTCTTAGGAACTACTTTAGCCCAGGCCTGGAATTTTTCCTTTGCTGATGCTTGACCTGTAATATAGTGTTCATCAACACCGAATGTTCGTAGCGCACGCCATTTATAGTGATCACCAGTCAACCACAAATCCGTTATCGTTTTAAATGATTTATTTTCGGCAATTTCTTTAGGTGAAAGATGACAATGATAGTCGATAATTGGTAATTTTTCAGCAAATGTATGAAAGAGTGAACGTGCTATCTCCGATTGCAACAAGAAATCATTATCAATAAATGTCATGCCTTACTCCTTTACACGCCCGAATAGGCGATAAAACCACCGTCTACAGGTACACTGATGCCCGTTACAAAACCACTAAACGTATCATCAACTAGCCATAACAAGACACCATGAAGATCCTCTGGCTTACCTAACCGCTTCATTGGTGTTTGTGAAAGTACTTTTATCGTTCTAGCGGTATAAGATCCGTCCTCATTCGTTAACAGACGTCGGTTTTGCTCTGTCAGAAAGAACCCAGGGGCGATGGCATTGACACGTATACCCGTTTCTCCAAAATGTACGGCCATCCATTTGGTGAAGTTATCGATTCCCGCTTTCGCCGCACTGTAGGCGGGAACTTTTGTCATCGGAGCTGGCGCACTCATTGAAGACATATTGATGATTACACCTTTTGTTTTCAATAGCTCCTTAGCAAATATCTGTGAAGGTAACAATGTACCCATCAAATTAAGGTTAAAGACATGATTAAACCCTGCTGGTGTTAAATCAAAAAAGCTTCGGACCTCTGGATCATCTATATCCTTTTCACTGTATAATTCGTTTGTCGTTGATCCCTCTGGATGATTGCCACCTGCGCCATTAATTAAAATATCAACCTGTCCAAAGGCTTCAATAACCTCTACACAAGCCTGCTCAACTACTTCCTTCTTCGTTACATCGCAAAAGATAGAAATAGCCTCCCCACCGCTTTGATTAATGGCTTGAGCTGTTTGATCACCAAACTCCTTAGGATAGTTTAATATCGCTATTTTCACCCCATGCTTAGCTAATTCTCTAGCCATCGAGCCACACAGTACACCACCGCCTCCTGTAACAACTGCTACTTTACCAGCTAAATTTGGATGTGTTGACCCCATTATCTATTCCTCCTTTAAAGCATCCCAAATTCCTTGTATATAGACAGCCCCTAGAGCACGGTCATAGAGACCATAACCAGGACGACCATCCTCGCCCCAGATCATCCGACCATGATCTGGTCTAACGAATCCTGCATATTGATGTTGGTGTAATATTTTTATTAAGCCCCGTATATCTACTGAACCGGTCGCATCCTTGTGAGCAACCTCATAAAAATCCCCATTATCCTTATGAGCAATATTTCGAATATGCAAGAATGGAGCCCGATCCTTAGCAATAAACTTATCAAATATGTGTAAAAGGTTATTCATTTTATTTGCTGCTAGTGAGCCAGAACAGAGGGTTATACTATTTTCTGGTTCATCAATGGCCTCAACAATACGATCTAAATCCTGTTCATCTTTTACAATACGGGGCAAGCCAAACACAGACCAAGGTGGGTCATCCGGATGAATAGCCATTCTAACCCCACACTCTTTTGCCACTGGAATAACGCGTTCTAAAAAGTAAACCAAGTTAGCGAACAAACGCTCTTCTGTCATTCCTTCATATTGTTCGAAAAGCCGGGCAATATCAGCTAATCGCTCAGGCTCCCAACCCGGCATGACCATTCCTTTAGATCCTCGTGCAATTTGATCAATTAACTCTCTTGGCTCAATCCCTTCAATCTTCTTGCCCTCATAGGCGAGCACTGTTGATTGATCAGCTAATGGCATGGCCAAGTCGGAACGAGTCCAATCAAAAATGGGCATAAAATTATAGCAAATAACCTTAACACCATATTTACTCAAGGTCCGAATCGTTGCTTGGTAATTCTTGATCATCTGGTCGCGTGATGGTAAACCAAGTTTAATATCATCATGGACATTCACACTTTCAATGACTTTAAGCTCTAGTCCAGCTCTAAGAGCCTGATTATAAAGCATTTTGACATCTTTTTCAGGCCATGCCTCTCCCACAGGTATATGGTAAATGGCACCGACTACCCCCGTCATGCCCGGAATTTGCTTGATATAACTAAGCGGTATATCGTCATCTCTGCCAAACCATCTAAATGTCATCCTCATGAACTGTTTCCCCCTATCTAATAAATGGTACGCTTATGCTGATCCGGTATGCCTGATTTGCGATAAAAATAAGTATTGATAATATCGCGCCATTCCTTGGCAGACCATAACTGATGTTCTAAACGTTCTTTTACCTCTTGATAGCGTTGTGTATCGATAAACTCTGCTAAACTTTCCCATAACTTAATCATAGATTTAACCTGCTCCACACCTTTAAAATGCGTATCATAGATATGTTGAATTACAGTCTTGCCACTTTGAAGTACATGCGTATATGGAACATGGTGAAAGAAAAGTAATAATTCATCTGGACATTGCTCAATTGACTCGTACCGGTCTCGGTTTTCTGGATAGTATTGACCTGTATAGCCGGTGCCTGTTTTTAACGTACGATCAACACCTATCCCCTTTCGATCAGCAAAGTGGTATGTCCCCCACGTCATATACTCGTATCCATCAATATTAGGGCCATAGTGATGATTTACATTGACCATCCACCCAATCCCTAGTGGCGAGGTATAATTCTCATAGATTTCCCACGAAGGCATGACTATGCTTAATAAAGTATCGACTAGCTTTGAATCATGACTAAACGTTAGTTTAATCCATTCATTCGCAATTTGCTCAGCTGTTAAATCTGGATTCCAGATTAATCGTCCATAGCCGTATAAATTTAATTGGGCAATCGTATGCCCTGTCCAGTTAAGATCCTTTCCTATATTTGAAACACCGACAATTCCAGCAATGTGATTATTGAACAACTCACCACTGACAATGTCTTTAACTTTAGAGCCTTGACCTTTCGCAAAGGTGTCGAACTCTAATACTTGCTTCCATTGTGGAATTAAATAAACTAAATGACGTTGTTGCCCAAGATATTCTTGTGTAATTTGAAATTCAAGCAATTGATTGGTTTGGGCTAAACCACCAATTAATGGAGATACCGGTTCACGCACTTGAAAATCCATGGGTCCATTCTTGATTTGTAGCACAACATTATCATTGAATTTTCCATCTAGAGGTACGAAATGATCATAGGCTGCTCGTGCTCGATCAGTCGTACGATCACGCCAATCTTGTTTACAATTATAAACAAAACAACGCCATATAATCTTACCACCAAAGGGTTCTACTGCTTCCGCTAGCATATTAGCCCCTTGGGCATGATTACGGCCATACGTAAAGGGGCCTGGTCGATTCTCAGAATCTGCTTTAACTAGAAAACCTCCTAGCTCAGGGACAGCTTGATAGACATGTTTGGCAGTTTCCTTCCAAAACTCTCTAACTTGATCATTAAGGGGATCAGCAGTATCTAAGCCGCCAATCTCTATTGGTGAAGCATAATTTATACTTAAATACAACGTAATACCATACAGTTTAAAAATATCTGATGTTTGTTTTACATCCGTTAAATAAGTATCTGTAATCAGCTTCGTTTCTACTTGATGTACATTAACATTATTTATTGTAATCGCGTTAATCCCTACAGAGCTTAGTAATCTAGCATAATCATGGATACGCTGACGGTCTTTAATAAACTGGTAATTGTCGTAGAAGATCGACCGACCAGCATAGCCTCGTTCAACGGAACCATCCATATCATCCCAATGATTAATCATCCTGATCGGGTTTTTTGGCCATTCTTCAATTGCTAAATGCTTTAACGACTGCTCCTGCTGAACTAAACGGAGTAAATGAAAGGTTCCGTATAGAAGTGCTCTACTTGTCCCCCCTGTTAATATAAGTCTTTCTTCTTCCGTTTTAATTGTAAATGCTTCTTCCTGGTAATCTGGATTTATCTTAAGATATAGGCCACGAGTACTTATCGCTGATGAATGGATGGCTGGGCAATAATTGATCATTTCAGCTAATGCAAGCTGGATTTCAGCCAGCGTCCGATCGATAACTTCATCACGTGTTTCAACGATAATTTCGCTAAGACTTTCTTTAACTTCTTGGCTATAAGCGTGGTTGCCTATCGGCCGATATTGTAGCCACGCTCGATAGCTTGTCAATTGGTCCACTGATAATTGATCGACTAACCGTTCAGATGTTCTAAATTTTTTCATAATCATTCCCTTTCTTAATAAACAGAGCGCCTCAAGCTAATCAGCCATGGGCGCTTAGAGTCTAATCCTTAACCTTTGACACCACCAATAGTAAGTCCCTTAACAAAATATTTTTGTAAAAATGGGTAAACCATAATAATCGGTACTGACACAACCACTGTCATCGCTGCACGGATGGATTGTGGTGTTACGGTTTCCACAACACCACTTTGAGACGCAGCAAAAGCAGATTCGGCACCTGCGCCTGAATTAAAGGCAGCGTTAGAGTTACTTAGTACCTTCATCAACTCATACTGTAAAGTACTCAACTCAGGGATAGAAGAGTTATAAATAAATACATCAAACCATTGATTCCATTGGCCAACTGCAACAAATAAGGATACTGTAGCAATGACAGGTAATGACAATGGCAAAGCAATTCGGAAAAATTGAGTAAATTCACCCGCTCCATCCATTTTAGCTGATTCAAATAAGGTCTCTGGCAATCCTTCAATAAACGAACGAATAACGATGACATTAAAGACCCCAATTAATGTCGGCAAAATATACACCCAAAAAGATCCGATTAACCCTAACTCCCGATGCAGTAAATACGTCGGAATTAGCCCAGCATTCATATACATGGTCATGACAAATGTAATCGTGATAAATTTTTTCAGAAAGAAATGTGGTCGAGAAATCGTATAAGCAACCATTGCAGAAGCAAATACACCTAATACCGTTCCAATTAATGTTCGTAATATCGATGTTAATCCAGCACGTAAAATTTGTGCCTCATTAAACACGTGTTGATAGTTGTACCAAGTAAATTCTCGGGGTAGTAGCCGTATTCCACCACGAATCGTGTCTGTAGATGCGTTCAATGAAATAGCGAGAGTATTGAGCATTGGATAAAGCATAATCACCACTAGCACGAGCATTAATACGATATTAATTGAATCAAAAATTAAGTCATCGACGCTTCTTCTTTTACCTGTTAATCTATTTATTAGCCCCATAGTAGCTCTCCCTTCTAAAATAGTCTCGCCTCACCAAGTTTTTGGGCAACTTTATTGGCAGCAAATAAGAATATGAATGAAACTACGGTTTTAAACATCCCTGCTGCCGTTGCAAGCGAGAAGTTAGCCATCGAAATCCCATAGCGTAAAACAAAGATATCAAGGTTCTCTGCATAATCCATATTGAGCGGATTCATTAGTAGGTACTGTGCTTCGAAACCAGATTCCAAAATATATCCAATATTCATGATCATTAAAATGACAACAACTGAGCGAATTCCTGGTAGCGTAATATAGAAAATACGCTGAAGTCTTGAGGCTCCATCAATTTCAGCTGCTTCATACTGCTCCTGATCGATCATTGTAATAGCTGCTAAATAAATGATCGAATTCCATCCGACACTCTTCCAAACATCTGAAGCTCCGATAATTCCCCAAAAATACTCTCCAATTCCTAAAAACATAATCGGTTGTTCAATAATGCCTAGATTCATTAAGATAACGTTTATAATTCCGTCTTCCATAGCCAAAGCAGAGGAAACGAGTCCCGCTACAACAACCCATGAAAGGAAGTGAGGCATGTAACTAATCGTTTGAACAATACGTTTAAACCGTATCTGTCGTAATTCATTTAATAGAACCGCTAACGTGATCGCAGTTAGAAATCCTAAGACAAGGTTAATCAGGCTCATGGCTAGCGTATTACGCATGACTTCTAAAAAACGCTGATCTTGAAATAAAAACCTAAATTGATCAAACCCTACCCAGTCCGAGTCAAAAAAACCTCTGGCTGGCTTAAAGTCTTGAAAGGCCATCACCCAACCACCTAGTGGTAGATATTTAAAAATAAATAGCCATATCAGAAACGGAATACTCATCCATAGTAATTCCTTCTGTTCACGACATTTAGTAAAGAAATATTTAAGCCTACTTCCTTGCTTTTTTCGTTTTTTTGGTTGCTTTGACTTTTTTTCTTTTTTTAAATCTTCAGTTACAGTTAACGGACTTACTGGTATCCCCATTAAGCTGCCTCCTTTTTCATATATTAATTTAGAAAAATAAATCAACCATCAATCTATAAAGTGAAACTTCGTTCAGTTGGGGCCATCACCCACCGAATGGAAAAGATATTGGCATTGATCTCACCACTTATAGAAGTGGGAGACTTCTGCAAAATGAAGTTAAAAACCTAAGCAAGGTCTCTCCTTCTTAGCATCGATTGATTTCATTCCATCTATTTTTCTAAACTAATCTCTATCTTTCAATTACCAGTATCAACTAGCTTTATAACAAGGATGATGGCAAACTATGGTTTGCCATCTCCCTATGAATACTAGATTTATCTAAATTGCCAGTTACCATTAATACGTTCTTCAACTGTTTTCGTGAAGAATTCTTCATATGTTTCTACTTCTAATTTGCGATATTCTTCTACAAAAGTCTCCCATTCATTATCAAAGTCTTCAGGATCTGCTAATACAATGCGTGGGTAATGTCGTTTTGTTAGCTCTTCAGCTCTTTCTTGGAATAAAGCGACATCAGAACCTTGTTCGATGTTTGCGCTCCACGCAGGATACCATGGGCGATCATCTGGTGCTGAGAATAGCTCTGAGAATGTTTGAATGCCGTATGCATCTAAGTATTCACGGTCATCTTCATCATAGGTTTCTGAAGCAACCTCTGGCTGGCGACGTGCTTCAACAGCATTGCCATCAGAGAATGTTCCATTCAGTCGTGGCCAATTCCATTCGAATACTGTCATACCGAAGCTTTCTCGTTCATCTTGATCGCCGGTTAATTCAATTTGTTCCTCTGTTCTGTAATAACGGCCATCATCACCAACTGTGTAGTGGCGACCCTCTTCGCCCCACATGACCAGCTTCTGCATATCCTCTTGAATGAGACGATCCCAATACTGAATAATACGCTCTGGATTTTCAGCACTTACGGAAATACCTACACCACGATTTTGTGTAAATGCTGGTGGATCAAGATATTGATCAGTAATGTCTTCATCTAACACAATTGGCAGGGCCATAAATTCTTTATCTGGTTCTTCCATTTCCTCAATTGCTATTCGCGCTTGACCAAATTGCCAGCCGTAGTCAAAAAAGCCAAGAACTCGCCCGGATGACAGCTTGGCCAAATAATCATCCGTGTTCATAACAAACATTTCTTGATCTAAATAACCTTCCGCATTTAATTCATTTAATGCTTCTAAATAACGTCTCGCATAATCAGAGTCTGCATATACACGCGCTTCATGTGTTTCCATATCTATCATGACACTACCATCGTTTGGATAACCAGCTAAGTGATTAGGTACGTTAGAAAATGTAAAAAAGCTTGTGTCATAGGTTAACCCTGTGAATGGTACTGTCGGCAGACCATCTATTTCAGGATTTTCATCTGCATAACGTTTAATAATATCGAAATATTCATCTAAAGTTTTAATCTCTGGAAAATCATATTCTTTAAGAATCCCACGTTGAATCCAAAATGCACCTTGATCGATATTAGGGTTTGGTTGATATTCATTAATTGTTGGGCCAAATGGGATGTAATAAATATTACCATCAGGCATCGTAAAGCGATCAAGGTAATCTGCGTACATCGCTAAAATATTTTGACCATGCTCTTCTAGTAAATCATTGAGCGGAATGAAAGCTCCTGCATCAAGTAACATGTCTATACCATGGTCTGGAACAATTACATCAGGGTATTCACCACCAGCTACCATAACACCTAGCTTTTCCATTAGATCTCCAACTAGGTACTCCATTTGGAAGTTAACACCTGTTTCTTCTTCAAGCATGGCTCCTACCTCTGTTTCGTTTGTGTGTATATCTTTACCCGATGCACCAACAAAATAGTGGTAAGTAACCGGTTCATTTGTCGTTTCTGCAGTATCTCCATCCGATACCGCATCATTGCTAGATGTCTGATCATCTCCATTACCACATGCCATTAACAACATGAATAGACTTAAAAAGATTAGGACTAACAAAGTCTTCTTTCTAAACAATTGACTAACCCCTTTCAATAAATGATTTCGCTATAATGAAAGCACTTTCATTATAGCGAATGCCTTTAACATGCACACTAGGGTAAACTAAAGGGCGATCCTAAAAAAATATAGGTTTTTTGGAGCGCTTTGCTTAAAACCTCCTTCTTTTTTGGGCCACTTATTTTTTTGCGACTCGCTTTCTAGGGGCATATATTCGCTGCATCAAAACCGGATCGGTTCAAATCTCCTTGCGTATAATGTAAAAACGCTTAAAGTTAACTTAGTTAAACGTTTACGTATTCACAATAAGATAACTATTTCATTTATTTAGACGAGCATTATCGAACAAAAAAGAACGCGTGTGATCTATTATCGCACGCGCCTAGTAACAGGAAACTTTATCTTGGATCACTTTTTACAAAACTAGCGTCCTCTTCTATTTTCTTGTTCGGTAAAACAAGCTTGACTGTTGTTCCCTTATTTTCTTCACTTGATAATGAAAAAACAAAATCATTCTTATAATAAAGCTTAAGTCGGTAATAAACGTTCTGAATGCCAACACTATCCCCCATATAATTTTCACTTTCAAGCTGATCTAATATTTGCTGCAGCTGCTCTTTCGTCATTCCAACACCATTGTCTGAGATTTCAAAAGCAATCGCATTGACCTGTTTATAAATTTTAATTTGTATGACCCCTTGGTCTTTGATCGGTTCGATGCCATGGATACTCGCATTTTCAACGAAAGGTAAAATTGAAAGATTAGGAATTTGATTATGTATGACTTCCGGATCGACTGATAATTGATAAGACAATTTATCACCAAATCGATATGCTTGAATTTCTAAAAAAGCTTGAATTAAATGAACTTCATCTTGCACCATCACCCATTCTTTTCCCCAGGTTAAAGCATTTCTAAAGATTCCAGCCATATTCTCGATAATATTGGCTGTTTCAATTTCATTTTTTATCAGACTTCTCATCCGAATCGTTTCTAATGAATTAAACAGAAAATGAGGATTAATCTGACTTTGTAATGCACTTAGTTGCGCCTGTTTTTCCTTTAGTTGCAAGTCCTTTTTCTCCAGATTAGCCTTGTAGACTTCATTAAATAGGGTATTAATCTTTCTCGTCATTCGATTAATTTGTCCCATTAGTTGTCCGATTTCATCTTTAGATTTGATATAGGGATATTCTTCAAAATTTTGTTTTTCAATCTTCTTCAAATGACGCAGTATTTTCTCCAAACGGAAATGAAATGATTTTGAAATAAATAAAATGGTTAATGTTGGTAAAACAAAGTTGATGATACTTAATATAAGAATAAAGCGACTCGATTCGAGTAACTCTCCTGTAAACACAGACTGATCGACCACTCCGATAACTTGCCAATTCTCCAAATAATTATGGTTTATTTCGCGTCGAGCTACGATGTGCTCTGATGTTAATTTAATCTCAGAAAAGACAATATCATTTAGAGCCCAAGGGATATCTGGATTATTGGTATAGACGATATAACCATGCTCGTCAATTAAATAAAAATCACCTTGAAGGGTAACATTGCTAAAAACTTGTTTGATCGCTATCGGGTTAATACTGACACGAACGATTTTTTCATAGGCATCATAAAGAAAATAATAGTCCATTTTTTGTAATATCGAAATGGAAAGATCATCTTGAACAGTCCGATCTCTAAATACCACTGGATGAGAGACTTGTGTGATCTGACTGTACCACGACTTGGATTGAGCCTCTTCATTTAGTTGAAGAACTCCTCCAGAAAAAATCACTGTTGGATTATTTGTGTAAAAATTAATATCTTGAATAGAATGATACAAAGGTTTAGCAGTGCCATACTGCTTTAATACGTCATTATAAGCCTCTACATATTTAATAGCACTTTGGTAGTCCTGATCAAAGAAGTTATAAAGTCTAACATCTAAATACAGAGTCGTTACCATCCCAATCGCTTGATCGGTTAATCTTTTGAAGTCCTCATGGGCTTGGTCAACCACTAAATGAATATCTGTTCGTTTTTGCTCTAAAAAGCGCTCAGTGGTCATCATATAAAATATTAAATTGGAGCAGACAATTGGGATAAACACAGAAATAAAGTAAACAATTAGAAATTTATTACGGATTTTTAAGTCATTAAAGGATTGGATAAACTGCCTCATACCTACCGCCTTTTCACTACTCAATTAAGATTGACGCATCGATATGATCTTGTCTTTAACGCTTTTATAGCTATACTTTCTCCAAGATACATCATCCCCATCCTCGATACGTTGAAGCTTCCATTCTGTTCGTCTAAAAGCATGGGTAACATTCCACATGATTAACCACATTAGCACACTAGCAAAATAGAATGGTACCAGACCTGGTATGAAATAAAAAACAGCTAAACCAACCGTTAAACTTGCTATGATTGAAATAAGCGAAAGCGGATTTGATATAGCAATTAGCAGTGCTGTTCTAAAATATTGAAAAAAGCGAAGCTCGTAATGAACATAGACGGGAAAAAGAAAGAATAGCAGCAATAAATAAATAGCCATACTTATATACCAAAATAATAAGATAAGCGTATGCTCTAATCCCGAAACGATCGCTAAGTAATTATAATTAAAGTACAGCACAAAGCCGATCAACAATAAGATGTAGCCTAGACCATTTGCTTTAAAAAAGTCCTTCTTAAAGCTTGACCAAAATACTGTAAAGATAGCTACTTCCGGGTCTCTGATTAACCACTTTCTTAATACCGTGTAGACCGCGACTGTTGCTGGAAAGACACTTATAACACCTAAACCAGCTATAGTAAAAACAAGCCATAAAATATTTAAAAAGGCTAAACGCCAAATCCATTCCATAATCCGATACCACTTCGTTGCAAAAAAACCATAATTGTTTTCCACAGTTGTTCCCCCTTAAGTTCGATAGCTACTTAATCCAAAGGTCTAGCACCTGCTTAGCAATGGATTGATGTGGCGATGATGCCACAATACCTACAATGAGCTTGTGAGCTTGACTAAACTCTAAACCTTGCATAAATGACATTTCTGGTGTTAAGGGTAAAGCATATAAATATTCGATACCGTCCCCTTCAACACGACGTTTATACGCGCTAATTAAGTCTTGGTCCTCAATGTATTGAGCAAATTCATCTAAAGGCACTAAACCATAGGGATCTATGAGTATTTGATCCAACTCTGCGTCGACTACAAACATATCTACCTGCTTATTTAAAATTTCTATTGTAAGCTTTTCATACGAAAAAAAGTGAAGATCAACCACTACTTCAAGATCTAACGATAGTTTATCGTGAATGATTGCCTCAACATAATCCTGAATAGCAGCTTGATTACTTTGAGGAATATTGGAAATAAACATAACTTGAAAAGCATCAGGATCATGATTTCCTTCAGCCCTCTCTGCATTGCAACCACTAATGGCTAAAATAGAAAAAAATAGCCATAACCCTAAAATACGTCTCATCTGTTCCCACCTTACCATTACAGAAACGTTTTCAAAATGTCACCAAATCTGAAGCAAGCAGATTCAAACGACAACGTTTCTATCCACTCATTATTCAAATGCACCTAAGCGTATGTGTGCCCAGATTTCATCGAGCGAAGCTCGGTAACCTTCCCCTGAAAAGCTGGCATCCGCCTGAGACTTTAACTTGATTCATTCGGGGGTTGAACCCGACAAAATGGTAGACAACTATACATTCATCTCACTACTTATAGAGGAGGGAAATTTTTGCTGAATGAAGTTAGACCTTTAAACGAGTATATGCATAATATACTACTTTTAAAGCGATTACATATTTAAGAAACTAAAGTATTTCTTTGAAATTCTAAATAAGATTTAATGTAATAAAGTATATTACGATTTTCAGCCATATACTAGTAAATCTGGGCTAATTCTATACTTTTTGCACTAAAACCTATAATTCGTACCCTTTAATTTAAGCGCTTTCTTTTGTACGATTAAAAGAAGAAAACAAGACTAGAGTGGAGGGATTATTATTATCATTAAATCTGATATGTATAAGGAAAGGCAACGTAAGCAAAATTGGAAATATTGCATCGGTACAGGACGCTTAGGACTGGCGTTACAGGAAGAGTATGTCAAGCATTTAAGACAGCTTCAGGAAGAGATTGGCTTTCGTTATATTCGTGGACATGGACTTTTTCATGATGATATTGGAATTTATCAGGAGTTGGAAATGGATGGTGTCGTTAAACCTTTTTACAATTTTACCTATATTGACCGTATTTTTGATACCTTTCTTGACTTAGATTTAAAGCCTTTTGTCGAGTTTGGCTTTATGCCAAGGAAATTAGCATCTGGTCAGCAAACGATCTTTTATTGGCAAGGAAATGTGACACCACCTGCTGACTATCAAAAATGGGCTGAGCTTATTCAAAAAACGGTCGAACATTTTATTGAGCGTTATGGACTGGATGAAGTATTGACTTGGCCATTCGAAGTATGGAATGAGCCAAATCTAACAAATTTTTGGGAAAATGCTGATCAACAAGCCTATTTTAAGTTATACGAAGTGACAGCTAAAACAGTTAAAGCCATACATCCTGATCTCCAAGTAGGCGGTCCAGCTATTTGTGGCGGTACTGATTACTGGGTCAAAGATTTTCTTGATTTTTGCCGTGACCGTCACGTGCCGGTTGATTTTTTTAGCCGTCACGCCTATACATCACAGAAACCAGAGGTCACACCAGATTACTATTATCAAGAGCTTGAACCACCAGAAAATATGTTAGAGCAATTTTTATCGGTAAAGGAAATGATAAAGGCATCTGACTTTGCGGATCTACCCTTTCATATTACTGAATTCAATACATCATACAGTCCAATAAATCCGATTCATGATACGTTAATTAATGCAACCTATTTAGCCAAGATTTTAGCGGTAGCTGGTGATATTGTCGATTCTTTCTCCTATTGGACCTTCAGTGATGTGTTTGAGGAGTCTGGCATTCCAAAAAGTCAATTTCATGGTGGCTTTGGTTTAATCGCACTAAACCAAATTCCTAAACCAACCTACCACTTATTCTCCTTTTTTAATCAACTAGGTGAAACAGAGCTTTATCGAGATGATCAGCTTTTACTAACAAAAAAAGCTGACGGAACAATTATTGCACTCGCCTGGAATCTAGTCATGGAAAAAGGAACTGGATTTGAAAAAACGATTCGTTTTACCCTACCGATTGAAAGTGATCAGATATGGTTTAAACAGCGTAAACGCTTAACTGAAAGACATGGCAATCCATGGGGAGTCTGGAAGCAGCTTGGCCGACCACGTTTTCCAACTCAGACCCAGATTAAACTGCTTCAAGCCTCCTCACAGCCATTAATTGAAACAGAACAGCTTGAATCGGGGCAGGTTATTGAGCAGATTCAATTAGAAAAAAACGAACTTACATTATTAACCTATTTACCTATTAAAGATGAAACACCAACCTATCCCGGTCTAGACGATGGAAAATTAGTCTCATATTAACTGAATAAGGGAGGTCACTCATGAAACAAGGTGCTTATTTTACTGGTCATTACCGCAATTTGTTTACAGAAAAAATAGGAATTGACCCAAATACGGTAGAAGAAAAAGTTCAAGAGACGTGGAAACGCTTATTTACTAATGAAGACCCAGAATCACAAATTTATTTTGAAACAGACGATGGTATGGGCTACATAGTCGATACGGGAAATAATGATGTCCGAACAGAGGGGCAATCCTATGGGATGATGATGGCGGTTCAAATGGATCAACAGGAAGTTTTTGATCGTATTTGGCAATGGTCAAAAACCTATATGTATATGAGTGAAGGTGTGCATAAAGGCTATTTTGCTTGGTCATGCCAATTAGATGGAACCAAAAATGCACAAGGCCCTGCACCTGATGGCGAAGAGTATTTTGCTTTGGCTTTATACTTTGCAGGAAATCGCTGGGGCGATCGTGAAGCCCCATTTAACTACACTGAACAAGCTACAACACTTTTGAAGCACTGTATTCATAAAGGGGAGATCGATGATGGTTATCCAATGTGGAATCACGACCATAAATTAATCAAATTTGTACCAGAAGTAGATTTTACTGATCCATCGTATCATCTGCCACACTTTTATCAGTTATTTGCTGAATGGGCTGATCAAGATGACCGGGAATTTTGGCAACAAGCAACCAAAGCAAGTCGGGCATACATACGACTGGCCGCCCATGATCAAACAGGTCTTTCACCAGAATATGCCTTTTATGATGGTCGCCCTAACCATGTTAGGGGCTATGGACATTTTTTTAGTGATTCGTATCGTGTCGTTTGCAATATTGGTCTTGATTACGAGTGGTTCCGTAATCCTGAGACTCCATTCGAAGTTAATCAAAAGGTTCAGGACTTCTTTAAGGATATCCCAGTTGAAGACTACCGACGCTATAAAACAGATGGAAAAGCTTTTAAAGAGAAAGCACTTCACCCTACTGGTCTATTAGCTTCACTTGCAATGGCCTCGTTGGCCACAACTGGCACACTAAGCGATCACTATATCTTAACATTTTGGCAAACACCGTTACGCACAGGGAAACGACGTTACTACGACAATTGTTTATACTTTTTTGCATTACTTTCCCTTGCTGGGAAATTTAAAATTTGGAAATAAGACATGGAGGTTATCCAGATGAAAATTCAAAATCCTATTTTAACAGGTTTCAATCCAGATCCAAGCATTTGCCGTGCAGGTGAGGATTATTATATTGCAACATCCACCTTTGAATGGTTTCCAGGTGTAAGTATTTACCACTCTAAAGATATGAAAAATTGGCGGCTAGTTTCCCGTCCCTTAAATCGGATTTCAATGCTTGATATGAAAGGGAACCCAAACTCTGGTGGCGTTTGGGCGCCACAGTTATCCTATTACGAAGGGAAATTCTGGCTCATTTACTCTGACATTAAAGTAACAGATGGACGCTGGAAAGATAGTCACAATTATTTAACAACTTGCGACACCATAGACGGAGACTGGTCAGAGCCAATTTATATGAATAGTTCTGGTTTCGACCCATCTTTATTTCACAATCCTAATGACGGGAAGAAGTATTTTGTCAATATGATGTGGGATCACCGTGAAGGACATCATAACTTTTATGGTATTGTACTGCAGGAATATGATCACAATCAACAAAAGTTAGTTGGTGACAAAAAGGTTATTTTTAAGGGAACAGATGTCAAATTAACGGAAGCACCACACCTGTACTATATTGATGGTTATTATTATTTATTAACAGCAGAAGGTGGAACTAAATTTGACCATCAGTCAACGATAGCTCGATCCAAATCAATTGAAGGACCATACGAGGTTCATCCTGAAAACCCATTAATTTCATCTTGGGCCCATCCAAGAATTTATTTACAAAAGGCCGGGCATGGTTCAATTGTTCAAACACATACTGGTGAATGGTTCTTTGTCCATTTGACAGGACGTGTGTTGCCAAAGTTAGCTGATCCGCTGCTTGATCCACGTGGTTATTGTCCATTAGGTCGTGAGACTGCGATTCAGCGCTTAGAATGGCGAGATCATTGGCCTTATATCGTTGGCGGGAACTACCCACAGGATGAAATTGAAGGCCCTAATATCACAGAACATCCATTTGATCCAATACCTATAAAAGAGGATTTCCATGCTAAGCAATTACCGCTCGATTTCCAAACCTTACGTATTCCGTTAGGAGAAGATATTGTTTCACTTAAAGCACGCCCTGGACATCTACGAATTTCTGGACGAGAATCTTTGACATCACTATTTACTCAAGCACTAGTAGCACGTCGTTGGCAACATTTTAAATTCAAAGCTGAAACAAAAGTAGAATTCGAGCCGAATAATTTTCAGCAGGCGGCTGGGATGGTTAACTATTACAATACCGAAAACTGGACCTATCTAAATGTTACACACCACGAGGAAAAAGGGCGTATTCTAGATCTTATGGTTCATGACAATACCGTATTCTCTCAGCCTATCAAAGGAAAAGAAGTCATTTTACCACAGGACAACAGCCCGGTTTATTTGCGTGTCGAGGTTGATTATAATGACTACCAGTATGCTTATAGTCTGGATGGTACTAACTGGGATAAAATTGGACCAGTCTTCTCATCCTATAAACTATCTGATGATTATATTCGAGGAGGTGGCTTCTTTACCGGTGCATTTGTAGGGATGGCTGTACAAGATACATCAGGAGAACGATTACATGCAGACTTTGACTATTTTATTTACGATCCAAGCTAAATCAGCATCTGACCTTAGATTTTCTGTACATTTATCACGATAATAGTTAGAAATTAAAGATATAATTTTCCGATCTTAATATGAAAGGTGTTGCTGAACAGCAACACCTTTTTTAACTTTATTCAGCAACAGTCTCCCCTACTATTAGTGGTGAGATAAATGCCCATTTGTCTTTCATTCAGTGGGGTTCAAGCCCCAGCTGAATCAATTTAAAGCCTCCGACGGATGCTCAGTGGAATCTATCGAGCTTCACTTGATAAGATGAAACTTCGTTCAGTGGGGTTTTCGATACATAGGATGTGCTAATGCAGACGTTGTCACATGACGTGTTCCCTTATTTCTTAAAGTGGAAGTCTTACAAAAGCCCTTCGATGGGGCGAGTAATCACAGCCCCAGCCAGTTACACTGCGATAAAATCTGGGCGCAAATACGCCAAGGCGTATTTGATTTTGCTTCGAGTGAACACTGATATCAATCGAAATGCTACAGCTTTTTCATCTTACATTTTACTGCTTAATCATTGATAGCCTTGACTCGCTACCCTTTATCCGATCATATTTTTAACATGAGGGCAATCCGTACCCATTACTTTACTAATTGATTATTCGTTGGCGATATTTAGAGGGTGTACTCCCTTCCATCTTTTCAAATTGAGTAACAAAATAATCAGAGCTCCCAAAACCAACCTCTTCAGCAACCTCATAAATACGCAGATCTGTTTGGCGGAGAATTTGTTTAGCCTTTTCAATTCTTACCTGTAATAAATAATCTTTAAAGTAAACACCATATGTTTTTTTAAACAGCTGTCCCAAATAAACCGGATTCATATAAAATTGATTAGCAATTTTTTTTAATGTGAGATTCTCACTGTAGTGTTGATGAATGTAGCGTTTAACTTTATAGATATCACCATTGTATCTCTCTTTATTAAGTTTACAAAGTAAGCTCCCACCTGCTAAGGCATAGGACTGTAAATCCTGGCGAAATTCATTAAGTGTTTTTTTACAATTAAATGCTGCCATTAATGAACCTAGTTCATCTTTTAGTTCATTATGTCCAGCAATGCGACGCATGGTAGATTCTAATTCTTTTTCTAATTGGAAAACAAACATTTTAATTTCATCAAATGGCGCAGCAATGGCTTGAACTTCTTCAACCCATTGATTGATTAGTTTTCTGATCTCTTTGGGATTGTTTTCTTCTATTTTTTCGAGAAAACGTGTAATAAATGTATGATTTAGTGGCGTGTTTGTAGCATGTAATTGCGCGAGTCTTTCCTGATACATTAGCGGTTGATCATGCTCTTGAATATATCGACGCTCACTAGCAATCATTGCCGCTTGATATGACTGTCTTAATCCCGCCAATCCATTTTTAATCTGACCAGCAAATAAAAAGATCTTTTTATCTATTTCTTTTTCCAGGTGACTTTTTAAACGTGACAAAAACCATGGCACTTCATTTAAATTTTGCGGAAGATGCTTTTCTTGTAAAATCACGCCAAAACCTTCTTGTTCATGGGGATGAATAAATACATTTGGGTCACCAATAAACTCAGAGATCGCTCGATTAATTTGTTCACCTACAATTGCCGTCCTTACCTGATCACGAATATCTATCATCAGATAGCATAATTTTTTATTAATATCTCCTGCAAGCTGTGCCAACTCTTGTGGTCTCGCTGAATCATGATTGACAATAACACGCTGAAAAAGTCCAAAGTTAATAAACCGTTGGTTAGCCTGTTCTTCTAAACGTTCCTTTTCAATAATAGGTGTTAGTTCAGTAAAAGTCTGCTCAAGTTCTCTTCTATCTATTGGCTTTAAAATAAAATCTGTTACGCCAAGCCGGACAGCGCGTTGTGCATATTCAAAATCGCTATAGCCAGTAATAATAATGAATTTGGGGACTTTTGAAGCTTCTTCTTTAACACGTTGAATTAATTTCAACCCGTCATAGACAGGCATCCTTATATCTGTTAACACAACATCTGGCTCTTGTTCAAGAATGGTTTGTAAGGCATCTTCTGCATTACTCGCTTCACCTACAACTTGGTACCTTATTGCTTGCCAATCCATTAATGCGATAATTCCTTTTCTGACAAATTGTTCATCATCAACCAAAACGACTCGATTCATGATATAGCCTCCCATTAAAGTGTAAGCGCTAACATCCAAGGTATAAATAAAACTCCAGTTTGCGTTTGTGAGCATGAACAAGAGTTTGTTATTTATTCGTATTTGTCTACACTTAATTTAACCATTAAACAAAGACTGTGTCAAGTAGCTTTTAACAATTGTAACCAATTGCTGATAGGATAGTTCACTCAATTAGCTATCACAGCTACTCGTCGTTTACTCAAAATTGATTCCCCTATAATTTTGTTTGAAAGATACCGAATCAAATCAAGCAGATCGAGGGGCGATGGGATGAGCAACAGAACGTATGCCTTTAGATACCTGAGTAGCACAGAACCGAGCCAACAATGAGATGGGATATATATTGAAATTTAGACAACACATGACAAAGAACTCATACTTTACAATCTAGCATTTTAATTTTATAATGAAAATATATTCATTCATTAAAAAAGGAGAACAATGTATGCAATTAAAAAATGATAAATTTACAATAGTCAAAGCTAATAAAACAGAACTAAATGTTAGAAAACAAATGGCTGAAATTTTCGCGGACGGCTTCACACAATGGCTTGGCTATTTTTCTAAAGATAAAAACACTATTGCTAAGGCTTTTGCTCATATGTTCATTTTAGATCAATTTTATGTAGCTATCGCAAACGGTGAAATTGCTGGAGTGGTGGCTTGTACAGATCGAAAAAGCCATTCGGTAAGACTAAATATAAAAGAGTTGAGAAAGCACTTAGGTTTCTTCAAGGGAAGCATGGCAGGAGTCTTTTTAAAAAAGGAGTTTGAAGCTCCTTATGAAAGTTCCCCTTCAAATACTGGGTCAATTGAGTTTGTTGGAACAGCTCAAAAATTCCGAGGACAAGGTGTCGCTTCTCAAACTATCCAACATATCATTGAAAACACACCGTACGATGATTATGTCATTGACGAGGTGGCGGATACGAATATACCTGCCATACGATTGTATGAGAAATTGGGTTTTGAAGAATACAAAAGAAAACCTATACCGGAAAGGATAGCCAAGAAAAATGGAATTAATAATCTTTTATCCTTGAAATATATGAAAAAATAAGGACATTTCTTTGCTATATATCGGAAAGGGTAAAAGGAGAGAGAAATATTGCCTAGAACAGAAGAACAATATGAAGCAATGAGAATTGCAACTAGAAATAAAATTCATTCAGCTGCCATTAAGCTATTTGCAAAGAAAGGATTTGTTGCAACAAGTGTGAAGGATATTGCCGAAGGGGCGGGAATCAGTATTGGGCTAATGTATCGTCACTACAAAACGAAAGAAGATTTATTTAATGAGTTAGTTGCCTATGCTGCAGAGGGGTTAGAAAGGATTGTGAAATTGTTTCAAAGTGATGATTCTCCTGTGGAGTTAATTAATCAATTTACACTGGAAATATTAAATGACCTTGATAAGGATGATGAATATGCACATTTTTACATGCTTATGAATCAATCCTTAACGATAGAAGACCCTTCTCCTCAAATAAAAAATCTTAATAAGCAGAGTGAAGCAATAATACATCAAACTGCCCGATTAATCGAAAAGGGTCAGAAACTTGGTCAATTTAAACAGGGGAATGTTATGGAGATGACACTTTTCTATTTTGCTACCATACAAGGATTAACGATGTTAAAAACTACTAAGAATCAAGAGTTCAAAACTCCAAGTCTGGAAATCGTAACCTCTTTTTTGATTGAATAATGTATTTCTCAATAATTTTTTTGGATTCGACATATCCCATTCCCTATTGAAACTAAGTTGGTTTCTAGTTCGGTAGAGGATGGAGATCAGTAGGGATTTTATATATTGCGAAATATTACACTTAAACTTTAGGGGGGCGTAAGTTGATGAACAAACAACACTATTGTTATAGTAATGAGGGCATTTGTGTGCAAAAAAGGATAGATGAATAAAGGTATTTTAATCCTGTTCATCTATCCTATCTTTTGGCTTATAAAATGTGTGACATTTTATTTAGTTACTTAATTATCAATGATTTTAAATATTTTCTTGACTATTTATTAACCTCACCTAATCCTTTAATACCCTCTACAATTTGCTTAATCCGACCGCACCACTAAACCAAGCAACCTTGAAAAAGCTCGGGCCTGCTCTTCATTAACAATACACCCCTTCAAATCATCAATGCCTATGGTAATATTGTCAAAAGATGAGCGACTTATATCAATGCCTGCTAATTTTGTTTGTGCTAGATTAGCACCGGTAAGATCACATTGATTAAGAACAACATTTTTCCATTGATTCAGATAAAAATCAGCCTGTCGAAGTAAACACTCTTGATAATGGACATTTTTCTGCTGACTATATCCCATCCCGACTAATTGCATATTGCAATTCGAAAACCAAACATGATTTAATCGACTATCTGGCATAAGGACACCTGTAAGCTGACAATTAATAAACTCAACCCGATCCATTGTAATCTCTTCTAGCTGGGCATTAGTCAGGAAGCATTTTTCAAAACGGACATTTCTTAAATAAAGTTTTTCACAAGAGAACCCGTCGAGGTTGACTCGACGTAAAATTGCATCTCTGATTTCCAGACCTTTTTCAACTTCCTTGCCTATCGAGCAATCTTCGATAATAACATCTTCTATAATTGGGTTCTCAACACAATAAACAGACTCAAAATCTGATATGCGTTCAATCGTTGATAGGTTCGGTTTAAGAATTTTCGACAAGTTATTCACCTCAAATGTAATCTAAAATGTAAGAAAGTGTTCAAAAATTATTGTAATAGGATGCTCTACTTGCTGTAAATAGCTTCTATTATCAAGCCCATTAACCTATCCGCTCTATAGTAATCAATTATATAATAAAGCGTAGCAATAAGGGGAGTTCATCTCATCTTTATCACCATTTTTCCCAACTACCTCTCCTGCTAGTTTTCGGGCAAAGGCATAAGCCCAAATCGATAAGCAGTCACGCCAGCAATCGTGGTAATCATCTCCATGGTCCATATCTTAACAATTAGCGCTTCAGGTTAGGGAGTAAATAGTCAGCTTCTTTAATTATCAAAGAAAATGCTAAAGAATAAAGCTGTTTCTAGATTCAACGTTTATAGTATGATAGCAACAGAAAAGGAGGGGACGCCGTGAAAATTTATACAAAAGATATTATTCATTCTCTTATCCAGCCTATCGAACCTATCGAAAGGACTGTTGATACTCTGAAATTCGGTAGCATGGAACAGTCTATTACTGGTGTAACAGTTACCTTTATGCCCACCATTGAAGCAATTGAAAAAACAATCAAGCTTGGTGCTAATATGATGATCACACATGAAGGTATCTTCTACTCACATTGGGATCGGACTAATTTTGCCGATACTTGGCTTTATCAAAAAAAGAAATCACTCATTGAACGCAATCAACTGCAAATTTTCCGACTACATGACTATATTCATCAATACCAGCCTGATCTGATAACTGTTGGGCTTGTGCATGCCTTAAACTGGCAGAACTATGTCCTTAAACACGAAACAGTAGCAGTGATTATCGAGTTACCAGCTCAAACACTTGACCAGATCATTAATGAAGTAAAGGCAAAGCTTGAACTAAAGCAGATTAAATATGCAGGAGATAAGACAATGACTTGT
The DNA here is from genome assembly GCF_001552275.1 of Amphibacillus sediminis NBRC 103570. Taxonomy (GTDB): domain Bacteria; phylum Bacillota; class Bacilli; order Bacillales; family Amphibacillaceae; genus Amphibacillus_B; species Amphibacillus_B sediminis. Next base: position 183,750 of record NZ_BCQW01000002.1, read on the forward strand.
AAGAGAATTGGTCTGTTTGTTGGCTATCGTGGAGGCAGTGAAAGAACGATTCCATTAATTAATAAGTACAAGCTTGACCTTGTCATCTATGGGGAAGGACCAGAATGGGAGACACCTGAATATTTACGTGATGCTCATTATCTTAATCAAAAAACGGGTTTAATTGTTTTAGGTCATCAGGAAAGCGAGTCACCGGGGATGCAAATGTTGGCCGACCAATTACAACAAAAGTTCCCCAAGCTCAAAATCGATTACCTATCCAATCCATCATGGCTAAAATATAGCTAAGTAGTTTTTCAAAAAAATCTAAATAATACAACCAGCTTACCGTTGCTTACGTCGCTAAGCCCAGACCCTACTTTAACTTTAGGCTTGGCTAAAGCGTATCCTTGAATAGATGAAGAACCCTATCACGGCAAAGGCAAAGAGGCTTGCTCTAAATTATTAATTCAATGAGGCAAGCCGCTCAGCTTTAGAAACTAACCTTCCTCCTAGTGATGCTCGACTAATGCTTTCGGAGTTTCACCTATTAACAAACATAATTATTGTCGGGAGATGAGCGGCAGGAGAAAGAGTCTTTGAGTGTTTGAAGCTAACATCATTTGTTTATGTCTTTATGAGTATATTGAAGTGCGTGCTCTTTCTGTGCTTAAGTCTGAAAGTTCATAGAAGGCATTAGAGTTAGCACCGATTGCCTGCAATATTGCACCAAGTGTGGATAAGCGTTGGCCAGTTCGCTCATCCCCTTTTAGAATTAGCGTACCCCCTATCCCCCTTAGCTTAGCACCCAGTGCTTGGGCTGCGTTACCAAATGTAATCCGTTCATCTCCCGCTTCCCATGACGTAATTGTACACATCGTATCCCCAGTTGCCTGAAGTGTATCACCAAGTATATTAAGTCTTAGTGCTTCTTCTTCTGTTAACTGATCAAGCATTGCCAAGTAACTAGCGGCTGATGCTGCTCCTGCACCGACACCCGTAATCCAGTTACCAGCAAAACATAGTTCTTCGTCAGAGGTAATGATGCCACCTAAAAATCCACTTAGTGCCTGCAACGCATCACCGATTATCGACAACAGGACGTTTTGACCATCAATGCCCATTAAACTTCTAACCTCACCAATTGCTGCAATAATCGTCCCAACCGCATTGGAATATGAAGCTATTTCAATAATCTGCTCTTCATTCACCTACGTCCCTCCAATATCGATATTTATATTATTTTATTGCATGATTTAAAATTGGTTAGAGGCAAATGTCAAGCAACCAGGCATTATACGAAGTTTCACTTAAATAAATGACTAGGACATGCCTGACAATTTTTGATTACTTGTTTCTGCTCGTTGGCTTCGATTAAAGATTAAATATAATAACCCTGTAAACGTTCCTAGGCATGTTATTAATCCAACCATGACAAACATAGAGGAAACACTATATCGAGTAACCCAATAGGTTGCAAACATAACGCCAAATGGATTAGCGATGTGGGTCATAAGAAAGCGGACGATAAATACTTGTCCTCTGATCCGACTCGGAACAAGACGTTGATATAGTAGATTACTATAAATATTCCAAACTGGCATTATCAATCCTGCTGACATTTCGATGACTAGCGCCCAAACCAGTTTAGTGGTTAGTCCTAATCCAATATGGGTTAAACCACCACAGAATAGAACTGTCAGCATCAGACGATAGATAATAGATGGTCTAGGTTCCTTTAGCTTTCCCAGCACAAATGAGCCTATGACATAACCAAAGGGAAAGGCTGCAGCGAACAAACCATATCCCGAAGCATCACTCCCTAATACCCTACGGACATAAGGAATATACATTGATTGTGTAGCAATGACACCAAAACTAACTAATGCAACAAAAAAACTTAGAAAGATTAGTATTTTTTTCTGTTGATAAATAATCAAACCAGCTTTAAACTGTTTTAACCAACTATTACTCTTCTGAACCTGGTCTATTGGCCTTTCTTTTATCGCTAAAACAAGCAAAATAGAGAAAAGCCATATCATGTTAACCATAAGTAAAGCTGCTGGTGCAGAAATCGTTTCAACAATAATCCCCGCGATCGGTAATGTCACCATTCGAATAAATTGAGCTGTCCCTGTCAATCGAGCATTGGCTTTTACTAATTGCTCTTTCGTTATGATAGCGGGTAGCAAAGCATTTGCTGCCGGCTCAAACACAACTACTGATGCAAAGAATGAAGCAAGATAGAGATAACTTACTTCCAGTCTTCCCATGGTGATCACAACCAATAAAGAACCATAAGCGATGAAGCGGACTAGTTCTGAGATAGCCATCACAATTCTTCGTTGAAAACGATCGATATAAGGACTGAGCAAAAGCTGGACAATCAGCTTTGTCATTATAGAAATGAACCATAATCCCCCCATCGCAAGCTCCGAACCGGTAAGATCATATACAAGCCACGAAATTAGAAAGGTTCCAAATGTTTGACCAATCGTTGACAAAGATGAACTACTAAAAAGTAACATGTAATTTCGCCCTAAAGCTTTGCTCATTCCCCTACTCCTTTGTTATTTTCTAAATAATAAAGGAGTTGCTCAGATTCTATCCCTATTAAATCTTTATTAATCACATAACGACGATCGACTAAACGGATAATACGTGCTGACCTTAATAAAGCTAAGTGATGATGAATGGTAGTCTTTCCAAGATTCACTAAATCGGTTAATTCCTTTAATGTTCGACTATTTTCATAAATAAGTTTAACGAGCCTTAATCGATTTTCGTCTGCTAGCGCTTTATACCGTTGAACCATACTGAATGCAGGCTGATAACGATCGTAATGATCTAATAAATGTTGATCTGAAACGGGATAATAGAATATTTGCATACCTTCTTGCTCTGTCTGAATCACCCAAGGTCGATAAATAACTTGTGGGATAAAACATACTTTAGTAACTGAGGAATCAGGACTATAATTCGAACCAGCTAAAATCCATTTGATGAATTGTTGATCCGTCAGCTGCACTAACATTTGTTCCTTCTCAGCACGATCTTGCTGTAAAATCTGCTCAAGGTTCGTTGCATTCACTTTAATAACTTCATCAAACCAAGAGCGTAAAAGCCGGTCAATATGATTTAACAGATTAGCCTGACTTTGTTCACAAGTAAAGGCCATTAATTTTGGAAAAAAAGGGTGATTGCCACACTGTTCGGTCAATTCAGCTATGGCCTGCTTATCACCTTGTACTGCCTTTTGTTTGATAGCCTCTAGCCTTGGACCTAGGTAGGGGAGTGCATAATATTTCAGTTCCTCCTCTGTTAAATCAGTTAAATAACTAAGAAATTGATCTAAACTCTTAAAATCATCTCGATGTAATAAATCAAGAATCAACTTCCACGTATTATGTTGCTCAGCAAAGTCCAGCTCTACTTGTAAGCCTTTAGAGAAAGGACGAGCTTGCTCCCAATAAAGATGCTCCTTGTCAAGTGTTTGATGTATATCTGGGTAAGTAACAGCCGCGATCCCTAAAGCGGCCTCATGAAGTAATGAGACTTGAAAGCCAATCTCATATCCCTGATTTTTTAAAGTTGTATCAAAAAATTTCATACGATCATTCCCCCTTGATAGTATCTTATAATAATAGAACGATATGTTCAATAAAAATAGAATTATTTTTCAAAAAAAATGACCCTATTGGTAAAAGGTCATATGTTTCTTATCCGTTTTATAATAGTTCATCCGATCTGCTCTTGTACCGGTATGAAGCTCAAGCTTATGTCCGTCTGGATCAGTAAAATAAATCGATTGTTTATCACGTTTATCTCTTTTACGTCCTGGTAATATGTTTACATTGTGCTGTTTAAAGTGTTCCAAAAAGGATTCAAAATCTTGTTGATCAATAGAAAAAGCAATATGGGTATAGGACTGGTTAATCTCTTGTCGCGGAATATGTTTTTCTTCATTTAAGGCAAGCCAGATGCCATTCAAATCAAAATAAGCTGTCGTATTCCCTTCAACAAGTAACTTAGCACCTAAAACGGTTTGATAAAAATGAATCGAAGCTTTTAAATCTGAAACAGAGAACAATAAATGATTAATCCCTTGTATTTTCACATATTCCTCTCCTCGCTAAAATAGTTGATAATAAGTCAAATTAGTTGAGCCGCTGCGGACATAAGCTAACAAGTGGACACGTCGGACAAATTGGTTTAGATTTACAATGTTGCTTAGCATGTTGAACAATTAAAGCGTGATACTCATTATAAAGCAAAACATCACTAGGTAGCTTCTCTTCAAAAAATTGTTGAATAAGTTGATAAGACTTAGGCAAATCAACACCTAAACGATAGTAAATCCGTTTTATATAGGCATCAACAACAAACACCGGTCGCTGACAGGCATAAAGTAGAATGGAGTCTGCTGTTTCTGGGCCAATTCCTTTAATATTTAGCATCTGGTTACGTAACGATTCCGTCCCTATTTCAGCTAATTGCTCAAGTTGATAATTATATTTCTTGTACCAAGCCAAAAAGGCCCGAATTCGCTGTGTCTTGATTCGAAAAAAGCCACTCGGTTTAATTAATAATTGAAGTTGTTGATCTGATAAAGTCTCTAGTTGAGTCGCGGTAAGATAAGGCTGTAATTTAGACATAGCTTTTTCAACATTAGTCCAAGCTGTGTTTTGGACTAAAATTGCTCCAATCATCATCTCAAAGCTCGTTCGAGCCGGCCACCAATTCTGAGGTCCATAATATTGATATAAACGTTGAAAAACATTAGTTATAAGCTTATCCATCGACATCATCCTTATCTATTTGAACACTTGAAATTAGTTCAGCTTGAAAAATAAAGGCTATCTAATTCTACGTTAATCATCGTTAGATGCTAAGGTGTTATACCATAGCTTCAACACTTCCTTTGTTTTCAAAATCTTGAACAACCTCGTCGTCAATTCTAATGTCTTGAATCATTTGTTTAGATAGCTTTTATAGAACGACCAAGTGTTAGATCAATCCGTCTACCATTGTATCAAGCCCAGCTTTTCCAGAAGTAAAGTATGATCTCGTTGCCTCACCTCGCAATGGCCTGACTTATTATATAAGTATAATAGATCTCTGTTCGATCAGCAAAAACAACAGCAAATAAGCGCAAATGTACAGCTGGGCTTATTTGCGCCTAGATTTTTCAAGCTTCGCTCGAAAATCCCCCTCTGGAAATTTGGCGGCATCCACCAAAGGCTTTAACTTTATTCAGTACGGGGTTGGACCCGAATATGGTTTGAATATATCAATAAATAATCAAGTAAGCTTTTTGCCAGATAACATTTCTATTGCTAAGTACAACAATTAAGCGTAAACTAATTCTATTAAAAATAGAAAAGTGGGATGCACATGAATGAAAGTCAAGTTAAACTTGGTAGTTTATCTGCTGCCATTGCTTATTTAATTTGGGGTATATTACCAGTCTATTGGAAGGCAGTCGGAAGTATAACAGCTGGTGCACTACTTGCCCACCGAATCGTTTGGTCCTTCGTCTTTATGTTTTTTTTACTTATCATATCAAATCATTTCACAGCATTTTTAAAAGAATGCAAGGTGATCTTTCGAAACCGAAAGAAAGTCTTCGGTCTTATTCTTGCTTCAACGATCATTAGCTGTAATTGGCTTATTTTTATTTGGGCTGTTAATAGTAACTACGTGATTCAAGCAAGCCTTGGCTATTATATCAATCCATTAATTAGTATATTACTTGGTGTCATTATCTTAAAAGAAGCTTTGTCTCAAGCCGAATTTTTCTCTGTTATTCTAGCTGGTTTAGGAGTAACTTTTTTGACATTTTCTTATGGTGTTTTTCCATGGGTATCTTTTCTGCTAGCTATTACCTTTGCGCTCTATGCACTTATTAAAAAGACCTTGGATATCTCACCAATGAGTGGACTTACTCTCGAAACCTTAATGGTATTCCCCTTTGCTTTAACCTATTTATTTATAGAACAAACATCATTACAAGCAATGGGTACCTCGCTATCGCTAGCTGGATTACTAGTTGGAGCGGGTATTGTAACAGCTATTCCTTTATTATTGTTTGCAGTAGGTGCAAAGAAAATCCCGCTATCAATGATAGGCTTTCTTCAATACATTTCACCTACTTTAATGCTATTAATTGGTGTTTTCATCTATAACGAAACATTTACTTTTGCTCATTTGATCGCTTTTCTAGCAATTTGGATTGCACTAGGCATTTATACAAGCTCTCGTTTCTTAAAGCTATATCAATCCAAGCAAGCCATGAAAAAGGTCAGTTAGTTATTGATCAGCTCGATCATATTAAGGCTCCAGTCTGTACATCGGATAAAGTGAAACTTTGTTCAGTGGGGGGCGACGCATAGGATGTGCTCGTGCAGATGTAGCGAACTTAGTCAGCTTCCTCTCTCCCCCACTGAACGTTAGTTGAACCAGATAAATGGCTTTCTCTTAGATACTTTAATAGCTAACCCATGATAATGAAAAGGGGACAGCCGATTTACCGGATATCCCCTTTTCATTAATAATCACTCGTTCCTTGTTCACCTTTGATAATCGCAATACCTGCGCTTGCACCAATACGGGTCGCACCTGCGTCAACAACTGCTTGTGCAGTTGCGTGATCACGTACTCCACCTGATGCTTTAACGCCAATATTTGGACCCACTGTTTGACGCATTAAACGAATATCCTCTACCGTAGCACCGCCAGTGGAGAAGCCTGTTGATGTCTTAACATAATCTGCCCCTGCCGCTACGGCAAGCTCGCATGCTTTAACCTTCTCCTGCTCTGTCAATAGGCTTGTTTCAATAATTACCTTCACTAAAGCTTTTCCCTTAGCTGCACCGACCACTGCTTCAATATCCGCTTGGACGAGCTGATATTCCTGGCCCTTCAGTGCACCAATATTAATAACCATATCGACTTCAGTTGCACCTTTTTCAATTGCGTCCTTTGTCTCAAATGCCTTAGTAGCAGAGGTTGAAGCACCTAAAGGAAAACCGATAACGGTACAAACTTTTACATCTGAACCTTCGAGCTCCCTTGCCGCCAATTCAACCCAAGCAGGGTTAATGCATACCGAATAAAAACCATGCGCTTTCGCTTCGGCACATACCTTTTCCACTTGTTCCTTGCTAGTTTCAGCCTTTAACACGGTATGATCAATCATTTTCGCCAATTCTTTCCCCATTCTTTAATCCTCCTCTTTTTAGCGTTCTTCTTTCAAATCATTTGATAGAAATGCGCCAGGTAGTAATGCTGAAACTGTTGTTTCAAGTTGGTCGCCATTTAAATTTGTTAGTATAACTGGCATATCGGGCTCACACAATTCACTAATGACTTGACGGCAAGCTCCGCATGGCGACACGGGGCGATCCGTATCAGCAACTACAACTAGTAAATCAAACGCTGTATCACCTTTAGCATAGGCACTAAAGAGTGCGGTTCTCTCTGCACAATTACACATTGAATAGGCAGCGTTTTCGATATTACAGCCATGATAAATCTGTCCTGACTTTGTACGTAAAGCTGCCCCTACTTTAAACTTAGAATACGGAGTATAGGCTTTAGAGCGTGCCGTAAGTGCCTCATTAATCATCTCTTGTATTGACATTCAAATACCTCCCATTTGTTCAAAAATGCTGAATCAGAAGCAAGCAGGTCTAGAGATCAAATACCCATTGGCGTATTTACACCCAGATTTTATCAAGCGAAGCTCGATAAATTCCCGCTGAAAATCTGTGGCATCCGCCAGAGGTTTTACCTTGATTCAGCCGGGTTTTTCATCCACACTGAATGGAAAAAACGATGCATTCATCACACCACTTATGTAAGTGGGAGACCTCTGATAATGTGAAACTTCGTTCAGTGGGGGTTTCGACGCATAAGATGTGCTCGTGCAGATTGCGACACGACGTTGCGAACTTAGTCAGCTTCCTCTGTCCCCACTGAACGGAACGCTAGTTGAACCAATCGGGCTGTTACTGGCTGTTGGATCTCCCACTTAGAAATGATATGTTCCCTTATTTCTTGAACTGGGAGTCTTACAAAAGCCCTTCGATGGGGCGAGTAATCACAGCCCCATCCAGTTACACTGCGATAAATCAAGTTAAGCTAACTTAGCTAAAATCGCCTTAACAAAATCTAAAAAAGCCCCTCTTACTTTTTCAGTTGTCTCGATTACTTCCTCGTGATTGAGCGGCTGATCAAGTATCCCAGCTGCCATATTTGATATACATGAAATACCAAGCACCTCGATTCCGACATGCCGAGCTACAATAACTTCAGGAACAGTTGACATTCCGACCGCATCTCCTCCAATAGCTTGTAACATTCTAATTTCAGCAGGTGTCTCATAAGTAGGTCCTGTATTCCAAACATATACGCCCTCTTTAAGATCAAGCTGTATCGATTGAGCGACATCACGAGCAAGCTGCTGTAATTTGCGATCATAAGCAGTTGACATATCAGGAAAACGAACACCTTGTTCAGGATCATTCGGGCCAATTAAGGGATTTTGCCCCGTATTATTCAAGTGATCCGTAATCAACATTAAGTCTCCTGGCTTAAACGCGTGATTCACGCCACCAGCAGCATTGGTTACAATCAGCTTCTCAACACCAAGCGCCTTCATTACACGTACTGGAAAGGTAACCGCATCAAGTCCGTAGCCTTCATAATAATGAAAGCGTCCCTGCATGGCTATCACTGCTGATCCATTTAGTTTTCCACAAACCAATTGTCCAGCATGACCTTCAACAGTTGAAATCGGAAACCCTGGTATTTCCTGGTATTTTATTTTGACTGGTTGCTCAATCTCGTCTGCAAGCATACCTAATCCCGATCCTAAAATTAAACCTATTTTAGGCCTTTCTTGAAGCTTTTCGGCAATAAAAGTGGTTGCTTCCTGAAGCTGTTTCAATTTCATTTGCTCTCCCCCTAATTAGTTAATCAATGTTAAAAAGCTCTCCCCATGCTTTGGTAGCTGAACTGCAAAGTTCTCAGCTACAGTTGCTCCAATATCAGCAAAGGTTTGGCGGACCGGTAATTCTTGTCCCGCTATAATACCTTTATGATAAACGATTAAGGGGACATATTCGCGAGTATGATCAGTGCCATGATGAATAGGATCATTACCGTGATCCGCAGTTATCATTAATAGATCGTCCTCGTTCAATTTTTCTAATACTTCAGGTAATCGTCTGTCAAAGGCTTCTAGTGCTTCCCCATATCCTTGAGGATCTCGTCGGTGACCATATTTGGCATCAAAATCAACTAAGTTAAGAAAGTTCAAGCCCTTAAAATCATCATCCATCGATTGAATAAGCTTTTCCATCCCATCATCATTATCGCGTGTCCTAATTGCTTTCGTAATGCCTTCACCATCATAAATATCAGAAATTTTCCCAAGTGCAATAACATCTAACCCCTGATCTTTCAGCTCATTCATAACCGTTCGTCCAAATGGCTTTAAAGCATAATCATGACGATTAGCAGTTCGTTCAAACGCTCCAGGCTCTCCAATAAATGGTCGCGCAATGATCCGACCAACCATGTATTGGTCATTCATTGTTAAGCTACGAGCTATTTCACAAATTCGATAAAGTTCTTCAAGGGGAACAACCTCTTCATGTGCAGCAATTTGTAAAACTGAATCAGCTGACGTATATACAATAAGTGCCCCTGTCTTAATATGCTCTTCTCCTAGCTCATCCAAAATCTCAGTACCTGATGCTGGCTTATTGCCTATTATATCACGACCGGTTTCACTTCTGATCTGTTCTAGCAAATCATTAGGAAAACCATCGGGAAAGGTTTGAAATGGTTGATCAATGCGCAAACCCATTATCTCCCAATGACCTGTCATCGTATCCTTTCCGTTTGAAGCCTCTTGCATTTTAGTATAGTGCGCAAGTGGTTGTTGAGCTTTTTCAATTCCTTTAATCTCTCGAATATTACTTAAACCGAGTCGTCCCATTGCCGGCATAGAGAGCCCCCCCATATGCTCAGCAATATGTCCTAATGTATCAGCCCCTACATCATTAAAATCGGCTGCATCTGGTGCTTCTCCAATACCTACCGAATCCATTACGACTAAAAAGATGCGTTTAAATCGATCCATCATCAGTTTCATCCTCCTATACACGAATTATCATTAAGCCCATATTGGCTAGAATGCCATGAGCATTTGAAATGATTCTCCCCTCAAAGCATTCCTTAATTAGTTAGCTGAATAAAGCCTTAATGTAATCAGCAATAATCCCACCAAAGTAAACACCAAATACCCCGACTATTGCTGAAAACACCGGCGGTGCCGGTAGTGGTAACTTCAAAAACCTAAACAATATCCCCACAATGATTCCTGCAAGTAAAGCTAATAAGATCTCTTTCATATCTGTCTCTCCTAATATGGTTAACGTTATTTAGTTTAACTAATCACATCATAAACTAACGGATGTAACTCTGGTTTGTCCTTCTCGATACTGTATGCTGCTTGAATTTTTGCTTCGACCTCATTAATACCCGTATGATTACTATGGATAATGGCCAAGATATCGCCCGCTTGAACACGATCCCCAATCTTTTTCTGTAGTATAACCCCAACAGCCAGGTCAATTTCTGACTCCTTGGTCATCCGCCCAGCGCCCAGCATACTAGCCGCAACTCCCACTTCTTCTGCAGCAATATCGGTTACATAACCATCTTGATCGGCCTTCACTTCAAAAGTGTATCGTGATGTTGGAAGTTTGTTAGGTTGGTCAACAACAGAAGCATCGCCACCTTGGGCAGCAATAAAAGTTTTAAATTTTTCAATAGCTTGACCATTATCGATAACTTGCTTTAATTTTTCACGCGCCTCCTCAATAGAATGAGCTTTTTTCGCTAAATAAACCATATGGCTTCCTAGCGTTAAGCATAATTCAGTTAAATCAGCAGGCCCGTGACCTTTTAATGTATCAATGGCTTCTTTTACTTCTAGGGCATTACCTATTGCAAATCCTAGTGGTTGGCTCATATCTGAAATAACAGCGATCGTATCACGTCCTGCTCCATTACCTATACTAACCATAGCTTGTGCCAATTCTCTTGCTGCTGCTAAGTCCTTCATAAATGCACCTGAGCCTGTTTTGACATCAAGCACAATCGCATCAGCACCTGACGCAATTTTTTTACTCATAATTGAGCTGGCAATTAGTGGAACCGAGTTAACTGTTGCGGTTACATCACGCAAAGCATATAGCTTTTTATCAGCTGGGGTTAGATTGCCACTTTGCCCGACTACTGCCACTTTGTTTTTGTTGACGAGCTGATTAAAGGCTTGACTATCGAGCTCGACTTGAAAGCCGGAGATAGATTCTAATTTATCAATGGTTCCCCCAGTATGACCTAAGCCCCGTCCAGACATCTTGGCAACTGGAACGTCTAATGCTGCCACTAATGGAGCCAAAATTAGTGTTGTGGTATCGCCTACTCCTCCCGTGCTATGCTTATCTACCTTTATTCCTTCTATTCCAGATAAATCAATTTGATCACCTGATTCGACCATGGCCATCGTTAAGTTGACACGTTCATCCGTTGTCATGTCTTGAAAATACAGGGCCATTGCTAATGCAGACATTTGGTAATCAGGAATTTCACCCTCGGTATAACCTTTGATAATAAAATCTATTTCTTCTTTTGATAACGTTTTGCCATCACGCTTCTTGGCAATAAGGTCGACCATCCTCATCTGATATCATCCTTTCATCCATTTTTATTCGACAACTTGTTTACTAACTTTATATCCTTAATAAATTACCTTAGTCTAATCATTTAATGCGCCTTGGTCTATTGGCACCAAATTTAAAAAAGCGAGCTCGATAAAATCCCATTGAAAGTCTGTAGCATCCGCTAAAGGTCTTAACTTTATCAGCTGGGGTTTGAACCCCCTGAAGAGATACTATAGGCATTGACCTCGTCACTTATAAAAGTGGGAAACTTTTGCTGAATGAAATTAAAATTCATCTTCAAGATAGGACGTCCAACAACTAAATGGTTTAAAGTCCTATACATGGGAACAACTCCAGTATAATGATAAGACATCCTACAAGTCAATCATTACTAGAAAAAAAATACAGTTTATTTACCCCAATTTCATTATATCAACACTTTTTTAAAGGAACGTTCAAAAATGCCGAATGAGCAACAAACAGATCGAGACGGCGATACGTTGAGCAACGGAACGTATGCTTTACGTGGTAGCACAAACGCGAGCCAACAATGAGATGTGACGTGTATCATTGGGTCGTTTTTGAACAATCCTTTAAAAGACCCGTTTACGAAAAACATTAAAACTAACCTGATCAGAACGGAAAAAATTAAGCGAATATAAAACCGGTTTATCATTTAGATCATAATGAGTCTGCTTTAGTATCAGTAAAGGCGTATCCCGATCACATCTTAAAATCTGTGAGATTTCATCGTGATAACCGATTGTTTTAATATCAGCTTGGGCATAGCTTATTGTAATCCCTGCGTCCTGCTGAAGGGACATAAGCATCGATTCGCTTTTCAATTGATAGTGATCACCAACTAAATCGGCTGGGATTTTATCGATACAATACACAAGCGGAATGCCGTCAGCTTTGCGCACGCGCTTTACTAAAAAGACACGATCTTGCTGATTAAGATTAAGCTCAGCCCGATCATCACTATGAGCGGCAGCATAGCCGGTAAATAACCATTCAGTTGCCGGTTCCTTACCTTCTCGTTTAATCATATCTGTTATACTAAATAGTTCTTCAAGCCCACCTGAGAAGACCGGCTTCTTATTGACAAACGTACCAACACCATGTCTTCTTAAAATGATGTTCTCTTCCTCTAAAATGCGGAGAGCTTCTCTCAATGTATTTCTGGACACCCGCAGTTGCTTAGCCAAATCCATTTCAGATGGAAGCCGTTCACCGGGCTCAAGTTCGCCCGTTTTTATTTTTTCTTTGATTTGTTCAATAACAAGAAGATAGCGTGGTGTTTGAAAATTATATTCCATCTTATAGCCCCCTTCAGTTAGGTCGCTTGTGTCCGCTTCCAATTTCCAATATTATTCAACACCTCACATTATAGCATGAAAAATAATCTAATAACATATGTCTAATCAATTTTGTATTCTACCTTCAAAAATTGTTCAAAAACAGCCAAATTATAAGTGGTGCATCTCTTGTTGGCTTATGTCTACAGTACTTGCGGATCAAGAAGCACGTCCTCTTGTTGCTCAAGCTGTCTCAGCCTCGATTTGTCTGCTTCTTATTTGGCATTTTGAACAGCCCCTTTTAATTTCCGTCCCACTGGTAGTAGACAAAATAGACTTGTTCACCGTTCATCTCGAAAAAGCACTGATCAGCACTTAGATAGGTAAAATGATTTTTTTCCATTACTTTCTGTGAAGCGATATTGTTCGATGTTGTTTTCGCTTTAATACAGTTAATGCCCAATTGTTTAGCCTCTTTTATTAACAATGAAACCGCCTGACTAGCGATACCTTTCCCTACATGATCTTGTCCGATCCGATAACCTAAGTGTCCGATACGTTCTTCTTGGTTTATATCCACTAAATTTATACGGCCAACAATGGAATCTGTTAGATCCCTTATCAAAAAGAAATAGGATAATCCATTTTCCTGTTCATTTAATAGGCTCTGGTGGATCTTTTTAAAATGCTGATAGTTATAATACTCTCCATCTCTTGGTGGAACCATTAATTCAAAAAATGTTTGGTTGGTTTTCTCGAATTCAAATAATGCATGTGCATCAGTATATTTTATTTTATTGATTATTATCTTTTCCATCATTTCCCCTGCCTTAAAGCTTCCTATAGTATCTTGCAGTCTGATACGACTCATTCACGTTATTACCGTACCCACTTTGCAGATGACTAAATACGAAGCCTTTTGCTTCATAAAAAGGAATACCTTTTTGATTATCCTTTTGAACGGAAACCCATTGCGTTGTAGCACCGTTTGTCTTTTGTTGATCAGTAATCGCCCTTATTAATAACGTGCCAATCCCTTGATTACGACGAGCTGGATCGACGTAGAGAACGAAAATTTCACCTGTTTGCTTAGCTATCATTCCTCCTCCACCTGCTCCAACAACCTGATTGTTGTCTAATGCAACGAAGTAACCTCCCCATTCCCAATTGGTCTTGGTTACTTCCTGTAAAACGCGTTCATAATTATAAAATTCGGCAATGATTCTTCTTATATAATCATGGTCATGTGTCTCACTATTGTATCCCAATAACCGGCTTGACACACATTGATAATCCCTTCAACATGATCAGGGATGGCTGGAATAACGGTAATCATCCAATAATCCTCCTTAACGCTCTAGAAATCGTTTCAATGAAAATAGCGATAAATCAGTAGCGCTTTTTCCATCGGCCATGAGTTCTGCTAGACCCTGACCAACTCCGCTCGCAAATTTAAAACCATGGCCAGAGAAACCGGCTGCTAACCAAACTTGTTTATATTGAGGATGTTGATCGACAATGAAATCTTCATCATCCGTCATGGTATACAAGCAAGTCTTACCTTTGATTAGCGCACCAGCGGCATTTGGCATCCACTTCTCAAGGAACTGACGCAAGACAGCTTCATCCTGAGGATAACGAGAGAAATCTCTCTCAAAATCATTTGGATTAACCGGCTCTCCATAGTCATGACGGCCAACCTTAACTCCACTGCCGTCGATGCTAGGGAATCCATAAAATAATCCATCTTCTGTTTCAGCAGTAAAGCCTGGGAATACACTTAAATCGAATAAAGCAGGGTCTGCCTCAAACCAACCGATCACCTGTCTTTTTACTGTTAATGGCGTATCAAGCTGAAGTTTTTTAAACCATTCCACTTGCCAGGCACCTGCAGCTATTAACACTTGATCGCAAATAAAAGTTTGAGCTGCTGTCGTGACCTTAGCTTGTTGGTTACGAAGTTCAAGATCGATAACAGCAGTATTAACAATTAGCTCCGTCCCTTCTTTTAGTGCGAGTTCTCGATATGTTGTTAGACACTGATCAACATATAAAACCCCTGATTCCGGCTCTAAACAGCCCTCTAGCTTCGGTTTATCCATTAAAGTTAAACCAGGGTAACGTAAAGTAATGGCATCATGGTCAAGGTTCTCAACTGTTAACCGATATAATTCAGCGCTCTTTTTTATTTCTTCCATAAAATCTGACTTTTCTGGCCCAATGTTTAAAACACCTGTCTGTTTAAAGATTTCTCGATGTGTTTGTATCTGAAGCTGGTTCCAAAGCATTTGGGATTTTAATGCTAATGGTGTATAGGATCGTCCTTCCCCATAGGCATGACGGATAAGCCTTGTATCACCACCATGACTGCCCTTGTCATGTGGCGGATCATTAGCATCGATCATAAGGACATTAACTCCCATTTTAGCTAAATAATAGCCTGTAGCCATGCCGATCGACCCTGCACCAACAATTACAATGTCGTACGACTTCATCCCATTTCCCCCTATCTATTTCTTCATTTAAGTATAATGCTTTAGGATAAACAAAAACAAGCAGCTGATTTGAGTAGTCTGACAGATTGATTGAATGGACGAAACAGATTAAAATAATACTATGAGAGATTGTTGAAAACAGTCAAATGATAAGCGCATTTGTTGTTGGCTCGTATTATTGCTCTTATGTAGCATAGTAGGAGATTTTTAACTGATCGTGCTTGTTATTTATCATTCGCTTTTTGGACAGTCACGATAAGCAAAATTTTATTGAAGGTGGTACAACATGGAAAAAATAATATGGATCGTAGCAGCTAGTCTCTTATTATTGTTAGGATGTCAAGAAACTGATCCACAAACAGCATCTGATCATGGGCAAAATGACTCCACAGGGCTTGAGGGAAAGCCGGAGATAGATTCTGACGAGAAGTTGATTGATACCCCTGAACAAGATCAATCAGAGAATAATGAGGGCGATAACACCGAACAGGACGAGATTGAAGGTCAGGATAATGATTCTGCTTCTGAGCAAAATGGGGTATACAGCTCTGACCAAGCCATTGTATTTGTGCAGGAATATTTAGGGACAAATGTGGGTCCAGAAATGAATTTCAACTATGATGGTGATGACGAAAATGGTCACTACCGTATTCAAGTATTTGAAGTTATTGATCATGGTGGTGAAGCCAGCCATACCGCTACATACGGTTGGTACCTTGTTGACCCTAAGACTGGAGAAGTTACCGATATGTTAGAATAGGGTGTAGCACTGCTACACCCCCTTTTCATCTAATCTTGGATAATTATTACCTCTGTAAAAGCATCCGATGTGCTCGTTAGAAGATAGTTCGTCCCTTATTCCTGACTCCGTCTGTCAGTGAAATACTGCTCTGAAAAATCAACAGCCTCTGACAACAGGAATAGACGTGACTTAGCTTGACCAATTTTCCCTTTCTTAACTTGATGACTTGCTTCAAAGCGTTGCCCTATCTCATTAAAGATATCTACCTCAAAGACAATTTCCTGATATTCCTTCCAAACACGTTTGCCTGCTTCAATAATAGGAGCTCCCTTTTTTTCAATCTTATAATGAGGAGCACGGTATTCTCCAAGATGAAAACAGGTATTCGTTTGATAGTCCGTACCAATAAAAAGCACGGAAGCATTTCTTTCATACAACCTAGCCAAAGGTGACTGCTCACCTAGACCAAAGTCTAATTGGTGATTCGATAAAATGGCTGCCTTATTCTTTCCCCAAGCAGCGAAAGATACAGCAGGATGATCACTCCTAATTACACCGGGGTATGTCCGAAAAACTTCAACAATCTTCCCCATTCCACTAGTTGGAGTTGTTTGCGGGTGATAAACTGGCATCGTATCTCGAATTGAAGACCACCAGCCTTCCGGTACGGCCGGGGATTCCCACTCAGACGGATCGCTCCAATCTGAGCTTTGAGCTGGCATAACAATGGTTCCTTCCGCTGTTACAACATCCATTAAAGCTTCGGCCACTGCTACACCTCCACCATTAACCCAACCCATAGAAGAAAGTGAGGAATGAACCAACAACGTCATTCCTGGGCCTACGCCTAAATTAAGTAAATCCTTTTTTAACGTATCGATTGTATTTAAATTATCAGTCTGTTCAACAATTTTTTTCATGATTAGAACACCTTTCCAAGTATACTTAGCCTAATCCTATACGATCTTTTGCTCATTGTCAGCATTCTTACACTGCTCTATCTAACCTTTTTAACTTATCTCCTTACATGAACGTCTATTTGAGCAGCTGTTTAATTAATTGACGATTCCTACTCTGAAATAAATCGTTATGGGAAGAGACCATACCTCCTGCTGCTGCCTCCGGAGATAGATATAGCTTAGCTTGATTAACGGCGTTAGCTGCATCCTGAAAAGCCCCAGCAATGAGATTGAGCTTTCCTTCGTATTTAAGAATATCACCAGCTGCAAAGAGCCCGGGTACTGAGGTTTGACTTAAGGCATTACCAGAGATGAAGTAATGATCAATTAATTCGACATTAATCTCACTATTATCCAGTAACTCTGTCTCCCTTTCAAAGCCATGGCTAATCATGACCTCATCCACATTAAGATAATGAATATCTCCATTAGCATGGTTGGTTAACTCAACTTGGGTGATTACATCTTGTGCTTCATTTGCTAAAAGCTTAGTAATTGTTGTGTTAAAATGACATATGGTTGAACTCTGTAAGACTTGAGTCGTCTGAGCTTCATGGCTATTTAATGCTTCTTTACGATAAATTAAATGGACCTGCTTGGCGATTGGCTCTAGCTCATTCGCCCAATCGACCGCTGAATTCCCACCTCCTGAAATCAAAACCGTTTTCCCTTTGAATTTTTCAAGTGACTTAATCGTATAATTTAAATTAGTGAGTTCAAATCGCTCTGCACCATTTATTTCTATTTTTTGTGGTTTTAAAATCCCACCGCCAACCGCGACAATTACAGTTTTGGAATAATGAACATTTCCAGAGCTGGTCCGAAGGATAAAGGTACCATCCTGTTCACGGCTAATTGAGCTTATTTTCTCATTAAGAACAACCTCCGGATCAAATGTTAATCCTTGTTGAACAAGCTGATTAATTAATTGTTCACCCAAAACTGGTGTTAATCCACCAACATCCCAAATCATTTTCTCTGGATAAAAATGAATCTTGCCGCCTAACACGGGCTGATATTCAATGATCTTTGTCCTCATTTCGCGCAAACCACTATAAAATGCTGAAAAAAGTCCAGCTGGTCCCCCGCCTATAATGGTCACTTCAAATACTTCTTTATTCATTTATGTCACTCCTTGTATCAAATTGTTCGTTGAAATTGATAATCAATATCAATTATAGTAAAGATACGTATAACAGTAAACTAATTTTTAAATTTTCAAAAAATAACTAGCGATGATTGGGTCACAAAACTATTAGACAACCATTTATATTTCCAATCTGATCCATTAGAAAGACTTGGCTTATCGTCAAGTTGTAACTGCTAAACTAAAGTACAGATTCTGCTCGATAGAATTGGACACTTTCTGCCAAAATAACTCTCAGTCAGTTAATATTTAATTAGATAAAAAACTGGTTGTGGGGATATAGAAGGTGATTAAATTAGAACGGATTGTGCAAGTACATTAATTAAAAAAAGATTTCAAAGCGGCGTAAATTGTAAGGAAATGTAATTTATCTAGAACTACTGTACTTTATTATTTGAAAAAAGACTTATATAGGTGTGTGGATGAATTGAGGACAAGAAAGAAAAAACCGGATCCTTATAAAGGCCAAATTTTAGCATAGTTAAAGGAACATCCGAATTTATCAGCTTCACAAGTTTCAGATTGGTTAGAAGAACGTTGATCTTATACAGAGTTGGTGATCGTACGGTCCGGAGTTATGTACACGAGTTAAGAGAGCTAGTACCACATACCAAAGACACTCACCTTTAGAAGCTATGAAGCAATAGAAGATCTTCCGAAAGGGAAACAAGTGCAAGTGGACTTAGGAGTAAAAACAATCGAAAATAAACAAAAAAAAAGCATGCTAAAAATTTGAAGATTGTAGAAAAATAATTAACTAACTAGATTTTTTTCAATTAAAAAGTAGTGAGGCTAACTATATAAAGTGAATAGTTAGCCTCTTAGATCGCTTAATCTGTCATTGCCTTTAACCTTTCTAACTTTATTAACTGATTGATCGCACTATTAATTAGAGGATGATTAGGTTCTAATTCCGCAACTAATTGAAAGGCCTTTGCCATCCCATTCTCGGTTATCGACCATTGTAATTCTTTCGCTTCTTGATCCTGTTCGTAATCATAGCTTAATGCCGCAGCAATAGCCTTAGCAAGAAACACAGGTTCTTGACCAATCTTTTCAAAATATAATAATGCTGGACGAACCAAACGATCTTGCTTACCTAACTTACGCAAAGGACCTCTAGCCACACGTGTCACTTGATCAGAAATATGTGGGTTCTGAAAACGAGAAATAATTTTATCAATATAACTTTGGTGGGCTTCAGCGTCAAATTGATATTGTTTAATTAATACACTACCTGTCTCTGATAAAGCCCCTTTAACTAAAGGTAAGACATGCTCTGAATCCATGACGTCTTTGATCGTATCAAAGCCTAAATAGTAACCTAAATAAGCCGCAACAGCATGCCCTGTATTCACTGTGAATAGTTTTCGTTCAATAAACGGAGTCAGATCACTTACATAAGTGATGCCTTCAATAACAGGTCGATCTCCCTTTAACCCTTGTTCATCTACGACCCATTCATAATAAGGCTCAACAGATACTGTCAGCAATTGATCATGCGTTTGATTTGGCACAATCCGATCAACTGCAGCATTAGGAAAACCATATTGTTGTTTTGCCTTTTCTTGGTCTTCAGCTTTAATGAATTCAAATACCTTTTCTTTAAGCAAATCGCTTCCACCAATCATATTTTCACAAGCTATAATATTGAGCGGTTGACTATTTATCGTTAGTCTTTTGGTTAACCCTTGGGCAATTAATTCCGCAATAAGGGGCAGTATGTTGGCACCTACAGCGGTTGTCACGATATCTGCTTCAGTAATGGCATCGATTACAGCTTGAGGGTTCTCAAGGCTATTAATACCCGAAATTTGACTTATTTGCTCTGACCGTTGTTGATCGTCTGCTAAAATCACCTGATAGCTTTGCTCTTTATTAATCGCTTCAATAACCTGATTATTGACATCAACAAAGGTCGTATGATATCCAGCTCGATAAAGCAGCATTCCAATAAAGCCCCTGCCAATATTACCTGCACCAAAATGGACAGCTTTCATTTTAGTTCACCCCACTAAATAAATCGATAATCTCTTGTTCTGAAGACGCTTCAATTAATGTCTTGATATTGGCTTCTTCAGAGCAAACAATCGCAATTTTTGATAAAATATCTAAATGCTCGTTTCCCTTTCCAGCAATTCCAATAAGAATATTCACCGTATTACCATTAAAGTCTACACCCTCTTTTGTAATAACAACTGATAACCCCGTCTCTTTAACTGCTTCCTTGGCATCCTCAGTTCCGTGAGGAATCGCAACATGATTGCCAATATAAGTCGTCGCTACGTGTTCTCTCTCGACCATTTTATCGACATAAGATGCATCTACATATCCGTTATCCACTAAAATTTTCCCTGTATAGCGAATAGCTTCCTCTTTATTATTTAACTTAGTACCTATAATAATATTCTCTTTAGGTAGAATTTCCTTCGCCATGTTCAAACACTCCATTCATATGTTTTCATTAATAAATGTATTTAATTGCTGGGATAGGTATTGTTTTATTTGGCTTTGATTCCCTGATTCAAACAATTCAATCGTTCGTTCACTTTGAATAATCAAACCACTAATAAAGCTAAATATTTCTAACTGTTCACTTGTTGATTCTTCTGGTGAAAACATAAAAAGTAACGTATCACTTTCCATTTCCCTACCATCCATCCCCTTCAAATTAAGATGATAGGCAAGACGGTATATCACGAATACTGGTTTTTTAATTTGCCTATGTCTTGTATGGAAGAGCGTCAGCTTTGTATTTGGAATACCTAAACCACCTAATTGTTCGCGCCGAAGAAGCGCATGATAAATCGGTGTATGCTGAGGCATATGCTGTTGCTTAGTTAATTGTTCACAAGCCTGTTTTAATAGCTCGTTTTTTGATAGCGTATCTTGAATATGATAAACATTGAAGCTTGTTAATATCTCTAGAGTCGCCTGAGCAAATGATTGCATACGTTCAAGTCGAGTAAGAATCACCTGTTGATCAATTTCATCATTGACTTGTGACTGCTTTTCCTCTTGAACATCTCTAAGTAGTAAAGACCTTTGCTTAATAATGGACTTTAACTTTGCTATTTCATGCGTTGTTAATATCGGCGACACTAATACATAATCTTCTATTTGATTTTTTAAGGGGATGGTTGAGATCACAATATGATAATTCTCCAACCTAATATTACCCAATTCAAACAAAGAACAGTTATCAATCTTATCGATTTCAGCAATTTCCTGTTTAATTCTTGAAGCAAGCATCTTTGATGTGCCTATTCCACTTGAACAAATGACAAGTGCCGAAAGTTTATTTGTTTTTTGATCATGTTGTATGGTTGCTGCCGCAAAATGAAGAACTAAATAAGCAATCTCAGCATCTGGAAACGCAATACCCTTAAATACTTCTCGACAGGCCTTTTTAATAATGATAAATAGTTCTTGATAGTCACGGTATATTTCATCTTGTAAAGGATTATTAATATTCATATCCTTTTGCAGGCGATATACCGTTGGCTTTAGATGTGCAACCAAGTCCTTAAATAAGCTTTTATGATCAGACAAGTTTGTCGCAAGTTCTTTTTCAACATAATCAATTAAAGCTTTAGTATAATAGACAATGTTTATCGTGGAATCCTCAAGTAAATACTCATGGTCTGATCTAAGTTTTGCACCGAGCAGATGCATTGTGATATAGCCAATTTCATCACTTGGTATCGTCATATTGAAAGCCGTTTGTAAATCCTTGATGATATGTTCTGCGATCGCATACTCATTTGTACCTTTAAGCTCACTTAAATAGCCTGAATCAAAATAAATCCGATCACCTTGCTGCAGTCGTTCAATTGCTAGGGCAAGATGAACCACTAAGCCAATGTAAGAGCTATCTGCGAGTTGATAAGGCAATTCGTTTCTAATATGCTCGATACTTTTTTCAATGGCTACAATCTTCTGTTGATCGACAAGTCCTAGCAGTCTTTCAGAAATCGAATCAAGCTGCTTACGATTTTTCTTCTCAATGTTTTCTTTAATAAAGAGCATAAAATCGAGCTCATCAACGTATTTGGCTATTAAGTGGCTGAGCGCCGATCGCTTACTTGATTCTGCTCCTTCAACTTTAACTCCATAACCACGTCGTCTAATTAAGTTTAATTTGTATTCCTTAAGGATGTCTTCAATTTTATCCAAATCATGACTTACCGTAGCAACGGTCACATTCAATTCATTAGCAAGGGTGAATAGTTTAATCGGCTCATGCGTTTCCAACAATGTGGATAAAATAATCGCATGTCTCTCCTCAGGTGTGTAATCTGTATATTTAACTTGAGTTAATGATAAGGCTAATTTCGTCTTATTCTTCTTACTCCCTTCAAGACTAACTCCTACACCTGATTTTTTATTAAGAGATAATTGATACGTTTCCAATATAAGTTCGACTTCCTTTAAATCTCGGTGAATCGTTCTACCACTTACATCTAAAGCCTGAGCAAGTTTTTCAATCGTTACACCTTTATCATGTGTTAGTAACTCCTCAATAATTTTCCGTTCACGACCTGAGATATACATATTCACCACCCTTTACTGTCATTAAAAACTCGAACTTGTTGACAAATTCATTTTGATGTAGCTTTCACTTTCATACTATACCCAAGAACGCTATCTTTCAAATCAATCATCAACTAATTTCGTCTACACGATTGATGACATTTTTTAATAAGTTCAAACCCTTGTAGAAAAACTAAGATCCACACGTTCTTCGGATATGTCAAGAATCGAGTGCTAGCTAGGACAGAAGCTCTATGGAACCCCCAGTATAGCCAGAGGTTTTCAAAGACCATAAAAAACCTTATCTCTAACTTTTAGAGATAAGGTTTGCTTAACATTATTCACTTAATTGTGTGACGAGTTCATCATATTTTGGGCTATTTAAGAAATTCTCTACAGATATATGGTGTGCATCTGCTTTTTTAGCTTTGGCACGGTCTGTTAAATCCTTATGGGTAATGATAATATCGGCATCATTTGGAATATCATTGATCGCCTTATTAATCACTTCGATCTCAATGTTAGCCTTTTTAAATTTATCACGCAATAATGAAGCTCCCATTGCACTTGAGCCCATTCCTGCATCACAAGCAAAAACAACTTTGTTGACTGCTGTCAAGTTTTGAGATGAGGCTTCGTCTTGAGTAAAAGAACTAGCCACTGCGCTTTTCTTACCTTTCAATTCTTCCATCTTTCCTGCTGCTGTAGCAATATCTTCATCTTCTTCTGATTGCTTACTTGACCTTAAAATGACAGATGCAACAATGAAGGAGACTACTGCTGCAACTACAACACCTGCGATAACACCGACATAGTTACCTCTTGGTGTCATCGTTAAGAGCGCAATAATACTACCTGGGGATGGTGATGCAGACAGACCTGCGTTAAATAAAGAGAAGGTTAAGACACCACTCGCTCCACCAGCAATCGCTGCTAAAATAAGCATAGGTTTCATCAGTACGTATGGGAAATAGATCTCATGAATCCCACCGAAAAAATGAATAATGGCTGCACCTGATGCTGAGCTTTTTGATGCACCTTTGCCAAACAGCATAAAAGCCAATAAAATACCTAGCCCTGGACCAGGGTTTGTTTCAATTAAGAATAAAATGGACTTACCAGCTTCTAATGCTTGTTCTGTACCTAATGGAGTAAAGACACCATGATTAATCACATTATTTAAGAATAAAATTTTGGCTGGCTCTACCAACAAACTAGTCAATGGTAAAACTCCAGCGTTGACAATCGCTTCAACTCCTGATCCTAAAGCACGGTTCAAGCCACTAACAATCGGCCCCATTGCTAGGACACCGAAGCTCGAAATAATCAAACCTAAAATCCCGGCAGAGAAGTTATTATAAAGCATTTCAAAGCCTGAACGAATTTTAGGTAGGATTGGCTTATCAATTAATTTCATTAAGAATGCAGCTAAAGGTCCCATAATCATAGCACCTAAGAACATTGGTGTTCCAGCTGCCCCGACAATGACACCCATTGTAGCAATCGCACCGACTACTCCACCTCGAGCATCATAGACCATTTTTCCACCTGTATAACCGATCAGTAATGGCAATAGATAATTAATCATTGGACCAACTAATTGTTCTAATGTTTCATTTGGTACCCAGCCATCAGGAATAAATAAAGCAGTGATAAGACCCCAAGCTATAAACGCTGCAATGTTTGGCATAACCATTCCACTAAGGTAACTACCAAACTGCTGAACCTTAGCTCGAACCCCTTGTTTCGACATAAACATTCCCCTTTCAATATTTAAAATGAATAATAATTCCTACACCTTTATAATAAAGCGGTTACAGATCAATGTTCAATGTTTTCTAAAATTAGATTTGTCATAAAGCATGTTGACACAATTAAATTATGCGCATTCTAAACGACTTATTATTCTAGTATAATCAAAGGTCAAAAACTGATTTCACAAGGAAAAGTAGTCACACTCCAAAAACGTATCGTTATCCTTTAAAGTCTACTTCTCCAACGAACTTTTTGTTGAATAAAGAGCCGTTTCGTTTATACTAGAAGCTAAATGGAATACTGATCTTTAAAAAGTGAGGGCATACGATGATTGCAAAGACCGAAGAGGATTTTAATGGATTAAAAGAAATAGGTAAAATTTGCGGTGCAATTCGAGATAAATTAGTCGATTGTACCAAACCTGGAGTGACTACAAAAGAACTCGATCAAATGGCAGGAGAGATGTTTGAAAAAGCAGGAGCTCAATCTGCACCAAAAGGCGTATACGACTTCCCTGGATACACGTGTATCAGCATTAACGAAGAAGTAGCGCACGGGATTCCGGGGGATCGAGCTATTCAAGAAGGGGACCTCGTAAATATTGATGTTTCAGGTTCGAAAAACGGTTATTTTGCAGATACCGGAATTTCCTTTGTCGTTGGAAAAGGAGAAATTATTTTACAGAAAGTATGTGACATTGCTAAAGAAGCATTCTACGCTGGACTTGAGAAGGCAAAACCAGGTTCGAAAAAAAGTGCGCTCGGAAAAGCTGCACACCATGTAGCAAAACAGCATGGCCTAACAGTGATTAAAAATCTTACTGGACACGGTATTGGGCGCTCAATTCATGAAGCACCCGATCATATTTTCAGTTATTTCTCTCGCTGGGATGACGAAATTTTAAAAGATGGTATGGTCATTGCCTTTGAGCCTTTTATCTCTACATTTGAAGAGGAAGTTTTCCAATCCGAAGATGGATGGACCTTCCTAATCGATGAAAGCATTGTGGCTCAATACGAACATACGATTATTCTAACAAAGGAAGGGCCGATTATTACTACATTGTAGCAGCACTAATACTATTATGGTAGGGTACGACTGTTGAGCAATACGAGTTGAAAAGAATTAAATTTTCAAGACGCATAGAAAAAAGCGACCATATTAAAAGCCCATTAAACTCGTTTTATTTCAAACAAAGCCACCGAGAATTTGTTCATTGGTGGCTTTGTTATATTACCTAAAAATTCAATCAATAGGTTCTATTAAGATATTAACATTTTTCATTGCTTTGATAACGTAGTAGAACATTTCCTGATGAAAAACGTTTGGTCTCGATTAAGCTAAGTGATAAGGATTGAGCCATGGTCGGAAAGGTGGAACGCCCTTCACCTAATATAATTGGTGTAACCATTAACTGATATTCATCGATTAAACGATGCTTAGTTAGTTCTTGAATAAGCATGCCGCTACCTAATATCACGAGATGGCCGTCCATTTGCTCTTTTAAATGGTTAACCACCTCCACAGCATCTCTTCTTTCAATCAATGTGTTGGGCCATTTTGAATCAGTTAATGTTCTTGAAAAGACCATTTTCTTTAAGGCATTAATGGGTTTAGCTATGGCTGCTGATTCCTGATAAGCCTGGGCACTTGGCCAATAGGCTTCCATTAATTGATAAGTGACACGACCAAACAGAATCATCTCTGCTTTTTGTAATAAGCTAGCAGCATAGTTATTGTAATCATTATCAATATGATGCCAACTAATCGTACTATTCGCCCCCTCAAAATAGCCATCAACTGAAATGACAGTTTGAGCAATTAATTTAGCCATGTTGATCGCCCCTTTGATAGCATAACCAAACAATCCCTCCAGCAAAGGACCTCTGATTAACTAACTTTAACTGCTTTGGTTCATTCATTGAAGAAAAAAGACGTTTACCTGAACCCAATATAATTGGATGAATATAAAGATGATATTGATCAATTAGGTCAAGTTCCATAAATGACTTAGCAAGCCCAGCTCCGCCAAGTAGTAGGTCTCCGCCAGGCTTATTTTTTAACTGATTAATCGTCTCTTTAATTTGATCACGAACCAAAATACTATTCCATTCAACCTGAGTTAAGGTACTTGAAAAAACCAGTTTATTAATCTCCTTCCACTTACGTGAAAAGGCTATTTCAAAATCTGAGGCATCTGACGCTTGCTCTCGATCCGGCCAATAGGATTCCATATTTTGATAAGTCACTCGTCCATAAAGGTGTGTATCCACAAGTTGCTCACGTTCATTAATAAATGAGAATAACTGATCACTAGGAACACTCCACTCCAGTTCACCATTCGGCCCTTCAATAAATCCATCTAATGAGGTCATCTGGGAATAAATTACCTTTCGCACTGTCTCATCCTCCATGTTTTCATGCTAACTCTAGCATAACATGCTAGAATTAGGAGTAATTCTTTTATCTTGCTCCATAAATGATAACTACCATGGAACGATAATAAAACGATGGTTATCTATCAAAAGGTTATGACTAAAATATCACTAAACTAAGAATAGTGTGGATCCGATCTTCCTCTTGGCCCATATCGTTCAGTTAAACATAAGCTATAAGTTCTGTTGCTCAAGCCATCGCTACCCGATCGACTTGCTATTAACTTGTCACCTTTAGAACATGCGTGATAAACAAGGTATCAATAACATTCGACAACGGGTATAATAGAACCTGTATTTAAGCGAAGGTGAGGGGATGGCGTGGAAAAGATAATTAAAGAAATCCAAGCAATGAGTGCTAATGAAAAAAAGACATTAGAGCAAATGGTTTTAAAGCTATCTGAAGAGGTTGGCGAGACATCACAGGCCGTTCTATCCTATTTAAATGCTAGTGGCAATGCATACAAACAACTTGGTTTAGAAGATGTTAAAGAAGAATGCGTTGATGTGATGTTGATTGCCTTGGCCTTGTTCTTCAGGCTAGCGGAATCAGAAAATGAGCTTGAACCACTGATGAGAAAAAAACTAGCAAAATGGAAAGAAAAAGTTAACTAAGTGACTGGTAGAATCAAACCACCAGTGTGAACTTGTGGTGTGCTCTGCGACTGAAAGCTATTGTAACCGGTCTCAGATAAAGTGTAACTTCGTTCAGTCGGGGTTTCGACGGATAGGATGTACTCGTGCAGACGTTGCGACACAACGTCGCGAACTTAGTCAGCTACCTCCCTCCCCACTGAACGTTAGTTGAACCAATCGGGCCGTTACTGGCTGTTGGATTCCCCACTTAGACATGACATGTTCTCTTATTTCTTGAAGTGGGAATCTTACAAAAGCCCTTCGATGGGGCGAGTAATCGCAGCCCCAGCTAGTTACACTGCGATGAAAGATTATAGAAAGTGAAGAAGAAAGCCTACGACAACATGCTAAAATTTCGAACTGAACAACGGTTTTGATTTTCTTTAAGAAGATCAAAACCGTTGTGTTGTTATCATTATTTTACCACCTATAGAAGGGGAAGACTTTTACTAATGTAGTTAAACAATTAAATATGCCGTTTTATTTTTTTATCCAAGAGATAAAAACAGACTTAGCTTTTACATTAGTACATTTTTGCCATACCCACTGAACGTGGTGAGGTATAATTAAAGCCAAATTTTTTATAAAGTTGGTCAGCCGGTGTATCGGCCATTAGGCTTACATATGAACCAGTATAGGTATGATGATCAAGATAATTCATAAGCTCTGCCATAACTCTTTTTGCTAATCCTTGCCCTTGATAGCTTGGTTTAACAACAATATCTACAATTTGAAAAAAAGTTGCCCCATCACCAATAATCCGTCCCATTCCTACCAATGTATCTCCATCATATAAGCAAACGCAAAACAAAGAGTGCTTTAAACCAATAGTTGCTGCCTCTATCGCTTTACCACTCATACCACCTTCACGTCTTAACTGAATATATGCCTCTGGGTCAGGTGGTTGCTTTACCATGTTAATTCGATCCATAACCTCATCTCCTAATGTAATCTTTAATAGCTATTTTACCCTACTTCTTAATAGGCAGTAAATATTTCAACATGCCAACAAACGTATAAGAAAATGACAGTTTATTCATCCTAAATAGTATAAATGACGTTTCAAACGATTATAACTATTTGAATAAAGCGGGGTTGTGAAAGAGGGTAACTATGAAGAAAATCAAATGGGGTTTAGTCTTAGTAAGCTTATGTTTCGCGTTAACAGGCGGTCAACGATTTGATCAAGAGAGTCAACAAAACATCACTTCAAGCAGGACTCATCATCCTAAAGAAGAGTTGGAGGTAACCGAGGAAATAACACTAGCAGAAGAGCATTTTAATACGATTGAGACGATAAATGGTCAAAATGTAATCTTAAATCCAGACAATATTATGGTCTTCGTCAATCCCGACTATTCATTACCTGACGCTTATCAGCCAGATGATCTTGTCATACCAAATGTTCGTTTTTCGTTTGATGAGGATGTAGATAAACGTTATTTACGCAAAGAAGCAGCCATAGCACTCGAACAACTTTTTATCGAAGCTGAGAACAATGGCTATAAACTATATGCTGTTTCAGGCTACCGTTCTTTTCAACGTCAAATAGAGCTTTATCAAAATGCCATTAACAACTATGGACCTGACCAATCCGTATCAGCAAGCCCTGGACAAAGCGAACACCAGACAGGCTTAGCAATGGATATTTCTAGTGCTAATAATGGCTTTGCATTAAATGAAGACTTTGGCTTAACTGAGGAAGGAAAATGGGTGGCAGAAAACGCTCACCGATTTGGCTTTATTATTCGTTATCCAGAAGGGAAAGAGACCATAACAGGATTTTCATATGAGCCTTGGCATTTACGTTATGTAGGTAGTGAAGTCGCCGAAATCTTATACAAGAATCATTGGACCTTAGAAGAATATTTTGATCAAGTCAGACCTGTCTAAAGTGAAACATCGTTCAGTGGGGGTTCCATCCCCACTGAACGTTAGTTGAACCAATCGGGCCGTTACTGGCTGCTGGATCTCCCACTTAGAAATGACATGTCCCCTTAGGATCAGTCTCACTAATGTGCTCCGCTATTTCTATACCAACTTCGATCATTCGCATTGGCTAATAATTGGTCCAGTAACACGGTCTTGATATTAGTCATTTGCAATCTATCCTTAAATTTAATCAAACTATAATCAAAATTTTAAGCTGGTTCAGCTTTACGTTTTGCCCTTGAGCCAACAATTTTTCTTGTTATATATTTTTCGATTTCAATCACTATAAACCCTAGCAATCCAATCAAAAATGGATAAAGCCAGTATCTTGCTTCAATTGGATAGAGACCGATTACACTGCTTAAAAATGGATTATACGTAATAAAGATTTGCAAAACGATTAATAATCCAGCCAAAAAGAACGCCATTTTGTTGGAAAAGAAATCTTCATTAAAGGCAAATTCTCGCTCATTACGAACATTAAAGACGTGGAATAACTGTGCTATAACAAGAGCGTGCAAGGCGATTGTATTAACATGCTCTGGTGTGTAATGGTCTGTATCGCCAAGCAAAGTTATATTCATCACTACAATCGTTCCACCAATAAGCAATGACATTAACAAAATTCGAAAAATATAGTATCCACTTAACAGCTTTGTCTCAGGACTACGTGGTTGTCGTTCCATCGCACCAGCTTCTAATTTTTCAAAGGCTAATGCAAATGAAATGGTTACAGCGGTCACCATGTTTACATATAAAACTTGAATGGGGGTTAAGGGCATCTCTATCCCCAACAACAATGCTGAAAAAATTAAAAAAGCTTCAGCACCATTAGTTGGCAGGATAAATAAAATGGTTTTCTTTAAATTATCATAAACACGTCGTCCTTCTTTAACTGCGTTAACAATGGTTTTAAAGTTATCATCTACTAGCACCATTTCTGACGCTTCCTTGGCTACCTCAGTTCCTTGAATCCCCATTGCTACACCAATATCAGCACGCTTTAATGCCGGAGCGTCATTTACACCATCACCAGTCATAGCGCACACTTCGCCGTTTTCTTGCAAGGCCTTAACAAGCTGTAGTTTATTGTCTGGACTTGTACGTGCAAATACATCTGCCCCTTGAGCAGCCTCTTTTAGCTCAGTATCTGACATCTGATCAAGCCTGCGACCCTCGATCACCCGATCACGCTCGGTAAGACCCATTTGTTTTGCAATAGCCAACGCGGTTTCTTTATGGTCACCGGTAATCATTTTTACTTGGATACCCGCCCGTCGGCAAATACGAATCGCTTCAATAGCTTCCTCACGAGGTGGATCCATAATACCAGCTAAACCAATCATAGTCAGCCCTTCATTCAGATCATGATGATCTATTTCCGTCATGGATTGATCAACATACTTTATTGCAGCACCTATGACACGTTCACCTCGGCGTGAACGCTCAAGTAATTTTTCTTCCCAAAATTCGCGATCTTCTGAGCCCTCCTTTAGACCAGCCATTTCAAACAAGCGATCTGGCGCTCCTTTAACATAGATAACCTTCCGATCATGTTCTACTACTAGTCCAGCCATATATTTATAACTTGAGTCAAACGGAATTTTAGAGATAATCGTTAAGGGTTCTATAGGACTGTTCGCCTTTCTAGCTAGGGTAATTAAACATCCTTCGGTAGGCTCACCACTAATCGTCCACTGATTATTTTCATCTTGTCTTAATGCTGCATCATTGATTGACAGAACATTGGTTAGGAAACGTCTTAAGTCTTCATCCTCGTTAACATCGACTTGATTACCGTTTTGTTGTATCTCACCTTCAGGAGCATAGCCCGACCCTGTCACCTCTAGTGTCCGTCCTTTTAATACGACAGATTGAACAGTCATTTCATTCTTGGTCAATGTTCCCGTTTTATCTGAACAAATGACAGTGACAGCACCTAAGGTTTCAACGGACGGTAACGTTCGCATGATCGCGTGATTACGCGCCATGACTTGAACACCCATGGCTAAAATAATCGATAAAATAGCCGGTAATCCTTCAGGAATTGCAGCAACTGCCAGGCTGATAACGTACAGTAACAGATCGCCCCATTCATAATCACGGAAGATGATGCCAAAAACAAACAGCAATGCTGCGATTGCTAGAATTACAATCGCAATCATACGGCCAAATTCAGCTGTTTGCTTAAGTAACGGTGTTTCAATCTCATCGACTTCAGCAATAGACTGGTTAATCTTCCCTATTTCTGTATGAACACCTGTTTCAACAACAATTCCTCGTCCTGATCCCGTAACAACTGCTGTACCTGAAAAAGCCATATTTAAACGATCACCAAGTGCTATGTCCTCAGGTAAAGTGTCAGGGTTCTTTTCAACCGACGTTGATTCACCTGTTAAGGGGGATTCTTCAATCGCTAGTCGGTCTGTCTGAATTAGCCGTAGATCAGCAGGAACCTTGTCACCAGAGGCTAATAAAACAATGTCACCGGGTACTAACGCATTTGAAGCAATGTCTGTTCGCACTCCATCTCTTATAACCGTAGCTTGAAGCGAAAGCATATTTTTAATTCCTTCTAAAGCTTTTTCGGCTTTACTCTCTTGGATATATCCTATTAATGCATTGATGACAACCACTAACAGGATAACAACGGTATCGGCATAATGATTTAATATGACCGTTAACAAAGCAGCTATCAATAGAATATAAATGAGCACATCATTAAAATGGTGGAGAAATTTCAACAATGCAGGAGTTTTCTTAGGCTCAGGTAATTCATTATTGCCCCATTTTTCCCTAGCCTTTTCTACTTGCTGCGTGGTTAATCCATTATTTAAATCTGTTTTCAGTTGTTTTTCAACATCAGTTAAATCAATACTATGCCAATTTTCTTGATTCATAAGCTCACCCTTTCTACTTAACCATTGTCAGTTCCAGCCCTCTTATTATGGATAAAAGTAAGCAAGTATAATCATTTTTGCTTCAACTGATTTTTTCAGGCATAAACTAACTGAAAAACACCAAATCATTTACAGTGAAAAGGAGCCAGTTTTGCTTAGTTTTTCCTAGTTTCAATAAAGTGAAAATTCGTTCAGTGGGGGGTTCGATGCATAGGATGTGCTAATGCAGACGTTACGATGCGACGTCGCGCTTAGACATAACGTGTTCCCTTATTTCTTGTAGCGGGAGTCTTATAAAAGCCATTCGATGGGGCGAGTAATCGCAGCCCCAGCCAGTTACACTGCGATAAATAAAAGCCATTCCACTCTTGTTATTTTTTCAAAAAAAAATCCCCTGATAGGGGAAAAATGTTGTATTTTTTCTCTGAGAGATCAATCCATAAGACAAATCCTATTCCTTTTCTGATCATTAAGCTTGGTATGGATTTCCTTGACCTAACTCACAATATTGTTTTAAACTCAATAAAAACATCGCCCAGTTATGATTACAATAGCGGTAACAGCTTGTAACACTCTTCCAACCTAAATGGCTAAATTCAACGATTGTCTGATTTGCTTGTTGACGCAAATGGAAGGTCACAGTTGTACCAATCCACTCTGGCTCTGCTTCAGATTTAAGACACTCCCAGCTTATCTTCTGATTTGGCGTTAATTCCGTTACTTTCATCACGACGTGATCCTGACCTCCAAAGTAAAAAGAATTTATCGCCCCCGCTTCCTCTGACACCGATAGTGAGGTTGTCCAAATGTTGCCCAACCCTTCTTCGGTAACCAAAGCAGCATAAACTTGCTCAATCGGAGTGTTAATTTTCTGGAGCTGCTCAATACTAACCATTTCACCACCTCCTCTAATTAACATGATAACGTTTTACTAAACATTAAATTTGTTCTGAATTGCGCCAATACAAACGATATCAATATTTAAAAAGATTTCTTAGAAAAACTTGGCACATGCCACTCCTATGGCGAAAGCCTTCGTTTTTTCTTATCCTTAATCCGATAGATGAGTTATACTTTTTAAAAGAAACGTTGACATGACAAATAGTCACTCAACGTTTCGCCTAATCCTCATCTCACTTCATCACAAATAATACAGCTTAAAATAAGCGGGCTTTCATTAGCTTTAATCCAGTCGTATACACCAGTAGGAGGTGTTAATCTTCTTCCTCAAGCCAAACATCTTCAAGGTGCTTCCTCGCCTGGTCCTTCTTGATCTTCCGATAATCCTTACTTTTAAAGATAATGTCAAAGTCATAATCGTCAGGATAAAGCTCCGATGCAGGAATTAAAAGTTTTAGCCGCTTATGATTAAAGCTCTTCTTTATCCCTTTAATTTGAACCAGATAATTACCAAATTGATCTGGTCCTTTATAGACGATACCTGTTTCATTGGTTGCAGTAATGGTGACATTATCACCTTGTGAAAAGATTGCCTTTACTTCATTTTTGCCTTTCTTAACTGTATTTCGATAATGGTTGACGGTGATCTGACGTTTGAGCTCTTCTTGACACAGTTCTTCTTCTGAATAACGCGCTTTGTAGTTGCCTTGCTCGCCATAGGTGAGACTGTAAGCATCATCGACCAGATCCGGATGTAGACCAAGTTTAAGCGCAATTTCAAAAGCCTGACTCTGCCCTGTTGCTCCTAATAAAAGGCGATAGGTAGGCTTTAAAGTCTCAAGCTCAAATTCCATTGCCGCATTCAAAAACCCTGGTGTTTGTTCAGCGAAGCCTTTCACCTCACTATAATGTGTGGTCGCAAGTATGGTTGCCCCTTTCTTAAATAGCTGTTTTAAGATAGTAATCGCCAACCCCATCCCTTCACTTGGATCTGTTCCAGAGCCTAACTCATCAAGTAAAACAAGAGAATATTGATTCGCTTCCTGTAAAATTTTGATAATCGACCGTAACCTAGAGCTAAAAGTACTTAAGTTGTCCGCTATGCTTTGTCCGTCGCCAATATCGACAAAAACATGTTGAAAAATAGCTATATGACTGGCTTGATCTGCTGGGATTAACAAACCAGCCTGAGCCATAACCGTTAGCAAGCCTACCGTCTTTATTGCCACAGTCTTTCCACCTGTATTTGGCCCTGTAATGACTAATGCCCGGTTAGACCGATCGAGTTCCAGGGTAAGTGGTACAGCATCTCCTGCAAGAGCAGGATGATGTGCATTGATAAGCTTAATTGTTTTATTTGTAGTGATCACAGGCTTATTTGCTGCTATATCACGGCAATATTTAGCTTTTGAGAAAATTACATCATAGTGATGCATGACATCGATTGCCGTCATTAGTGCAGGTTCATGCTCAAGAATGGCTTCTGTCAATTCAAAAAGAATCCGTTCAACTTCAGCAGCCTCTGATAACTGATATAGATTTATTTCTTCCTGAATACTTTCAAGTTCAGCCGGTTCAATAAAGAGCGTTGATCCAGAGGCAGATGTATCCAATATCGTCCCTTTAACTTTAGTCCGATATGCCCTTTTCACGGCCAATACATAGCGACCGTTACGTTCTGTAACCGTGTGCTCTTGTAAATAAGTCGCATATTTACTTCCTTTCGCTAATTGATTAATTCGACTCTTTAATCGATCCGTTAAAACCCCTATTTGTCGACGTAAATAACTTAAATCTTTTGATGCATAGTCATCGACTTGACCATTTCGAATGGAGTGATTGATTTGTTGCTCCAAATTGGCCATATCCTCTATTGAATAGGCGAACGAGCTTATTACAGGGGCCATCCATTCTTTGTCAAACATAAAACGTTTCAACTTGTGACAATGGTCAAGAAAGGAAATGACCCGCGCCATTTGATCAGCTCTGATAAATATTCCTTTCTTAGCTTGCTTTAACAGATAAGCCACATCATCCAAAGTATGAATCGGAACACTTGAGCTTACCGCCAAAACTTTTATTGCTTCTTCCACTTCAATCATGGATTGTTCGATCCATTTTTCATTCATACTGGGCTTTAAGGCTAAAATGGTTTGTTTTGCTTGATCCGTATGTGCATATCCAGCTATTTGTTCTTTTACGTCATTAAAACCAAGTGCTTTTAAATGATCTGTTTGCATCGCTTTTATCCTCCTTAATCATCGGCTAAAGAGAGTTGCGCTGCACGATTGTTGATAGCTATTACCATCGATGGTGGTCTTCGCTGGATATCACCAATATAAGTGTCCATCCATCTCCCGAACATACCAAAAGACCGCTATGAACAATCGTTCACAGCGGTCTTAATATAGCCACAAAATACCTAACTGTTTAAATAAATGTTAGGTACCTCCTAATAAGACATTATCTACCACAAACGTGTTCTTAACTACTTGGAATGCATCACCAAATAAACGTCCAAGGACGTTCAGTTAAAAAATGCATTCAAGCTATCCAATTTGATGGATTAGTTAAGAACCACCAGATACATAAATATTCTCCTCGCACATGACAAATACTTACATAACTTAATATAGGTGATCATTTTGTAAATGTCAACAGCATTATGTACTTCACGATAAAATTACGATTTGCATAATCTAATTATATGACTCATTAAGTAATGTTTCCTATGGTGAATTTATCACAGTGTAACTGGGGCTGCGATTATTCGCCCCATTGAAGGGTTTTTGTAAAACTCCCACTTCAAGAAATAAGTGAACACGCCATGTCTAAGCGCGACGTCGTGTCGCAACGTCTGCATTAGCATATCCTATGCGCCGAAACCCCCACTGACGAAGTTTCACTTTATCATACCGTTCAACAGAGGCCATTATGTTGGACGGCTAACTCGATAAGCTAACTCAAGTTAGCCGTTGATGAAGCGTGGATGACAGTGACATGAGGAGAGATAACTTCTCGATAACGACATCTATACTAATTAGAATGTATTAAGTAACTCTACCTGTGTGATCATAGCATGCTCTTCATTAACATCTTCTAGTCTCAAATCATTTTAATAGCGATGGTGTCAGTTAGCCGTTAAACTTTTCGATCCGCTGAACAATTGATTTAATTCGTTCCTGAACAGTTGGCTCAGACTGTTCCTCTTCAATGAGTGGATCAACCTGCTGATTCAACACCTGATGACCATCCTTCGGCTTCACAGGCGGTTTTTTATGATCTGGTCGAAAATGAGTTTGTTGCTTTTGAGTCAGTTTAAAGAATATGACGACCTCAGCCTTCTCAGTAATCTTATGGAAGCGGCCATATTTATCTTCTTCTTTAAACAAGTCAAGATCATTGACAACACTAAATAATAATTCGCACTTAATGGGTTGATTGTAAAATTCAAAGGTTGCCCCGCCTGATTCATGATGGTTAGCACCATGACCTTTTTTATCGATAAAGATTCTTTCATTAGTTAAGGTTGATTTTTGGCTGAAATATTCATCTGGTTTTTCAAAAACGCGAAACTTTTCATTACAGCTAAATGGAACATCGACAGCAAAGTCGTGCACATAACCTTTGTAATCATCGACATATTGAATATTTTTATGGATCACTCCAGAGATAAATACTTTTACCTCAGGTTTTCCACTAATAATAGAAGGAATGGCCTTGCATTGTGTTACCGTTACATTCCTTTTGATACTTTTGATCTCTCTTGCAGCTGTTGGCAATTTAATTTCTGACTCTACTAAAGCTTGCAATTCGGCATCGGCTAATACGATTGGTACAAAAGCTTTTCCGCCAAAATAAGACGTACCTTCACAATCGACACGAATGGTTTTAGCGTGCTCCTTACCCTTTTTCGATTGTTGCTCGATAGAATTTGTTACATTTTTATCATCCACTATATCCCTCTCCTTTTAATTTATGGTATTAATAAAGTTCTCACTAATGGTATATGTTCGAAATAAAGATCGGTATAGACAGATAATGGAAGGTATTTAACCATTTTTAATCATTCGAAACACGGACAAGCTATACTACTGATTTTATCTTGGATTAGCCTTGGAAACCGTTTCGCAGGATAGCCTTATTACCACTAATTAGCACAAGAACAAAATACAACTAGGAGAGTAGATAACCTTCAATCAAAACACATAAAAGCACCCTTAAAAGTTAGCCTTAAAGAACTAACTTTCAAAGCGTGCTTCAAAATTTTTGACAAAAGCAGAAAGGCTTTTGGTAAGCTGATATCCTTACTCAAACTTCAATCATCAGACCAGCTTCTGCTAAACGAATGTTTTTATTACCTTCTTGTTTGGCAGTAACTAATAACTCGTTCAACTCACCGTAGTGGGGAAGGTGACTCAAAATAACTTTTTTTGCCTGAGAGCGATGGGCTAAGATACCTGCTTCTTTTGCGTTCATATGTCCAGCCTGGGCGCCATTCATCCCATCATACAGGCTACATTCCGTAACGAGCAGATCAACACCTTGACAAAAATCGATCAACTCTTCTGTAAAGCTGGTATCTGACGTGAAAACTAACCGCTTATCCGATGATTCAATCTTTATCGCATACGCTTCAACCGGGTGTTGATTCTTTTTGAAGGTAATCTGAAACGGTCCAATCGTCAATTTACTGTCCTCAGTATAGGCTTTAAAAGCAGAAAAGGACACTTCTTCTACTCGACTTCTAATAAGCTCGTCGTCTGGTCCATATATTTGCAAAACTTGATTCGTTCTTTTTAATTGTGTATTAACTAATCTAGAAAATAACAGCACACCAAGATCACTAAAGTGATCATAATGATAATGGGATAAAAGTACGTGATGAAGTTGATTAAGATCAATATAATTTTGCATTAGTGGGACAACCCCACTGCCACAGTCAAGCAACAATGAAAAATCGTTCTCTTGTATTAAAAAGCCTGTGCAAGCAGCATTCTTTTTAGGAAAGCCACCCCACATTCCGATTATTCTACAATGCATTTTTTATCCTTCTCTCTCTAATAGATAAGAACTGGAAATTAACGTCTTCGTATAATCATGTTTCGGTTGAAACAATACTTGTTCCGTCATCCCCTGTTCCAGTACTTGTCCGTTTTTCATGACCATAACATAATCTGCGACCTCATTTACAGCACTAATGTCATGGGATATAAATAAATAACTCATTTGATGTTTTTGTTGTAATTCCTTTAACAACTGTATAATTTGAGCCTGCACGGAAACATCGAGTGCAGAAACACACTCATCAGCAATAATTAGTTTAGGTTTAAGTATTAAAGCTCTTGCAATGGCAACACGCTGAGCCTGACCACCACTTATTTCTGAAGCGTGCTTGTTTAATATACTTTCATCTAAGTAGACTTGGTCAAGCATATCGTGAATTTCTTGTAATAAGATACGCTCAGGCTGATGTTTTTTAAAGATTCCTAAAGGCTCCATTAAATTCTCTTTAATTGTGTAAAACGGATGCAGTGAATCTTTAGGACTTTGAAAGATAAATTGTATGTTTTGCCGAAAGTGTCTATATTCAGTTGAAGTAAAGCTACTAATATCTTTACCTAAATACTTGATTGAACCGTTAGTTGGTTGCTGCAAACCACCGATCAATTCTGACAAGGTAGACTTTCCTGACCCTGATTCTCCAACCACTCCTACAGTTTGGCCTACTCGCACCTGCAAAGAAACATGATCGACCGCCTGAAAGTAGGCTTGCTTATTAAAAAGCTGTTGTTTCTTTATTTTATATTCTTTAACAAGCTCTTCAGCTTCAATAATCGTCTCCATATTCATCACCTTTAGCCAAATTTGTCCATCGATAAGTTAGTTAGGGTTGGAATTAGACTTAATAACTTTTGGGTATAACTATGCTTCGGGTTTGTAAAGATCTCATGGGTCTCTCCAGACTCGACGATCTCTCCTTGATACATCACATACATACGTTGGCAAAATTGCTTCACGATTTTCAAATCATGTGAAATAAATAAAATTGAGACACCCTCACTTTGGTTAAGCTGATTAAATAACTCCATGACTTGCCTTTGAACAACCGTATCTAACGCTGTCGTCGGCTCATCTGCTACAATAAGCTTCGGATCAGTCATTAAGGCCATCGCAATATTCACTCTTTGCTGCATGCCTCCGCTCAACTGTTTGGGATATGCATTTAAAACACGTTTGGGTTCCTTTATCCCTACCTTCTCTAATAAATCGCTTGCTTTTTTTAAGGCTTGCTTTTTATCATTGTCAATATGGTAGAGATAAGCATCGATCATTTGGTATTTGATTTTGATCATCGGATGCAAAAATACCACCGTATTTTGTGGAACAAAACCGATTCCTGCTCCAATTAGCCTCCTCTTATCCTTTGAAGATAACCCGTTTAATTCCTTACCTAATAACTGTCTTACTCCTGACGTTATCACTAAATGATCTGGTAATAAATCAAGGGCAGACTTAACGGTTAACGTTTTTCCAGAACCTGATTCTCCAACGATACCAATAAATTCACCCTGAAAGATCGTTAGTGAAGCATTCTTAATTAAAGCACGGCCTAATCCGTCATCAATACTAACCTTCTCTAATTGGAGTAGCTTCTCCATCATTCAGCCATCCTCCTTGATACGATAGAATCATTCCAGGCGTCACCAATTAGATTAAAACCAAGTACAGTAATCATTAGTATGATACCTGGTGGAACAGCAAGATAGGCATAGGTAAGCATATACTGCCTCGATTCACTTAACATAAGTCCCCAACTAGCGTTAGGAGGTTGAACTCCTAGACCAAGAAACGATAAGGATGACTCGATCAATATCGCACTTCCAATGCTTGCACTAAATTGCGTAATTAATCTTGGTAAAATCATCGGTAAGATATGTTTGAATATAATACGACACTTACTCGCCCCATAGCTCCTGGCCGCTTTAACATATAATTGATTTTTTTGATCCAGCACAAGGGAATACGTTAATCTAGAAAATACCGGAATCATGAAGATGGCAATAGCAATGACCGCATTCCATAAGCCCTTTCCTAAAACAGCCACTAACATCATAGCAAGTAGAATACCAGGAAATGCCATCAAACCATCGATAAACCGCATTAAAATCGTTTCAAGCCAACCATTGGCGGTTGCAGCTAACGCCCCAATCACGATTCCAACGACTGCACCCAAAAAAACTGAAACTAACCCAATAAATAAGGCATATCTAGATGAAATCATAATTCGACTAAGAATATCTCTACCAAACTGATCAGTTCCTAGTAGAAATTCTTTACTAGGGCTTTGAAATCGATTAATCGTATTCATCACATTTGGGTCTTGAGGCAAATAAAAGAAAGAG
Organism: Amphibacillus sediminis NBRC 103570; assembly: GCF_001552275.1. Classification (GTDB taxonomy): domain Bacteria; phylum Bacillota; class Bacilli; order Bacillales; family Amphibacillaceae; genus Amphibacillus_B; species Amphibacillus_B sediminis. The sequence goes on from NZ_BCQW01000002.1 coordinate 224,605, forward strand.
ACGATACAAAGACTAATGACAACGAGCACTAAGAAAAGACCTAGAGAGAATAATTTATGCTGTCTTAATTTACTCATGATTACCTCCAAAACGTATCATTGGATTGGCAAGGCGGTAGCATATGTCTGTAAGAATATTGACGAGCACAACGGCACTTGTAACAAAAATGACCATCCCTTGCAGAAGAATCAAATCACGTTGCTCAACTGTCATTAATAGTAAGCGGCCAATTCCAGGTAGGGCGAAAATATTCTCCACAAGAATAGCTCCAGCTAACATATTGGCAAGCTGCATGCCAATAATGGTTAGAGGTGCAATGCTTGCACCTCTTAACGCGTATTTAACAATCGCTAGGGTTTTAGGCAGCCCATTGACTTGTGTCATTAGCATGTAATCTTGTTCTAACGAACTTAGCATTGAACTACGAATAATTCGAATAAGTGGGCCGACTTGTCCAATAGCTAATACTATAGCTGGCAATAACACACTATGAATGCTCGCTAATATCCCATCATCAAAGCCGACATATCCCGCAACCGGAAACCATCCTAACTTCGATGCAAAAAAAACTAAAAAAATCAGTGCCAACCAGAATTGAGGAACAGCATCGCCCAACTGCATCAAACTACGCGCAATATAATCAACCCAACGTTCTTTAAATAAAGCAGACATAATACCGATGATAAAAGCAAATGGTATGACGATAACCATCGACACAGCAGCCAAAAGCAAGGTGACAGGAAGCCTTTGAATGATTAAGGTCATCACGTCTTCACCGAAGACATAGGAACTTCCCCAATCACCGGAAAATAGGTCTTGTATCCAATGATAGTATTGCTGATACCAAGGTAAGTTTAGTCCCATCACTTCTTGTAATTCAGCGATCTTTTCTGGTGTACCTTCTGTGCCGAGGCTTAGCGTTGCGGGATCACCAGGCATCCACCTTAAAACAAAGAAGGTTATGATTGAAATGAAGAACAAGACCGTCAAGCCACTAATTAGTCGTTTTATAATAAAACTTAACATAGTATTCCTCTTTTACGGATTAGTAAAATAAACATCTTTCATTTGATAAATATCAATTGGATATGAAGTATACCCAGCTACATCACTTGCTGTAACGGTTAAAGTAATCGGTGACTGAATGTACAGTGCAGGTACGTCCTCAGCTAAGATCTTTTGTAACTCTTGATATAAATCAAGTCTTTTCGCATCGTCCTGCTCTTCTTGCACAAGGGTCAATATTTCATCTACTCGCTGATTAGAATAATTGAAATAATTTTCCCCATTCTCTGAATGATATCTAGCTAAAAGATCATAAGGGTCTAGCCTTCCTGTATGACCAACAACCGTTAAATCATATTGTCGATCTGTGTAGACGTCGCTCAACCATGTCGCCCATTCCACAATTTCTATGTTTACCTTAATTCCAATCGCATCAAGCTCATTGGCAATAATTTGTCCAGCATCAACATAAGCTGGATAAGAGGCAGGTAAATACATATCCAACTCTAGCCCATCACGATAACCCGCTTCCTCAAGTAAGGCTTTTGCTTGGTCAGTGTTATAAGATAGAACACTATTCGTATCAATATATTCTTTTAGCATCGTTGGGTAATGAGAACCAATCTCTTCACCATAACCCCACCAAACGGTATCAATTAACGCTTGCTTATCAACCGCTAAATTAATCGCTTGTCTTACTCTTTGATCTGCTAATGCTTCATGCTCGGTATTAATAGCCATAAGTTGAATCGAATTCGAACGATTTTCTAATATGGTATAGTCAGGATTACCTTCAAATTGCCCAACTAGATCACCATTAACAGCAATAATATCAAGCTCGCCTGCTTGAAGCGCAGACACTTGCGATGTTACGTCTGGCATCATTTTGAAATTAACGGTTTCTAAGCTTGCTGGATCATAGTGTTCTGTATGTTTGGTTAAGACAAGCTGTTGTTGCGGAACCCATTCCTCGAATTTGAATGGTCCCGTCCCAATTGGGTGATTTCGTAAATCCTCAGCAGCTTCTTCAGGAACAATAGCTGCCCATGGATAGGCAAAGTTAGACAATAGCTCAACATTTAATGAATCTGTTACAAATTCAATTGTCTTATGATCAATCACGTTGATCTCAGCAATATTGGCATAGTCGCCAGATCGAGGACTTTCTTCATCTTTTAATCTTTCAAATGAATATTTAACATCATCTGCTGTCATTTCCCGTCCGTTATGAAAGACGACGCCTTCTCTTAATTCAAAAGTAATCGTAAGTCCATCATCAGAAATAGCCCATGACTCTGCTAGGTCTTTGTCAATTTCCCCATCTGGTGTAACTGTCACTAATGTATCAAAGATATTGCTTGTAATCTGGAATGTAGAAGCGGCTGTGGTCCGATGTGGATCTAAACCGTCTGGATCAACTGACAAGGCCATATTTAATTCTGTCTTTTCTATATTCACCGTATTTGACTCTTCTTTTTGTTCTGTAGAATCTAGATTACTATTTTCATTAGCTGAACCTTCTTCGTCTGTGCTACTTCCACAAGCAACTAATATAATTGAAACCAACAACACACTAAAGATAAATTTAAATCTTTTCATGATGTTTACACCCCTTCTAGGTTCAAATTAGTGAATTAACATTTCCAATCGTATTTCTGTTGAAATGTAACAAAGTTTTCTTCAACTTGCTGAATATTTGATTGTACTCGAGTCTCATCTAAATAAGAAATAGCACTAACAATCGCATTTATCACCGAAACAGCCGCCGTATAGGAATCTAGAAAGCTCTTTGATTTACATTTAGCGAGCAAACATAAATTTGTATAAGCCTTAATCGGGGCGACCGTTGAATCCGATAATCCAATGACATATGCACCCCTGTCTTGAGCAACCTTAGCAATCTGTAGCACCTTTTGATCGTATCGGGGAAAAGAACAGACAAATACCACATCCTCTTCCTTAAAATAAGCTGCATATTCTGCCGTTTCCCCTTGAGGAATCAAGCTACTATTTCCTAGCATGTATTTGAGAATAAATTGTAAGTAGGTCGTAACAGACAAAGCCATTCTCCAGCCAGCAATCCAAATATTCGGTGCCCTTAAAAGTGCTTGTGCAGCAATATTTATTTCTGATTCACTAATCCCTTTGCTTGTATGAAGGATATTTTCTGCTTCTTGGACAAAGTGTTGCTCGAGCCATTGATCTCGTTTTAATGTCGTTGTTGATACAAGGTTTCTTACTGAGCGATAATCCTTTTTGATAAACTCGTGAATCGCCTGTTTCATAGTCCGATAGCTATCATAGCCTAGCTCACGTGCTAAGCGATGGACAGTTGCTTCACTCACACCTGCCTGTAAAGCAATTTGATTAGCTGAGACGAGCATCACCTCTTCCATATTCTCTAATAAGTAATGAGCAACTTTCTTTTGCGAGCTGCTTAAATCAGCAAATCTTTCCTTTATCCGTTTGTTAATGTATGCCATCTTGAATCACCTAATTGTTTGTCCATTCCCATTAAAGTAGGAAGCAACTCACTGATGTTAGCAATAATAGGAACTTGTTCACTCAATTCTTCGATCCCAACTCGCTGGTAAGGGTTAATGAGAATACTTGCCATTCCAACTTTTTTACTACCAACTACATCGTCATAATAATTATCACCAACATAGAGACATTCCTCAGCCTTTACCCTTGCTTGCTCAAGAGCATGAAGAAAGATTCGCTCATCTGGCTTTTCAATCTTAACCTCTGAAGAAATGACGATATGATCGAGATAACCTGAAATGTGATTTTGATCTAATACCGTTCTTGCCGTTTGATCCCAGTTAGAAATCAGCCCAACACCTAGTCCCTTTTCTTTAAGGGCTTTTAAAGTAGGAATGGTTTTTTCAAAAGCATGCCATTGTGGTTTGACATCATCATGATGACTTGCCCAATCACTTTTGGTGAGTGACAGATTCAGATTGTTATTTAATCTGTTAAAATATTGATCTGCGAATAAAGAACGATCTTTACCAAGCAAGCCCGGAAACTCACGCATAAAGTATTTGTCCGTTAAATGATAGGCAAGCGCAATCTCGTCAAATGATTTAACAATACCTAGCTTGTGGAGTTTTTGTTGATAGACTTCTTCTCTGTTCAAGTTAACTAATGTATAACCTAAGTCAAACCAAATATAAGAAATCAATGTCGTACCATCCCCTTATTCCCCTTTGTTGATGAATTTTTTCCATCATTTTTTAATTATGAAGGTTTTCCCTCACTTCTGATTATAAAGACGTAATATTGTAGATAAATAAAGTAGAGGTTAATCTTTTGTAAACCGATGAAGGAACAAGTTAAAGTGAGTCTGTTGAATGAGGTTAACCACTTAAGACTAAACTGAGCTCTCTGTTAAATCGTTAAGAGACGAGGGAGGAGAATGCATAGCGACCAACGACAGCATTTCAAATGAGAGAGTCACAAAGGAGAGTGTTGTGTAAGATTCATTCGGAAAATATGAGAAAGCAGCTCGCAAAGACATCTATAAGCTGGTCAATTAATATAGTAATAGGATTCTATGACAGAGTGAAGTGAGGTGGGAAAACTAAAGAGCTATGCTAATACAATTGCGTTGGAGAACGGTTAGAACATGAAAAGTTAAAGCTGAACAAAATAAGTTGCTCAGCACGCGCACCTTTTTGATTTACGATGTATTGATTACAAATACTATTGCTTTATAGCGTGAAACTTCGTTCAATGGGGGCTTCGACGCATAGGATGTGCTCGTGCAGACGTGGCTAGGATAAGACTAAACATTTGACTCTAATATGAATATTCGTGTTTTACTCTTGCTTTAGGTAATCATTTTCTCTCCTGATCATGTAGAATTAACCTTTTGCTGATGAATCCAGCTGAATCCCTTGCTTTTTCAAACTCAGGCTGAATTGATAAAGTGGTGAATAATGAAATACATCGCCACAAAACTATCATCTATAGGGCAACACACTAAAAAAATGGTTCCAGCCATCAAGTATTAACGGTTGGAACCATTATATAGGTTTCCTTACCTTACTGTGCTTAGTCAGGTTCAGCTTTTTATCGATAAGTATCGTGAGTCGGGTTAAACAAATCTTCCACTGCTGCTCTAACCAATGCAAAATGGTCGACATTATAATGACCATGCAGGGTTTGGTTATGGTGCCTAATAATCTGATCTGCACTTAACGTTTCATTGTCTGTGGTTGAATGACCCTCACGAACTAATGTAACGTCAAAGCCACTAATGGTAGCAGTTCTAACCGCACTATCTATACAATGTTCTGTTATACAGCCCATTATTACTAAGTGATCAATCTGTTTAACTTGTAGATACTCCAGCAATCCTGTGCCGTAAAAACTATTCGTCGCAGCTTTATCAAAAAACTCCGCATTGCCAGGAATATGAATACTCGGATGAATTTGAAAACCGTGACCGTGACCCTGTGCCACATCTAAATCTCTAACAAAGACCACAGGTACTTTTAGTAACTCAGCTTTCTGAATGACTGAATTAATAGTAAAAAGCAATTGCTCTTTGCGATAAACAGGCCCTTCTTGCTGATTTCCTTCAATTAACTCCTGCTGGGCATCAATAATTAATAATATATGTTGCAAATGCATGGCTCCTTCCATTTATCAAGCGCTAGATAACTTGTACAAAAATCCTAATCGTTTGCCTACTCATTTACTCTTTGTGTCAGTTACCAACGTATACTTATACTGTATCATAACATCTTTTGCAAAAGCGCTTAATGAAATGATTTAATTTTTAATGGAGCTTATATGATTATTATCAAACTAAACGTCTGTTAGCTTGGCACAGCGGTATGCTCCTAAACATAACCTATTGCTCAAGGTGTAGCAGCTTAATGCCAGTGATTATTAATTAATCATTACCAGCTAGACTATTACAAAATCTGGTCGATAAGCTTTGTTAGGCTCATATCAGTTAACAGATTATGATAATTCTCGAGGTTAATGGCTACTTTTCTTAATTGTTCTTCACTTTCAAAGAAGGAAATTAGCTGACTCTCTGTCTCGCCCCAGTCGTTTAAATAATTGACAACACCTAATTGCTGTAATTGATCAAGGTTAATCATCTCTTGCCCCGGAAGAGCATGAAAAATAAAGATCGGTTTTCTTTTTCTCAGTGCTTCACTTATGGTAACACCACCAGGTTTTGTTAGAATACCGTCAACCAAATCATAAAGCTGGTTCATTTTTTTTCTACAACTAACGTAGTCTAACGGGATGATATATCGATGATTCAACGTCCGAAGTTTTTGATAGAGCTGAATGTTCTTTCCACATAATACAAAATAGTTAATTCTTCCGCTTGGCTTGAGACTGCTAATTAATTGCTCCATTGCGCCAACCCCTAAGTTTCCTCCCGTTACCAATATTGATAATGACTGCGTTCTTTGCTTTATCAGTGGAATGGGTTCAGTCTTAATCTCATGATGAATAGGAATACCTGTAAACAAAATTCGGTGTTCTGGTATACCTTTATGCATCAATAGTTCCTTCATAGCTGGGCATGAAACAAAATGAAAGTCAATATGCGTCGTTCCCCAAAACTGATGAATAAAAAAGTCTGTATAAACATTAATGACAGGGATTTGAATCGTATCATTTTCTTTTAAAACATTTAACATGTACGAGGGAAGAGCATGCGTACATACTATACCATCTGGTTGATATTCTTTTAATAAGCGCTTCATCTTAGCTAAAAAAAGCCATTTATACAGTTTAAATTCTTTTTCCTGTTCAATATTTTTATAAACACTTTGTTGATATAACCAGTTATATGAATGTGGTAATAGGTGAATCCATTTAAGATAAGCACCAGAAATAATTGCTTCGGCTTTGCCATAGCTATAAGAAAGAATTTCCGCCTTTTGACATTCTATATCCGGTACATTTAATTGAAGTTCCTCTATTAATGCATTTGCAACCTGATGATGACCAGAAGGAATTCTTAAAAAAGGAAGAAATAAAACCTTTTTTTCGCCCATTTTTTCTTGCACCTCTTCTATGTAGGATTAAAAAACAATATTGGTAGATCACCCATGAATTACCGAGGTCATGAGCTCCTCTATTCTGTATAATGAGTAAATAGAGGAGTGATTATTTTGAATAAATTATTATTCGTTAATATATTGATTATACTGGCTATTCTTATTTTCAAAGCCTACCGCAATACACAAAATATTGTCTTGAAAAAAGTAAAAATAAATCCTAAGGCTAACGCAGAGGATGGGGCAATGATAAACATCCTTCATCTTTCAGACTTACATCTAGAGAATATATCAATCTCAGCTGAAAGACTCTACGAAAGGTTAAAAAAAGAAGCGATTGATTTGATCGCAATCACAGGTGACTTTCTTGATCGAAAGCGAACGATTCCTAAACTTATTCCATACTTAGAGGTATTAAATAAGCTTAATCCTAAATATGGAATCTATTGTGTGTTAGGTAATCATGACTATGTATTAAAGGGAGCAAATTTACAAACCTTAATTGATACATTGAAACAGTATAACTGTCACGTTATGCAAAATAGTCATGAATCGATCTATTTGCAGAATCAAAGATTAAATATTATTGGTGTTGACGATTTCAGTACAAAACGTAGTGACTTATCAAGCTCATATAAGGCAATTAGACCAGGAATGAATTTAGTGCTAACGCATGACCCAAATATTGTGCTTGATATGAAAAAATACCCGTTTGATTATTTATTAGCAGGTCATTTTCATGGTGGTCAAATTTGCTATCCGAAAGCCTACCATCTGGTAAAAATGGGTAAGCTCGTACGCATGAATATGATTAAAGGCCTTCATACCCAAGAAGGACGTCCCTTTTATATAAGCGAAGGATTAGGTCAAACCGGTATAAATATCAGAGTTGGCAGTAAACCAGAAATAACCATTCATCAATTAGCCATCACTAAGAAAAATAACCATTTAATTGCTGCTATTTAGTCTAACTAAAGCTCGTCTTATTATGAATGAGTTTAGCTAAAAATATGCATGTTAGCATTAGCAGAACTTGCTTATCACTAAGTCCTAGGAAACTTTCGTTTTCTTATAAAGTTTAAATTTAGACGGTTTAGTCTTCAAAGAAACGTCGGCGCAGGCACCCTTAACATAGTCACGTCGACGTCTTTTCTTATGACTTATCCACATTGGTCAGCTTTTATGAATATTCGTTTGTTCCAGTCTGAGCATAGTTTTTTAGTAAGGTTTGCTTGGACATGAATAGATAGCATGGAGTATGTTTTTTAAAATTTTGCAATGATAGCGAACTTACAGATAACCAATGAATCGGCAGTAATGCGACACATTTAAAATATTTATACAATGGATTTTTAATTTCAACCGCGTCAAAGCCCAATTTAGCACTTCCCCTATTTAGCATGGTTATGCCGATAACTCCTTTTATCTCCGTGAATTTAGCATGCTTTTTCAAAAATTCAGCCAGCTGTGGTAACGATTTTTCAACACTTCGATGAACGATTAAAGCCTTTCTCACATCACTTTTTACATGCTTTACATTATTTATTAATTGAACATTATGAAGATGAATTTTTATGAGAATGTCGTTTTTTTCGATGACGGTGCCATCAGATAGGGTTGTTGTTGTTCCTTTGTATCCTGTTAAGCGAACCCTAAAAACATTACGCTCGAGCTCCTTTCGGTCATCAATATAAGTTAAGCGTGTACATAAATAATAGATAGGGTCAATTATTGACCATAATGTAAGGACATATAACTTGATATTCATATTCCTTTTCCTCTCATTAAAATGATCAATCTTATTTTGGCAAATGGTAGCTTGAATTATTTCCGTAAAAATTATCCTCTAGCGTCATTAACTAAAAAGAAATGTGCCACTGCCAACGATTAATGCATACGTATGTTTTAAACGGTAAAAAAAGTGAAACTTCGTTCATTGGGGGTTTCGACGCATAAGATGTGCTCGTGCAGACGTTGCGACACGACGTCGCGAACTTAGTCAGCTTCCTCTCTCCCCCACCGAACGTTAGTAACTGGCTGTAGGATCTCCCACTTAGACATGGCGTATTACCTTATTTCTTGTGGTGGGAGGCTTACAAAAGCTCTTCGATGGGGCGGGTAATCGCAGCCCCAGACAGTTACACTGCGATAAAAATAATAAAAACACACTGACTTCAACATTCACCTTCTCAATTATATCATTTAAAACACTGTTTATTTTTCGTTATATAACGCAATCTTATTCACATTACCTAGTGTTAAATAATGAATGATTTGAAACGATCAGATGAGGGATCAAAATTGTATAGTTAGAGCTCAGCAGCTGGCTTAACGGATGAAGCAAACGATAAAATAGAATTAGGCATATTTAAATGTAGATTAAGGAGTGATGTTATTTTTGCGTCAGCAAAAAGACTGAATTCGTTATCGAATTCAGTCTTTTATTCCCCTTTTAATTTGCTTGCTACATTTTGCTGGCGTCCGGTTTTAGCTGTTTAATCCGCTCCAGGTATGCCGTTACATTTTGATCTTCAGTAAGCGGATACGAATATTTTAATCGTTCCGCAACTTCTCTTGATGTACAACGAAATAGATCCAGCGTCAAGAACAAAGCAGACCAGACTGCGTCATAGGATGCCTTAGGATAAGTAGCCATTAAGGCTAACCATGTTTGTTCCGGTAGGTATTTTTCTAAATATTTTCCATTTTTCCCTGTACTAAGCGAAAAGTCAGTGTCTAACCCTACCTTCCACTCCAACATCTTAATCAGCATCGGTCTGACATGTATGTTCAGATGATCCATAGCATAAGTTATTTCTTGTCGCCACAAACCTTTAGCTACATAAGTTGAAACCCACCAAAACTCGTTACAACAATCTGCATAAACATCAGCAGATGGACACTTCACCCAGTAATCTTGATCGGTTGGTGCAGGTAACTCCTCAAGCATCTGATCTTTATCTAATAAGACAATGGAAAGCTTGTCACCTCTATGCCAATTCGTTCTTTTTTCGATCGGACAAAGGGTAAGGTCAATTCGATTTCCATCGGTAAACAACATCAAATAAGAGAAATTCCCATCTAACTCAGGTGGAAATAACTTCGATACCTCTGGTGTTTGCATGATAATACGACTACCAAAATAGTCAATCCAACTTTTATCTTCAATAAGCGCATCCATGTCCGTAACGAGAAACACAATATCGTAATCCTGAAACATATCCTTTGGCACATTCGGATTAGTCCTAGAGCCGTTCATCCCAACCGCACGAACGCGCTCATCACTTCTTGCATAGTCCAAAATCAATTGCATCATCGTCTGTTCACTTCTCAATGGTTAGCGACCTCCATTTATTTATTTTGATGTTTTTTGTTAAAGGAGGGCGATCCACGAATCTGAATGAAACTAGGCTCTTTCCTTGAAAAACGTTACAACTTATCCATAAGCATTTTCATAGGTTATCTCCTCCTTCTTCACTAACTACAGAAAAATCAATCCATCTGGTCTTCCACTAAAGCCCCAAAAAATAAAACATGTTTATTGATCTACACAGCAACCAAAAAGGAATTTACCTAGGTTGGACGAGCAAAGAAGCCAGCCTCGTGTTACAGCGTAACCAAACCATATCGATCAATTATTCGGATAAGTTTCTTGTAAAAATACGATCGATTGCTTGATTAACGCCTTTAGGACATCAATATTAATATCAGCTACTTTATTAATATAGACACAGGCCTTTCCTGTTGTATGTTTGCCAAAGTCCTTTAGTAATTGCTCTCGTTCTGTGTCACCTGTCGCAAAATATAGACTGATTTTTGCTTTTCGAGGTGAAAAGCCAACTAATGGGGCATCGCCTTCATGTCCTGTTTTATATTTATAATGATATTTGCCAAAACCAATAATACTAGGTCCCCACATTTTTGCCTGATAACCTGTTGTCTCTGTAAAGATATCTAATAATTGATAAGCATCTTCCCGTTTTCGCGGATGGTCTACACTTTCAATAAACGCCATAACACTACTATCCGTTTCTTTTGTTTTTAACTCGTACATTGGCAGAACTCACCTCCTTAATTAATGCTTCTTTTGACGGTATAAGTCGATTGATTTATATCCTTGTGCCAAAATATCAAGCATTTGCTGAGAGCGCTTTTCCCTTGTCTTTTGTTGCTTGGCAGAAAAGATATATCGAGCCCAGTCCTTTTGATAACCGGGTGTCAAGTTCTGATAAAAATTAAGCAGATCGGGATGATCGGATAGGTATGCTTCAATCTCTTTAACATGATTTTCATAATCCGCAACTCGCTGACTCGCTGTCATTGACTTTTTAGCTTTTTGTGGCTCCCCCTTCAACCCAACAACCGTAAAAACCTCATCCATACTAACCATCCGCGAGAACTTAAGATCACTATTGGCTATATAGCCATCCTCCCCTACTTGCATAGCTGGAAAAATTTCGTCTCTGTGAATGAATGTGTTATAGCGTTTGTTGCCTTTTTTAGGGTAAGCAAAATATAAATAGCCATTATCAAGTAATAGTTGATGGTCCATGATGTAATGCGTATACGAAACCATTTCCTTAACGGTTTCGACAAAAATAAAAATAGCATCATGGTCTCGACGGAATGTTGTTGCTTGTTTTGTAAATATAGCATAATCACTCGGCTGATTAATGACAACCATATTTGAATACTGATCAAGTTTTAATTTATTTATTATCGTCATAACACGTCTCCCTTTTTTGGTTTAAATCAACCATCATCATGGAAAGCTATTAGAGAAAGGGCATTTGTTTGCTTATGTTTAAAACCAACTCATTGTAGTAATAAAGTGAAACTTCGTCAGTGGGGATTTCAACTCCTACTGGATGAAATACAAATAGGCATTCATCTCTCCACTTAGTGCGAGACTATTGCTGAATAAAGTTGAATATTTTTTTAACACTATTTAATAATCTGATTGTACACGCTTCTTTACTTTTATCCAAATCAATTGCCTTTCCACATTGACGATTAAAGCTATAATCGCTATAATTAATACCAACTACTAATACCAGATGACAATTTGCGAGGTGGAAGCTATGATTAGAGCAAGGATAACAGCTATCGGGACATATGTACCTGAAAAAAAACTGACAAATCGTGAGCTTGAGAATATCGTCGACACAAGTGATGAATGGATTGTTCAAAGGACAGGCATTCAAGAACGCAGAATAGCGCATTCAGATGAATTTACCAGTGACTTATGCATAGCTGCCGTAAAAGATTTAATGCACAGATATCAAAAGGAAGTCGAAGATGTCGACATGCTCATTGTTGCAACAAGTACACCTGATTTCCCATTTCCATCTGTCTCAAGTATTGTCCAACATTCATTAAATATATCCCAAACTGGTGCGATCGATTTAAGTGCAGCATGCGCTGGATTTGTCTATGGATTACATACAGCCCATAGTCTAATTTCGTCTGGACTACATAAAAAAGTACTTGTTATTGGTGCAGACACACTTTCCAAAATCACGGATTATACAGATAGAAGTACCTGTATTTTGTTTGGTGATGGTGCAGGTGCAGTATTAGTTGAAAGAGATCAGCAATCAGAAAGCTTTATTGGCTTTCATCTAGGCAGTGACGGAAGTGGAGCTCAGCATGTTTATCGTCCTGGACTAGCAAACAAAGTAAATGGCATTGAGTTAATCGACACAGAATACCTCGTGCAAAATGGTAGGGAAGTCTTTCGATGGGTTGTAAGAAATGTGCCTGACAGTATACAGCAGCTATTACAAAAAACAAACATGGATTTAGATCAAGTCGATTGGTTTATCCCTCATAGTGCTAACTTAAGATTGATCGAACCCATTTGCGAAAAGTTAGCATACCCTATAGGAAAAACTCTATACAGTTTGGTTAACTATGGTAATACTTCTGCAGCAACGATTCCCTTAGCTCTTGATCTTGGCATCCGAGCGGGAAAAGTCCAGAATGGAGATCGCGTGCTTTTGTATGGTTTTGGTTCTGGCTTAGTCCATGCAGGGCAACTTTTAGAACTAAATTTTGACCAGCATTTCAATCGACCTAAATCGCTATAAGTATTGAATAATTCTATAATTAGAAAGTAGAACAATTGCCGCTCACTTGAGGAGCATAGAACGCATTCTGTTAACATGAAACTTCGTTTAGTGGAGGTTTCGACGCATAGGATGTGCTCGTGCAGACATTGCCACATGAAGTCGCGAACTTAGTCAGCTTCCTCTTACCCCCACTGAACGTTAGTTGAACCAATCGGGGTTACTGGCTATTGGATCTCCCACTTAGACATGACGTGTTCCCTAATTTCTTGAAGTGGGGGTCCTACAAAAGCCCTTCGATGGGCGAGTAATCGCAGCCCCAGACAGTTACACTGCGATAAAAGGTAATATAATTAACCCTGTAATTAAGAATAGGATAAAGTACAAAGGGACAACCAAACATACAAATTTCGTAACCATTATCTCGTTAAAATCTCTTTTTACTAGATAGTAAGATAAAGGGGCAATAATAAGTGATGCACCAAAAAAAGCAATGGTAAATTTTACCTCTTTCTGATAAAGAATGTGTCCAAGCGTCTGGGCCCCTGCCCCAATGTAACAATAAATCATCGCCCATTTAAAAGAAATATAACCTTTCTTATTCATAGATTCACCCTTTTCCCCATTAAAGGCAAATACACAATCCTAATTAATGGATTATTGTCTTATATTTTAGCAAATTAAGTAAAAAAACAAAACCGCTTACTAAGTTAAGACGTATTGTGCTTAAAATGTTTGTTAATGAACCTTTATGAACACAAGTCGAATCGATATCATTAGAATATTAGAACAAAATACAAAAAAAACCGAATTTAACGGAGTAAAATCCAGTTAGATTCGGCTTAATTATCAATTTTTTTTATTAAATAGTCGTCCCTGCTTTATTTGTTGTACCATCTTCTTAACAAATGCTGTAACACCGAAAATGACAATAAAGATTAAAGTAATGGAGGCACCAGGAGGTGTACCATATTCATAAGAAGCAACTAATCCGGTTATCATACCGGTTAGGGCAATAAAAATACCTATTAAAATAACTCCGTTAAAACTTTTGCTTAAGCGCATCGAGATGGCCGCTGGCAGAATTAAAATGGCCGATACTAATAATGCGCCAACTATCGGCATAATCACGGCAATCGTCACTCCAGTTAATACATTAAACAGAATTGACATCGTCTTGATCGGTAAACCCGCAGTAAAGGCGGTTTCTTCATCAAAGGTCAAAATGTACATAGGCTTACGGAAGATTAAGTACAGTAAGGCAATTATACTTGTCAGAGCTAGCAACATCCATATTTGTTGCTCACTAATCGTGACAATCGATCCAAATAAAAATTGATTAATACTAAGTGTAACTCCACCCTGATTTAACCCCATCAGAACCAGTGCTAACGCCATTCCAGCAGACATTAAAATCGCGATTGAAATTTCTGAATAGGTTCGATACATCATCCGCAAATATTCAAGTAAAATCGCAATAAGTATGACTACTAAAATATTTGTCCATGTTGGATCGACCCCAATTAAAAGTCCGAGTGCAACACCAGCTAGAGACACGTGCGATAAGGTATCAGCCATTAGAGACTGTCGACGTAAAATTAAGAAAAGCCCCAGCATCGGCGCCATTAATGAAATGAGGACTGATGCTTGGAAGGCTCTTTGCATGAATCCATAGAAAAACATCTCCAAGGCGAATCCTCCTTCCGCACTAGCTCAATATGTTTGTCAGAATAGTGGCGAAGCTCCTCATGATCGTGTGTGACCATTAAGATTCCTTTGCCATGATCTTGGCTGTTGTGCTTTAGTAATTTATAAAATTCTTCTCGAGAGTGTACATCCATTCCTGTCGTGGGCTCATCTAAAACAAACAAATCCGGATCTGTCGCAAATACTCTTGCTATCGAAATCCGTTGCTTCTGTCCGCCTGATAGCTCGCCAATTTTTTTATGACGCATATCCCACATTCCTACTGACTCCAGCGAACGACGCACATGCTCTTTATCTTCTTTATCTAATTTCTTAAACCATTTACCTCTTTGATAGCGCCCAGACTGCACAAGTTCTAGTACAGTACTTGGAAAGCCAGCATTAAACGAAGCAACCTGTTGCGGTACATAACCGACAACAAGCTTTTCTCCCCAACGATTTTTCGAAGAGAGTGTGACACTTCCTTTAGTAGGCTTAAGTAAACCCAAAATATTACGTAGCAATGTCGTTTTGGCAGCTCCATTTTCTCCTGTAAGCATGACAAAATCCCCTGAGTTTACTTCAAATGAAATATTTTCTAATACTGGCTCGTTTTCATAATGAAAGGCAAGGTTATTTACTTTAATGTAGTGCACATTTATACGACCTTTCTATAATCGTATTGATTACTATTTGCTTTTCTAATTTTAATCTAGATTTACAAGATAAGCAACGATTTCAATTTAATCTCGATACATTCTTTACATTTTCCATCTAAAAAGAGCCAGACTCTGTAAGCACCAACTTGCTACTTAAAGAGTCTGTTCATATATCTTTCCTATTATTTCAAATTCTCTTGTTTAATTTCAATTCAGCGGAAGTCTCACACTTCTAGAAGTGATGAGATCAATGCCGAATTGTATCTCATTCAGTGGGGGACACCCCTCCGGCTGAATAAAGCTAAGTTAAAGCCTCCGGCATATGACACAAATTTTCAGAAGAAAGTTATCGGCTTCGCTCGATAAAATCTGGGCGCAAATACGCCCAGGCAGAATTTGATTCTATTCCTATTGGATACTTAACTGTAATGCTTCCAAGTTTTTACGCATAGCACCTAAGTAGCCTAAATCATCAGCTTGCAGTTCTTCTGATAGCGACTCTAAATCATGTAACACAGCCGTCTCTGTCCCCGTTTCAGAAGCAACCGTTTGGGCAATGGATGAGTTTGCACCTTGTTGATAGTAAATGACTGGAACATTATTTTCCTCTACTATATTTCCAATCTCCGCAATACGGGATGGACTTGGTTCTACTTCTGTAGACAAACCACCGATTGCAATTTGCTCTAAATGATAACGGTGAGCAAGGTAACCAAATGCTTGGTGTTGTACAACAAAGGCCCGCTTCTCAGCACCTTCAAATGCAGCTTCGTATTCTTCATGCAATGCTTGCAGCTCTGCATTAAAGGCTTCAGCATTTTCTTCGTAAATGTCACGACCTTCAGGATCTGCTTTAATTAATGCATCTCGAATCGTGTTAACTTGTTCTTGTGCCAAAACAAGATCTAACCAAATATGTGGATCTTTATTCTCGTGATCATCGATCAAAACTTTAACAGGCTCTGATTCCGCATAAGTATTGTGGTCATCATCAAACAGAACTGCTTTTACTTCAAAGCTTGTTCCAGTTGTCTCATATTCAAATTGTTCTGTTCCTTGACCAGAAACAGCATCCCACTCATCACCCTGGTTTTCACGAATGTACCAGTGCCAGTGATCATAATCTACCTCTTCATTAAGCTCAGCCGCTAAAGTAACGACATCACCAGTATGATAGTGATCAGCTAACCCAACAATTTCAATTACACCCTCACTGTCCCCATGGCCATGTCCATGATCGTGATCATGGTCGTGATCGTCATGATCGCCATGTCCGTGATCGTGATCATGGTCGTGATCGTCATGATCGCCATGTCCGTGATCGTGATCATGGTCGTGATCGTCGTGATCGCCATGTCCATGATCGTGATCATGGTTGTCAATAACAATTGCTACCGGGTTAGACTGTGCATAAGTTTCATGCTCATCATCAAACAGAATGACTTGAACTTCGAAGCTTTCTTCCCCTGCTTCATATTTAAACTCAGCTGAGTCTTGTCCTGAAACAGTTTCCCATTCATCGTCAGCACTTTCTCTCGTATACCAGTGCCAATGATCGTAAGCAACGTCCTCATCTAATTCAGCCGTTAATTCAATCATATCACCTGTATGGTAATGTGCTGCTACACCATGAATCACTAAGCCTTCCTCATCATCTCCATGGCTGTGACCTGCATGGCTAGTATCAACAAAATCAATACCATCCGCTGCCCGGGCAATAACAAGGTCATCGTTCTCAATTGTGTTGAATAAGCTCTCTACCCAGAATTCCATTTCTTCACTACTATAAACAAACACATCTGCATCATTTACTGCTGCTACGTCTTGTGCACTTGGTTCATAGTGGTGTGCATCTTCTCCAGCCGTAACCATCAGCGTTACCTCAGCTCGGTTTCCTGCAATTTGTTGTGTAAATTCATACATTGGATAAAAAGTTGTTACCACAGAAAGCTCTGCATCTCCGTCCGCACCTGTATCTTCGTCTTTTTGAGCACATCCAAAAAGACCCACTACAGCGATTAAACTAAATAAAATGGCAAGCAACCATTTTCTTTTCATAATTTTTCTCCTCCTGAAAGATTCTATACAAACCGTAATGATTACGATAAGAATCGTAGCATCCTTCCCTTATCTATGTCAAGCCATAATCTTAAAACGCTCTACACATGATAGAAAGGGAAGGATAACATTTATCACACTATTCTTTTAAAAATACTTATACTTCTTAAATTTAGGATAAATTTGTTAGGCTAAAATTAATGTGCAAGCATATCACGAACAAGTCCATCAGCATCTAAATGAGAAGGATAGTAGGTTGGCCAATTGGTGACTTCTTCTAACAGTTCTTCTCGATCGTCGCCCCAGTATAAGTGGTAATGATGTGAATCTACCGGAAAAATATTGTGATCGCTAAATTGAATATATTGAGGCATATCCTCAGAACCGTTAACTAATTGGTAAATAAACCGAACACCTCTATTCCCCTTCTCATAAGTAAGAATTTCGTATCCATCATAAGCATACTCACCTGAAATCTCCGTTTCGTTTTGATAAAAAGTTACAAGATTATTTTCAATCACGATACGGTCAACATCCGTTTGATAGCCTATTGTATAGTAATCCTTATATTCTTCCGCTGTCATATCTCCATCTTCTGCCTTATGTTCAAATACTTGATCTAAATCGCCAGCTAGAAGATATGGATAAACAGATTGCCAATCTCCATCCCAATCAGACAACTCACGGTCTTCAACCATATCATCTTCAAAATAGCCCTGATAAATTTGTCGGCTTTCTTCATCATGACCATGGTGATCGTCAATTATTATCGTGATAGGGGCTGATTGAACATAGGGCTCGTGATCATTATTAAACAAAACAGCTTTAATTTCTAATCCATCAACCGTGGCTTCAGCAGTAAATCTTTCTGTTTCTTGCCCAGAAACAACTTCCCATTGATCTTTTGAACTTTTTCTACTATACCAGTGCCAATGCTCATACTCTGTTTCTTCATCTAGCAACGCTGTTAACTCAATACTATCGCCGGTATGATAGTGATGCGCAACTCCTTCAATTTCAATTTTTTCTGGTGCTTGATCACCTTGGTCTTTAGTTGTATGTACGTCTTCTGTATCATTATTAGCTGCTTCTTTTTCTTCTGTCGCCTGACAGGCGATTAAGGACACACATAACATTAATATGCTAAATAAATGAATGATTGGTTTAGTCATCGACATTCATTCCCCCTACTTATTTATCGTAAATCGTAATAATTACGTTTTATAATGTAACACCGATTTCTTTTCTCTGTCAAGGAATTTTTTTAAAAATATTAAATGAGTATCGAGGTCTAACCCTATTAAAGATACGCACTCTTATTTTATTTAATAAAGTGTTATGTTTTAATATGGAAAGGCTGCATTCACTCTCACAATCGTGCACGATGAATCGTCTTTTTTTTATTCATAATCCCCTCTGTTAATTTCGTAAGATACTGATTTATTTTATATTCAAACCAAATTGTCAAAAACAGAGGCCTGAAGTCCATTTTTGTAATAATTTCCCGACATATGTTTAGATAAGGAAATCCCAAAAATCAACATATTTAGCATAGTGATAGAATATTAAAAGCAGTTAATTCATACGAATTAACTGCTTTTAATCTATTCATTTCTTATTAATCTGTGTTGCTAAAGGCTTTTTTTGATCAAAATGTTATTATTCGGTCAATTAATATGTTTATCTAGTTCTTGATAAATGCTTATAATAAAAATCGAACACTACGGTCGAATCGGAATTTATTTTTTTAGGTTGAGACCTGGTATTTATCTCTGCTTTTCATTTTTTAATTCTCGATATAACTGCCATAAAATCGATATCATTAATCCTCCCATTACCCAGTTATTCAAACCTATCCCACTATTTGATTCCCCACCCAACAACATTAATATAACTGAAATGGAAACAAAAGAACCAAAAAAGAGCAGGGTATAAACAAACTCTTGTTTTTTACTTTTATAAATACCACCTTTAGGTCTTGTTAAAAATGCAACGATTAGTGCAGGGAAGAAAATTAAATGTAATACCATTAGAGAAATTTGTTCTTGTAGGCTATAAAAATAATCTCTAACAATGTATATATAAAAAACCATTAAACTAACACAAGTTGAGATATAGAAGCTAACTTTCTTCATATTAGTTCCACCTATCTTTTGAATTTTATGTTAATTTTATCTAATTATAGATAAATTTTTAAATATTAATGGTAATATTAACTATATCATAAAAAAAGGAGAGTGTCTTTATGAAATTTTTTAAAAAAGGATTAATTTTAGGATTAGTTATTGTATTATTCTTTTCATCGCTAAATTTATCAACATTGGTAGCTTCTGAGAAATACAGTAACTTAGATGATACCGTCTATGAATATGATTATGAAGGAATTAAATTTACTGGAAATGTACCATTAAATGATGAGCAGTTAGAATCTTTGTACCATCAAGCCCTTTCAACTACTAAAGATATTACTTTAGACACACATGGGGATGATGATACTATAGATTTAAATAACAATTTTAATTTAATGATGATTCCAGGTGGTGGTAATGGTGGAACGATCACACATGGACCTGTATATACTAAAACCGATCCTGCTGTTTTAAACGCATTCGTCGATGCAATGATATTTTGGTTTACTCATAAAGCTAAAATAGCTAATAAAGTTAAGAAAACCACATGGGGAGCTTATGTACTCGGGAAACTTAGTGGGTGGATTCCAAAATTCAAGTCAAAACCTATTGGGTATTGGAATTGGAGAGTAAAAGATTCTTATCCTACCAGAGGATATTATGATTATCAAACATTAGCAATGTATTCGGACTTCACTTATAAAAAGATCACACATGTTGATTATTATCGTTTAAATTAATTTCAAACCTTTTCTATGCATTCCCCCTTAAGCCCATATTGGCTTAAGGGGAGCTTATATTTATAAATAGATAAGATAATGGCAAGTTGATTGACAATCCGGAACTACATTAGTACCTTGACACTATTCATGTATAAAAACCTAGTATGTTACCTGCTTTACTCTAAAATAATTAGCCTTTAAAAAGTCAAAAAAATTTTCTACCATACTACTAAGTATGAAGTTGGAAAAAAGATGTCTCTGAAATATGGAGAAATAATTAAAAATTCAATTCAAGCAATTTTTGTTGGTTAGGATAATGTACTTATAAAGATATTATTTGGAGCATAGTTAATCTCGGATTCTAGATATATTCTTACACTTAATAATGGTAAGAAAGTTAGTTTTCCATTAAAAGCCGTACACTTCTTCTTTTGCCTTACGAATTTTGCCATAGGTTTCTGTTAAAACAACTGTATCTTCGACTAAACGCTGGATTCGGAAAATGATATCATCATTGACAATTTCTTTTCGATAGAAATCTTTTTCTTCAATAAATACATAGATTGGAACAATTTGTGCTTTCATGTAAGACAAAATCGGTTTTAGCTGCTGTTCAACAATTAAGTAGTGCTTCGGTGAGCCTGCCGTAACAATCATACTAACTACTTTTTCTCGAAATGCCTTTTCTGGCAGCAAATCAAAGATGTTTTTTAAGGTAGCCGGTATGGACGCTTGAAAAATGGGTGTCCCCATAACAATTGCATCTGCCTCCATGATTTTCTCTGCTACTAGCTTTGTATCGCCTTGATACTCCCGATAATCACGACCATCACTAAAAACAACATCATAGTCTGCTAAGTCCACTAACTCGACCTCAACTTTAGGATATTGCTCCCCAACAGTTTTTATTGTATAGTCTATTGCTGTTCTTGTTTTTGAACCTACTTTTGAGCCAGATAGTGCTACTATTTTCATACTGATTCCCCCTTACTTTTAGCTGTATATTTCTTCACTGCAGGTAAAATTTCATTACCAATAAACTCGATATTCTTCATTAATTTATCAAATGGTACACCCCCGAAATCCATTTGGGCAATATAACGCTGATGTCCAAACATCTCATGTTGATAAAGGATTTTTTCAATAATTTGTTGTGGGCTACCAATATTCATTATGTCACGAGTATCAGTACCCTGAGCGAATTGCTGTTTAGGATAGCCTCGGCCATTTACTAGCTTCAATCCAAGGTCAATATGTGGATATATCTCTCTTTGAGCCTGCTGAGTCGTTTCAGCAGCATAGAAGAAACCTGCAGTAGCAACCGGAAAGTCCTTCGGATTATGACCAGACCGTTTTAATGCTTCACGATAGGCATCAACCGAATTTTTGAAAGCAGATGCCGGACCGCCTAACATAGCCAAATACATTGGCACACCTTGAATACCTGCTTTTATCGCACTTGCCGGCGGACCTCCAACCCCTCGCCAAATTGGTATTGATCCCTCTATTGGGCGCGGAATAATCTTGGCATTCTTTAGTGGTGCACGGTATTTCCCACTCCAATTAACAACCTCTTCCTCATTAATTTTGACTAATAGTTCAAACTTTTCTTCATACAATTCTTCATAATCTCGTAGATCGTAGCCCAATAATTCAAACAGACCTACTCGAGATGCTCGACCGGCAATTATCTCTGCCCGGCCATTAGAGATTAAATCAATCGTTGCAAAATCTTCAAATACACGGACAGGATCTGCTGTACTAATGATCGTTGCTGAGCTTCCAATTTTAATTTTTTCTGTTGCCTGTGCAATAGCCGATAAGACCACTGCATGTGCCTGTGTTGCAAAATATTCCTGGTGACTTTCCCCGACACTAAAAAAATCAATACCTGCTTGCTCTGCTAGTTTTGCAAACTCGATAATTTCTTGTACCCGCTGCTGTGCAGATATACGTTTTCCCGTTGCTGGGTTTTGAATATGATCTCCTAATGTGTAAATTCCAAACTCTAGTCCTTTACTCTTATCAATACGATATTTTTCCATGTCTACTCCCTTTTTCATCATTAATTTGACTCTTTTATTACTTTTTGTATGAAGGAAAACTTCTATAAGACAAACACCACTCTTGATATAACTAATAAATGCTAATAATCAAATGCGCCTTGGTGTATTTGTGCCCAAATATTATCGAACTTCGCTCGCTAAATTCCCTCTGAAAATCTGCGCCATCCGCTGAAGGCTTTAACATTATTCAACTGGTATTTGAACACCCACTGAATGGAGGACAACTAGGCATTTATCTCACCTCTTAAATAGAAGTGGGAGTCTTGCAGAAGCCCTTCGATGGGGCGAGTAATCGCAGCCCCAGCCAGTTACAATGCGATAAAGTACTTTTTAACGATTTATGACAGGCTCCTAACCGTAACGGCACTGAAATTGAAAAATCAACGACTATGATCTAGTTGATGTATTGATAAATACTAATTCAGACATTATATAATCAGCTCATTTATCGCACTGTTATAATACCGAAACACTTATCCTATCCCCTCTCATAGAACCTCCTCTTTCAAAAATTTATTGATGATGCTATTATAAATGGTATAAGCAAAAATAGAAGTACGCACTTAAAAGTGCCATAGTATACAAAATGATACTAAAGGAGAGGACATATGTTGAATATAGAACCAGAATTATGTCGGGTAGAGGATGCCTTAAATATTATTGTAGGTAAATGGAAGCCGATTATTTTATTGCACTTACTAAAAAATGGTACGATGAGATTCAGTGAGCTAAAAAATAGTATTCCTGAGATTACCCAGAAGATGTTAACCAAGCACTTACGTGAATTAGAAGAAGAGGATATTATAAATCGCGTGGTTTACCCACAAGTTCCACCAAAAGTCGAATATTCGATGACTGAATACGGTGAGGGATTAGAACCGATTTTGACTGCGATGCACGAATGGGGCTCAAGACATGCCCTTTATAAAAGACAAAAGCTAAATGCTAAGTAATCAAATACGACTTACGTTGCGATACGACGTCGCGAACTTAGTCAGCTTCCTCTCTCACACACTGACCGTTAGTTGAACCAATCGGGCCGTTACTGGCTGTTGGATCTCACACTTAGACATGACGTGTTCCCTTATTACTTGAAGTGGGAGGCTTACAAAAGCCCTTCGATGGGGCTAGTAATCGCAGCCCCAGCCAGTTACACTGCGATAAACCAATATGGAAATAAGCGGTAAACCCCGGAGGCTTTTACTTTATTCAGTTGGGGTTTGAACCTCTACTGAATCGAAGACAAATAGGTATTCATCTCACCACGTATAAAGGGACAGCTTCTGCTAATGAAGCTAAAAAAGAGTAGGCATCACCTATTTAGTGACAGTTCCTACTCTTTTAACACTATTAACTTTTGATCGGCAAAAAGTTACTTTAACTAATCTGCAACCATTTAGACTCTGAACGAGCCACGAAATCCTCTAGAACTATAATAAGAATCCGCCCCATTGTGATATACGAAGACGTGACCAAAGCGATAATCACAAAAAAGAGCACCACCGCGTTCTCTAATATCAGAAGGTGTTTGTACCCAGCTAGATGTCTTCATGTCGAAATTTTCAAGCTTCTGCAATGCTCGATACTGTTCTTCCGTTAACAGTTCGATCCCCATAGCAGTTGCCAGATCAATAGCGCTATTTTCCGGTTTGTGTTTTTTCCTTGATTCCAGCGCTTCACGGTCATAGCATACACTTCTGCGCCCCTTCGGACTTTCCTTGGAACAATCATAAAAAATATATTCGTCCTTCTCTTTATCATACTCAACAACATCAGGTTCGCCACCAGTTCTCTCCATTTCATAGAGTGACGACAACTTTGCATTACTAGCATCTAGCTTCGCTCGAACTTTAGCCCATTCAATCCCTTGATGGCGGTGCATGTTTTTCTCAAAGCGAGCTTTTAATACTTCTAGTAATTCTTCACCTTGTTCTAGGGACAACTCCTTACTAGCTTCATTGCTCTTTGACACGTTGGCTTCCTCCTTTTAAGCTTACCACTTCCTAGAATTTTAATTTAAATATAACTTATGCTGATTAAGAAAACAAATAAGCTTATGATGCAAAATTAAAAGAGCCAACCATTATTCATTGTTCGATTTCAGTTTTGACACGTATCCTCCTAAACATGCAAGTCAGGTACTCAACTCTATACAGCTTGGTTTCAAAGACTAAATTAAGGAAAGTAGCAATGTTATTGCATCCCCTCTCCCGTTGCTATCTATAAGCTTATGCAGCCTATTCTTTATAGGTATAGCTTATTTAGATTATGTCTTGTAGCTGGCAATAAAATTAACCTGGCAATGTTTTTCTTGCTCCAATAGTCCGTTAACCATTCTGAACGTTGAAGTACTGGGCATATTATATTTTTTCGTCAATGATTTATATCCAAGATTCCCGTACAAATACTCGGTGACAAGCTTTACTTTAAATTCTTCACTATATTTGACCATAAAAACACCCCCGAAAGTTAGATTTTTCACTCTAACTTTCGGGGGGTGGTACCATCCTAGGAGGTTATTTATCTACAAACATTAGGCTTCGTATCAGCTTAATGCTTCACATTAGGAAATATTAGTGATAGCGTCAACCCCGAACCAGGCTCTGATTCCACCTCTAATTGAATCGCTAAATCAACAGCCATCTTGCTAACTAAGAAGAGCCCCATACCGGTGGCCTGTCTTGTAACACTACCACCATTTCCTGTAAAGCCCTTATCAAAAATAAAAGGTAAATCTTCTTTCGGTACACCAGGTCCATTATCACGAATATTTAAAATGGTTTGATTACGCTCTTTGTCATATCCCATTTCAAAACTCAAAGTCGGACAAGCCTGATTCTGAGCAATATGTTTGGTACTATTAGCGATGATTTGTGCTAAAATAAAAGCTAGCCCCTTCCGGTCAGATAAAACTTCTACTTCTTCACCGATAAACTGTATTTGAAAACCAGATTCATCTAGTAGGGTTTGATGGTCTTCAATTATCTGTTTACAAAAATCAAGTAAATGGATTGATTCAAAAATATAATCTTTATGAGTAGCCCCAAGTCTGGCAAAATATAAAATTCGCTCAACATCTCCATGTATTTGATCTCTCACATGAAGCATACGCTGTCTAACAAGAGGAGACATCTCGTCACTGCGGTTATCTAGTACTAGCGTTAATAATGATAGAGGCTTTTTAATTTCGTGAACCCAGCCTTCTATATAGGCTTCATAGTCGGCCAACTCAACAACTTGATCATTAAGCTCAGATTGAAATGCTCTGATTGTACTCCCCATTCTATGGATGTACGACCAATATGTCTTAGGAGATACTCGGCATAAAATTTCCTCGTTCGTCTCATTTGCTTCTAATAAGAAGTCTTGAAAGGCTGCCTCGATTATTTTTTGCTTTCTCATCATGATCAATACAGATATCACGATCAGCGCTAGAGTAAAAACAATCATGAGTCCTACTAACACCTTAAAGGTTTCTGGGTAAGCTAACCAAGCTAAAAAAATAAAGAGCAGGTTTGTCACCATTAAAATAAAATACCAAGTCTTATTAGCATCAATACAATGATAGATTTGCTTTATCCGTTTCATGGTTTCACCTACCCTTTAAGTCGATAGCCTTGACCCCTTATTGTTTCAATTTTATTTTCCAAGTTTAACTGGCTTAGTGTTTTTCGTAAGCGTGTGAGATTAACCTGAAGGGCATTCTCATCTATATATTGGTCTGTTCCCCATAAACATTTACTCAATGTTGATTTGGATACAATCTCAGATCTATTCTCTACTAAAGCCTTTAGGATTTTTCCTTCATTAGTTGATAATAATAATGATTGAGACCCCTTATACAAAGTAAAGGTATTCGGATCTAGCGAAAAACTGCCACCATCGATCAAACCTGGCTGCCCTTCAAATCTCCTTAGTAGGTTTTGGATCCGTGCTAACAGACGATCTCGATTACAGGGCTTCGTGAGATAATCATCTGCACCTAAATGAAGACCATGTAATTCATCTTGTAATTTATCTCGAGATGTAAGCATTAATATTGGACCAATTGCTTTGGCTTTTAGACTTTTGCATATTTCAAATCCTGATTGTTCCGGTAAATTGATATCTAATAAAACTAAGTCTGGAGCCAAAGTGACCATTTGACTTACTATATTATGAAAGTCTGCAATTGCCATGACCTCATATCCAGCTTTTTGCAATATATCGACTAACTCTTCTCTCATCAATACATCATCTTCAACAATTGTAATCCGCGCCACTTTAGCCCCTCCTTTCCTTTGAACTTATAGACTTGTCTTTAATCTACATTTGGCTTCCAACGTAATCTATCGATCTCATGATCCGCCGAACGCGCCACTGCTATACCATAGACCGCCACAATTACGATTATAAAGGATGCAAAGATAAAGGCAATAGGATAGAGTAACGCTTGGTGTTCAATGTGAATCATCACAAATGCTATCATAGCTCTTATACCAACAACTGCACTCACACAGGCCAAAGACAACGGTAATAGAAAAGTCCACAATACCTGTCTATGCATTGATCTTTTCATTTGATTACGTTTTGCCCCTAACATAGATAGTGTCAAGTAGCGTTGACCCGTTTGCTTCATTTGTGTCAAAAATTGTAGAGCTAGTACGGTACAGGCAATCATCAAGAATAAGAAACCCATATACAAGATTGTATAACTACCAGCAACAACATAGAAGAGTTTACGGCCAAAGTTTTGCAAATAACTTTCAAACTCAAAGCCAGAAGCTTTTAAGGCGTCTCTCGCCTCAATCAATGGTTTCATTAAACCATGCTGATCTTGTAGCGTTTGCGGGATGCGAAAATTCCAATACGACCTATACGTTTCGGTATTTAATAATTGTTCAAACATACGATCAGGAACGATAAACGCTGTAAAAATTTCTACTGAGCGGTCTGCTACTAAACCTCTCATTGGAATAGATGGGCGTATTGATACAGCCTGATCATTAATATACATTAAACGGTGTCCATCCTTAGCAGCCTTCTCAAGCATATCATCGAGTACGGGTAAGCGTTCTAGATCATCGAATTGGACAAAATCTGGATTAAAGTATAATGCTATTTCATCTGATAGTAAGTTTAGCGGTTTTTCTCCTATCGCTTTTAAAAGTCCATTATAAGATGACTCGGGAATCAGATAAGGCTCGGTAGCATCTATCTCTAGAATCCCCAACAAATTTAGTGCTTCAGGATTTTCTGAACTAATCGTATAGCCTTGAGTTTCTCCAGATAAAAACTGCTCTCTATCGTCACTTGGTAAAGCCATGATCAGTTGCTCACGTAAATTAGACCAATCCACTAACGATCTTGCCATACCATCTCCAGTAAGCCCATCTTGCTCTCTCATTCTTCCCATTTCTAGGAGGTTTAAATCCTCTACATATACTACCATTGTTTCCGAAGTAAGAAATTCCTCTACACCTGAGTGATTTCCGTTAACCGTAAAATCGTAAACGGAGGAACTGCGATTATATAAGTCACTTCCTGAACTTAAAAGAGTTGAGGCACCATCCGCTATCAAAATGATCGATAAAGTAATCAGGATTGATGTGACGGCAACAGATGTAGATCGATTGGCTATGTTCTCTTGAAATTGCCTTACAGTAAAGGTGTGTAGCCCTTTGGTTGATTTACGCTCCGATCGGCTTGCCAATAAACCTAATAATTTACCAAATCCCCTCATAAAAAAAATTGTCCCTAAACTTCCGAGAGCTAATGCTACAAACACAAGCATACCTTCAAAGTCAATCAAATGATATAAAGCAATCCAATAGGCAACACCTAGTAAGACAGATCCTACTATTATATGGAGTACGTTACCTTTAACATGGCCCATATCCTGCTTCTGATCCATCTGCTCATAAAGCAATTGATGTACCTCTTGATTAAATAACCTGCCACCAAGAATAACTAAAGCAATAAACTGGATTGCTAAAAAGCCGATGATTGTGTAGATAATTGCCCCTAACGATAAACTTACTTGATGACCGATAATTCCCTGTCCAACTAATTTCGAAACGGTCAAGCTGATGATTTCAGCTAAAAATCCGCCGATTAAAATGCCTCCAATCAAAGCCAAAACAGAAGTCAAGAACCCCTCTGCCAAAAGCTGAACAACAAGACGTTCCTTGCGCATTCCCAACATCAGATAGAGTCCAAACTCTTTACTCCTGCGATTTAATTGATAACGATTAGCAAATAAAATTAAGAAAAACAATAAAAATAACGCAAATAGATATACAATTGGCATTAGAGCTAACAGTTTATCAATCGCATCACTTTCAAACTCCTTCAGAAATAAAATAACATCTTGTCGTCCAAGTGATAGAATGATATAAAACGACGCGATTGCAGTTACGAGTGTAGCAAAGTAAATTAAATTTTCCTTGCGACTCCGTTTAGCGTTACGGTAAATCAACTTAGAGAACATTTGCGCTCCCTCCCCCAAGCTGTGCTAATAACTGCAAAATCCTTTCATAAAATTGCTCTTGGGTCTCATCATGCTTGCGTCGAAGTTCATGGAAAATGACACCATCTTGAATAAAAAGGATTCTTGAACAAAAGCTGGCTGCATTAGGGTCATGACTAACCATTAAAATTGTTCGTTCACTACTTTTATTAATACCCTCTAGCTTATTCATCAATGTTTTTGCGGAACGTGTATCTAATGCCCCTGTCGGTTCATCTGCAAGAACAATATCTGGCTCTGAAATCAAACAACGTGCAGCAGCTACTCTTTGCTTTTGGCCCCCAGACATTTGGGCTGGGAATTTGTTAAGAATATCAGTAATTTCTAAAAAGCTTGCGAGCTGATCTAATTTATTCCGCGCACTGGCAAAATCCATTCCATGAATAGATAAAGGTAATAATATATTTTCCTGCCCAGTTAAATTATCCAGTAATTCAAAGTCTTGAAACAAATAGCCGATTCGGCTACCGCGGTATTCCGCTAAATCCTTACTGTTAAATGCACTAATATTTTCTCCATTTAGAAGTACCCGTCCAGATGTCGGTTTAATAATGGTTGCAATACAGTTTAATAATGTTGTTTTACCAGAACCACTTGGGCCCATTATTCCTAAGAATTCTCCTGGGAGAATGTCAAAGCTAACTCCGTTTAATGCTTTAGTAAGATTGCTTTTCTTACCATAGTTTTTTTGTAAGTCTTGAACCTCTAATAGTTTTGCTCGACTGACCATGTATAGCTCTCCTTTTTTATTATCATTTTCCGGAATATTCTTATCGATCGAATTAAAGCTATCCACATTATAACCAGTAAACAGCACGAAGAACACTTACAAACGGTGTAAGGAAAGACGTTGGTATCTTCTTCTCAATTCTCGTGCTTTGATTGGGATTAATTCTAATCATAAACAACATACTAGCATGTCACTAATAAATAAGTTGTGATTGAGTCTGTAACCTTTGAAGGCTTAAGCGAAAATCGCTATTAAACTACCCCCCCTCCAAAGGAAGACTGTTCCGAATATGCCCGGTTGGGAGTATAGTCGAAGTGGTTCGGGACGCCGGGTGTAGAAGCGAATAAGACCCTCACCGCCTGCTTTCAACTACATAATAAGATGGCTATAATTCTTGTTTTTCTTAATATACAGCATAAAATAATTAATGTTATGTAAAAAAAGACTTGTAATTTAATTATTAGTATAGATTTTAATAATTGGTATAAAACCCCTTGAGAGGATGCAACCTAACATGCTGTTGTTTTATAATAGATATACTCACTAGTTTTGGACTCATAGCACTTCCTATTTTGTGATCATTCTACTATCAAATTTTTTGGAGATTGTTTCCTACAAAAATTTATCTGACAGATAAGGAAAATTCAAGATAATTACATCTGCTTCTGTTATATTATGGTTTTTGCAGCTTTGCTTGCAACCATTGCCTTTAAATAATCCATGTCATATTTAAGTTAAAAAGATAAAAAAAAACAATACTCATTTTAAGAGTATTGCTCCTTGATCAACTTCATCTCTAACTTTGCTAAGCTACGCTGAAAGAACCACGTTATCATATATGAGAGCACACTTCCCGTAAAGAATAGTAGCATTGACGGAAAGGCTAAAGATAAATAAAGAACTGACCATATTAATAAGACAAACACCAAAGCTAGATGAACTCTTCCAAGCATAAACTGGATCGTTTTTAGCACAATTTCTTTTGTACCACCAGCAAAATGAACAGAAACTGGAAGCAGTGTCACGATAAAAAGGAAGTAGAGAAGAACTAAAAATAGGTAAGACAGAATCACAATAACAGGGAGATCTGTACTCGCGATGGCGATAATATGATAATTGATATACAAGATACCACCAATTACTCCAAGCACCCAGCCAAAGCTATTCGCTTTTAAAAAGACTTGCTTGTAAATAGACCAAAATGTCTGGAAAATAGCGGTGTCCTGTTCTCCTCGCACCCATTTACGAACAATGGCGAACAGAGCCACGGTGGCTGGAAAAAATCCGACTACTAATAGACCGATGACCGAGAAAGCTAGCCATAATAAATTTAAAAAAGCAAACCTTGAAATTAAACGACATACATGATCAACCTTTTCCATAACCATAAGCAACTCCCCCTGCCTTTCGATTCGACTATCCTTTCACTCCTCCTGACGTTTTTTGGTGAGCCCGTTAAACGAATACCTGGATTATTAAAGCTAGAAAATGTATCAATTTTATTACGCAAAATTTGGTTGTGGCTACCTGGAGCTAATCGAATAATAGATTCGATATTTAAACTTGGATCTAATTGTTGGATAACATTATCACTTAGAATATTATGATCCGCCTGAATTAATACTCCATGTATACGTGAATTTATCACAGTATTGCGTGTAATAGTATTATTGTGCGCACCGCTTAACACGAAAATACCTCTTGGGTAATTTTCTACAACATTATGTTCAACCGTATTATATGCGCCACCATTTGGTATTCTAATCCCTCCATAACTATCACCCTGTTGTACCGCATTAATGACTTGATTATAAGTAACCGTAGTATACGTAGCACGTGATAGGTTAATCCCGCTACCACCAGTGGAATTGGTGATTCGATTACCTGTAATCAGGTTATGACGAACATCACCAACAGCGTGACTCTCACTACCGAAAGCAATTCCATGCCCACTAGAACGATCAATAATACTGTCTCTAACAGTAGAATTTTTTAATCGTCTTAAAAGTAAACCAATGGTCACATCTCGAACTTCCACGTTTTCAATCGTTAAGTTACTCACGTCGGCATCAATATTCATACCGCCGATTTGTCCTAGGCCTTGATTGGCACGATTTTGACGATCACCATCAAATGTTAAATGGGATACAGTGACATTAAGGTTGTTGCCACTTCTCATTATTGGGTTACCTACGACATAGTTATTTCTGCTCCCAACCTTCTTTAAGACGGTTTCGCCTATCCCATCACCAATCAGGTTAACCCCTTGGTGAAACCTGACAGCTTCATCTATTGAATACGTCCCTGCTGGAATATAAACCGTCCCTTCAACACCTCTATCATAAAAATAACGCATGGCTGCATGTAAAGCCTCAGTCTGAGATGTCTCAACAACAATTTTACTAATGGAAATTCCTGCATTATTTAAAAATTTTAAAAAAAAAATTCAAAACCAAAGTAAACTTGAGTGCTCTTCTACAATTTATTCTGTGTCCGCCTTACTTTCTCCACTAATAGTGGTATCAAATCCATTAAAACAACAACCGATGACTGACAAATGATAAATGAAAAACCATGATGATTGATTCGTAAAATCTCCTCTATGGCACAGATTTAAAAATAGGATTGATTAATTTTTAAATCTCCTTTATAATTTGATAATGAGAATCATTTTCAAATAGGAGGGGTAAAATGATTTCAGTTAAGGATGTTCAAGTCGGTTATGGCGATGAGCTGATTATTGATCAATTAAGCATTACGATTCCAAAAGGCCAGATTACTACGATCATTGGACCCAACGGTTGTGGTAAATCAACATTACTTAAATCAATTGCTCGCATTCTTAAAACGAGCGGTGGTTCAATATACTTAGATGGCAAATCTATCAGCCAAACATCAACAAAAGAGGTTGCCAAAAAAATGGCTATCTTACCCCAATCAGCCGAAGCACCTGCTGGCCTTACGGTAAGAGAACTTGTCACATATGGTCGCGCTCCCCATCAATCAAGATTCGGACGTTTAAAACAGGCTGATCTTGACTCAATTGATTGGGCATTAGCTGAAACAAGCTTAAAAGAATTGGAAGATCGTTCTGTCGATACTTTATCCGGTGGCCAACGTCAACGTGTTTGGATAGCGATGGCTTTAGCACAAGATACTGAGGTTGTTATTTTAGATGAACCAACCACATATTTAGATATGTCTCATCAGCTTGATATCTTGCAACTACTGGAAAAGTTGAATAAGAATCAGCAGAAAACGATTGTTATGGTGCTTCATGATCTTAACCACGCATCACGATTCTCACATCATTTAATTGCCATGCGCAATGGTGAACTAATTACTCACGGCGTCCCAAGTGAAGTGATGACTGCTGCTAACCTTCAGCATGTATTTAACATTAATGCCATGTTGACGGTTTGCCCATTTAGTCAAAACCCAATCTGCCTATCTTATGGCAAAGTCGAAAAGCAAGCGATCCCTGCTTCATAATATATAGAAACGAGGAAACTTATCATGAAAAGATTACTTACTTTAATCGCACTACTTACCTTACTTTTAGCAGGTTGTATGGCCCAGGATTCAGAGCCAGATCAGTCTGATCAGACTAACAACGAAACTAAAGACACTAACACAGCAGAAGCACCATCTGAAGAAATTACCATTGTGGATGCTTTAGGTGAACACACATTTGACGGTCCACAAGAACGTGTTGTTGCTATCGAATGGAGTATTGCAGAAGAATTGTTAGCCGTTGGTATTCAGCCGGTTGCTGTTGCTGACGTTGAAGGCTTTAATAAATGGGTTACCATCGATGCCTCTTTAGATGAAAGTGTTGTTGACGTCGGTTTAAGACAAGAACCAAATATCGAAGAAATTGCCAAAGTTGAGCCAGATGTCATTATTGGTGTCGCCGGTTACCAAGAGGCCATGCTCCCTGAGCTTGAGAAAATTGCACCCGTTATCCTTTATGATACATTGTCAGACGATGTTGTAGCTGATCTCTATGCAAGTACCCTCGATAACTTACGCCAAACAGCTAAAATTGTCGGAAGAGAACAAGAAGCAGAAGATGCGATTGCCCGTGTTGATCAACGTTTAGCCGAAGCACAAGCATCCATTGAAGCAGCTAACTTACCAACACATGAGTTTGTTTTTACTCAAGCTTATTCATCTAACAATGCGCCCGAATTCCGCCTATTTACGCCAAACTCAATGGTGAGTCATGTTCTAGAAGGTATGGGCCTTACGAATAAACTGGAAGGTGAAGATGATCCGAACGGTTTTATCACCTCAAACGTTGAAGGTGTAGCAAATTATCAAGAAGCATTATTCTTACACACGGTTCAACAAGATGATCCATTATTTGATAACTTAGCAAGCAACAATGTTTGGAATTCACTTTATTTCGTTGAAAATGAATGGATGTATGATGTGGGCGCTGGCGTTTGGACGTTTGGTAGCGTCCTCTCAATCGAGACATTAATTAACAATGTAGAAGCTGCTTTGACGAAGTGATCCTATGAAAGCTAAATCTTTACTTTTCTTTACTGGTACAGTGTTGCTTTTTATTGTCCTTGGTATCATTCACGTGAGCCAAGGGCAAGCCTCTTCAGGCTTTATTACGTTCTGGCAAAATGTTTGGAATGATCCGCAGCAAATGAACTTTTTACTACATAGTCGGATGCCACGCTTTGTCATTGGCTGTCTTGCTGGAGCTGCTTTAGCGATTGCAGGTATGCTACTA
The DNA here is from genome assembly GCF_001552275.1 of Amphibacillus sediminis NBRC 103570. Lineage (GTDB taxonomy): Bacteria > Bacillota > Bacilli > Bacillales > Amphibacillaceae > Amphibacillus_B > Amphibacillus_B sediminis. Next base: position 259,021 of record NZ_BCQW01000002.1, read on the forward strand.
CAAACGATGACTAGAAACCCTCTTGCTAGTGCAAGTACGCTAGGGATTCACGCTGGAGCGTATTTTTTTGTCGTTTTTTTCACGATCTTCATGCCAGCTTCAGGCTATGCTCATCCATTAATCGTTTCATTAGCAGGCGGTCTATTAGCTGCATTAACCGTAACTTTTCTCGTAGGAAAATCACTTGACCCTGTTAGAATTGCATTGACTGGTCTTATTGTTACGATGTTATTTTCTTCTTTAACAAGTGCCCTACAGCTGTTGTTTGCTAATGAAGCTGGTGGATTATTCCTTTGGGGATCAGGGACGCTCATGCAACTTGATTGGGGTGGTGTTCAATTCGCTACACCATGGACGATTGGATTGATTATTTTTGCGCTTGTCGTTAGTCATCGATTTGACTATCTGTTATTGGGAGATGAAGTTGCGATCGGACTAGGCCAAAATATCACTATAACGAAAGCAATCGGTTGGTTTATTGCCATATTCTTAACTTCTGTTACGGTGTCCGTAGTTGGACCAATTGGCTTTGTAGGCATCATCGCTCCTCATCTTGTGCGATTAATGGGATTTACCAAGCACCGAGCGATGATTATTGGCAATATGATTGTAGGTGCTGGTCTATTAATCATGGCCGATATTTTAGTCCGACTCATCTCTCAGACATCTGAATTACCGGTTGGAGCGATGACCGCTATTATCGGGGCGCCTTGGTTAATCTACTTAGCTTTGAAAATGCGTAAGCAATCCAAGTCATCTGGTCAGGTCTTAGAAGGAAAAGTACGCCTGACTAAGTTAAAACCATTTTATCTTGGGCTCGTGTTAGTTACCTTAGTGATTATTATATTTAGTTTATCATTTGGCGGGACGAGCTTCACACGTTTAGCTGAATTACCACAAGAGTTAATGTACAATCGTTATGCTTGGGATTTCCGTGTCCCACGCGTGTTTGTTAGTTTTCTAATTGGGATGATGATGGCAGGTAGTGGTCTGCTGATGCAAACAGTTTTGCGTAATCCGCTTGCTGACACGTCTGTTCTCGGTATCTCATCTGGTGCCAGTGTGTTTGCGATGTTATTTTTACTTGTTTTCCCACAAACACCCGTGATCTTTGTGCCTGTCGGCGCTTTTCTTGGCGCTTTTCTAACGATGCTGATCATTTTAATGATCAGTGCAAAATGTGGTTTTCAACCAATCATTCTCATTTTAATGGGGATTGCAATCTCTGCCGTAGGTTCAGCATTTATTCAAATTTTACTCGTTCGAGCAGATCTCTACGCAGGACTTGCTTTAACCTGGTTAACCGGGAGTACTTATGGTTCAAGCTGGCAGGATTTTAATATCGTTATTATTGCTATTCTTATTATTTTCCCGATCGTCATAAGCTTTGCCAAAACCTTTGACCTATTGGCGTTTGATGATGAGGTAGCAATTGGGTTAGGTATTAAAACGGGTAAAATGCGGTTTTTAATGATCGTACTTGCTGTCTCACTAACTGCGGTAAGTGTTAGCGTTGTTGGGACGATAGGCTTTGTCGGTCTACTCGCGCCACATATCGCTAGACAGTTAGTTGGGCCGAGACTGATGAAACTATTACCACTCAGTTTATCACTTGGCGGTATTTTATTAATCAGTGCAGACTTTTTAGGCCGGTTTATCCTCGCTCCTAAAGAAGTGCCTGTTGGAATTATAGTTTCACTCATTGGTGCACCCTATTTGTTATACTTACTAAAGCGTGTCAATAGTGTAAAAGCGAAATAATAGTTGTAAAACAAATAACGTTGGTCAGATATTTAACACGAATTGAGTGAAATGGGTTAACTCCTGGGAAATAAACGGCCACTTCCCATGTGCAATGTATGGCTTCGAAGCAATGATTTGTCCTACAGGAACAACACGGGATTTATGATTATAATTTTTAAACATAGGGATACCCCTGATAGTTATTGCGTAGTGCTTTAATTAATCAGAAGGTATCCTTTTTGTGTAAAAACATTTTTAAAATAGTATTACAATATCACATATCCACAGTGTTTACTTCTAGCAAACCATAATATTTTAAGTGATATACAACAATTGGATCAAGCTTCCTCTTTCGCCCCGTTAAAGCCCTGATAATTGAATTATTTTAATCTGTTGTCAACCGATATATTTTATCTGAGACATGATCACAGGTTAAGGCGAGCACAGATTGCATTTTAAGCCGTTTATTCCTAAACTTAACCCTTTCTATTTGCTCCTGCACATCTATTATAAATGTTAACACGTTTAAAATACTTTTCGCTGGTAAATAATCGTAGTCACACCCCAAGAAACTGAGTAAATGATAAGAGTCAATACAGCCACTCCCGTGTATAAAGTCGGGACGGATAAACTGACAATAAAGTCATTAATAACGGGTAAGTTCTCTGCAATAAACATGAAAACACTTGGACCTACCCCTGCTAGAATGAGGAAACCAATTAATACAACTGTCGAAATATAGCCTGATTTAAAAATATAAAATAAAGGGAAGGTGAACGAAGCAAACCACAAAAATAATCCGCCACCAATCGCCATATCCGACATCGTAAAAGGTTTATTAAAAGTCACCAATGCTAGACATGTCACTCCAATAGCTAAACCCATATACACGATTGCACCAAGATAGCGTGATGCAATAATTTCCACCCTTGTATAGGGTAGAGAATTTAAAAGAATATTTGTCTCAGCTTTTTCATCATAAGCATACGCATTAAAGGGTATAAGAATACTGGCAACTAGAAAAATCAAAGCTGGATGTTTGTCCATAATGATAAAGAACATAATAATAGGAATAAAAATCAATAGTTGCCATTTCTGTAGAATAAGGTCACGCCTAATTAAATTGAACATGCTGTTTACCACCTTTCATGTAATACATCATATCTTCTAAAGAGGCACGTTCCATAACAACGGAATCACCGAAAGTTTTTTTTACCGCTTCAATATTATCCGTCAATGCTTGAAATCCAGTTGACGTCCGATGAATATGAACGAAGGCTTTTTCCGTGTCTCTATCGAGTAGATCCACTCCACCTTTAACGAGTTGATAGTTTTCAGCTATATCGTGAATAGACTGATTAAACATCATTTCTCCATTGTTTATGAAGGCGATATAATCCGCAATTCGATCTAAATCAGTTGTAATATGTGTGGAGAAGAAAATAGTACGACTGCCATCTAGCATAATTTCTTGTAATAAATCCAGTAGTTCCCGCCTAAAAATAGGGTCCAGTCCTGCTGTTGGTTCATCCATTATAATCAACTCTGCATGATGAGAAAGAGCAATTGCTAATGAGGCCTTCATTTGCATGCCTTTTGAGAAAGTTTTGATTGCTTTATTAAGCGGTAATTCGAATTGTTCAACATATCGGTAAAACACTTTATCGTCCCAGCGTTTATACGCGGGGCCAACGATACGTTTTATATCTTTCAAATTCAACCCCTCATAAAATACATTACCATCGTATACAAATCCGATGCGCTCCTTGATCGCTCTCTCGTGCGTCTGATAATCCAAGCCAAAAAGCTTAACCTTGCCGGCATCCGGCTTTAACAGATTCATCATCATTTTGATTGTCGTCGATTTACCAGCCCCATTAGCACCAATAAATCCTGTCACAAAGCCTCGCCTCACTTGTAAATTGATCGGTTTTAACGAAAAACCTTTAAATTTTTTGGTTACATTTTTTAATTCAACAACATGTTCCATCTTTCTCACTCCTCATACAAAATCTTCAATAATTGCTGTAGTTGATTAAGTGACAGCCCGATCTCCCTGCTATTGGTAATCACCGCACCCAGTTGCTCCTCAATGACTCTTAGCTTCTTTTCCCTAATCACCTCTAAATTTTGCTCCGCAACAAAGGAACCTTTACCAACAATAGAATAGGTAAATCCTGCCTTTTCTAATTCCTCGTAGGCTCGCTTCGTCGTAATCACACTAATTTGTAAATCTTTTGCGAGCTGGCGTATGGAAGGTAAGGCTGCGCCCTCTTTTAGCTCACCTGCGAGAATAAGCGATTTAATCTGATTCGTAATTTGTTCATAAATGGGCTCCTTTGAACTATTCGATATTATGATTTGCATGCCAATCCCTTTTCTTTATTTTTTTGATACGATCATTGATCTAATATCCCGTAAGGCTTGAATTAGTATGACTATTACGTGTATGGCTGTAAATAAAGTGAAACTTCGTTCAGTGGGGGTTTCGACGCATAGGATGTGCTCGTGCAGACGTTGCGACACGACGTCGCGTACTTAGTCAGCTTCCTCTCTCCCCCACTGAACGTTAGTTGAACCAATCGGGCCGTTACTGGCTGTTGGATCTCCCACTTAGACATGACCTGTTCCCTTACTTCTTGAACTGGGATTCTTATAGCCAGTTACACTGCGATAAATTAAAAAACGGAAAGGAATAAAGGGGACTACACTCTGTAAATAGGCTTGATTCCAAAAACCATCTCACGATTCTGGCAAGCAAGTGGCCGCCTGACATTCGAGTATCTCCCTCCCTATCTTCTTTAATCTTTTTACTATACGAAAGCCATTAATCCATTTCGCCTTGACACCTTGCCTAGATTATATCGAGAAAGTTTGATAACTTTCTACTGAAAATCTGTGGCATCCGCCTGAGGTTTTAACTTGATGAAGCCGGTAAACCCCTACTGGATGGAAGTAAATAGGCCATCATCTCACCACTTGTACTGCTGAATGAAGTTAAGGCTTGTTTTACCCTTTCATTAATTACTATAAAAGAGCGAATTAACATCTATTTAACCCCTAACTTGTATAATGTATATATACTATATATACATTATACACACACGTCAGGTTACTTTCAACCACTTTAATTCGATAGCTTGGAAATAAAGATCGATACAGCTTTCCACTTAATATCACTTATCCTAGTGGCCTATGGTTAGTATCTTCGGGTTTTTTCTGCCACGGATGTGAAGCCTTCTACAAATTCTTTAACAATGGTTCATGGCCTCCTCCCCATCTATATAGATATAGCATTTTCCGAAAAGCCAAACTATCGGACAGCGAAAGCCTAACAATTCAATACTATTCAAGAGAAGAGTTCCTCTAAATTTCCTTTTCAGCCAGTCTTAAGACAACTTACAAAAAAACCTCTAGTATCATGACCATGCTTGTTTGCATGATTATGAACTAAAGGTTCTATTTAATACTGCTCTATGCCACTAATGATATTGACGTAAAAAATCCGTACGAGTGTTAACCAAATCAAATCACTGGTATTTGTGCCCAGATTTAATTTGAGCTTCGCTCGATACATTTCCGCTGAAAATCTGTAGCATCCGCCGGAGGCTTTAATTTGATTCAGCCGGAGTTTATTCCTCCTTGAATGGTATCAAATAGGCATTGATCTCTCAGTAAGAGACTTCTGCTGATTGAAGTTAAAATGTCCTTTTTCGTCATCCATTTATATATCTGTTTATCTTTATAGACTTTCTAATAACGAAATCCCTATCTTTTCATCATTTACCCCTAATCTATAATTCGCCAAAACTACGGAGGCAGCCTTCTTTTCTTTATCAATTCCTAGAAATGAACTAAAGCAACCTGTGTCACCACCATGCAAAATAACATTATTGTTTTTCTTTAAAAGCATCCAGCCTAGACCCATATCATACTTCTTTGTCCCATTTCCATGCTTTTTATGACATAAAGTCAAATATGGCTTATCTTGATAAATATTTACTTTTGCATATTTAAGTAAATCTTCCGCAGTTGAACTTATTGCACCTGCAGGAGATATAAGATTGTCCGGGTCCCATATCCAGTTGCCACAATCATTATTTTTTCTGTTATAACCATGTAAATTATTATTTGATGTGCCTAAATAAGTTTCGTTTAGCCCAAGCTCATTATAAATAAAGTCATTCATGGTATCCCAATATCCTCTATTTGATACCACTCCCAACACATATCCAATAAGCGCTGTACCGAAATTTGAATATTTCCATGAATAATCCGCTTCTTTAAATTTATTCTTTTCAATTAGCATCTTCATTTTGTTAAAATCCATAGTTATTGGATTATTCTTTTGCATATCACCACTACCAATCATTACATCTAGAATTAGATTAGAAAATTCCCGTTTATTTAATGGTAGTCTAGTTGGATATCCAGCAGAGTGCGTAGCAAGGCGGAGCAATGTAGGATAATAATCTATTTCGTTAAGTTCTTTGATATATTTTTGAATGGAATCGTTTAATGACAACTTTTTTTCAAATACATATTTTGAAAGTAGAGATGAAGTAAAGGTCTTTGTAATCGACCCAATTTCGTAGCGATATTTTTTGGGTAAATCTAACTCACCGTTTTCACTATAAATTTCTATAACAGAATGATTGTCTTTTAAATAACCAATAGTTAACTTTAAATGTTTTTTTCCTTTACATGTCTTTTTTATTAGTCGTCGGGTTTCGCTACTAATTTCAGACATAAGCATCACTCTCCCTTAGTCTACTTATATTGGTGTCGGGCGACTAAATCTTTCTCTCCCAAAAGTAATACATACTTAAAGGCCACCATAATACAGCAAAAATCGGATAAACCGCCCAAATATTGTTCGAAGAAATCACATTAACGACAATAAAAAATAGGGATAATAGTAGACTTCCATGTACAGATAGCTGAAAATACGATCCTCTCTTAAAATGGTAAAGCATAAGTGGCCACCATAACACAACAAAGGCAGGGAATATTGCCCAAGGATAAGATGGAGATAAATATAAATTTAATAAAACATAATACAGAATAATGCTGCCACTTCCACAGATTGCGACAGACATTGTTTTAGTAGCTTCTCCTAACCATACTAACACGGGCCCGATAACCAGTGGTGCAAGTGGATATAAAACCCAAGGAACATCAGGTGTATTCAACCAGTTGATAATAATTAGAAAAAGCATAATCCCGATACTTGCTATTATCGAAGTCAGTTTAATTTGTTTTTTAAGCAAAAAAATCAAACAGAATTGTAACAGTAAAAGTATATAGCCAGGGTAAATAAACCATAGTTGTTCAGTGCTTGTTAAAAAGTTGATCACAACAAGAAATATAATCGTCATGATACTTCCGGCTACTACAAACCCAACATCGTATTTTTTCACTTTGCTCACTCCTATCTATTTTTCATCCATATGAAATACATCGTTAATGGCCACCACAATACTGCAAACGTTGGATAAACAAACCATATGGCTTGGGGTGTATAATAAAAGTTAATAAAAACAAATAATGCGATGATTAAGAGACTTCCCCAAATCGAATAAGCTAAATTAATTTTAGTCATATCCTTCTTGTCAGATTGTGGTATCTCTAATTCTTCTTTTAAATCCTCAATATCACCAAACTCTACAATGGCTTTATTGATTGCATCTTCTTCATCCTTACCTTGCTCAATTAAATCAATTACTTTTTCTTCGAGGTTTTGCAAAACCTCTTGTAATATTTTTTCCTTTTTTTCTCCTTCCGGAACATCCTTAAATAGTTCATTGACATGTTTATTTAACCTATTCATTTTAATCCCTCCATAAATAAATCGATAATTTCCTTTGTTTCCTTCCATTCTTCCGCCATTTCCTTCAAAAAGGCTTTACCAAGCGAGGTAATTTTATAATATTTTCTTTTTCCTCCTTTTGAAAAAGTTCCATAGTAAGATTCAATGAGTTCTTTCTTCTCAAGTCTCTGAAACACCGCATACAATGTTGCTTCTTTAATTTGAAATCGTTGATCAGTACGGGAACTAATTTCCTTTGATATTTCATAACCATACCTGTCTTCTTCAAAAATTAATCTCAAAACAATAGAATCTAAATGTCCACGAATGATATCACTTCTAATCAATTTGCACTCTCCTGAGTTTAAAGTATTCTATCTGTCAAAGTAATTTTTGAAAAATTTTTTTGAACCTAACAAAAGACTGAACCCGTATTGGATTCAGTCTAGATTTGTATTGATTTTACGATTGAAAAAACGACTAAATTCATATTGAAACTGACCGCTTCCTTTGCCGTTTGGATACCAACTATTTAGCCGAGCAGAGTTACATGTTTATGGTGCAGCGAGAAAAATGGATAGTGGAAACATTAAAAAAGATTGGTGTGATGTCTGCTTAAAGATGTTACAGATGAAGAAACTGTCAAGAAATGTGCAGATAAAATCCTATCTAACGAAGTGAGCATTGCTAGTTATGGCTCATATGAAGATGTTGAGGATGTTTCAATTGGGGAAGCAAAACGCCAATTTGAAGCTAACCTGGTTGGATTGGCTAGGCTTACTCAATTAGTTCTTCCAAGGATGAGAGAACAGCGTTCTAATAAAAACGAAAAGCTAACATTAACTTTCACAAGGTTGTGATGAGATCAGGTTTAACAAAGGCATTTGTTTAGAACAATCAAGAGATAAGAAATCGATTAGAAGGATTCTGAAAGCACCAAAAGGAGGAAAATTCTCCAAAAACCATAAAACTTAATGACGGATGCTAGTAAAGATTCTCTTAACACAGCTAAAAATAACCCAAAAATATAAATCTTGAAGAAGAAAGACAATGTCTAAAGGGGAATTATATAATATATAAGCTATTAATCATTGATGAAACTGGTTAATTACCTATCAACTGATTGGACCAAATAAAAAGTAAAGTACCATGTTAGCAACAAGCGTGAACTTCTAAGCACGGGATGAGGTTTTTCATTGAGCGAAACTGAAAATGCCATTATAGAAAGCTAAATTCTTCAGGCTATAGCAGCTCCTACGATAGTGATTACTGACCATACGATGTTAGACCATTTTGAACGCTTTTGTACTAATTAAAGCACCTCGTTTGTTGAAATCTGTAAAATTATTAACTTTCAGTTAATAAATAAAGCGATAATTAAAAGTAGAGAAAAGAGCAGCATAAGCCCATTTAAAATAGATCCAATTTTATTCAAGAAATGTTTATAGTTGCATAATGATATGCATACACCCACAGTTGATATTATAAACCATAACAAAATGGTTAAAGTTTGCGATAAATCTATGATTTGACTAAAAAAATATAAAATAATAGAAATTAAAAATAAAATGATAGAAATCATATCAATACTCCTATTTACATATTTGCAAAATTACTGCCAAATAATCCCTAAGAGCCTGTTTTAAATTTATTAAAGTAAATAAATGAACTCAATAAGAATTATAAGGCAGTTATTGTTAAACTGAAGATAAAGGTATGCCAAATCTCCAAATTTGGAAGACCTCCTAATTGATTACTACATAGGATTCTTTAAATAATTGCACGTTTACCAATATCATTCCAACAAGTGCACAGTCTTTTAGAGCATCAAAAATATCTAAACGGTTCCATGTTACTCTCATACTTTACTACTCTGATAAGAGAATACTCTTTTTTTCATCAATGTAGAATCGATTCCACTTACAATATCCTTACATTTATGTAAGCTTAATTTTATAATGATTCGGACATTTAAAAATGTAAGAGCTATGATTTTTTAAAGAACGACCAAATACATTAGCTAAGTAAGGGAAGTAAGTGGAATGAATCATTAGGATATCTCTGTAATTTCTAGCAGTTTATTAAGTTTAAATGGAAACTTGGAAATTCGTAAAGTCCTGACTGTACAAAGAAAACTCCAAAACTAAAAATATTGTATAAGCGTATCATCCCACTAATGAACCTCTTAATAACCTCTTGTCTGGGTGATTACGATTCTACTATTCTCCAAAAATCCGTTCCATAGCTTTCACTCTTACCCTGAACAGGAAAGCGCCTCTTTAGGAGAGCCTCACCCACATTTATTTTATATACCGAATTCTGTATAGGAGATCCAAAAGAAAACTCAAGTTTGCGATCAGTGAGGTTAAACAAAACAGAGTGAACAGTTTG
>NZ_BCQW01000003.1 GCF_001552275.1 Amphibacillus sediminis NBRC 103570
ACTATTTTAATATATTTATACTAATTATTCACTATTAATTTATAATTAATAGAATGCAAGCAATTAGCCCATTTTGAATAAAGTGAAACTTCGTTCAGTGGGGGTTTCGACGCATAGATGTGCTCGTGCAGACGTTGCAACACAACGTCGCGAACTTAGCAGCTTCCTCTCTCCCCCACTGATCTTTAGTTGACTCAATCGGCCGTTATTGGCTGTTGGATCTCTCACTTAGACATGACGTGTTTCCTTATTTCTTGAAGGGAGAGACTTACAAAAACCCTTCGATGGGGTGAGTAATCGCAGCTCCAGCCAGTTACACTGCGATAAAAATTTTAACTTTATTTAATAGAAATCTACCCCTTCTATAAGTGATGGGATGAATCATTTGTTTCAAACCCCGACTGAATAAATGCCTTTAGCTGAGGCGAGATTTTCAGCGGAAATGTATATAACAAAGACCGATGAAAATCTCGCACAAATCCGCCAAAGGCACATTTAATTAACGGACCAAACTATGATCCTTATCAGCCTTTATTAAAACATACTCAGTTTATAATGATTTGATAATAGCTCAAGTAGCTTTAATCCGGCAATGCTGTTCCCTTTCTCATCGAGTGCTGGTCCAAAGATCCCAATGCCGAATCGACCTGGAACCGCCCCCATAATACTGCCAGCCACTCCGCTTTTCGCTGGTATACCAATTTTAATGGCAAACTCTCCTGAAGCATTATACATACCACAAGTAACCATAAAGGTTTTACAAATTCGAGCAACGTCTTTTGGAATGACTTGTTTTGAAGTTACTGGATTTATACCATCCATCGCAAAAACCGTTCCCATCTGCGCTAGTTGAAGACAGTTCATTTCTATCGCACATTGTTTGCTATAAAGACTAATGAGTTGTTCAACGTTCTCATTCATTCGGTTATGTTGTTTTAAAAAGTAACAAAGTGCCCGATTTAAATCTGCTGTTCGGTACTCTGAATCAGCAACTTCTTGGCAATAATTGATTGATTGGTCATTCGCTAATTCACGAACAAATTCCAGTAATCGCTCAAACTTCTGCTCCATCGAGCGCCCTTTGATCATGTGGGTGACGACTAGAGCACCCGCATTAATCATAGGATTAAGGGGCTTTGCTGGAACGTTTGATTCTAATTTTGCAATTGAATTAAATGGATCTCCGGTTGGCTCCATACCGACATACTCAAATACCGTTTCTGCTCCCCAATCCATTATAGCTAAAGCTAGACTAATCACCTTGGAAGTGCTTTGCAAGGTAAACTTTTTTTTGACATCTCCTGCTGAGACACAATGACCATTCGGATATTGAATGGCAATCGATAAATCATTTGGATCTGCCTTACCTAACGCTGGAATATAATCGGCAACCTTTCCATCTTTAGCATAAGCTCTCGCTTTGGTTACGAAAGCAGCTAACTCCTTGTTTGTCTCACACAACATTATCATCACCCATTATAAGTATGAGCCACAAGAAGCAAAACATAAGTCGGAATGACAAATTTTGATAAGATCATAAAGTGAAACTTCGTTAAGTGGGGGCGACGCATAGGATGGCTCGTGCAGACGTTGTGACACGACGTCGCGAACTTAGCCAGCTTCCTCTCTCTATCCTCCATTGAACGTTAGTTGAACCAATCGGATCGTTACTAGCTGTTGGATCCCGATTAGACATGACGTGTTCCCTTATTCGTTGAAGTGAGAGGCTTATAGTTAGTTACACTGCGATAAAATTATAATTATCGTTCTCTTAAAAAAGATCAGCTTAGACGAATCGTCGAGTTAATCATTAAAATAATTCCTTTAATTAGATAATTTTGAACAATTAAGCTCCCGAGTACTTGAATACCAAATTGTGATATAAACACAAGGGGCATGACCAACAATGTGACTTAAATTCAAAAATAAGAATTATTCTTTAAACAAAAATTAAGAAACACAGTCAACCCTCATTGCTCATTTATCTTTCCAAAACTAAAAAAAGATGCCGAAACAGATCTTTTCGGCATCTCGTATTTAGCGAATCGTTTTTAATGCGCCACTCCATTTTATTAGCTGATCAAGCATCTCATTAGCATTGTTGGCATGGTATTCAGCTGGTTTGAAAACTGAGAAGTTTTCAAAGTCACTCATAAGTGAAAAGGTTACAGCTGTACGAACATCCGCAACTTGCAACTCGCCAAGAATAAGTCGGAGATTTTCGTGTGCACGTGTACCTCCTAGACTTCCATAGCCTACAAAGCTTGCTGCCTTATTGTTAAGCTCTGGATTCAAATAATCTAGGGCATTTTTCAATGCACCACCTACAGCATGGTTATATTCCGGTGTCACAAAAATGTAACCATCAAATGATGCCATTTTATCCTTCCATGCTTGAATAATCCCTTCTGTTTTGGCTTGATCGGCTTCAGCTACTGACGCTCCAAGAAGCGGTAAATTATAATCGGCCAAATCAACCAACTCATATTCAGCGTCACCTCTATTTTTAGCAAACTGATACATCCATTGAGCGACGGCTTCTCCATTACGACCTTCTCTAACACTTCCTAAAACAACAGCTAGTTTTAACATTTAAAATCCTCCCTTGATTTATATCTCAGTTTCAAGATAATTGTATTATATCTCGATTTCAAGATAAACGCAAGTCATTAATCTTTTATTTTAAAATGGTGTTCAAAAAAAGCCGAATCAAAAAGCTAGCAAGACAAGGAGCTGACGATTTGAACAATTAAATGTCTGCTATTAAATACGTAAGTGAACTATAAGATAGATGTGGAATAGACGTGCTTACCATTCGGCGATTTTTTGAACACCTATTAAATAATCAAATATCCATAATATTACCTTCATAATCAACAAACTGACAACCTTCTGAAACAGTGATGCGCTGATCGATTAATTGATAAATTCCTTTAGCTGCTTCATTTGGATCAATTGGAGCTTGTTGTCCCCCCATATCCGTGTGCATCCAGCCGGGATGAACGGACAGAACCTGGATATGGTCGTCTCTCAAATAAATGTTAAGCTTTTCAGTTAACATATTTAACGCAAGCTTAGATAGGCCATAAGGATAGTCATGAACATATGTTTTAGTGAGTCGCCCAGAGTCTGAGCTAATATTAATAATTGACGGATTCGTTCCCTTTCTTAATAATGGAAGAAAATGTTTGATCATTCGAATCGGACCAAAAGTATTAATATCAATCGCTTCAAGGCTTGCATTAATATCTAGCTCTTCGATTGTTTTATTTCGTTCATTCAAAAGTGCGGCATTATTTATCATTACATCTAAATGTTTTTCTTTCTGAGTTAATTTTTTTGCAGCTTGTTCAATCGCTGCTTCATCTCTTACATCAAATTGTAAAATGATAAGTTGATCTGAGTAAAGCTGTTGTAAGTCACTTATCTGAGCATTCATCTTTCTAACTGTTGCAAAAACAACTGCTCCCTTAGCCAAAGCTAGCTCTGTCAATGCTAACCCCAATCCACGGCCAGCCCCTGTAATTAATACGTGCTTCATTAATAAATCAACTCCAATTAGTTATATTTTGGTCATGGTAAACTTTGTGTAAAACGCTTTCATTATTAGGTATTTTATAATGCGCTGTCCCTTAAATCAACTCCACTATAGGGATAACTCAAAGACCCTAAATCTTATGCATCCTGACTTAGCACCAAATTGTATTGATCAAAGCTCGATACATTTTCGCTAGATCTGGTAGCATTGTCCAAAGACTTTAACTTTATCGCAGTATAACTGACTGGGGCTACCGATTACTCGCCCCATCGAAGGGCTTTTGTAAGTCTCCGACTTCAAATAAGGGAACACCTCATGTTTAAGTGGGAGATCCAACAGCCAGTTTGGTTCAACTAACGTTCAGTCGGGGAAAGAGGATGCTGACTAAGTCACGATGTCGTATCGCAACGTCTGCACACACATCCTATGCGTGAAAACCCCCACTGAACGAAGTTTTCACTTTATTAAGAAGGACTTGATTCCAAGAATGGAAAACAAATAGGTATTCATTGACCACTTATGCGTGGTCAATGAAGCTAATAAATGATCGTGACGCTAAAAAGATGATCTATTAAATTGATTAGAATCAGAGGTACATCAAGTAAGTGATATCCGGCTCGGCATAAATTAAGCATTAAGAAAATGCATATGAATGCTAGACATTCCAAGTCTGATAACAACATAAATCAATAACAACCTATGATCGCAGTTTTTTTGGGCTGCCAACTGTGGTCATCCATTTGATAGTGTCTAAGGATGTTGAGTAACGATGTCTTTTAAAATTTGATAAGAACGCTTTTGTTTTTTCCGATCAAATATATACGATACAGCCATTATTTCATCTACATCATAAGCTTGTTGAAATTCATACAGTTGCTGACGTATAGAAGCATGTTCCCCCACCAAAGTATAGCTGGTCATGGATTGAACAGTATATTTTTCCTGTGGCGACCAAATATCGTTGATTTGATCGATAGGAGGACTTAACGGTTGATTCGTGCCGCGTATGACATTTAAGAAAAATTGCTGCATCGATGTCATTTCTTTTTTAGCTTCGTCATCTGAGTCTGCAGCAATCACATTTAGACAGATAATGATATACGGTTCAGAAAGGTAATTAGAAGGTTGAAACTGATCACGATAAATTTCGATCGCCTCTGCCATATGCTGTGGAGCAAAATGTGAAGCAAATGCATAGGGTAACCCAAGTTTTGCAGCTAGCTTGGCTGAATCTGTTGATGATCCCAAGATATAAAGCGGAACATGTGTATCGACACCTGGAAACGCCTTAACAAAGTCTTGTTCACTACTTGGTCCAAAGTATTTTAATAAAGCTTGCACATCATCCGGAAAAGTATGGACAGAATCATGGCCTTTTGAACGACGTAAAGCACTGGCTGTAAGCATATCTGTTCCGGGTGCACGTCCAAGTCCTAGGTCCACACGCTCGGGATATAGTGTAGCCATTGTACCAAATTGCTCGGCCACAACCAATGGAGCATGGTTAGGTAACATAATCCCTCCAGAGCCAACCCGAATTGCTTCGGTATGTTCTAGTACGTGTTTAATTAAAATAACTGTCGCCGAGCTTACAAGTGTAGACGTATTATGATGTTCAGCGATCCAGTAGCGTTGGTATCCCATTGCTTCTGCTGCCTTTGCCAAATCAACTGTTGCTTCAATGGCTTGTTTCTGACTCTCACCTTCTCTAATAGGCGCCAAGTTTAAAATTGATACAGGTATATTTAATCGCACCATCACATTCACTTCCTTTGGTTTAGCATACCCCATATCTTATCATGTGATAACATAGTACTCAATTTATTTGACTGGACTGCAACACGCCCCCAACAAAAATAAGTTACAGCAGTTTTGTAGTCGTTAAATAAAGTGAAATTCCGTTTAGTAGGTGTTTCGACGCATAAGATGTGCTTCTGCAGAAGTTACGACACAACGTCGCAAACTTAGTCAGCTTCCTCTCTCCCCCACTGAATGAAATACATTTTCACTAATAGAAGTAGGGAACATCTAATGATTGAAGTTAAATGATTCTAAGCTTGATCATGCCTTCAATCTGATTTAATCTAGCTTTTAGATTATTAAGAACAGGATCATCCACATTATGATCAAGGTCAACGATTGTATATGCATGCTCTTGTCGGCCGCGATTAACCATATCTGCTATGTTTAGGCCAAAGCTTGATAAAACCGTCGTCATTTGACCGACCATATTAGGAATATTATGATGAAAAGCTGTGATTCGTTTTTTTCCAGTAAAGGGTAAACTTGTATCTGGAAAATTAACTGAGTTCTTTACATTCCCTGTTTCGAGAAAGTCTTTTAATTGTCGAGTAGCCATTATCGCACAGTTTTCTTCAGATTCCTTCGAAGAGGCACCAAGATGAGGAATTGGAATAACATTGTCCATGTTCAATACTGCCTCATTTGGAAAATCAGTAATATACTTCCCTACTTCTCTCTGTTCAAGCGCAATAGCCATATCTCGGTCATTAACAAGCTCACCGCGCGAGAAATTTAAAATATGAACATTGGACTTCATTAATTTAAATGTCTTCTCATTAAACATACCTTTAGTTTGGTCGGTTAATGGGACATGGACAGTAATAAAATCTGCTTTAGCATATAGTTCTTCAATGGCCAGCACACGTTTGACATAGCTAGATAAATTCCAAGCCATATCAACGGAAATGAACGGATCATAGCCGATTACATCCATACCAAGATCAAGCGCATCATTTGCCACCCGTGCTCCTATAGCTCCTAAGCCAATCACCCCTAATGTCTTCCCGTTTATTTCCTTACCAACAAATTGTTTCTTTCCTTGTTCTACTAATTTAGGAATGGCATTTCCTTGTCCTTTTAGCTTTCTTGTCCATGCAATGCCATCAAATAGCTGTCTTGAAGCCGCCATTAAAGTTGTTAAAACAAGTTCTTTGACCGCATTGGCGTTAGCTCCCGGGGTATTAAAAACGGCAATGCCACGATTTGTACATTCGTCAACAGGGATATTATTTACTCCAGCTCCTGCTCTAGCTATTGCCAATAAATGCTCTCCTAAAGCCACTTCATGTAGATTATAGCTTCTTAATAAGATCGCACCCGGATCTTCAATTTTATCATCAACAAGATAATCTCCATCTAATAAAGATAAACCCTTTTCTGAAATAACATTAAGTGTTTGTACTGTTTTGCTGCGATCTAAAATGCCTGTGCTCACTGAATCTCCTCCTTTTGATCAAATACGCCTTGTTGTATTACGCTCAGATTTTATCGAGCGAATTCTGAAAATCTGTGATATCTGTCGGATGCTTTAACTTGATTCAGCCGGGGTTTGTCCCCCACTGAACGGAATACAAATTTGCATTCATCTCACCACTTATAGAATTTAGGTGACTTCTGCTAAATGAAGTTAAATGCTATTTGAATTTCATCTTTAACGTATCAATATTCATTCAGTTGGTAAGTGTATATCCCTCCTAAAAAGCACAAAGAGGCAAGGATCATAGATCCTTACCTCTGCCCAGGCGAACGGCTATTTGACACGAAATGCTCCCTCACGGTTAATCCGTGTTCGCCAGTCACATCTCGTATAGTCTATTTAATTTTTCTCATCTTATCATAACAAATAAAAATGCAATAATCAATATTAAAAATGTACATTTATATCATTTCACCCGTTGAACGTTCGGATTTTGCGAATTGATTATATCTCCGAACAGCTGAATGGAAATCGATATTAAGAAAGTGCTAAGGACTGCCTTCCATCTTCGGCCAATAGAATGGACGCTAAAGAAGTCACTACGAGAAGCCATTTACACTGCAATAAAGAAAAGAGATGCTATTCGCATCTCTCTTAAACTGATTATTGTACTTCTACACTACCTGTAACTTCGCCACCAGTAAGGTCAGCAGAATCTTGGTACTCTTCACTTGCAAAGTAAAGATTTCCGTCAATTGTTCCATCTGGAATTGAGAAGCCATTTGCTTCTACGTATACATCACCAGCAAATGTACCACCTTGAATACGAGTATTTTCACTTTGAACCGTTAATTTAGGTGCAGTTAGCGTAAATTGATCAATGATGTTACGATCTTCATCTTGTGTGTAAAGCGCTAATTTACGAGCAGGCTCGCCTTTACTTTCAAATTCACCTGTTAAAACTAATTCATTATCAGTTGAGAAATCATCTTCAAAGATAATAATCCAAGCACCATCTTTAGACACACCTGATAATAAATCATCTTCACCTTGTACAATAACTTGTGTTGCTCCTGTAGTAGCATCAGCTTCAGTAGCATCAGCTTCGGTATCAGTTTCAGGTTCTTTACTTGTGTCTTTATCTTCTCCTCCACATGCAGCTAATAAGCCAATGACTAATACCATCATCAATAAAGTCATCCATTTTTTCATAGTCTTTCTCCTCCTAATCTTTCTATATGTATTGTGACTACTTTCACATACTATATTAACATATTACTAAGAAAAGTCTGTGTACAAATTGTGAAAAATTGATCATTATTATTTAAATTATTTTAGCAATTCGCTTTAACTTTGGTATACTTCTATACTATAATGTTAAGTTATTTTATTAGAGTTTACAGAATATTTAATGGTTTAAGACTGATATTAAGCGATTTTACAGCAGATTGACTAGATCTCCTGATTACAAAGTAATGGATAACCCACATTAAATTCACCTTTATGTATATTGTTTATTTGTTGTTTATTTCACAAATTAATATACATAAAAGTTTGTTATTTCATTCACATTTTTATGTACATTTAAGTTTAACTTCATAAAGTGAACCTTCGTTCAGTGGGGGCGACACATAGGATGTGCTCGTGGCAGACGTTGCACACGACATCGCGAACTTTGTCAGCTTGCTCTCTCCCCCACTGAACGTTAGTTGAACCAATCGGGCTATGACTGGCTGTTGGATCTCCTACTTAGATATGACGTATTTCTCTATTTCTTGAAGTGGGAGTCTTAAAACCAGTTACACTTCGGTAAAAAGACGAATGAAAAACCACTTATCGGTGTATCATTCGTCTTTCCTTCAGTAATATTTACATTTGTCTCGCATCGTTCATCCTAATCAGTCGGTAGCGCCATTTTCTACTTCTTCTAAACAAGGTTAGAATTTAAAATAAGTACGTGCATTTTGATATGAAATACCTTGTATAATATCCCCAAGTCGATCAATTTGCTTCGGATACTCTCCTGCTTCCACCCAATCTGCGATTAAATTGCAAACAATACGGCGAAAGTAGTCATGTCTTGGGTAAGATAAAAAACTGCGTGAATCTGTCAGCATACCAATAAAACTGCTTAACACACCGATATTTGCTAGATTTTCCATCTGATCAAGCATACCACGCTTTGTATCATTAAACCACCAAGCCGTGCCTAATTGCATTTTACCTGGAATACCATTGCCTTGAAAGCTACCAATAATGGTCGCTAGCTTTGCATTATCGTTTGGATTTAATGAATAAACAATCGTTCTTGGCAAAGCCTGTTCTTTCTCTAATTGGTCAAAGAAACTTACCAATGGTTGAGCCACTAAGTGGTCATTCATAGCATCATAACCCGTATCAGGTCCTAAAGTATTTAACATCCTAGTATTATTATTACGTAATGCATTCAGATGTAACTGCATCGCCCAGTTACGCTTAGCGTACTGTTTCGCCAAGAAGGTTAAAGTATAGGACTTATATTTGATGGCTTCAGTTTCAGATATCTGTTCCCCAGCTAATATTCGAGCAAAAATTTCTTCAACTTCAGATAAAGTCGTCGCAATAAACATAAAATGGTCAAGTGCATGATCAGAAATTCGTCCACCAATTTGATGGAAAAACTCGATGCGTTGTTCAAAAGCGCTTAATAAATCCTGATAAGAATGAATGGCTCTATGACTCACATCACTTAATTTCTCTAACCATGTTAAAAAGGTCGGTGAGTGTGGATCAAGTCCTTTATCAGGTCGAAAGCTTGGTAATACTTTAACATTAAAGGTCGTGTCGTTGGCTATTTTTTGATGATAAACTAATGAATCAGTCGGATCATCTGTTGTGCAAATAACCTCTACATTTGCACGACTAATCAAATCTCTTACATTCAACTCGCCACTTACCAGACGCTCGTTCGCTTTCTCCCAAATTATCGGAGCTGTTTCCTCATCTAATAATTCAAAAATTTCAAAGAAGAACTGAAGCTCCATATGTGTCCAATGATACAGAGGATTGCCGATAAGCTTGGGTACTGTTTTTGCCCAAGCAAGAAATTTTTCGTAATCACTGGCATCACCAGTAATGTAGTGCTCATCAATCCCAACCGTTCGCATGGCTCGCCACTTATAATGGTCTCCATAGAGCCAAACTTCAGTGATCGTTTTGTAGGATCGATTTTGATAAATTTCTTTAGGATCAAGGTGGCAATGATAATCAATAATAGGTAAATCCTGAGCAAACTCATGATAAAGTTTTTCAGCAAGCTCCGAATGTAATAAAAAATTCTCATCCATAAACGGTTTCAACGTTGATCTTCCTTTCAAATAGTAGGATAGCTAGCAAGTTCCATATATGAAAAATCTCTAAAATCAAATACGTCTTGGCGTATTTACGCCCAGAATTTATCGAATTTGCTCGATAAATTCCCTCTGAAAATCGATTATAAGGTGAAATATGTTAATAATTATGGTACATTTATAAAAAAATTATTTAGCTGTTGGCAGAGGTGAATCAAAATGAGTATCACAATTAAAGATATTGCCAAACAAGCTGGTGTTAGCTACTCAACTGTATCTAAAGCATTAAATAATAGCCCGCTTGTTAAAGACGATACCAAAACAAAGATTATTGAGGTTGCTGAGCGCTTAGGCTATCAGCCGAATTATGCTGCCCAACGCTTAGTGAAAAAAAGCACTAATATTATTGGCTTAATTTGGCCAACGATTGACCGGACCGTGCCTGCACGTCTTGTCGGATTGGTTCGAGCAGCACTTGAGCAAAAAGGATATGCCATGATTCTATCTGTTGATCCAATAGAAGAAGCTATCAATATGTTTAAGCGCTTTCAAGTCGATGGTGTGATTTTGTTTGAAGGGACAAACTATCAGCTTAATACCACTTTTGACATTCCAATGGTGTCATACGGCATCACACATCCTAACAAGACCTACCCACTTATTGACGCCAATCATCGCTTAGCTATCGAAAAAGCAGTTAAGCACTTGGTCGACCTTGGTCACCAAGACATTCAATTTATGGGTAGCTTAGCCAAAGACGATCCCTTTCAGCTCGAAAAACAACAAGGCTTTATCGATGCTATCACGAAGTACAAGTTACCAACTGAACGCTGTCATTTAATTGATACTAAAGGATTAGATTGGTTCGATGGCTATAAAGCTATTGCCTCCTGCCTAAAAAGCAACAATTTACCAACAGCTATGATTAGTGCCAGCTACGAGCTTAGTGGCGGCATTATTCGCTGTCTGGCTGAACATCACATTCAAATCCCTAAGCAGCTATCACTGATCAGTTATGATAATATACCACAAATGGCACACTTGGAAGTTCCATTAACTGCGGTTGGAATTTCAATGGATAACCTAGCGGCAAGTATTGTTGAGACACTTATGTTAAGCTTAACAACTGAATCATCTATCCCCCTTACACAAAAATTAAACCCTGAATTAGTTATTCGAAAGTCCTGTTCCAAAATAAGCCAAGGTTAAGCTTCAACTTTCGCCATGTAAAAAGTCATAGGACCCAAAGTGATGGTGACATTGACCAGCAATTAAAAGTCACTCGGTAAGCACTTCATTTATCAAGTGCGCCTCGGCGTATTTGTACCCAGATTTTATCGAGCTTCGCTCGAAAAATGTCCTCTGTTGGCATCCACTAAAGGCTTTAACTTTATATAGCCCGGGTTTGCCCCCCACTGAACGTTAATTGAACCCATCGGGCCGTGACTGGCTGTTGAATCTCCCACTTAGAAATAACGTGTTCCCTTATTTTTTAAAGTGATAGGCTTACAAAAGCCCTTCGATGGGGCGAGTAATCGCAGCCTCATCTAGTTACACTGCGATAAACAACACTTTTCCGATATCCATCAAGACCTATCCTTTTGTTCCTATCTACGAAAGTAGAAATATAAACTTAGCTCTATTCTGTCATGACTTGACTCACAGCGTCAAATTTAATCTGATTCGTTTGTTCCAGCTCAAATACATTAGCTTCCTTGATATCTGCTTCGATTCTATTAAAGTAAATAAAATGACTATTTCGACACTCGATACCCCGATCAGAAACAAAACAAATATGGTTTAAGCTGATGTCAGTTATTTGCTTTTCTGGAAGACCTTTAATTACAACAGCATGTTCTGCGCCGTGAATCCTAATAGATTCTAGATAAATGTCCCGTAATAAGGGAAGAGCGGGATCATCGCCTACATCTGTTTCTTTCTCATGTGTATAATCCATTCGAATACTAATTGCCTCTGTTTTAATTCGCTGCATTTGAATGTTATTTATCCAAATATATTCGACGATACCTCCTCTTCCGGGCATGGTTTTAATCCGAACACCTTTATCTGTTCCCGAGAAGATACAGTCTTTTATTTGAACATATCGGACATCACCAGACATTTCACTTCCAATAACGAAGCCACCGTGTCCCTGAAAAACATGACATTGTTCAATTAAAATATGCTCACTTGCTATACTTGGCGAACGATGTCTTTTTCCTGACTTAATACAGATTGCATCATCACCGACGTCAAACCGACAATGCTTAACTGTGACAAATCGGCAAGATTCGATATCTAGACCATCGCCATTTTGAGCATACCAAGGATTTCGAACAAAAAGATTTTCAATCATCACATGCTCACAAATCCATGGGTGAATGTTCCAAGCTGGTGAATTTTGTAACGTTACACCACTTATTTTTACTCGCTTGCACCGTCTTAAGCTGACAAGATTCGGCCTAAAGTATTCATGGTAAGGCTGATAGCCCGATTTATCTAACTCTGAATCAGGTAAGCCGTAGTTAAATTTTTTTGCACCACGAAAGCCACGTTCCGTTGGCCACCAAATTTGCTTATCAGGATCTAACACCCCTCCACCTGCTTCTAAAGCTGACCACATTTGCTCTGTCATTTTCCATTTTTTAACTGGCCGCCAATATTGACCAGACCCATCAATTATTCCGGCACCGGTGATCGCTATGTCTTCAAGGCATTCACCATCAATAGGAGCAATACACCTAAAGGTTTCTGCCCCCTCAAAGCTCGAAGCAATTAAAGGATACTTTTCGTAATCTGGGATAAAGCAAATAGTGGCATCCCTCTTGACATGGAGTTCTATCCTTGACTTTAATTGAATCGGTCCGGTCATCCAAACCCCTGATTCAACAATTATTCTACCACCACCATTCCGGTGACAGGTTTCAATAGCTCGTTTGAATGCCTCTGTGTTGTCGGTACGTCCATCTCCCTTACCACCAAAATCAATTAATCGATAATCTTGATTAGGTATAGTTGGTGGTTTAACAGAAAACGAAACCGGCTTTATTTCTACAGGCGCTTGCTTTAAGTATGCGTTAAGTGGCAATGCTAACTGTTTCAATTCTTTGACGACTATGTGAGCGATTTGCTTCGCACCTTGATGTGAAAAATGGGTATCGTCTTGACTCCCTTCTGGATAATTGATGTACTCATTTGGCTTCAGCCATAAGAAAAGAAGTTTTGATTCTTCTACACCATAGGACTGATATAATGTCATACTCGCTTTAGTTAGATCAATTAAAGGGATTGACTCATTCATAGCTAGCTCTCTTACCGCTTCAGCATAAACGTGATGTGTATCGATTATTTTGCCTTGCTCAGTAAATTTCCGGCGAGCTACTGGGGTAATCAATACAGGCTTAGCTCCTTTTTGCTTAGCTATTGTAATAAAAAACTTCAGATTGGCTTTAAAGCTTCCAAATGGTTCTGTATGTCTAGCCTTATCTTCTTTTTGATCATTATGACCAAATTGAATCATTAAATAATCGCCTTCTGCTAGTAATGACGCAACCTGATCAAAATTTCCATCTGTAATAAAGCTTTTTGTACTTGCTCCGGATTTAGCTGCATTTATAATAGTGATCTGCTCATTAAAATATTGCTTTAAAAGTTGGCCCCAACCCGCTCTTGGATATAAGTTCTTATCGTAAGCGGCCATTGTTGAATCACCGATTAAGTAAAGATTCATTTACCTAGACTCTCCTATTCTCTCAATCAACCAATTGCTGAAGTAAAGCGACTGCTTGATCTTGATAGCGACTGTATACTGGGATGAGAGCAATTAATTCCGTTGTTGTCGACTGTGGTAGAATCAAGCCATAGGCCTCTTCTTCGCCTGTCTCTGGATTAGTAACCATTACTAATTGCTCCCCTCCGTCGATATCTAAAGGAACCAACCCTTCTGGATCTAATACCGTATCATTGATTAGTTCCTGTTGTACGACAAGAACATCGCCATTATGGGCGGCAATTTCGGTAATGAGTCGTTCATAATGAGGAGGCAGTTGTTCAATTTCAATGGATTGTTCACTCGCTAAAGTGGTCTGTATCGTTTCAATAAGGCTGTCTTGACCTTCGTTGGCAAATACACTAATATTTAGCCCATCCTCACTTGAACAACCACTAAGTATAATAACAACCATAGCCATAATATATAAGATGCTCTTCATCCTCTTCCAGTCCTCTCACTAGTCTAATAGATGCATTTGGACACTAGCCAAGATAAAGGCACCTACACCATGGAGATCATTGACACTTGTCTCCCGATTTACATAGTAACTATACTCACCTATTGATGTACCAATACATATATCATGAACGGATAAATAGCCGCTCTTGTCACAAGTGACTTTATGTTGAATTAAGCCCTGATAGCTCTGCTTGATCAAGGTCCGATAAGCTGGTGAAATGTAACCTTTATTAATCGCCTTGGCAATTGTATAAATAAACAAACTCGAACATGACGATTCAAGCCAGTTATCTTCCTCATATGTTTTATCAACGATCTGATACCACAACCCCGTTTCACTATCTCGATATTTGATTAAACTATCGACTAACTCTTGAAGGACTTGACGTAAAGTCGCTTGCTTAACATGATCTTCTGGTAAAAGATCGATAAATAGTGTCAATACCATGGCATACCAGCCAAGTGCACGTCCCCAAATTTCAGGTGCATGCCCTTTTTCTGTTGCCCATGGAGCTGATTTGCTTTCATCATAGCCATGAAAGTAGAGTCCAGTTCGTTCATCTTTAGTATATTTTCGCATCAATTCTTCTTGGAGTAACACTAAGTCAACTAAGTCAGGATCTTTAAATAACTGACTATACTTAATCGCAAATGGTCCAGCCATGTATAGTCCGTCTAACCACATTTGATAAGGGTAATGATCCTTGTGCCAAAACCCACCTTGTTTGGTACGATTCAATGTTCTTAATAGGTTGCGTAAGCGTGTTGCGGCAATCGCATAACGTTTATCACTTGTTTGTTCATATAAAGGAAATAGTAATAAGCCTGCTTGGATCGCATCTAATTCTCCCCGCGCAAATAGGAAATTTCCTTCTTCATCAACAAGCCCGTCAACGTACTTCTTAACATAATCGAAATAATCTTGATTCCCTGTTATTTGCCAAACATCAAGCATGCTCCAGAGAAAGACACCTTGATGATAGTGCCAGCGTTCACGAGGTGGTAAATCTATTGGCTCATAATCATGCATCAAGCTTTGACAAGCTAGTTCTGCCCATTCTAATGCTGATTTTCCTTGAAAGTTCTCCATATTATGACCTCCATTTCTAATCCCAACCATTGTATTCAAACCAATCAAAGTCAGCGAAGCTATCACTGTCGTGACCATTACCGCTAATATACAATCCCATATAGGCACCAACAAAACCATCTGCTTTATCAGTGCTTAGTATCGTGCCATCTATATCTTTGACAAGATACTGCCATTGTTCAGATTCAACCGCAAAAGCAAAGGAATAAGCCTGTTTTCGCGCTTCAACCTTCAAATAAAGCTCAGCAGAATTCAGATTTACCGATGCTACGACCTGCTCTTCTCCATCTTCTCGTTTGACCAGTTTGAGCAGCTTTTGCTGATCGACCTGAGCATATTCAAACCGAAAATGATATTGATTGCTTTGCAGTAAAACGATACCTGCCGCTGTGTGTTGTTCTGGCGTAAACTTCATCTTTGTTCGTGCATCAAAATTAAAATGCTGCTGTCTTCTACCAATGAAGGCAGGATTGTCAACGTCTGATAGCATTGTTTTCTTTGCCTTTAGTCTCAAACAGCCTGGTTTTTCTGTTAATGACCAGAATTGGCCGCGTGGTGTACGAATGAAATTCCATTGTTGAGCTAACGTTTGACCTTCAAAATGATCGCAGCTCGGTTGTTTCGGCCAACGATGCTCTGGCAAATTAGGAAAAGGCATTTCCGTTTCAATTACACCTTTACTTGGATTGACAACGGGCCATCCCTCTTCCCAGCTCACTGGAACTAAAAAGGATTCTCGGCCTAGATTTCGATAGTAACCTCCATATGGTCGTGAAGCTAAGCAAACCATCCACCAATCTCCATTCTGGGTCTGAACAAGATCAGCGTGACCGACATTAACGATGGGATGATTGCGCCCTAAATGACGATGGGTAAGTATTGGATTGATTTTGGCAGATTCGTATGGACCCGTTACGGACTTACTCCGAGCAATTGTGACAGCATGGGTAAAGCCCGTTCCTCCCTCTGCAATCATAAGATAATAATAATCATTAATCTTATAAAGATGTGGGGCTTCTTGTGCATGGGCATTCTTTAATGCACCATCCCATAATCCATAAACCGGTCCCACTAATTTTTGAGATTCTAAATCCAATTCTTGAAGCCAAATTTGATTATGCTTTGGATGATCTTGCCCTTCAGGTGGTACACGATTACCTGTATAGTAAACCTTTCCATCTTGATCAAAAAATAACGAAGGGTCAATCCCAGGTGCATGATCTAACCAAATTGGATCTGACCAATCCCCAGCTGGATCCGTAGCAGTCACATAAAAATTACGACGTTCACCTGTTTGACTGACGACAAAGGTCGTAATCATATAAAAAAGCCCATTATGATAACGAATAGTAGGGGCATAAATCCCTTTTGAGCAAGGGGTAAAATCCAAGTTAAGCTGTGATGGACGATCAAGGACATGCCCTATTTGCCTCCAGTTTACTAAATCTCGACTATGAAAGATTGGAACACCAGGGAAATATTCAAAAGTTGACGTAACTAAATAATAATCTTCATCTACTCGACAAATAGAAGGATCAGGATAAAATCCCGGTAAAATTGGATTTTTAAATGTTTTCATTATACTTCCTTTCCGTTTTTCAGGAGATCAAATGCACCTTCGCGTATTTGGATTTTATTGATTGAAGCTCGATAACTTTCTGCTGAAAATCCGCAGCAACCGCTGGAGGCTATAACTTGATTCAGCCGGGTTTGTACCCTGCTGAATAGTATACAAGCAGGCATTTATCTCTCCATTTATTTTATCTAAACGTATCAACAGTTTAGTTGTTAAGGAATGCATCCATCAGTCCATGTCAAAGACAAAGTAAAGTGAAACTTCGTTCAGAGGGGTTTCGACGGATAGGATGTGCTCGTGCAGACGTTGCGTCACACGTCGCGAACTTAGCCAGCTTCCTCTCTCCCCCACTGAGCGTTAGTTACACCAATCGGGCCGTTACTGGCTGTTGGATCTCCCACTTAGACATGACGTGTTCCCATATTTCTTGAAGTGGGGGCTTACAAAAGCACTTCGATGGGGCGAGTAATCGCAGCCCCAGCCAGTTACACGGCGATAAAAAGCAGCAGATTACTCCCTTTTTAAATAGGTGTCATCTAACTGTCGATACTGTCTTCCTTCAATAGAAAGATGCTCAACCGCTTTAACGTAGACAATAGGAGCATCCTTATGGAGCTGTTGAGTTTGAACATCCTTTAATACGATATCATTACTTTGATAAAGCTGTAATGCCGGTCCAGATTTGGTATTAATTTGAACCTGATCAGCTATTAATCCCTCAATATATTGGCCGTATATCCCTTCTCCAGCCATGTATAGCTCCTCCTTAACCATATCAGGTTCACCACCCTCAACGTCTTCAGTTAAATCCAACTCAAGGGTGACATCGTGTAAGGTTAAGTTTTTGATTGGCATTTCTGGTAAGCCATAAATAAAGCCCGCAGCAGCACGTACTTTTTTAGCTAATATATGATTGAATTTTAGATCAGCAATGATTGGTGTTTTTTCTGTCACTGGCACCGGCTCTGGAGTCGTCATCAATGGATCATCTAAATTTACACCATAACGATAAAAGGCATTAACAGCAATGGGACACAGACAATCCTCCATCACGATATTGTTGGCTAACATTTGTTTAATATAGCCGCCACGTGCTCGATTTGTTTTAATTCTAATTCCTCGATCAGTTCCAATAAAAATACAATTACTGATCGCAATATTTTTAATGCCACCTGAATTCTCACTACCTAACACAACTCCACCATGACCATGAAGCATGGTACAATTTGAAATGGCAATATTCTCTGATGGAATACCAATATCTCGACCATCTTGATTAATTCCTGATTTAATCGCAATGCAGTCATCACCAACGTCAAAGTGACAATTTGTAATGGTCACATGCTGACAGGAATCAACATCCAAGCCATCACCGTTTGGTGTATTTGATGGATTAAATATCTGCAACTGATTGAGCATCACATGCTGGCAATAGACCAAATGCGTATTCCAGAAAGGCGAATTTTGTAATGTAATGCCTTCTAGTTTGATATATTGACAATTTTTCAATTGCAATAGTGGCGGACGCAGAAACTGTGAAGGCCACTCAACTAGATTCGTTTCATTAGGCTCAGTCATGTTTTGATTTAAATGAGCCATTTGATCGGTCATTGAAGATTGGTAGCCTTTGCCCTGTTTAAGCAAGTGGTAGATCTTCCACCAGCTTTGTCCTTGGCCATCAATCACGCCTTCTCCTTTAATTGAAACATATTCAAGATTTTCACCAAATAATAATGGTGAAAAAGCATAGCATTGGTAGCCAGACCATCTTGTATAAACGGGCTGATAGCGATCAAAGCTATCGTCGAATAATAACTTTGCTCCTGCAGCTAGGTTTAAGGTTAAATAGCTGCAAAGCTTAATTGGACCCGTTCTATAAATACCAGGAGGGAAATAGATGGTTCCCCCTCCTGTTTGTGCACATTGTTCTATTAAATCTTGAATCGCATGCGTATTATCAGTAGAGTCATCACCGACAACTCCGTAATCTGTGACAACGTAATCAAACACTTGTCTACCTCCCTGTTAAATTGAATAGAAGTGTGTGTTCAAAAATACCGAATCAGAAGTAAGCAAGTTAAGACGACCACGGCTCATCTGTCTATACATCTTTGTGTAGCGCAAATTTGCGTCAACAGAGAGATACCCGCCGATCATTATTTGGTCGTTTTGAACAATCTCTAACATGGATTAGCCTTTTACAGAGCCTAACAATGCTCCTTTGGCAAAATACTTTTGTAAAAATGGATAAACAAGTAAAACAGGAACGGTGGCTACTACAATCGTCGCCATTTTCACTGTTACTTCTGGAGGCGGGACATCCGTGTAGGCCGCTCCATCATAATTAAACCCACTGGCTAACACGACGATTTGTCTTAATAGTACTTGCACTGGCCATTTCGTTGAGTCACTTAAATAAAGAATGGCATGCATGTAAGTATTCCAATAGGTAACGGCATAAAATAACGAAATTGTAGCGATAGACGGCATGGAAACAGGAATGACAATTCTGAATAAAATACCGAAGTCAGAAGCACCATCAATTTTGGCTGATTCCTCTAATCCTTGTGGTAGATTCATAAAAAAGCTACGTAATATAATCATATTAAAAGCATTGATCGTGACCGGAATGATCAGTGCCCATAACGAATTTAATAAACCCGTCTGCTGAACAACTAGAAAAGTCGGTATCATACCACCATTAAATAGCATGGTGAATACAATTAAAAAATTTAGTGCTCGACGTCCTACTAGGTCACGTCGCGACAGACCGTAGGCGGTCAAAACGGAAAAAAACATACTCCATAAAGTGCCTAAGAATGTGACAAAAACAGAAATGCCTAGTGCTCGAAAAATGGTATCTGTTGAAAAAATAAACCGATAGGCATCTAAACTAAATTTAGTAGGGAATAGTAAGAACTTAGTACTAGCGATTTCAGCACTAGTAGCAAACGAACTCCCCACCACATGGATAAATGGGAGAATCGTGACGAGACCCATTAAGCCAAGTAACGTGTAATTAATTGTGTCGAATATTTTACTACCTACAGAGATACGTGCTGTAGCTTTTTTACTCATTGTGATCACCTCTTTAATGTTTAGTAAATCCCTTCTTCGTTAAATGCTTTAGCAAGCTTATTCGCAATGACAACCATGATTAAACCAACTATTCCTTTAAAGAAGCCGACAGCAGCACTGTAGCTAAACTGTCCCTGCTGTAGCCCAGCAACATAAACATAGGTATCAAAAATTTCCCCGACCGAACGATTTGAGGCATTTAGTAATAAATACACATGTTCAAACCCTAACTCTAGAACATTACCAATCTTTAAAATGAGCAAAACGATAATCACGCTCCGAATCGACGGAAGGGTAATATGCCACATCTGTCTAAATCGATTGGCACCATCAATTCTAGCCGCTTCGTATAATTGGGGATCTACAGCGGTTATAGCTGCAAGAAAAACAATGGTTCCCCAGCCCGCCTCACGCCAGATTACTTGGATAATATAGATGGGTCTAAACCACTCAGCACTCATTAGAAAGTTAATTTTTTCAAAGCCAAAGGTTTCGAGCAGGGAATTAATAATCCCACCGTCAAGTGTTAGCATGACAAAACTTATAGAAACAATAACAACCCATGACATAAAGTGTGGGATATAAATAATCGTCTGGATTCCACGCTTATATAGGGAATGTCTAACCTCATTTAACATCAGTGAAATAATAATCGGTATTGGAAAGTAAATGAAAATTTGTAAAGCAAATAAACCTAACGTATTGCGAAAAATCATCCAAAACTCAGGACTTGTGAATAGGCGTTCAAAGTGAGCAAAGCCAACCCACTCACTTCCTGTTATACCTAGATAAGGTTTATAGTCTTGGAATGAAATAATTAGTCCATACATAGGTAAGTACTTAAACACAAGAAAATAAATCACACCTGGTAATATCATCAGGTAGATTAGCTTATTTCGTTTAATTCTACGCCATGTCTCAGACCTTCTCTTTTTGCGATCAACTGCTGTCATTTTCTTTTTTGATTTTGTTCTTGGAATGGCTATACTTGCCATAGCAAAACCCCATTTCTTTACTAAGTTAAAAGCTAGCTTAATGCTAAGGTAAATGAATAATGTCTCGTCGTAAATAATCATTTTATTAGGAATGATGGTTAATCGTATCCGCTTACATCTATTTCCTTTATTCTCCTCATCAATATGTGATGATGATTATCTCCGATAGACATAGATGGTTAAAATGCCTGTCTTCATCTGAGTAGAAGACAGGCATCCACAGCGAAAAGCTAGTTTTGATACGATTCATTAAATTCTTGAATAATTTTTTCTCCGCCTTGAGACTTCCAGTTGTCAACGGCAGCATTAAAGCCATCGAGATCAATTTGACCTAAAATATATTGATAGGTTGCATCTGTGATAATTTGTTGTAATCGTGCACCATCACGTGTAAAGGTTTCAGAATATAGTGGTACCGTTGGATCTTCGATTAAATAGTTTTCATTATCGATGAATAAATCCTCTGATTTTGCCTTTGGTTCATAGTCAAAATAACCTTCATAGCGTCCATTTGTTTCAGGCTCACCAACTTCAATCGCTTGATATGGCTTAACTTCGCGGTCTGTTAAAGCGGCATCATCGACTGGTAATGCACGTCCTTCTATGACCTCATAGTGAACACCTTCAATACCCCAATAAGCATAATTCATCACTTCTGGTGTCATCATCTGATCAAAGAAGCCAAGTAATTTTTTCAAATCTTCCTCTGTTTCAACTGAGCTTTTCGGGAACATGACTAAATTTCCATACCCAGGAATCGCCCAGATGCCATACTCTCCGGTCGGCCCTTCTACATAATTGTGGACATCTAATTCAACATCAGGATTAATGGTGACGGCATCATTATATAAACTAACCACATCACCCATCGAGCCAATATAAATACCCGCTGTACCGTTTTTAAAGAATTCTTGCTGATCAACCTTACTTGTTACCGGAAAGTCTTGATTAATATATCCATTAGAATGTAATTCCTTAAAGTAATCCATTGTTTGCACATATTCATCGAACATAAATTCTGGCATAAGCTCACCGTCTACTTCTCCCCAGTTATTCGGCGTATTAAACCATGAAGCAACGGTTTTAAAAGCACCATAGATTAAATCATTTCGGTCTGTGATCCCAAATGTATCATCAGTACCTGTTTCATTTGGATCATCTTCAGTAAATGCCCGGGCCATTTCAAAGAATTCATCAACTGTTTTTGGAGCTTCTAATCCTAAATTATCGGCCCAATCCTTCCGATAAATAATTCCTTGGCGAGATAAAGGACGACCCTGATACAATGTGTACAATTTACCGTCAACCCTTGTGTTATCCTGAACATTTTCTTTCAATTTTTTTAAGTTTTCAAACTCATCTAGGTAAGGATCAAGTTCCCAGAACTGACCATCTTGAATGGCATCACGAAATTGAATAAATGTACTTTGATTCTTTAGGAAAACAGCTTCAGGCAAGGTATTGGTAGCAAAGGCTGTGTTTAAACGGTCTTCATAGTTGTTATCAGGTACCCATTGAATTTCAATTTTCGTGTTGGTTAATTTTTCAATCTCCTCTAGAACGGTCTCAGTTGGTACCTCAGGTGTATGCAAGTTTGCCATGATTGTAAACGCAAAAGGTTCATTACTATCATCGGCTGTTTCTGTTGTATCTGGGTCATCTGAATTTGATTCGTCCTTATCAGAGGAAGCGCTTTCATTTCCGCACGCCAAAAGAACGAAAGACAATAATGCTAACATTAACCCCAATAAATATTTCTTCTTTTTCAACATGTTACAAGCCCTCCAAATCAAATTTTAAAATGTACTGCACAATAAATCATATTTTAAATTCCAGAAATAGTATATAATCAATTTTACATATTATAGTTAATTCGATCTATTGTCCCTACTCACCTTTAATTTCATATCTTTTTTTTAACCATGAAACACTTGAATAATCATTTCATCGGCTTACCTATTCCTGATCATCTTATCTAATGATTATCATTCACTTAACGGATAGACTCCCATATTCATACAAAAGTGTTATAATAATGATGACGATTCACGTCATAAAACTTGAAACTGTAGGTGATGAGAATGGAATTTAAAGGCATTTGGGATCGTTTAAATCAAATAGCCTTAATCGTCAGTCGTTTTGCTTATTTAAACCTTTTATGGTTGATTTTTTCGTTAGTAGGACTTGTTGTTTTTGGTTTGATGCCAGCAACGGTTAGTATGTTTTCTATTACACGCCGCTGGTTATTGAAGGACAATGACGTTCCTATTTTTACAACGTTCTTACAAACTTATAAAAAGGAGTTTTTAAAAACAAATGGATTAATGCTCATTCTATTAAGCGGTGCAACATTACTTTATATTAATCTTAGGTATGCAGGATTTATCCGTGACACAACGATCTATCCTTTTTTTCTTGGAATTACCTTTATTGCCCTTTTTCTCTATCTGGTGTTAACACTTTATTTAGCACCTGTATATGTTCATTATCATTTAACGGTTAAGCGCTACATCGCTTATCCCATTTTATTTGGTTTAACTAATCTTCACCATACCATTGCCATGCTTGTTAGTCTGTCTGCTGTCTACTATCTTTCGATGCAATTCCCTGGCATCGTATTATTTTTCAGCTTTAGTGTAAGCGCTTTTATAATCAATTATTTTGCTAACTTTAGTTTTTCCCGAATTCAAATGATGGAACAGAAGCTTGACCAATCGGCATAAAGCATAACTTCGTTCAGTGGGGTTTCGACGCATAGGATGTGCCAGTGCAGACATTGCAAACTTAGTAGCTTCCTCTCTCCCTCACTGAACGTTAGTTGAAACCAATCATGCCGTTACTGGCTGTTGGATCTCCCACTTAGATATGACGTGTTCCCTTATTTCTTGTAGTGGGAGGCTTATAGCCTGTTACACTGCGATAAAGCGTGAGCACCTTTAAGGATATTAGGAGTAGATAAAAATGAAACGAAATCAATTTAAGCATTACTATAAGATCATGATTATGTTTTTTCTATTAAGTACTGTTCCCGTCATGATCACGGGCAGTCTTTCTTATTGGAAATCGTCTCAAGCGATTCAAACTTATTCTAATCAAGAGAAAATGCAAAATGTCTATCAAATTCAAATAAATGTTGAGCAAGTGTTAAAAAACATTGATCATTCGATTACTTATTTTGTTCGAACCTCACAAATGCAACAACATATTCGTGATACGATTTCAGCTGAAACATTTGTTAATTATCATACGATTAAGCAGGATTTGAATCATCTACAAACACTAGATACAGGGATAGAAGATATTGTCTTAGTCAGCTTAGAAAATGATTGGCTGATTAACAATAATGGGCTGGCCAATCTTGATCAAATTAGCAAACAAAACATTTTAAATCACTATATCACTTTAGAAAATAATTCGACTTGGATGCTGGAGGAGTATGATCATATCGCCCTCCCCCATAGTGTCCAACATAGTAGTAGCCATTACATAAATCTAGTTAAAAAGCTACCACTTCTATCTTCTGATAAAAAAGGATTAATTAGTGTTCTTGTGCCTAGCGATGTACTTACAACCATGATGGAGCATCGTCTTGCTTCAGAATCTTTCCTTATCTTAGATGAATCAAATCAGGTTATTTCTCATTCTAATCCAAGCTACATTGGTGATAACTTTACCATGCCAGAGCAATTCCTTGCAGAGTTTCACACTGATGAAAAAGAAGGGCAATTTGACTATATTGTTGATGAAATACCGTACAAAGTGACTTACTTAAAATCTAAATATAATGGTTGGACGTATTTATCACTCGTTAAAGTTAGTGATTTAAATAAACGCTCTAGCTCGATTGGATGGTTAACTTTTACTGTCTGTACGATTTTATTGCTATTATCATTTATTGCTTCTATATTAGGGAGTAAAAATCTATACCGTCCGATTAGAAGGATTCAAGATTTAATTAAGCAATCCTACGAACAGGAGCATGAAGATTCGATTAGAGCTGCTAATGAATTTCAATTAATCGAAACACATATTAACCAATTACTAAACAAGAATAAGCATTTAGAAACGAAAATGCAAAATCAGATTAATCAATTAAAACAACTCTTTATGATGCGCCTGTTACAAGGAAAAGTAAATGAAAATGAAATACCGATCAAGCTAAACAGTTTTAATTATCAGCAGAATTGGCAACAATTAACGGTCATGTCCTTACAAATTGATTCATTACAAAATTGCCCATTCAGCAAAAATGACACAGATCTACTCCTGTTTGCGATTAATAATGTTATTGAGGACTTAATCGATACGAACTATCGCTTAACGCCTGTTGTCATTAATCATACTCAATCAACCATTCTCGTTACATCGTTTTCAAATACTGAACAGTACATGCACTTTATTAATGATCATGCTAGCCTAATTCAATCAGAAATTAAACAGATATTCTGTTTATCTGTTAGCATTGGTATTAGTCATCCTTTTAAAGAACTGGTCGATGCCAAAAAAGCCTATCAGGAAAGTACAGAAGCATTAAAATATAGAATAAAAGTTGGTGGCGAATCGATTATTTTCTTTGATAATTTAAATCGTGACGGGCAGTTTTTTATTCAATATCCTAAAAATATCAAATACAGATTATTTGATGCTATTAAGCTTGCTAATCGTACCAAAGCTAATCAAGAGCTTGATAAACTTTTTGAGTATCTTAGTAAAGACGACCATCACCACAATTATTACCAAATTATTTTAACCCGTTTTCTCTATGATTTAATTGAATTAAAACAAATCCTTGGTATCGAGTTAGATCATTCAGATAATCAATCTTTTATAAATGAATTTTTTGAATTAAAAACACTTCACGCCATTAAGGATTGGTTTAAATTTATGTTAATTTATCCATTAATTGAGAAGGTAGATGTTCGAACCCAAACAGAGAACCGATCGTTATCCGATAAAATCATTCAGATTATTCATGATGACTATGACAAAGATATTTCACTTGATCTTATCGCATCCAAATTACATTATAATCCAAATTATTTAAGTAATATCTTTCAAAAGGAAACGAAACGATCATTTAGTGAGTATCTTCTTCTTTATCGGATTAGCAAAGCAAAAGAATGGTTGGCTGAAACGGATCTTTCAGTGAAGGAAATCTCGGCTAAATTAATGTATAATAATTCACAAAACTTTATCCGTTCATTTCGAAGATTAGAGGGAATTACACCTGGTAAGTACAGAAGTGAGCATAGATAAAGTGAAATTTCGTTCATTGGGGGGTCCAATACCCCAATGAACGTTAGTTGAACCAATCGGGCTTGTTACTGGCTGTTGGATCTCCCGCTTAGACATGACGTGTTTCCTTATTTCTTGAAGTGGGAGTCCTATAGACAGTGACTGCAAAAACGATTAAAGATTTATCTTAGCTAAATTAAATCACTTATTTTTACTGCCTGACCTGTTTGCAATGAGAGATTGCCTGCAACACCTGTCATAATCGATTGAATACCATCTATATGTGTAGCTGCACGATTGAACGGATCCTTTGCTTCCGGACCAAATAAATCGTCTAATAAGAGTTGATCTCCACCACCATGTCCTCCAGCTATTCGATCAATTTTCACTTGATAAGGTTGACCGAACATTGGCAGGACCTTTAACTCAATATCTTCTGTTTTGCCTTCATCCTTCTTTTCACCACCTGAATTAATGTAAGATTGTTCTTTGACCATTAATTCAATTCGGCCCTGGCTACCATTAAAGGCAATAACAAAACCTTCCCAGGGTAGATAAGCATTAAGCGAATAGGTTAGCACTGTTTGATTTTGATAGGTAACAATCACAGCAAGCGTGTCTTCAATATTAATCCCATCGCCAAACACACTTTGATCACGATAGTAGCCGTCCTCATGCTCAGCATCTAAATACATCGCCTTGAGGTGTGGGTTGCTGGATAGATCTAGGGCAAACGGGTCGGATTTAGCTTGTGGATACCCATGTGCACGATGATAAAATTGCTCTACCCCACGTTGTTCAGCATTTTCTTTCCCATAATAACGCAAGCCACCTGCAGCATATACTGTCTCAGGCTGTGTACCCAACCAGAAGTTAACGAGATCAAAGTGATGAGTCGCTTTATGGACAAGTAAGCCACCACTATTATTTTTATTCCGGTGCCATCGCCGAAAGTAATCAGCACCATGCTGCGTATCTAAGGCCCACTCAAAATGAACAGAAAATACTTGCCCAATTGTACCGGTGCTAATTAATTCGCGTACCTTTGTATTATGCGGAGCATAGCGATAGTTAAATGCAACCCTTACCTTTCCTCCAGTTCGCTCTACTGCTGCTTTAATCGCTTTTGCCTTTGCCACATCAACCGTAATGGGTTTTTCAGTAATAACATCACAGCCTAGCTCAAGTGCTTTGATGATATATGTATGGTGAGTTCGATCAATTGAGGTGACAATAATAATGTCTGGTTGCTCTATTTTGATCATTTCTTCAAATTGATTGGCATGATATATGGCTACTGGGGGATGATTATACTTCTCCTCTAGCAATTGATTTGCATACTGCTGTCTTGTGATATTTTGATCACAAAATGCTACGAGCTGACCATACTGTTGATATTGACTAGCTATCGCCCCATAAAAAAATTCAGCGCGTCCTCCTGTACCTACTAATGCATATTTTTTTCTCATTCGACTTCCTCCTTAGTTAACTGTTTAATGAGCCAATCACTTGAATGATGACCTGCAATTTCATGACCACCATCAAAGATATCTTTATCAAAGCATTCCGCTTTATTAATCTGGAGGTAATGCTGCTCAATCTGCTTTATTGC
Source organism: Amphibacillus sediminis NBRC 103570 (assembly GCF_001552275.1). Taxonomy (GTDB): domain Bacteria; phylum Bacillota; class Bacilli; order Bacillales; family Amphibacillaceae; genus Amphibacillus_B; species Amphibacillus_B sediminis. Next base: position 27,905 of record NZ_BCQW01000003.1, read on the forward strand.
TCTTTTCGCAGATTCAATTGGAAACAAATGATCTTTGATTCCTGCTTCGATAAACAAAGGTCTAGGTGCAATTAACGTAGCTAATTCAGGGATTTCTCCGTAATGAAGCAACCCTGGCAAATAATTATCTAAGCAATGTCGTCTACTCATCACACTATCCTTAAAGTATGAGATAAAGCCACTAATCACAGTTGCATGAATGTGTTGATTGAGAATAGCAGTAAGCAAAGCAATTAACCCGCCACCTGAAAAACCAAACAGACCTATGTTTTGCTCAGCACCTGTTGTTTGTTCAATATAGTGTATAAGAGCCTGGCATTCCGCCACTCTTAAACCTGTAAGTGTTTTTCCTAACAATAATAACTGACTGCTTAATTCATAACAGTCATTTGCATTCGGATCCGTTTGCTGATCAGCTGACAAGCGCCGTCGCCCCATCCCAATTAACTCTGGAACATACACCTGACAGCCTTTTTCAGCTAAGGTAATCGCAATATGATGGTAAATATCCGCACGAGTTAGCTTCGTATTGTTTACTGAAATCCCGACTAATTGGCGATGTCCGTGGCCATGACCTGGAATGGCCATAACCACAGGACGATTAGGTAATGGATCTGTTGGGATCAGCTGATAAGTCGGCATAACTAAACCTTCAACCGTAGGAATATGCCATAACTTTTGGCTGTAATGTTCGTGCTCAAGTGTTTCAACGCAAGTAACTGAATCCATTTGATTAGCTAAAGGAAACTGACCAAGCAAGGTTTCCAACTGTTTGCAATCAAATGATTCAAGCTTAAATATTGCCCGTTGTTGATAGAGATGGTCTAACCATTGCTGTATCTGGCCCATGTTCAAACGCTCCTTCTATAACGTTACACCTGTTTTAAAGATGGCTAATTCCCGATAGCCATTTAATTCATTTTTAGCTTTTTTTCCGTTGGCGATCTCAATGATATAGTCAATAAATTGGTCAAGAACAGCTTGTTTTTCTTCTTCCAGAAGCACACCAGCATTAAAATCGATCCAATGTGGTTTTTTCTGATAAATCTGGCTATTTGAAGAGATTTTAATAGTTGGCACAAACGTTCCAAATGGTGTGCCTCTTCCAGTCGTAAATAAAACGATGTGACATCCTGCTGCCGCTAAAGCAGAGGAGGCTACTAAGTCATTACCTGGGGCACTTAAAAGATTTAAGCCTGTTTTCTCTAATCGTTCACCATATTTTAATACATCCCTTACCATAGCGATTCCTGCTTTTTGAGTACAACCTAATGATTTATCCTCTAATGTTGTAATTCCACCATCCTTATTACCTGGGGAAGGATTTTCATATACAGGCTGCTCATTTTTGATGAAGTAAGCTTTAAAGTCATTGATCATAGCCACCGTTTTATCAAATACTAGCTTATTCTCAGCTCGCTCCATTAATATCGTCTCAGCGCCAAACATTTCAGGTACTTCAGTTAGGACCGTCGTCCCTCCCTGTGCAACTAAATAATCGGAGAATTCACCGACAAGTGGATTAGCTGTTATACCTGATAATCCATCTGATCCTCCACATTTCAGCCCTATTTTCAGTTCAGAAAGCGGTAAGCGCTCACGTTGGTCATGTTTGGCAGCTTGATAAATTTCTTTTAATAACTTGACTCCTTCATCCACTTCATCTGAGACAAATTGAGTTACTAAAAAACGCACTCGCTCTCGATCATACTCACCTAAATTCTGTTCAAATTCCTCCACGACGTTATTTTCACAGCCTAATCCTAATACAAGTACCCCTCCAGCATTGGGATGATGGACAATATCGGAGAGAATCTGCCGTGTATTTTGATGATCGTCACCTAGCTGAGAACAGCCATACTGATGTGATAAGACTAAAGCTTGTTCAAATGGAGCAATATCGCCTAACTCTCGTTCAAATTGCTTTAAAATATGCTCAGCTACTCCGTTAACACAGCCAACGGTCGGTACAATCCATAGCTCATTTCGAATTCCAACTTGACCATTTTTCCTTTTATAACCATTGAAATATCGATCTTGTTTACGGAAACGATTCTCTGTTAATTTAGGCTCATATTGGTAATCATCAATACCTGATAAATTTGTTTTCATATTATGGGTATGAACCCGTTCTCCCTGCTTAATATCGACAACCGCGTGGCCAATCGGATAACCGTATTTGATCACATTTTGATTCAACGCAATCGGCTGGATGGCAATTTTATGACCTTGCGGAATGTCCTCAATCAATTTAATTGAAAAATCATTTAATTGTAGTACGTCACCCTGTTTCAAAGGCATAAGTGCAACAACGACATTATCCTCTAATTGTAACTGCATAAATTTACGCATGATCTTTAGCTCCTAACAACGCCATTAACGTTGGTTTAATACCATCTTGATTAAATTGAACCAATAATTGAGCCATCCTTGCCACCAAGCCTTCTATTTGGGTTAAATCTCTGCCCCACCATTCTTGCTTAGATAAAACAGCTTGCACGAGTGATAAGGCTGAGGCTTGAGAACCGTCAAAATTAGACCATAAATGATTAAATAGATCTAATATCTCTGGATCATCCTTCAATACTTGCTGATCATTTCGATAAAAATAAAGTAGTCCAGCAAATCCAAATACCAGTTTTTCTGGTAGCTGTTGCTGCTTTTGATAAAAATCCAGTAAAACAGGTAAATTTCTTGTTGCAAACTTTGAGATTGAGTTTAATGAAATACTTAAAAGCTGATGCTTAATATAAGGATTTTTAAAGCGCTCCAACACAGAATCTGTATACGCTTTCAATTCACTTTCTTCAAACGGCAATGTCGGTAATACCTCATCATAAATTAATGCGGATAAATAAGCATGAATGATTGGATCATTGATCGCTTCTTCAACTGTTTCAATCCCCATTAAATAAGCAACTGGGGTCATCGCTGTATGCGTACCATTTAAAATCTTGACCTTTCGGGTCCGATAAGGGGTTAAATCCTTCACAAACAACGTATTTAAGCCCGCTGCCTCAGCAGGAAATTGATCGGCTAAGACTTGATCTCCTTCAATGACCCAAAGGTGGTAGTGCTCTGCTACTACAATTAATTGGTCATGATATCCAAGTTCTTTCTCAATCTCCTTCACTTGATTTCTTGGATAGCCTGGTACAATTCGGTCAACCAAGCTACAGCAGAATTGATTAGCCTGCTCTATCCAGTCCTTGAAGGACTCAGGTAATTGCCATAAATCAGCATACTCCAATATACACTTTTTTAAATAATCAGCATTACGGTCGATCAATTCACACGGAATAATTTTCATTCCCTTGTTCTTATCCCCATTAAAGTGAACATAACGCTGGTAGAGAAAAGCTGCCAGTTTTCCTGGGAAGGTTTTAGGAAGTTGATTTGTTAAAACATCTTGATCATCAAAGACGATTCCTGCTTCAGTTGTATTTGAAAAAACAAATTCTAGATCTGGTGCATGGGCTAAAGCCAAATATTCTTCCCGTTGCTGAAACGGGTCAATAACACGACTAATTGATTCAATAATTTTCTTTTCTCTTATTGGTTGCCCATCTTTCACACCTTCTAATATTAAGGTATACATACCATCCTGTTGATTAATTAACTCCGCTAACCCCTGTTCAATTGGCTGAACGACCACAACACTCCCATTAAAAAGCCCAGCCTTATTTAGCTCGTCAATCTGCCAATCGACAAAAGCTCGCATAAAGTTACCTTCACCAAATTGTAACACTCGCTCTGGATAATGAATCTTTTTTACCAGTTTTTCTGATAATCGCTCCATATTCTCCCCTCCATAATGGAAAATTTTAAAAATAACAACGTTGTTATTTATTGTAGCACTTCTATATGTTTCGGTCTATAGATATGAGAAGAGATATGTAAAGATGATTACTATTTAATTTAAAGATTAATCAATCTTCCCACACACTAAGGGATTTGCTGATCATGCTAAGGGCTAACCAGTGAAGATGAAGATTATTTTTATGCTACTCGTAGGTTGAATCGTTAGCTTTTTGATGATATCAACATCCATTTTCTAATAAAGTGAACTTCGTTAAGTGGGGGCGACGTATAGGATGTGCTCGTGCAGACTCAGCTTCCTCTCTCCCCCAACTGAACGTTAGTTGAACCAATCGGGCTGTTACTGGCTGTTGGATCTCCCACTTAGACACGATGTGTTCCTTTATTTCTTGAAGTAGAGGCTTACAAAAGCCCTTCGATGGGGCGAGTAATCGCAGCCCTAGCCAGTTACACTAAACGTCAGCAAAGGCATTCAATTAAGGTAGATAACTCCAGCTTTACCAACAATTTAGTTTGCATAATAAATTTAATCAATTATATAATAAGAACAAACGTTCTATTTAAGGAGATTATTAACATGAGTGAGCAACCATTCATTTACGATTATATTATTTTACCTTTTGTACTTATTGTTTTTAAACGAGATCGTAGGGCTTTTACCGACTTTAAGTTTAACTACCTGTATGAGCGTATGTTTGATCATTTGATTGAGCTGGTACAGAAGGATCTGATCGCTAACAAGCAATTTATTTATCAAAATAAGATGGAAATCAAACTTTTAGAGCGTTCGGAATATATTTATAAATATAAAATTCGCCAGCACTGTCATGAACGAATCATTGAATTTAGCCGTCAGGAGCTAAAAGAACTGACTGAAAAATATATCCGTGATTACTTTTTTAAAAAAGGCGTCCTGCCTAGCAATCAATCACAGCGCTAAACTTTTTGAAAATGTGTATCTTTAAAACGCGTGTGATACTTAAGTCCAAAACCGCATAATCGATCAAGACCTATATGGGCAGATAAAATTAAGCCTAAAGCCAAAGCTAGATCAATTGACAATATTAGTCCAGCCAAAATGAGAGCGACCGCACTTATGTACGTATGAATCAAATTATAGAAGATCGCACCCATTTTTTGATTGATTAAATAACCTAACATAAAAAGATCTGGACTAAATAATAAGATCAGGAATAACAACCAATTGTAATCAGTTTGTCCATAAAAGTATACACTCAAAAGTAACAGAGCTAACCCCTCAAGATGTAACAACGTTTTAACCATGACATCTCCCCCTATATTTTAAAAATCAAATGCGCCTTAGCGTATTTGCGCTCAGATTTTATCAAGCTTTACTCGATAAATTTCCGCTGCACATCTCTGGCATCAACCAGAGGCTTTAACTTTATCAGCCAGAGATTTGAACCTCATTACTTAGAACTAAGAGACCTCTGCTGAATCATTTTAACATACTTTATGCAAATAATATTGTATTAAAGTCGATAAAAAAAGATCCCAAACGAACATAGGATCATTCATAATAAGTAATTGATTTAAGTCGGTATGGTATTCTCCATTTCAGCGAAAGATAAGCCTAAACCAATGATACCGATACATACAATGTAGTTAAACCATGCCCGTTTAAAGTTTTGCTCCTTATCTTTAGATGACATGCATTTCGCTAAATCTTCTTGAACTTCGATAAATGAGCCACGAAGCCCTTCTTTAAATTCACCTGTCACCAGATCATGTAAATCATCTTCATATAAATACATAAGCTCTAGCCAATTCTCTGCTGTTGCTATAGCGAGAAAACAATGGATTCCTTTGACGAATTCAATTAAAATATCCTGCTTTTGATCAAAATGGTTTGACCTCTTCCTGGCCATAATAAAATGCTCAAGCTGAGATACTTTTGCTTGTAAAGCCAAAAATAATTGCTGCTTTCGGTCATAACGATCCTCTAGCTCATGTTTACTTGTATCTAAGTTAATACGCTGATTGATTTCTACCATTTTTGCCAAATTCACTATAATCGTCCTTTCAGAATATCGCTCTATCTGTCCCTATAAAGTGAAACTTCGTTTAGTGGGGTTTCGACGCATAGGGTGTGCTCGTGCAGACATTGCGACACGACGTCGCCAACTTAGTTAGCTTCCTCGCTCCCTCACTTGAACCAATCGGGCCGTTCCCACTTAGACATGACCTGTTCCCTTATTTCTTGAAGTGGAAGTCTTACAAAAGCCCTTCGATGGGGCGAGTAATCACAGCCCCAGCCAGTTACACTGCAATAAATATAGAACGTATTCCTTTACAAGGTTTGCAAATATCGTCAATTGAGATAACGGGTTAATTTCTATATCGACATTTAGTTGACTAAAATGAAGAAGATAGATTAATCCATTAAATCGACTTCTTGGCCAATACAGTTTTTTTCCTAGCGTATATTTAAAGGACCGATTAGTCCTTATAATCCTAAAATTTGCTTTTTCTTGGCTGCAAATTCTTCTTCTGTTATCACACCTGCATCCAATAATTCCTTAAATTTTATTAATTCATCAGCCTCACTAGTTGTAGATTCTGCCGTACTAGCGGGCTCTGACTGCTGTAAAGATTCTATATATTCTTTAATTTCTAGCGCTTGTGCATAGTCCTTTTTTGAGTTAAATATAATGGTGTTCTCATCGGTTGTTGCTTCAAAGACACCACCCTTACTCTCCATCATTCCATGTTGTGAAAATTGAATATAACCCGTTGTTAGTCCAGGCTTTTTTAACTGAATAGCTGTAACATTTTTTATAGGAATTGATTTTTCACCCTTTAATCCCTGTGTTGCAAAACTTAGTAATCCTTTTCGGGTAATACGGATGATCCCATTTTCGATAACAACAATAGCCTTAGCATTTGATTTAAATAAATATTCTTTTCTCATGGTTCTACTCTCCCTTTCTCTTACTTTGCTATATTTAATATTTTAAAATATTAACGTCTTTCAAAACAACTCATTTTAGTCACTATTATTTTAACTCGCCTTGCTAGAACCAATATGGCATTGGATCAGATCAACTTATTCAGATGTTACAAGCAAAACATGACGGAATTCAACCGAACACTACACATATATCATTTAAAATTTAGAAATAGTAATTTTAGCAATTTATAAGAAAAATAAACCTGTTAATCTGTTACAATATATTGTATTAATAACTTATCTAAAAGGAGCTATGAAGATATGAAGGACCATAAAGCAGAGCATTTTACAGATAAATTAAAACAACATAAAAATGAGAATGATGTAGAAAAAATGAAGCGTTTTATTAAAAACTCTGACGAGAACACGCTTTGTTTAGGTGTCCATATGCGAACCGTATTTCAAATTGCTAAACAGTTCGTTGAGATGTCTCTGAATGAAATTGAAAAGCTTTTAGAAAGTCCATATTATGAAGTAAGAATGGGCGCTGTAAGTATAATGGATTTTCAAGCTAAGCAAAAAAATATCACAGACGATCAAAGAAAAGAATTATACGAACTCTATCTCAGAAGACACGATCGAATTAATAATTGGGATTTTGTAGATCGGGCAGCCCCTTCAGTAATTGGCATGTATCTTCTTGATCGACCGAAAGATATTCTATATGAAATGGCACACTCATCAAATATTTGGGAACGTAGAACTGCTATTGTTAGCACCTATGCTTTTATTAAAAATGGTAATATCGAAGATACATTTCGTATTGCAGAAATATTGGTCAATGATGATGAAGAACTCATTCAAAAAGCAGTTGGAAGCTGGATTCGCGAGGCTGGTAAACAAGATGAAGAAAAGTTGAAGCATTTTTTGGATAAGCAAGCAGCTACAATGCCAAGGGTTACATTAAGATATGCAATAGAAAAATTTGATAAAAAAACCAAGGACTATTATCTGTCTCTAGGGAAATAAGTTAATGGTTAAATCTATATCAAAAATGATAAAACTTGCAGATTAAGTTGAGGTTAATCAGTTAATAGGCTTATCATAGCTGGATCACCATAGCTTATTTATCGCAGTGTAACTGGCTGGGGCTGCGATTACTCGCCCCATCGAAGGGCTTTTGTAAGACTCCCATTTCAAGAAATAATGGAACACGTCATGTCTAAGTGGGAGATCTGTGGGTGAATTTTTGCGAGAATCATGATATTTAAATGGCATTTACTAGAGCCGCCTAGCAATTTAAAACTGTAGCCCCGAATTAACGGGGCTATTTTTATACTCCTACTTTTTGATTAACTGTGTATGTTTTTGGAAGAAACCCATCAATCAGTGTGAATTTTGATTCAAACCTTACATGATTCTCATCTACCATTTTAAGTCTTGAATATGCACATCCCCAACATACCATCCTGCAAGGGATGTTGATATAGTTGTCTTAGATGCTACGTCAACAACCCAGCCATTGTAATATTTATACTGACCAGTAATTACATATCGATCATAGTATCTATAAGTTATAGTGTGCCATGTCCCAGTACTCATTGTTGAGAAAGATTCTTCAGCATCATAAACTTTCTCTAAAGCTGCTTCTTTAGTAAAACCATTGTCATTAATTAATATTTCGCTCATTTCTTCATTACTAATAGGGGTTAATTTAAAAAAACTAAGCGTGAACTTGCTGATGTAGTTAAAAAGGGGTTAGCGGGCAGCGGAGAAGCATTAGACGAGGTTTGTGCGATACTCGAACTAAAAATATGAGCAGTATGGAATTAAATAACTAAAGTATTACCAACAATATGTTTGATATTGATGCCTACCGGTCAATCTTACAGCTGACCTTTAGTTCGTGTGTTCGTGGTTGAATTTAAAGAATGAAAATTAATAGATAGAAAAGTGGTAATTTACCAAACTATTTGCTAGAATGATCTATAAAAATTAAATACAGAGGAGCTATAAATATGGATTTAAATTTTAGAAAGATTAAGAATGAAGATTATCCTGTCTGTGCTGAAATTTTAATGGCAGCATACAAAGGAGCTCCTTGGAATAATACATGGACTAAAAAAGAAGCACTCCTTAGAATTGAGGCTACAATGAGTGGCTTTAATTCTAGAGGATATGTAGTCGAGAAAAATGATGAAATTATTGGAATGTGTCTGGGGAGAATTGATTATTACTTTAGTGAATGGAGTCAATTTTGTATTGATGAATTTAACGTGGCTTCTACTCACCAAGGAAGTGGAGTTGGTAAAAATTTATTAAAGTTTATTTCTAACGTAATGAAGAGTAATAAGATAAATAGAATTTTTCTTATTACTGGAGGAGAACAAGCAGCAAAATTTTATAAAAATAGCGGATTTGTAAAATCAAATGATGGAATAATGATGGCATATGATTTACAGAATGATTAAGAATTTGGGGATTAAATGACCCATGCACATTAAGCCTTACTTTAAAAAGATTGACATTAATGACTTCACGCCTCACATGCACCAAGAATTTATTAATTATTTAGTTAATCAACGTAAATCTAGGAACACCATTCTTCGTATTCGCAATGCTCTATACAACGCTATCAAAAGAGTTTTAATAAACAAGACAATAGTAAGCAACCCATGTGAAAATGTTGTCATGCCTAAGAAAGAAATAGACGAAAAAGTTAAGTTTTTAGATTCAGCAGACAACAGTTTATTTTTTTAGTTTAATATTGGAGCAATGTTGGGGCAAGTGATTATATTTTCAAACAACAAAGTTAATTGCCCCAATAAATAACCCCTAGAACCATTACTGGCTCTAGGGTTTAACCGATTAATACATTTGGATATATTGTTCTCTTTCCCAAGGGTGTACTTGTGTTCTAAACATATCCCATTCAATTTCTTTTGATTCAACAAAGTGCTCATATAAATGCTCACCTAAAGCATTAGTAATCACTTCATCTTTAGAAAGGCTCACCAATGCCTCATATAATGTTGCTGGTAAATCTTTTACACCGTTTGCTTCACGTTCTTCCTTATCCATCACATAAATATTGCGATCAACTGGCTTCGGTGCTTCAAGACCGCGCTCGATACCGTCAAGACCAGCAGCCAATAAAGCAGAGAGAGCTAAGTATGGGTTAGCTGATGGATCAACACTACGTACTTCGACACGTGTACTTAGACCACGAGATGCTGGAATACGAATTAATGGACTTCTGTTAGATCCTGACCAAGCCACATAGCAAGGAGCTTCATAACCAGGTACTAAACGCTTGTATGAATTCACAGTTGGATTTGTCACAGCAGTAAATGCTTGAGCGTGTTCAATAATACCAGCAATAAATTGATAAGCTGTTTGACTTAATTGTAATTCACCGTCTTCATCTAAGAAAGTATTTGTTTTATCTCTAAATAATGACATATTACAGTGCATACCAGAACCGTTCACACCAAATAGTGGTTTTGGCATAAATGTAGCATGAAGACCGTGCTTACGTGCAATTGTCTTAACTACAAGCTTAAATGTCTGAATATCATCTGCGTGCTTCACTGCATCAGAATATTTAAAGTCGATTTCGTGTTGTCCTGGTGCGACCTCGTGGTGAGAAGCTTCGATTTCAAAGCCCATTTCTTCAAGCTCAAGCACAATGTCACGACGACAGTTTTCTCCTAAATCTGTTGGAGCAAGATCAAAGTAACCACCTTTGTCATTTAACTCTAATGAAGGATCTCCCTTTTCATCAAGCTTAAATAGGAAAAATTCAGGCTCTGTACCTATATTGAAGGCAGTGAAGCCCATTTCCTCCATTTTTTTAAGGTTACGTTTCAAGTTAACGCGGGGACAACCAATAAACGGTTCACCTTCTGGTGTATAAATGTCACAAATAAAACGTGCCACTTTCCCTTTTTCTGATGTCCAAGGGAACACCACGAACGTATCTAGATCAGGATAAAGCTTCATGTCAGACTCTTCGATTCGAACAAAGCCTTCAATTGATGAACCATCAAACACGATATCATTGTCCAACGCTTTGTCTAATTGACTTAAAGGGATTTCAACATTTTTGATTGTACCAAGTAAGTCAGTAAATTGAAGGCGAATAAATTTGACATTTTCCTCTTTAATTTTTTGCTTAATTTCCTCTTTGGTAAATTTTGTTCCCATGTTTGTCCCTCTCCTTTAACTATTCTTTATTGACGGAAGAATCTTGATAATTCCCCCTGACGTAACGAGGTCTTTCCCAACCGGCCTGACTGCAATAATTCGTTTCTTAATAATTTACGAAGCTCTTTATCAGATAATTCTGGCTTCTGATCCGTTTCCGCTTTTGTATCGAGCTCAGTTGTAGGGAGATCTTTCAACTGTAGAACTTGCTTAATGCCTGCAAGGTTAATTCCTTTTTCGATCAATTCCTTAATTTCCAGTAATCGATCGACATCATTAAAGGAGAATAGCCGTTGATTCCCTTCTGTACGAGCAGGATGAATTAACTGATGCTCTTCATAATAACGAATTTGTCTTGCGGTCAAATTAGTCAGATCTTTGACTATACCTATGGAAAATAAGGGCTGTGAACGTCTATCTAAATTAGTCATAGCATTCTCCCCTTTCCTCTCGCTTTCCATAGTTCTATTATACACGCGGAAAAATAGTTGTCAACACATGTAAGGTTTATTTACATTTAAATTTTCAAAAAATTTCATATATTTATAGTGCTGCTTATTTCCTATAGGTATAGTTCAATTCTGATATAAATCCTTGTTCAACAAATTTCGCCACAGCTTCAGTAAGAGCAATTTTAATATGGGCATAAACTAAACCACCCTGGACAAACACCGTATACGGCGGACGAATCGGCCCATCAGCGGTGAGCTCTAGACTTGCTCCTTGAATAAATGTACCAGCTGCCATAATGACTTGACTTTGATAACCAGGCATAGGTGCTGGATATGGTGTCACATGCCCATTAATAGGGGATGCATGCTGAATAGCCTGACAAAAGGCAACCATCTGCTCGGCAGATTCAAACGTTACCGATTGAATTAAATCTGTTCGATTGGCCAAATAATGAGGGCTCGTCTGAAAGCCCGCAAGTTCTAATAAGCGTGAAGTAAACACTGCCCCCTGCAGGGCTTGACTTACGACATGAGGCGCTAAAAAAAACCCTTGGTACATTTCTTGTAAAAGTCCTAAGCTTGCACCTGTCTCTTTTCCAAGTCCAGGCGCAGTGAGTCGATTTGCAGCTAGCTCAACATATCGAGCACGACCCGCAATATAACCACCGATACGCGCAATTCCTCCACCTGGATTCTTTATTAGAGAACCTGCAATGATATCAGCTCCAACATGGGATGGTTCTTGTTCTTCTACAAATTCTCCATAGCAATTATCAACGAAAATGATTACATTCGAATTAATCTGCTTAATCATTTTAATCATAGCTTCAATCTGCTTAATCGTAAATGAAGGTCGATCAGCATACCCTTTTGAGCGTTGGATGGCAACGACCTTCGTCTTGCGATTGATAGCCTGTTTGGCACGATCCCAATCGATTTCCTTTTGCGTTGTAAGTGGAATGGCTGTATAGTCAATCCCAAAGTCAATAAGTGAGCCCGTGTTTTGGCTGTGGATCCCAATAACTTCTTCTAGCGTGTCATAAGGAGCTCCTGTTAAATAAACTAAGCCGTCCCCTGGACGAAGCAAGCCAAACAAGGCTGTGGTGATGGCATGGGTTCCTGAGATAAGCTGGGGTCGAACCAGTGCATCTTCAGCTCCAAACACATCCGCATAAACACGCTCCAAGCCCTCACGTCCAAAGTCGTCATAACCATAGCCTGTTGTCGCTTGAAAATGACTATCAGAAATTTGGTTTTGTCTAAAAGCATTAAGCACACGCAATTGATTAGCTTCAGCCGTGCGTTGTATTTCTTCTCTTCTTGCTGCAATATCTTGCTCAACTCTAGTTATAAGCTGTTCTAACATAAAATCGCACTCTCTTTCTATTTCTGATGATCTGTTACTAAAAGTGGGTGAGCACTTGGCAAATATCCCTCCAAATGATAACATTCATCGATTTCTGAAAAAACTTGCTTATCAATAATAGAATGCTGTCTATATTGCTGAAGCAACTTGCCTTGATTAGCAGGAATCATAACAGAATACGGTAACCAACTTGCTTTGATAACAGCCTCGATTTCACTTAGTAAAGCCACACGATCACTTGCCGCCAAAGCACTCATCGTTATCGAAGGTTTCTGTATGGGCATAAATTCAGCTGTCATTAAATCTGATTTATTGTAAATCGTTAAGGTCGGAACCGTATCAGCAGCTAAATCCTTTAATAAATTGAGCACCGTTTGCTGATGCTGATAGTGATCAGGGTGTGAAACATCCACGACATGCAAGATAAGATCTGCTTCAGTCACCTCTTCTAATGTAGAACGAAAAGCTGCTATTAAAGCCGTAGGCAAATCCTGCATAAAGCCTACTGTATCTGTTAAGATGACCCGCAGACCAGATGGAAGCTTCAACTGGCGTGACATTGGATCAAGTGTTGCAAAGAGCTGATCCTGTTCCAAGCTTTGACTAGCTGTCAGTCGATTAAATAAAGTTGATTTGCCGGCATTGGTATAACCCACTAAGGCGATTTGAAAAGCATAATTCGTTTTGCGCCGTGACCGATACTGTTTGCGTTGATTGACCACAGTTTCAAGCTTCCGTTTAATTTCATCAATTCGTCGATTAATGTGACGACGATCCGTTTCAAGTTTTGTTTCACCCGGTCCCCGAGTTCCGATTCCAGCTCCTAATCGTGAAAGAGCCTGCCCTTGACCACGTAATCTTGGTAATAAATATTGATACTGTGCAAGCTCGACTTGAAGCTTACCTTCATTGGTAATCGCTCGGCTAGCAAAAATATCAAGGATTAATTGACTACGATCAATGACAGGTAAACCAAAGTACTCCTGTAAATTTCGTGTTTGTGAAGCAGATAATTCATCATTAGCGATCAATAAGTCGATCTCATTTGCTTCTAATTGTTCTTCCATTTCAGCAAGCTTTCCAGCTCCTAAGTAAAGGGCAGGATGTGGATGGTCACGCTTTTGGGTTATAACTTGAGCCACACTCCCTTTTGCTGTTTCCGTTAAAGCCATTAACTCTTCTAATGAGTAACTAAATCTTAAGTCATCAATTTGTTTACGTTGGACAGCTATAATTAATACTTGTTCATTCAATCCATTCAACCCCGTTTCAATAGTAGGACCTCTTCTATTTTAGCAAAATATATCAAGTTTAGTAAGAGATAGGCGCAAATTGTTGACGATGCATGTTAAGTTTTTGTCTCAAAATCTTTCTCTGTTAGTAAAATTAACTCTTCAACCCTATAAACGTGCTGTTGGATTAGCCGGATGGATTGCTTACGTATCGCTTGCTCAATTAAATTTCGGACATAGCGCGCATTACTAAATGGAAATAAATTAGGCTTTGCTATTTCTTGTTCTATATGCTTAAGAAGAACTGGCTCAGCTTTTTTAGTGATATGATAATCACGATCCTTCACCATTTTTTTAGCAATTTCCATAAGCTCGTTAGGTTTATAGTCTTCAAAATCTAAAATAAAAGGAAATCGTGAAGCTAACCCTGGATTCATTTCTAAAAAAAACTCCATTTCATCAGGATATCCAGCTAAGATCAAAATAAACGATTGATGATGATCTTCCATATGTTTAACTAATGTGTCAATCGCTTCTTTGCCAAAATCCTTTTCACCACCACGTGCAAGTGCGTACGCCTCATCTATGAATAAAACCCCACCTTGTGCACGTTGTACCAATGAGCGTGTTTTGTGAGCAGTTTGACCAATGTATTCTCCAACTAGATCAGCACGATCCGCTTCAATAATATGCCCTTTCGTTAATACTTCCTGTTGAACAAATAATTTAGCTAGCGCGCGTGCGACAGTTGTTTTTCCTGTTCCAGGGTTTCCTTTAAAAAGCATGTGCAAGACCTGCTTTTCTGTTTTTAGCCCTACCTGCTCTCGACGTTTATTAATTTCAATATAGGCATAGATTTCATTTATTCTGTCTTTTAGTGCCTCCATCCCGATAAATTCATCCATTACCTGATTCACTGGAGCAAAAGGCTTTGTTTCAATGCGTTGCTCGGCCTTATTTACCCCTTGATCATGTAGTACAATATTGATCTGATTAGCTCGAACTGCCATTTAATCACACTCCTTCTGTTTATATATACGCACGAACGCCTATTTTTTTGAACATGTCTACGTATTAAGTTTGAAAAAGTGATCATAGGTCAAATTGGAAGTTCTCACCAGCTGTAGTCATCTATTTTTTATAGACAAGCATGACTTTTCCACAGAAAATTGAAATTAGCAGTTGGGGCTATTTAAAGTTATCTGTTTGACAAAGAAAAAAACTTGTAGAAGACATTAGTCTCCTACAAGCTGATCAAGCGTTGCAGCGTTTAGATTTATTCTTTTTCAAGTGTTACATTTTTAGCTGGGGCAAATGTTGAGATCGCATGTTTAAAGATCAATTGTTGTTTCCCTTCAGTCTCCAAAAGCACTGTAAAGTTATCAAATGCTCGAACTAATCCACGTAGTTGGAAGCCATTCGTTAAAAACACAGTTACCTGAATGTGATCTTTTCTAAGGGCGTTTAAGTATTGATCTTGAATATTAACAGATTGAGCCATGCCAATTCCTCCTCTTTTCTATCTCTAATATACTATAATTCTATCCATTTTCAAAAATTCCTGCTAAATCCGAAAAAATTTTTTCAAAGGTAAGTGCTTTGTCTAAAGGGTCAATCGTATACCAATCAACATCCATTTTATTTCTAAACCAGGTATATTGTCGTTTAGCATAACGGCGTGAATTCCTCTTTAATAATGTAACCGCTTCTTCAAGATCATATTCTCCCTTAAAATAAGGAATCAGTTCTTTATAACCGATTGCACGCATGGATTGGGCATTTTCCAAGCCACGCTGATAAAAATACCGCGCTTCTTCAATTAAGCCAGATTCGAGCATTAAATCAACACGCTGGTTGATCCGCTGATAAAGTTGTGCTCGATCCATCGTTAGACCAATTAACGTAGGCTTATAGCGTGAATGATTAGGTTGATCCGCCTGAAGCTCTGTCATCGTTTTGCCTGTCTGTTCATAAACCTCGAGAGCTCGAACAAGACGGCGGGTATTATTTGGATGTATTTTGGCTGCTTGTTCGGGATCAATACGCTGTAAGCGTGCATAAACCAGATCGACCCCGTTCTCCTTAATCTCTGCTTCAATTTTGTCATGATAATCATGATCTCGCTTGTCATTAGCAAAATGATAATCAAATAAAGCGGCTTGAATGTACAGTCCGGTCCCGCCAGCAATGATGGGCACCTTATTTTTAGCATGGATGGCTGTGATATGCTTTTGTACTAACTGTTGAAATTCGGCTACAGAAAATGGTTCGCTAGGATCTTTAATATCAATCATATAATGAGGAATCGACGCTTTTTCCGCTTCTGTGATCTTAGCTGTTGCAATATCCATTCCGCGGTAAATTTGCATCGAATCACCGCTTATGACCTCTCCATTAAACCGTTTCGCCAATTCAACACTTAAGCTTGTTTTCCCGACTGCTGTAGGCCCTACAACTGCTATTACTGGTTGTTTTGTCATAAAAAAACCCCTTACTACATAACGCGTTTAAACATCTTCTCTAGTTCATAACTGGTAAAGTGAACAATGATCGGTCGACCATGCGGGCAAGTAAACGGATCGGTAGTCCCACGAAGGTCTTCTAATAACTGAAACATTTCGTCATCATTCAGATGATGGTTAGCTTTAATTGATTGTTTACATGACATAAGAATAGCCGCTTCTTCCCTAAGCTTGTTCAAATCAATGGCTTCTTCCTCTGTAACCTGGTCGACCATATCTCGAATTACCTCTTCCTCAAATCCCTTTGGAAACCATTGAGGATGTGCCCTAACCAAATAGGTATTCTGACCAAAATGCTCAAAGAAAAGCCCAACCTCTTTTAATCGTTCGTGATATTGTTCAATAATTAAAGCCTCTTGGTTACTAAACTCAAAGGTTAAGGGGAACAGCAATTCTTGTAGTTCACTTTCCACTTGCCCAATTTTGTCACGAAAGTATTCGTATTTAATTCGCTCCTGTGCTGCATGCTGATCAATCATATATAAGCCTGTTTCATTTTCTGCTAAAATATACGTGCCGTGGTGTTGACCAATCGGATAAAGAACGGGGACACGGCTCGTTTGTTTTGTTTCTTCCTCAATCGGTTGCTCTGATGGCTCGATCACCTCATGAATACCCTCATCCCATCTTTCTGGCTGATCATATAAGGTTGAGGTCGACTTAGGAATTGAATCTTCTGGTACGTTTTCGACTAATTTGGGCTCACTTGGTTCTTGACCAGTGAGGGGTTCTTTAAATATACGATGTTCAAACTGAAAACTTTCCTGACTGCTCTTTTCAATTTTAGGTTTGGGCTCTGTCATTTCGGGAATTAATGTTTCCTTGCGAAATGCTTGGCGAACTGCTTCCTCCACTGCATTAAAAAGCTCTTTTTCCTTACTAAACCTTACTTCGAGCTTGGCTGGGTGTACATTGACATCAACTAAGATTGGGTCCATTTTCATCTGGATTATTGCAATAGGGTGACGACCAATAGGTAACAAAGTATGGTAACCATTCGTAATCGCTTTGTTCAAGGGTATGCTGCGGACAAAACGCCCATTGATAATCGTTGATATATACTGTCTTGACGCTCGTGTAACTTCTGGCTTTGCCACATAACCTGTAATGGTATAATCCAAGGTTTGATGGTTAAGTTTGATCATTTTTTTGGCAACTGAAACCCCATATATTTGAGCGATAATTTGTAACAAATCTCCCCGTCCATTCGATTGAAAAAGGGGTTTACCATTATGGTAAAGCTCAAAACGCACATTGGGATGGGACAAGGCCATTCGGTTAATAACGTCGGTAATATGGCCAAGCTCTGTATGGATTGTTTTCATATATTTTAATCGAGCTGGCGTATTAAAAAATAAATGATCGATCGTTAATTCTGTTCCTTGTCTTGCATCCCCCTTTTGCCGGTCTGTAATTTTACCACCAGAAAGTGTTAAAATTGTTCCCGCTTCCTTACCGGTAGAAGTCTTCAAAGTGAGCTGGCTAACGGCTGCTACTGATGCTAATGCCTCACCACGAAAGCCAAGTGTTTGTACATGGAACAAATCATGCTCTGAGTTAATTTTACTTGTCGCATGGCGAAGAAAAGCCCGCTCCGCGTCGTCTGGTTCCATTCCAGATCCATTATCTGTGATTTTAATCCGCCGTAATCCTGCTTCCTCTACTTCGATTTTGATGCTTGTACTACCCGCATCAAGGCTATTTTCAACAAGCTCCTTTACGACAGAAGCGGGACGTTCGACCACCTCACCAGCTGCAATTTTATTAGCAAGTGCATCGGGCATTGTCTTAATCTTCATTAGTTACCCCTCCTGACGAGCTTTTTTTTGCAAGAGATATAATTCATTCATCGCTTCCAATGGGGTTAATTCCATTATATTAAGCTTCAGTAAAGTATCGATAACAGCTGAAGGCTTTACTTCTGCAAGCTTGATCACTTTCTCCTCCGCAAAGAAACTTAATTGATTTGAATCATCTTCATCTTCTTCGATCTGTTTTGAAACTGCTGATTCCGAATTAGAAGGCTGTTTTTCTTCAAGCTGCTTTAGAATAACCTCTGCTCGAGCGATTAATTGATCGGGTAATTCAGCAAGCTTGGCGACATGAATGCCATAGCTTTCATCTGCTGCACCGTCTTGAATTTGATGTAAGAATACAACACGTCCTTCGTACTCCTCAGCGCGCACATGAATGTTTTTAAGTTTAGTTAAATCAGCTTCTAATGTAGTTAATTCATGATAGTGTGTGGAAAATAGTGTTTTAGCCCCAACCTGATCATGAACATATTCAATAATCGCTTGGGCAAGGGCCATACCATCATAAGTACTCGTACCTCGACCAATTTCATCTAATAAAATTAGACTTCGCTCGGAAGCATGCGTCAAAGCATGTTTAGCTTCCAGCATTTCTACCATAAAAGTACTTTGTCCAGCCACTAAATCATCGGCAGCCCCAATACGGGTGAAAATTTTATCAAATATCGGTAATGCTGCTTGCTCAGCTGGAACAAAACAACCAATTTGTGCCATGATCGTAATCAAGGCAAGCTGACGCATATAGGTACTTTTTCCAGACATATTTGGTCCGGTAATGAGGAGAATTTGACTTGATTGATCCATTTTGACGTCATTAGGTACATACATCTGGTCTTTCATGACTTTTTCAACAACTGGATGACGACCTTGCAAAATAGTAACAGATCCATCATTGGTAAAGGTTGGCTTAACGTAATTTTGTTGTTCGCTAATGGTTGCAAAACTCTGTAAAACATCCAATTCACTTATCTGTTCTGCTAACTGTTGTAATCTTGGGATATACCCTTTTACCTGCTCACGAAGTTGTAAAAAAAGCTCATATTCCAAATCTACGCTTTTCTCCTCCGCTGATAAGATTAAGCTTTCTTTTTCTTTTAACTCTGGAGTAATAAAGCGTTCTGCATTGGTTAGCGTTTGTTTACGTTCATACTTTCCCTCAGGCAATAGATGTAAATTAGCTTTTGTTACCTCAATATAGTAGCCAAAAACGCGATTATAACCAATCTTTAATGATTTAATCTTTGTTTCTTGTTTCTCCTTTTGTTCTAACTCCGAAATCCATTTCTTGCCATTCCGTGAAGCATCACGATATTGATCTAACTCTTGGTGATAACCATCACGAATTATACCTCCTTCTTTGATTGAGAGAGGAGGATCATCCATAAGACTTTTCTCTAATAGAATTTGTAAATCTTGAATCGGATCTATCTGTTGTCCTCGTTTAGCAAGCTCTTCTTCTTGAAATTTTGTCAATGCTTCTTTTAAGGCAGGGACTTTAGCTAAAGACAATTTAAGCTGTAATAGATCCCGTCCATTAACATTCCCAAAGGCAACGCGACCAGCAAGACGCTCGATATCGTAGATTGATTTCAATAGCTCCCGTAGTTCCTGGCGTTCAATATAGTCGATCATCAACCCTTCAACTAGCTGATAACGCCGTTCGAGTGAGTTTTGATTAAGCAATGGTCGTTCAAGCCATTTTTTTAGCTTACGGGCTCCCATAGCGGTGACCGTTTGATCAAGTACCCAAAGTAAGCTACCCTGCTTACCTTTTTTGATGATCGTTTCAGTCAATTCAAGATTACGCTTGGAATATAGGTCTAACCCCAAATATTCATTTAATTCAATCATTTGAACAGGCTTAAGGTGATCCAGTGCGCGTTGTTGTGTTGAGCGAATATAGTTGACTAACCGTCCAAAGCCTAAATAAACACGATGGTCGGCAATATGTGCAACGAGTTCATCAAAGGGCTCCGCTAATCCCGTTTCCTCCATGTAAGATAAGGTTATCTGCAAACGTTCTTTTAACGACTCTTGCTTGTCCGTACTAAGCTGATTAGAAATGACGATTTCACGAATTGGACGATTAAATAGCTCACTTAATACGCTATCCCAGCCTGTCTCAACTATCGCAACACTTGTCTCACCGGTCGATAAGTCATTATAGCTAAGCACGTAGTGGTCATGATCAAATTCGGTCACACTTGCTAGATAGTTGTTTTCTTTTTCATCAAGCATCTGACCATCCATGACAGTTCCTGGAGTAATCAATTGTACAACCTCTCGCTTAACAACGCCCTTAGCCGCTTTCGGATCCTCAACCTGCTCACAGATCGCTACTTTAAAGCCTTTTTCTACTAAATTCTTTATGTAATTAGATGCAGAATGATAGGGAACACCACACATAGGGATACGTTCTTTCCCGCCACCATCACGACTGGTTAAGGTAATCTCTAATTCTCTTGACGCCTTTAAGGCATCATCAAAAAACATTTCATAAAAATCTCCCAATCTAAAAAATAGAAAACTATCTTGATATTGGGCTTTTATTTGTAAATATTGTTCTATCATAGGGGTATACGTTGTCATAGCTCAATCTCCTAAACTCAAGAATTCATTACTCTATTATAGCATATTGCTACAAGCTTTTTTTAGTGATGGAAATCGTTTTGTTGAAGAATCGAGTCATTTTTGCAAGAAGAAAAAAAGCGTACAGCAATCATGTACGCTTTTGCAATTACTTATCTGATTTAGGTTCTAAGTTGATTAACTCTTCATCTGATAATTGGTCTAACCAATCATCGTCACTTTCTACTACACCACTTGGATCAACTCGGACAGCTACCTTAGTATCACCGATCACCTCTACTAAAAATTCACGCTCAACTTCTGTCTTAATTTTTCGATCAGACTTTTCAATTGAGCAATTTATTGAATTTGGTTGCTGCAATGCTTTAGCATAGACCTCGATCTGCGAGCCGACTGTTTGTTTGTCTTTAACAGATAGTTTTATCGGATCAGTATAGGTCACACGCTCAGTAACAACCTCTGTTTTTGTGTGATCATTGTAAGAATACCAGACATTAATGTCATAGCTCCCACTCACTTCAACAATTTCATCACCTCTCCGCTTTGCATTATAGAGATGATTAATAATCCAACAGCCTAAAATGCTAGATGGTTGATGAGTAGGACTAATGATGTGGCTGTCTTGAGTAAATTTTCGACCCTTTCCAATTACAGCTTTGGTAATAATTTCTCGATAATCTTGATCAAGAAATGACATATGCACTAACCTCCTCTTTCTTCATGTTCAGTTTATGCAACTGACCTGGGCGAAGTGACATCTTACCACTCACTTCATCCTATGCATTTGCCCAGCGTATGCTACTCTAAGACGATAAAAATTAAAGATTAGGAGGATTAGTTACAGGTCATGGCTAGAGCTTCCGATAATTTCGGCAGTATTATTTTATGCGAGACTATGAGATAGGTTAGCCAAAATACGATCACATGCGCCTTGGCGTTTTTCACTCAAAATTTATCGAGCTTCTCCGCTTGCAACTCTGTGGCATCCGGTGAGAGGCTTTAACTTTATTCAGCAGGGCTTTGAATCTGAGACAAGGAATTCGCAAAAATGATTCGTTTCAGAAAATGGATCAGTGCAAATAAACTTAAGCAATCAGCCAAGTCGTTTACTTGTCACGCTGCTACTTTACATTTTCCAATATAAAAAACGCCGACGTGAGAGATATTCCTAAAAGTTAGCATGCTAACTTTCAGGGGTCATCTCTTTCACATCGGCATTTCTTAGGCTCTATAAGCTCATCTGTATATTTTGAAGCTCTAAAGTGTTATCGTTTCAATTATTCAAGCCTCATCAAAACCTATTGATCTGAATTAATTTGAGCTTGAACATTTTGCTCAATATTCTTAATCAGTAGCTGCAAAATATCATTAACAACGACTTGAGTCGATTTAAATTCTGCTACGATTGGAATCGTATCTATTTCAGCCTGAATCGCATCTATTTGCTGATCAATTTGCTTGACTGCTTCTGTCTTACCATAGGCTTGGAGGTTAACAGCCTGCTTTTGCAATGCCTTGATATCTGCAATCTTTTGTTTAACCTTTTGGTTAGCATTTAATCGCGCCTCGAGCTCCTTAAATCGTTCAACTTCTTCTAATTGGTTTAAATTCGAGGTTAATTGATCAACCTGGGCCAAAATGTCTTCTTTCGAATAATTAGCCACTTAGTACACCTCAGATGGCTGTTCAACATATTCACCATCGAGTGACCATGTTTTAGCCTTGGTTATTTTAACCTGTACTATTTTACCAATAAGCGATTTAGGAGCTTTAAAGTTAACCAGTTTATTCCGTTCTGTATAGCCTGATAAAACATCCGGGTCTTTTTTACTTTCACCTTCAACTAGGACATTAACAACCTGTCCTTCATATTTCAACATAGCCTGTTTTGCTTGCTCATTAACAAGCTGATTTAGCCGTTGTAGTCGTTCTTTCTTCACTTCCATTGAGATGTTGTCTTCCCAACGAGCTGCTGGGGTTCCTTCACGTGGTGAATAAATAAAGGTATAAGCGGCTTCAAATCCAACTTCTTCAACTAGACTCAAAGTCTCTTCAAACTGTTCATCCGTTTCATTTGGAAAGCCTACAATAATATCGGTAGTCAAGGTAACGTTTGGCATTGCTGCGCGAATCTTGCGAACAAGCTCTAAATAGTCCTCACGGGTATAGCGTCGGGCCATTACACGAAGAACCTCGGAACTCCCAGATTGAACAGGCAAGTGAATATGATCAAGTAGATTACCACCTTGAGCTAATACCTCTATTAAACGATCATCGAAATCACGTGGGTGTGAAGTAGTGAATCGGACACGCGGGATATCAATTTTTCGAATTTCATCCAATAAATCGCCTAAACCATATTCAAAATCAAAATCCTTGCCATAAGCATTAACATTTTGGCCAAGTAACGTGATCTCTTGATAGCCTTGAGCTGCCAACTGCCGCACTTCTTGAATAATATCCTCTGGCAAACGGCTTCTTTCTTTACCTCTGGTATATGGAACAATGCAGTAAGTACAGAACTTATCACACCCGTACATAATATTTACCCATGCTTTAATATTACCTTTACGAACTTTAGGTAGATTTTCAATTATATCGCCTTCTTTTGACCAAACCTCAACGACCATTGCTTTACTAAACATCGCCTCTTGCAGTAGACTAGGTAGGCGGTGAATGTTATGTGTACCAAAGATTATATCAACAAAAGGATGCTTTTGTAATATACGGTTAACAACCGATTCTTCTTGTGACATACAGCCACAAACTCCAATAATTAAATCTGGATTCTCTGTTTTAAGTGGTTTTAAGTGACCAATTTCACCAAATACCTTATTTTCTGCATTTTCTCGAATTGCACAAGTATTAAGCAGAATCACATCGGCATCACTTGTATCATCAGCAGGCTGATATCCCATATCGGTAAGTAAACCTGCCATTATTTCGGTATCATGCTCATTCATTTGGCAGCCATAGGTACGAATCAAAAATTTCTTCCCCTTGCCAATTCCCTTCATCTCTTCCGGTATACTAAAATCATAATGAATATCTACGTCTTTTTTCAGACGTTTTTTAGCCTTTTTCAAATTTGGAGGTTGATAGGTTGTTTGGAAATATTTCCCGATCAACTCATCTGATTCCATATTCTTCAACCGCTGTAAATTGGTTTCTGGGTCTATTTGTTCATTTGTTTGTTTAACCGGATTTATTTGACTTGTTTCTTTACGTTGTTGTTCGTTCATGTCAAAAAAGACTCCTTCCTTGCTTTACATCTCTCCCCATTTTAACACGTTTATAAACGTTTTTGTGTAATTAAACTCGAAAATACTATTAAATTCGAGGGAATTTTTTTTGAAAATTGATACCACTTATTTTTTCAATAAGATCAGGTGAATAGATGTTATTTAATTGTTCAAGTAAATTGGGGTACTCTGTTACGTCTGCTAGCCCCTCGATTGTGCTAGTGAATCCTGCAAAGTCAGAACCAAACCCAAGTTGATTTTCTGCTCCAAGATCTAAAAAGTGATCAATATGTCTAACTAAATCAGGTATTCGAACAGGCGGATCTGATTTAGTGAAATAAGGTACAAAAGTTAATCCAATCCATCCATCCCGTCTAATCATTGCTGCAATCTGTTGATCATCTAAGTTACGTCGATGCTGGCAAATTGAGAAAGCATTGCTATGAGAGGCCAGCACATGCGCAGCATGTTCGATTACATCATAAAATCCTTTAATCGAAAGATGTGATACGTCCGTCCAAATCTGCTCTTCATTTAACAACCGAACCACTTCTATTCCGAAAGGAGACAAACCTCGGCCGTTTGCCTGATCAATACTATCTGCAACAGCATTACTATTGTTCCAGGTTAGTCCAACTATCCTTACCCCATAGTCAATTAGCCTTTTTAATTTATTTAGATCATAGCCGATTGGATGACAACCTTCCAAAGTCAAGATAGCACCTCGTTTATCCATGGGTAGATTATCTAAATCAGCTCGTGTCTTAATTGGAACAATATCTGGATTCGGAGCAATAATTTTTTGATAAAAAAGCTCTATCATTTTAAGCGCTACATCGAATTGGTCCTCTTGAGCCACGTGATCAGGAACAAAAATAGCAAATGCTTGAATTCGAACAGGGCTTTGGCGCCATTTTTCCAAATTAAATTGGCAGGGATCAGCAACAGCAATACCTTGTTCCTGTTGCCAAAGCTGAACTAAATAATCGCAATGTGCGTCGATTAGCATGTAATCACTCTCCTCAGTTAAATTCTGGCGAATGTGATAATCATTAAAAACAATTGATGCTGTTCTGTATATCACCAGTAAATCGTATGTAAACGGCGTACATACACAAAGTATTTAAAATAGACTGATAGACAAGATCAACATACTTTTTTATATGGTCGAAAAGAATAAAAATCCTGTTTGTAAAATACAAACAGGAATTTCTATCACCGAGGTTCAACGATCAGCTTTATGGCCGTTCGCTCTTCATCATCAATTTTTATATCTGTAAAAGCCGGAATGCAAATCAAATCGACACCACTGGGTGCAACAAACCCCCGTGCGATGGCCACAGCTTTCACCGATTGATTAAGCGCACCAGCCCCAATCGCTTGAATTTCTGCCGACCCACGTTCTCGCAAAACATTTGCTAAAGCACCTGCTACTGAATTTGGGTTTGATTTAGCTGAAACCTTTAATACGTCCACTTTTGCTACCTCCTTGATTATGTTAAGTCATTCCACTTTTACTATATTCTTATAAGATGATGATATGCTAAAAATTGATATCAATGTCAGGCAAAAAAAGGGTGATCATCGTTAATTAAAAGCCGTTCAATTCTTTCAGCCTTACCGGTTTTATTATCAATATCAATGATGACAGCACTTAATTGAGCCTTTCCTTCTCTGACCACTTCAAAACGAACAGGAAGCTGGGTCTTGAATTTCTTTATCACCGCTTGCCGATCAGTTCCAATAATGCCATCATACGGACCTGTCATCCCGACATCTGTTATATAGGCTGTGCCATGATCCAAAATGCGGTTGTCAGCTGTTTGGACATGGGTATGCGTCCCGACTAACGCACTAATTCGCCCATCTAAGTACCAAGCTAATGCCAGCTTTTCACTAGAAGCTTCTGCATGAAAATCAACAAATATAATATGAGTTCGCTTGGATACTTGTTCCAACAGCTGATCAGCTAATTGAAAAGGATCGTCAATCGCTGGCATGAAGGTTCGACCTTGTAAATTAAGAATGGCAATTTCTGTCCCATTTACATTCACATAAGCATTTCCCATTCCAGGGGTACCTGCAGGGAAGTTTGCTGGACGGATGATTTTTTTTGCACCTTCAATAAAATCAAATATTTCTTTTTTATCAAAAGTGTGATTTCCCATTGTAATGAAGTCTACGCCCCATTCTAAAAATTGTTTATAGATCTTCTCCGTTATTCCTTTTCCAGCTGCTGCATTTTCACCGTTGACAATTGTTAATTGTGGCTGGAACTTTTGCTTTAGTTTAGGCAAATAGTGCTGAAGTTGGTCTCTGCCAATGGAGCCAACAATATCACCAATAAATAAAATTCGCATTCCGTTACTCCTTCATTCTTCACTTTCAAATCTATCTCATTACACAGTGTCACATAGTTTGTTTGCTTTGTCAAAGCTGGTTACAACCACCTTGATCGATGACTTATGATGACATAGCTGAGAATAAGTGTGTTTTTCAGATCATTCTAACCCCTTCGTACTATAGAGGCCTCAACATTCAGTGTTAAGCCTATTTTCCCTTTTATACTAGCATCTTCATCATGACCGTATGACATGTGAAAAAGAGATCTGCAAAAGCAAAATGCTTTTGAGATCTCTTTTACTAATCAGCTTATTTAGCATATTCAACTGCACGAGTTTCTCGAATAACGGTTACTTTTATATGACCTGGGAAATTCAATTCTTCTTCAATTCGCTTACGGATATCACGAGCAATGCGAACTGCCTCAAGATCATCAATTTCATCAGGTTTAACCATGATTCGGACTTCACGTCCTGCCTGAATAGCAAATGATTTTTCAACTCCTGAATAAGATTCAGAAATTTCTTCAAGTTTTTCAAGCCGTTTAATGTAATTTTCTAAGGTCTCGCTTCTCGCACCTGGTCTTGCAGCAGATAAAGCATCAGCAGCTGCGACTAATACAGCAGTGATTGACGTAGGTTCTTCGTCGCCATGATGGGAGGCGATTGAGTTAACGACTACTTCTTTCTCCTTATACTTAACAGCAAGTTCCTTACCAATTTCAACGTGACTTCCTTCCACCTCATGATCAATCGCTTTTCCAATATCATGAAGCAGGCCTGCACGTTTAGCAAGCATCACATCTTGGCCAAGCTCTGCTGCAAGTAATCCTGATAAATGCGCCACTTCTATTGAATGCTTAAGTACATTCTGCCCATAGCTTGTACGGTACTTTAAGCGGCCAAGAATTTTGATTAAATCAGGATGTAGTCCGTGTACTCCAACTTCAAATGTCGTTTGTTCGCCCACCTCACGAATATACTCATCAACTTCACGTCTTGATTTGTCGACCATTTCTTCAATCCGTGCCGGGTGAATACGACCATCTTGCACTAATTTTTCTAAGGCAATACGAGCAGTCTCGCGTCGAATCGGGTCAAAACCAGATAGGATAACTGCCTCAGGCGTATCATCGATAATAAGGTCAATCCCTGTTAGTGTCTCTAGGGTTCGAATATTACGTCCTTCTCGACCAATAATACGACCTTTCATTTCATCATTCGGTAAATTCACAACTGAAACGGTTGTTTCAGCAACATGATCGGCCGCACAGCGTTGCATCGCTAATGATAAAATTTCCTTGGCTTTCTTATCTGCTTCTTCCTTAGTTCGATTTTCTGCCTCTTTAATAATAAGTGCTGTTTCATGACTAACTTCTTTTTCAACCCGCTCTAAAATAATCTGCTTCGCTTGATCCGATGTATAACCAGAAATGCGCTCCAGTTCAGCTTGTTGTTCACCCAACAGAGCTTCCACTTTGCCTTCCATTTCTTCAATTTGTTGTTGTTTTTCTGCTAACATACTCTCTTTTTTCTCTTGCATACGTTCACGCTTGTCTAAGGTTTCATCTTTCCGATCAAGATTTTCCTCTTTTTGCATTAGACGATTCTCTTGCTTCTGAAGTTCAACGCGTCGTTCGCGAAGCTCTTGCTCCACCTGCTGACGAATCTTATGATTTTCATCCTTCGCCTCTAAAAGGGCCTCTTTCTTTGCCACTTCAGCATTACGGTGCCCTTCTGCTACAATTTGCTTTGCTAACTCTTCCGCACTTGAAATCTTATTCTCTGCAATCGATTTACGTATCAGATAGCCAACAACAATACCGACGATTAGGATAGCCAAACTGGAGATGACGATAACCAAAAAGTCAATATTCATGGTTTCACCTCCTCTTGCTATTCAATTTTACTCAATTCTTTCTTAAGTCGGCATGTACGTTCTTACATATTTTAATGCGTCATTAATATAATTGTATAATTTAAAAAAATAAATTACACACCACTAATTTTAATGGTGCATATAGGTAATGTCAAGAAAACCTAAGAGACTATTTCACAAGCTAACATTTTAAATCCATATTTCACCAGACTAAAGTTGCACTATTTTTGCTAAAAAGTGGTTTTTCTGAACGATATGAATGGTCTAAAGGAGTCGAATGATAAAGTAAAACTTCGTTCAGTGGGGGTTTCGATGCATAGGATGTGCTTGTGCAGACATTACGACACGACGTCACGAACTGAACGTTAGTTTGGATCTCCCAAGTCCCTTGTTTATTGTGAACTTTGGCTATCCAACACAACAGCTTCTTAGCATCTATCTTGCCAAAAGGAGCTGTGACAAAAGCAATTTTAAGAAACGGATCACCGAACCAGCATAGTTGCTATTGTTCAGCGATCCGTTTCTTAATATAGTATAGACACTGGTCCGTCAAAATACTTCATACACTTTCCGAAGAAGCAGAGATATCTTCAGTTCACTCAATGTCTCCCTAGCTAACCAGCACGAGGGTACAACTTCGGTCTTGCAAGATAGGTTAGCGTGACATTACCCCGTGATTTGGTCACATCTTACACAAGCCATTCCACTTATGGTTAGCATTCTACAAGCTCGTGTTCCCCCGATGAAGTTTATGTCTACATATTCTGACTCTAGTCGGTACTATGTTAAATATCTAATTTTTATCATTCATTTTTTCAGTTCAAGTGCCGTCCTAATACTCGACCTTTACTTATCCTCTTCAATTAATTCGCTCATGATCTCTTCTTCTGGATTAGACTCATCTAAATTATAATGATTTCGGACTGAGCGGTTAATTTGATCAGCTAATTCAGGGTTCTCTTTAAGAAATTGCTTAGAGTTCTCTCGACCTTGTCCAAGTCGTTCTTCGTTATAAGAATACCAAGCACCACTTTTTTGGACAATGTCCAGGTCAGAGGCAATATCAAGAAGCTCACCTTCTCGTGAAATACCTTCACCATACATAATATCCACTTCTGCCTGTTTGAATGGTGGTGCAACTTTATTTTTAACCACTTTAATACGGGTTCTATTACCAACCATATCATTTCCTTGCTTTATTGTCTCAGCACGACGAACTTCTAAACGAACAGACGAATAGAATTTTAATGCTCGACCACCTGGTGTGGTTTCAGGGTTTCCAAACATAACCCCAACTTTTTCTCGAATTTGATTGATAAAAATAGCTGTGGTCTTTGATTTATTAATCGCTCCTGAAAGCTTACGTAGAGCTTGAGACATCAATCGCGCCTGTAAACCTACATGTGAATCTCCCATTTCACCCTCGATTTCTGCTTTTGGAACAAGTGCAGCGACAGAGTCAATAACTACGATATCGACAGCACCACTTCTTACCAAGGCTTCAGCAATCTCTAACGCTTGCTCTCCCGTATCTGGCTGCGATAATAAAAGTTCATCTACATCTACCCCAAGTTTGCCAGCATAAACAGGATCTAACGCATGCTCTGCATCAATAAAAGCAGCTGTGCCTCCCTGCTTTTGTGCTTCCGCAATTGCATGAAGTGAAACAGTCGTCTTACCTGATGATTCAGGACCATATATTTCAATAACTCGCCCACGTGGATACCCACCGACACCTAAAGCAATATCCAAAGCCAAAGAGCCTGTTGATACTGTAGCAACCTTGCGTTCAGCCTGCTCCCCTAGCTTCATTATTGAGCCTTTTCCAAATTGTTTCTCTATTGATTTCAAAGCCATATCTAAGGCCTGTTTACGATCACTCACGCGAATTCCTCCTCTAATATCAACTAAACCTATCATACCTTGTTTCAAGCAAACATACAAGCAAAAAGCGAATAAATGTTCTTATTTTTTCAAAAAAGAACAGAGCTACTTTTTAACAAATTTGAACAAAATCAATAAAAACTAGGAGCTTGAGGCCTCATTCTTTTTTAATGTTTGATACAGCAGTTCTAAGCCTTTTTTTACTGAACGATTACGAACCAGTTCTCTATTTTTCGGAAAATGATACAGCTGTAAAAGATAATTATCCTCCGATTGATACAGACAAATGTAAACGGTCCCTGGATCTTTTCCCTCTAATTGATCAGGCCCAGCTACTCCGGTAAAGCTAATTCCATATGTAGTATTAAATTTTTCTTTAGCTTGTTTGGCCATTTGTAATGCGCACTGCTCGCTCACCATTCCATGCAGCTCAATGATCGTTTGATCGATCCCAAGTACATTAACCTTAGCATCTGGCGTATAACTTACTATACTTCCCTTCAGAACATGGCCAGCTCCTGGAATCGTCACTAAAGCATCAGCAAATCTCCCCCCAGTTAAGCTTTCAGCTGCTGCGACTGTCGCTGATTGTTTGGTCAACAAATCAATGACCACTTCACTCAATGACTGATCATCATATCCATAGATATATGAGCCTACAAGCGCTTCTAATTCAGCTTGTGTAGCAGTAATGAGTTGATTGGCTCGTGCAACAGAGCCCGCTTTTGCTGTTAAGCGCAAGGCAACCTCACCATCAGAGGCTAATGGAGCAATAGTTGGGTTGGATTGTTGCTCAATAAGGCTCTTCACCTCTGTTTCAAGTTGCGATTCACCTATACCGATGAAGCGAAGCATTTTAGATACAATGACATCATTGAGCTCAAACCTATCACTAAGATACGGTAAGACAGACGCTGTCATCATATTTTTTAGTTCACTAGGTACACCAGGCATCATAACGATTGTAGATCCTTGAAAATCAACGATCATTCCTGGAGCAGTACCAACTTTATTCGGTATTAGGGTAGCTCCAGTAATCAATTGTGCCTGCTTACGATTATTTACTGTCATCTCACGATTAGTCCGTTGAAAATAACGTTCAACCTGAGTTAATGCTTCCTCATCCTCAGATAAATTTTGTCCAACAAATTCTGCTACCGTTTCGCGGGTTAAGTCATCATCAGTTGGTCCTAATCCTCCTGAGATCAAAATTAAGTTTGATCGCTTAACAGCCTCTGCCAAAACTGATAGCAATCTTTCACGATTATCCCCCACAACCTGATGGTAGTAGACACCTATTCCTTTTGTTGCTAACTGCTGTGAAATCCATTGAGCGTTCGTGTTAGCAATCTGACCAAGTAATAATTCTGTACCGACAGCAATAATTTCTGCTTTTACCTTTACCATTTAGTTCGACTCCTTCATCACGTGCCAATTCTTAATAAAATAATCAACGCCTGAGATTACCGTTAAAAGAAGAGCGATATAAAGGAGTACTTCACCTACCGGCCACCCTAAGTAGGAAAATGGATAATTATGTAGTAACAAGACCGCTATAGAAACCAATTGAAAGGTCGTCTTCCATTTACCAAGATTACCAGCTGCCAAAACAATACCTTCTCCAGCAGCAACTAGTCGAAGGCCAGTCACAGCAAACTCTCTAGATAAAATAATAATGACAATCCAAGCGGGTACTAGCTTTAGCTCAATCAACAGAATAAAAGCTGCGGAAACTAATAATTTGTCAGCCATTGGATCTAGAAATTTACCAAGGTTTGTGACTAAATTGAGCTTACGAGCGAAATAACCATCGATCCAATCCGTTCCCGATGCAACGATAAATAAACTTGCAGCGACTAAATGAACAACCGGCAACTGATTATGCCCAATATCGATTACGCCCCAATCTAACGGTAAAGCTAATAATAATATAAAAACAGGTATAAGTAGGATTCGAGATAAAGTAATACGATTAGGTAAATTCATTTTATTCTTCCTTTCTAAAGTTAAACGATTCGGTGAGAAATATTTAGGGTATACCTCTCATTATAAGCTAACATGCTTTATCTGATCTATCAAATGCGCCCTAGCGTATTTGCACCCAAATTTCATCGCGCTTCGCAACGTTCTCTGAGATCGGGCAGCATCTACCACAGGCTTTAACTTTATTCAGCAGCCGAGGCTTGTACCCCCACTGCATCAAAGACAAATAGGCATTCATCTCTCCACTTTTAGTGGTGGGAAACTTCTACTGAATCAAGTTAAAAGTTTTTGCCGCCTTCTAGACAATGATTCTATCAGTTAGCTAGTCTCAGTGAGAAACCCTTCTCATCATATTTTGAGAGAAGGGTCTAATGAGTATTATTGATCTGGTTCACTATTAATATACAACCATAATTGTTGAACGGCCGTCGGAGCGATCTCTTCCGAAAGCTCCAGTTCAAGATCATTGATCGAAATTGAAATGGCTCCTGGATTACCAAATCTTAAATAGACATAAGGATAGTCAGAGATGGTAAATGTTTGTGGTGATTGACTTAGTTGCAGTGTGTTATAGTATAAACTTTCACCTGTGTTTGTTTCAACCTCTAACCAATTACTATCTGTCGTTTCTATAGTCATTTCGATTTCATCATCATCAGTCTTAAGTAGATAAACGGATTGATTATTTTGGTAAGAATCGAGTGATAAAGTAGGGTTAACTTGCTCTGGTTCCTCATCACCTTCATCCTGATCTTCTTGATCGCGCTCTGACTGTTCGTTATCCTCGTCCGCATCAGAGCTTGGTTGATCCTCAGTTTCTGGTGGTAGCGACACCTGATCACCGGCAGACCGGTCAACCTCTACTGGGTCACTGCTATCCGGATCTGGATTCCAAGCTATACGCCAAATAAAGAAGAGCACACCTGTAATCAAGATAACCACAAAGATGGT
The DNA here is from genome assembly GCF_001552275.1 of Amphibacillus sediminis NBRC 103570. Classification (GTDB taxonomy): domain Bacteria; phylum Bacillota; class Bacilli; order Bacillales; family Amphibacillaceae; genus Amphibacillus_B; species Amphibacillus_B sediminis. Next base: position 61,097 of record NZ_BCQW01000003.1, read on the forward strand.
CGGGAGCAAAGCAGCAAATGGCGACGTCTTAGAAGAAGAGGTCTTCCCTCTTGTTCGTTGCATTCTCGAATATTCTACTGCATTTTCCTGTTCGGGCTTTGGCACCTCACCTCTGTGTTCAGCTAAAAGTTCGTCAGGATTAAGACCAACCACTTGTGCATATTCTTTAATGAATGCACGCACATAAAAGCTACCAGGGATCAAGGAAAACTCACCTTTTTCAATGGCTTGTAAATGACGTGTTTGTATTTTTGTCATTTGCTGGACATCATCAAGTGAGAGTCCCTTTTCCAACCTCGCTTCTTTTAATCTTTCACCGATTTGCATCTATAACACCATCCATTACCTTTAACATCCTTTTCTTAGAAAATATAAACATACAACTCTATAATAAATGATTTTTCATTAATATAAAAGAGAGAATATCAGTTTGCTAAATTTTTCTGACCAAGTTTATATACTAAATATTAACAAATAAGTTGCAAGTCAATCACAACCTGCCGTTGCTTGCTACTTGGTCAACGTTACAGTTCAGCATTTTAATTGTTTACCAGCCTCCATAATCGGACACACTCTCCATTTATATAATTAGACTTGTTAGAAAGCAAAAAAGTTACTAAATTGTCTACATCATTTGTTGTGCCTATACGATTAGAGCGCTTCTTACTATTTCAGTCATGTTTTCGCTAATTATTGAGATACATATCTTTGGTGTGCCCTTCACCTATCACAATGTTCTTCACTTTTAACATTCTTTTCACCTCATTTAAAGAAGCTTCATCCAATTATATGATGATTTATTAATAGTGTAGAACAGTCAACTTTACTTAAAAGGAACACTACCTATCAAAATATTGCTCGGTAGCATTTAAAATTAACTGATTAACTTGGGAGTTTGCTTGCCTATTTAATCTTTTTTTGATAGGTTCCATTTTCTAATAGCTAAGCAAGCTTCACCAGAAAATTCGATCTTATCCTGTCCTTCCAGTGGATAGAGCCTCGTCGTCATGACATACTCGCCATCATTTATAAATATTTCTAAAGATGAAGTGTCAGAAAATATGTGTAGCTGAGTAAGCGATTCGACTAAAACCGAACGCTTATTCCTTCCATAACCTGATTCACCAAGTTCTAGCGTTAATATTTGTTGTCCTGCATCATAATTAATTAAGGTATCTTGGCGCAAATGAATGCTAAGCCCTTCTCCCAAATCAAGAACGTCGATCACCATTTCATATACCTCACCAGATAATTGGTTAGCTCTATTTCTTTTTCCGACCTCTAGTTTGCATGTAACCAATTGATCTCTTAACACTTGAAATTCAGAAAGTGGGCGTTGCATTAGTTTCCCATCTTTTATCGTAAGCTCGCGCGGCATTGTCATCGCATGCTGCCAGCCCCGCTCAATAGTCGGATTACTATAAGTGGGCTCAATATCTGGTAAACCCATCCAGCCCCACATAATACGTCTCCCTTGTTCATCCTCAAAGGTTTGTGGGGCATAAAAATCAAATCCATGATCTAGCTCTCTAAAAGGGGAGCTTGGCTGAAAATTTACCTTCTCCCAATTTGTCCTACCAAAGAAATAGCCAGACTGGTATACATTTTGATAGTGCAATCCATCTACTTCTATACCTTGGGGAGACATTAATAAGATTGCTTGGTCGCCAATCTCGAAATAATCTGGACACTCCCACATATAGCCCATTTTAGGTAAACTTTTTAAGAAGATACCACGAAATGACCAATCAGCTAAATTAGTTGATTGGTACACGATAATTTGACCCTCAGCATCATTAGTACGCGTGCCTAAAATCATGTAATAAAAGCCATCTTTTTCGAAAACTTTTGGATCTCTTATATGTTTTGTAAAACCAGCAGGGTAATGATCAGCGCCTATTAATAATTTCTTCTCGCTAAAGCTATAGCCATCTTTACTGGTAAAGTGGAGTATATTTTGTTCACGACCCTCGGTAATATAATCATAATCTCCTTGATAACGAACATTACCAGTGTAAAAAAAGTGGATGACTTCTTGCTTAATAAAGGCACTGCCCGAATAGACACCATGCACATCAGCTGGATGATCAGGAAATAATGCGATTTCCTCTTCTTTAAAATGAACAAGATCCTTAGATGTTTTATGTCCCCAATACTTCAGTCCACCTTCTGGATCTATAGGGGAATACTGGTAAAACAAATGATAAACACCACTAAATTGACAAACACCGTTCGGATCATTTAACCAACCCGTCGGTGGCATTTCATGATAAATCAATCGCCAGAAGTCCTGCTTCACCTTGTGAACAAGCTCTGGCTGTTTACTTGCTATACCCAGCCTTAATTCTTGTTGTAATGGATTCATTCTATCTCTCCCAACTTGACTTCAAATTAAAGAGTCTCCTGTTCTTATTTTATAAATTCTAATGTTTCTGTAAGGGTAGGTAATGATTCAACAGCACCATGTTTAAGTGTCGTTAATGCAGCATAACCACTGCAAAATGCAAGTAGTTTATCCATTTCTTTTACACTAATCTGTTCCAAATCATTTTTATTTACTTTTTCATTTGATAATTGAAATAGTAATGCAGCCACAAACGCATCGCCAGCTCCAGTCGTGTCAAGCGCTTTTACTTTATACCCGGGGTGCTCACACTTTAGCAAAGCTTGATTAAGTATACAAGCCCCCTTCTTCCCTTTTGTATAGACAACCCATTTAACATTCCCTTTGAATAAGCTTCTTAACGCTTCTTCTTCATTATCTATTCCAGTAATAAATGCTAGCTCCTCATCAGAAACCTTCACAATATGTGCTAGCGGAATGAATGCTTGAATGGCTTTCTTACATGCCTCTTCGCTATCCCAAAGTGGCAAACGTACATTAGGATCAAAACTAACTAAGGCATCATGCCCTAGTGCATAGTTTATGATTTGCTCATGTGCACCCTTTATTGGCGCATCAATTAAACTGACTGAGCAAAAATGCAAGATATCGTTTTCGCCTATCCGCATTTTAGCAACCTCATCAGCAGTTAGCAGCATATCTGCACTTGGCTTACGATAAAATGAAAATTCCCGCTCTCCATCTGCCTGCAAAGAAACAAAAGCCAAACCAGTGTTAGCTTGATCGGTTCTCAATGTCCAGGTTGTCTCTACATTATGATTCTCTAATTGCTCTAAAATATGATCGCCAAAAGCATCTATACCTAATTTGGAGATAAAACTACTTTGACCTCCAAGCTTTGCTACAGCCACAGCCACATTCGCTGGAGCTCCACCCATTACTCTTTTAAAAGCCGTGACTTCCTTAAGGCTACAATTTGTTTGGTTAGGTATAAAGTCAATCAGCGCTTCTCCTATGGTATAAACCTTTCTATTCATATCATTGCTCCCCTGACTATTATGATTTTAAGAGTGAGGGGATTTCGCCCTCACCCTTATTTTAGCAGATTTATCCACTTAATTAATTTCACTTTCAATTGTTTTGCTTTGTATCCGGACAAGGACAAACCCAACGACAAAAGCAATGACAATAACAATTAGGTATTGCATTAATGCACCCAAACTACTTGTATAAAGCAACAGCCCAGGAATAAATGTGATCCCCATACCAGTTGCCGCTAAGCTAAAGATATAGGTAACAAGTCCTCCAACTGCTCCACCTACCATACCTGATCCAAAAATACGGAAGTGGCGTAAATTCACACCAAATAATAGTGGTTCAGTAATACCAAATAATGTCGATGCTGAGGACGATAATGCATTGGCTCGCTTAATCTTATCCTTCATCATCAATGAAGCCGCAATCGCTGCGCCAAATTGTCCTGCCATACTTGCAGTAATTAGCGTCTGGAGGACATTTGTTCCGCCTGTATTTAATAGACTAATTTCAACAATCTGTAATGAATGATGTAGGCCTGTAATCGTAAGCAGCTGTTGGAACATAGCGAAAATAATGTAACCGATTCCTAAAGGCGCTTCCAAACCGTAAACGATAGCATTAATGACACCAGATTCTATTCCATGAAGGATTGGTCCTAAAACGAGTAACATCACAGCTATTGTTATCGTAATCGTTAAAAATGGTGTAAAGACAAGATCCATAATTTGTGGTATTACTTTACGCAAGCTTTTCTCTAGCTTCGCAACCATTAATCCCGCTACAATTGCCGGAATAACGGAGCCTTGATAACCAATTATCGGTATACCAAAGAGATATAATGGGTCAGCTGCTCCCTCAGCTACAGCCCAAGCATTTGGTAATTGAGGCGCAACCATCATTAACCCGACAACAATACCTACTATCGGGGTACCACCGAATTTTTTCGTTGCACTAAACACGATTAAGACCGGTAAAAACGCAAACGCTGTATCCGTTAACATTTGAAAAACAGTTAAAACTTCCTCTGATAGGTTTAAGCCTAGTTCTAGCAAGAGGCCTCTAATTCCCATAAGCAAACCGGTTGTAACAAGTGCTGGGATCAATGGCACTAAAATATCGGCTAGTGTACGTACAACCTTTTGTACTGGGCTTAAGTTTTGATAAACATCATCTTTAAAATTACCGGTTGATTCTTGATCCTTCTCCCCCATTTCTGCTTTTAAAGCACTGTATACCTCATTAACCCTACCAGTTCCAAAAATAAATTGATGCTGACCGGTATTAAAGAAATAGCCTTTAGAATCCGGGATGCTCTCTGTTTCTTCTTTATTTAACAAACTATCATCACGTAAAATAAGTCGTAATCGTGTCGCGCAATGCTCATAATTCTTAATATTTTCCTTTCCACCAACGACTTCTAATATTTTCTTGACTGTCTTTTCATTTGCCATGATCGATCCTCCTATTTATATACTTTATAATTATCCTTCCCTAATATGAAATCGATTTCATATTTACATAAAGAAAAAGTAAATACTCTTTCTTTATAAGCTTACCTTTTCTTTAAGCTGTTCCGAATAACCAAATCATAATCAATATAAATATCTTCTGCAACATATTTTTCTTCTTGATCCATTTGGTTAAACAATTGCTCAGCCGCGATTTGTCCACTAGTTTTGAAATTATAATGAACCGTTGTAAGCGGTGGTGACAAATACTGTGCTAGTTTAATATCACCAATTCCAGTCACAGATACATCTTCTGGAATCCGATAGCCACAATCTCGAATCGCTTGAATAGCCCCAATTGCTAAATGGTCTGTAACAGCCATTACAGCTGTTGGCAGCCTCTTTTCTAGTATACGTGTCATCGCTTTATAACCTGATTCAATTGAAAAATCTTCAATAGCCACTAAATCTGGATTGTAGGGAAGTTGATGCCTTTCCAATCCATCTAAGTATGCTTGTTTTCTAATTTGTCCAACCTCGATATCCCTTTGATCAACACCGATAAAGGCTATTTCCTGATGACCAGAGTCCACAATGTAATTAAACAAATCGGTTACTGCATTATAGTTATTGTACAAAACGCAAGTAAATCCTTCCATCTTTTGACCGATTATCACTAGAGGTACCGTTAAACGTCTAGCCACCTCAATATGCTGATCTGTTACCTCAGTAGCAGACATAATAATTCCATCAACTAATTTGTTTGAAAGAAATTTAAGTGAATTAATCTCCTCCTCTATTTGTTGATTGGTGTTTGCTATTAATAATTGATAATTTCTTGTTTTGGTAACTTGAGTAATACCGTCAACAATTCTACTAGCTGTCTCAGTACTTATTTTAGGAACAATTACGCCAATAATCTTAGACTTTTGATTTTTCAACGATTTAGCAATTTCATTGGGTTGATAGCCAACCTCCTTAATGACAGCCTCAACAGCTTTACGCTTATCAGCCTTCACGTAACCATTATTATTCATCACTCTGGAAACAGTTGCTGGTGAAACACCAGCCAGCTTTGCAATATCTTTAATCTTCATACATTCTCACCTAACTAACCTATGCTTCAAATCTATCCAGCACAGTTTTCCTCTAACACCCTATCACTTAATAATAAGGTGGTTTACTTAATTGAAATCGATTTCAGTTTTATTATAACAAAGATAATTTCTCTGTCAACAGATTGAAAAAAATCCTTTATTATGTGACGTGAATTGAAAAACTTGCTTCGTCTAATTGGACTAGGAAGCTTGAAAGTCGAAGACACACCTCTACGGAATTGTGTGTTTAGAAGGCGCATTAAAACAGTGATTCAGAGCTTGATTACACGCGCTTCGAAGCTTATCTATCATTCACGGTGCCTTTATCTTAAATTCGGTCGACACAGTCTGTGGCCCCCAACCTTTAAACGAATCTACCTTGCTTTTTCATCCTAACAAGTTATTTTTTCAAATCATGCAAGGGCAGGAAGTGACGAGACTCTCAACGGGATTAGCTGAAGCCGTACCCGTACCAAGAAGGGAGAAAAGTAAGAGTCTATGATTACATTGATTCAAGATTTACACTTGAAGGTATGTTTGCAAAATTAGCTTTAACCATCCAAAAGAAAAGCAATTGGACCCAATCCAACACATAAAAAAACAAACATTTAAGCCGTTTGAACGCACTTAAATGTTTGTGAAAAAATTGAATAAAATTGTCGGCAAAAATTCTTACCCTTGTCATTTGACAAAGAGCCTAAATCTTTCTGCTCAAGTCTATGTGCCAAATGTTAGCAAAAAAGTTGCAAGTCAATCACAACCTGCCGTTGCTTGCTACTTGGTCAACGTAACAGTTCGGCATTTTAATTGTTTACCAGCCTCCTGATAAACGGACACACTCTCCATTTATATAGTTAGACTTGTTAGAAAGCAAGAAAGTTACTAAATTGGCTACATCATTTGTTGTGCCTAAACGATTAGCAGGTATCTCACGCATAATCGCTTCTCTTTCTACCTCTGACAACTGCTGATTCATTTTGGTCTGAATAAAACCTGGGCTTATCGCATTTATCCTAATCTGACTCGATGCTACCTCTTGAGCGAGGGCTTTTACAAAGGCAATTTGCGCCCCTTTAACTGAAGAATAGAGCACCTCTTGACTTGCCCCTCGTTCCCCCCATAGCGAGGCTATCACTACAATATTACCTGAACGCTGTTGGATCATATTCGGTAAACAAGCCTGGCTAATCTGCCAAGTTGCTTTAAGATGAGTGTAATATAGCTGATCGATTGTTTTTGAATCAAGCGCTTGAAATAAACCATAACAAGGCTGACCCTGTGCAAACACAAGGTCAGTCGGCATAAAGGTTAAATGATTGATCAGCTGATCAATGCCGGTTTGATTCGACAAGTCAGCTTGTAGCAGCTCCAACACTGATTCATCAGGAAGTATGCCGCATAGTTGATCAATTACGGTACGATTAGTATGATAGTGTAATGACAGAGAGTAGCCTTGCTCTGCTAATGATTGAGTGATGGCTTGACCAATTTCACCACTAGCTCCAATAATTAAAGCATGCTTTCTCATAGGATTACTCCTTGCCTGGCTTTATTTGAAAAACCGCTACATTGTCTGATTTAATCCAATTATTTAAGAATTGGTTTGCTTCCTCTCGCGTCAGTTCTTCCAATACCGGTAATAATTCAAAGAAATCAATATCAAGCATCTGATATTGGCTCACCTGATTAGCGATCTCAGAAGTACTATTCATATCGCGTAATAAACCACCAATCATTTTACGCTTCATTCTTTCAAAGTCCTGTTCAGCAATTTGATATGTTTTAAATGTATCCAATTGTTCCTTCACTTTATCAGCAAACCGATCCGGATCTGATGTATTGCCACCAATAATGGAAAAAGCAAATTGCTTTTGCCTTTCGGTTTCAAAGCCAATGCTACCATCAATCAGGTCAAGATCATATAATTCTTGATAGTAGGCACCTGATTTCGAGTAAAAGTAATCTAAAAGCATATCTGCTAACAATTCCTCTTTTAGAAAAGCCTTTCCATCAGGATTAGGGTTTTCCTTAATCCCAACCATGCACTTAGGTACTGCCACAGGCATGGTAATCATCGCCTGTTTATTAGCAACATGATCTGGTTCACTCGGATAATATCGCTCAAGTTCAGAAAGTGTATCAAAAGTTTTCTTACTTTGATTAGCCTTGATTAATTCCATTATTTCTTCAGGATTAAATTGACCAACAATGGTCAATACCATATTTGAAGGGTGGTAAAAGGTATGGTAACACGTGTATAAATCATCTTTTGTAATGGCTTGAATCGACTGAACGGTTCCAGCTATGTCAATATTGACGGGATGCTCCAGATACATGGCTTCGATCACCCCAAAAAAGGCGCGCCAATCCGGCTGGTCATTGTACATTTGAATTTCCTGTGCAATGATTCCCTTTTCCTTCTCAACAGATTGATCGGAAAAATAAGGGGATTGAACAAAATCCAATAAAATCTCGATATTTTTGGCAATATCAGATGTAGCTGAAAATAAATAAGCCGTTTTCGTAAATGAAGTAAAAGCATTAGCCGAAGCACCGTTTTTAGTAAAGTCTTGAAAGACATCACGATCCTCTTTTTCAAAAAGCTTATGCTCTAGAAAATGAGCAATACCATCTGGTACGGTTATCGGTTGATCGCCATTAATAGGAACGAAGGTTTGATCAATTGAGCCGTAATCTGTCGTAAAAACGCCATAGGTTTGGGTCATTTCCGGTTTGGGTACAAGGACAACCCGTAAACCATTTTCAAGTGTTTCACGATAGACGGTTTCATTTATTTGCTGATATTCTGTTTTATGCATGAGCTTGTCCCTCCTTAGCTGTTAGAAAATAAGTGGTATCTAGCTTAATTTTATTGGCCATCTTGACAACGGCTTGGTGATCGACACGATCAATAGCTTCAATAAATTCAGCAACCGTACGTTGGGTTTGTGCCACTCTTTGATTATATAGGACTTCAATCATGCCAAACGGATCATCTAGTGTCTCTTTATACTGGTTTATAATTAATTTTTTCGCTTCTGCTAGCTCTGCTTCGGTAAAATCCCCTGCTCTCATCGCATCCATTTGCTGCAAGATAATGGTTTTTGCTTGATCAAAATCTGCTGGAGCAATACCACTAAACACAAACAATAGGCCTTTGTGACTCTCAAAGCGTGAAGCAGCATAATAGGCAAGACTATTTTTCTCACGAACATTAATGAAAAGTTTAGAGCTAGGGAAACCGCCGAAAATGGCGTTAAATACTTGTAATGCTGGATAGTCTTGATCAGCGAATTTCGTATAGGTACGGTAACCAAAGTGTAGCTTCCCTTGCTGTACCTCCTGCTGTTCAACTATTTCTTTTTCTTGATCAATCGTCTTATCTGAAACAGCGATTGACTTAACAGGTTCCGTCGTATTGTCACGATCGAATTGTTGCCCGATTAAGGCTTCGATATCGATCGTTTCAAAATCACCTAACAGATAAAGCTCCATATCATCGGTTTGAATGCTTGATTGATAATAATTAAAAAGATCTTTGGCTGTTATTTCTGTCAAATCCTCCGGATAACCATGTACATGTAAATGATACGGTTCATCTTGACACATTTCATCAATCATCCGGATATTCGCGTAATGCATTTTATCATCAACAATAGCTGCAATTTTCTGTCTCAAAGTCTGCTTTTCGCGTTCAACAATTTTCGGATCAAAACTCCCATTCACAACCTTAGGATGAAAGAGAACCTCACGAAAAAAAGCTAAAGCCTCTGATAAGATGTTTTGAGTAGTTGTTAAATAAGCCTGATTAGCTACTGTCATTCGAGCTGTTAAAATATGCTCTTCACCTTTTTTGGTTCCGTCCATCGACATAACAGCACCGTATAATTGATCAAGTGCTTGGCGGAACGCATTCGCTGTCGGGTATCGTTCTGTTCCTTGTTGCAAAACAAAAGGTAGTAACGCACGTTTCGTCACATCCTGTCGATTTAATGGGGCCCGAAATTTAGCGGTTAAATGAACGGTTTTAAATTTTTTACTATTGACAATATGTAAGGTATAGCCCTTCTTTTCGATGGTGCGCTCTTGTATTTCTAGCATTAAAATCCTCCTCAATTAACTGTGCTTTCTAACTATCATACCCTTTTTTCCAATCACCACTATATTTTACACTAAAAAAATAGCGGTAACAATTACCAACACTTATCTCTGCTTTAGCTCGGTTAAGGAATTCAGGCAAAATGTCTTTAAGAATAGCTTTTCCTATTTTAAAAACCCCAATAAGGACAATAAGAGCCATTCGGTCTTACTGGAATTCCTTATTGGGGTTCAAAAACAACGCTTATGGATGATTAGCTTTTAACGACTACCTTTAATGTAAGGCTCGCCATTTGCCTTCGGTGCCTCTGCACGTCCAATAAAGCCAGCTAATGCCAAAATAGTGAGTACATAAGGTGCAATAACTAAATACACATTAGGTACATTCGCTAAAAATGGTAAATTTCGACCGGCTACACTTAGGGCTTGCGCAAAGCCAAAGAAGATCGCTGCGCCCATAGCTCCTAAAGGATGCCACTTACCAAAAATAACGGCGGCTAAAGCCATAAAACCCTGTCCAGAAATGGTACTACCACCAAAGCTTAGTGAAATAGTTAGCGCATAGGTCGCTCCACCTAACCCAGCTAATAGCCCGGACAAGATAACAGCAATATACCGTATTCTCGTTACACTAATTCCGTTTGTATCAGCTGCCATCGGGTGCTCCCCTACAGAACGTAGGCGTAAACCAAATGATGTCTTATAAATAACAAACCAAGACAATATCGCAAAAATAATAGCTATATAAGAGGTATAGTAGGATCCACTAAAAAACATCTCACCAATAATCGGAATATCAGATAAAATTGGTATAGAACGCGTATAAAATGGTTGAGTAATTGAATCGGTTTGTCCTTTACCGTACCAATCATGGATTAAAAAGATACCAAGTCCAACAGCCATCATATTAATGGCTACACCACTTACAACTTGATTGGCATGAAAGGTTACTGCAGCTACCGCGTGCATGATTGAAAATACACCAGCAACTATCGCGCCAACCAACAAGGCTAACCATGGCGTCAATGAACCAAATGTTTCCGCAAAGGTAAGGTTAAAAACAATGCTTGAAAAAGCCCCCATCACCATTAAACCTTCTAGACCGATGTTAACAACACCTGAACGCTCACTAAATACACCACCAAGTGCCGTGAAAATGAGTGGAGCAGAATAAAATAAGACCATTGGCATAATCGATTGTAATAACTCAATGAATTGCATCTTAACGCTCCCCCTTTTTAAATCGAAGTAATACCCAACGAATAATATAGCTAGACGCTACAAAGAAGATGATAACAGCGATCACAATATCGACAAGTTCTGTTGGTACACCAGCGAGCGGTGGCATACGTAATGCACCGACTTTAAGTGCCCCAAATAGGATGGCGGCTAGTACTGATCCAATTGCTGTATTTGCACCTAAAAGTGCAACCGCAATGCCATCAAAACCTAAGTTTGTATAAGAGGCGTGTGTGTACATATAACCAAATGTACCAAGCCCCTCCATGGCACCCGCTACCCCTGCAAATGCTCCTGCAATGATCATAGCCATCATGATATTTCGTTTTACACTCATCCCTGAGTAATGCGCAGCATGCTTGTTATAGCCAACAGCACGTAGCTCGTAGCCAATTGTTGTTTTTTCTAACAAAAACCACATAAATAAAGCAAGGATTAAGGCAATGATAAAACCCCAGTGTACTTGGGAATAGCCAAATAACTCTGTTAAACCATCTGATCGTAGTGACGCTGTTTCCTTGATACGCTCAGATGTATCACCATTCTCTGATAGTACATTACGAATCATATAATTGGTTACGTGAAGCGCAATATAATTCATCATAATGGTGACAATCACCTCATGGACACCACGTGTAGCTTTAAGTAGACCAGGAATAAAGCCCCAAAAGCCACCAGCTAAACTAGCTATGAGAATCGCTAGTGGTACATGAATGACAAGTGGAAGATCAAAGTTAATTCCTACCCAAACGGCAGCCACCCAACCAATAAAGACCTGACCTTCTGCACCAATATTAAAAAGTCCGCTCCGGAAGGCAAAGGCGATGGATAAACCAGTTAGAATCAGTGGTGTCGATTGACGAATGGTCTCACCAAGGAAGTACATATTTCCAAAGGCACCGTTCCATAGTGCAACATAACCTTCAATTGGGTTATAGCCAAAAGATAGCATGATAATTGCACCAACAATCAGTCCCATAACTACCGATATAACGGGAATGAGAATATTAAATAATCGACTGGAAAACATTTATACATCACCTGCTTTCGCTTTGTTACTGCCTGCCATAAGTAAGCCGAGTTCCTGTTCATTTGTTTCTTCTGGCTTAACTTCAGCAACAATCTTACCATCAAACATAACAGCAATTTTGTCACTGACATTCATGATTTCGTCTAATTCAAATGAAACGAGTAAAACTGCTCTTCCTTTATCACGCTCTTCAATCAGTCGTTTATGAATATTTTCAATTGCACCGACATCTAAACCACGCGTAGGCTGTACGGCAATTAATAGATCAGGTGAACGATCAACCTCTCGAGCAATAATAGCCTTTTGCTGATTTCCACCTGATAATGCTCGAGCCTTCGTTCGTGGACTAGGCGTTCTAACATCATATTCTTCTATCAGTTTTGAAGCATGCTGATAGATATTTTTAAACGATAAGATCTTATACTTGGAATATGGTTTTTGATAGTAGGTTTGCAGAACAATATTTTCACCAATAGGATAATCTAGCACCAAACCAAATTTGTGACGATCCTGCGGAATATGGGCGACACCAGATTCTGTTACTTTACGTGGTGATAAGTTGGTCAGTGGTTTGTTATTTAATAAAATTTCTCCACTCTCAACCTTACGTAGCCCCGTAATGGCCTCTATTAATTCTGACTGTCCATTACCGTCTACTCCAGCTATCCCTACAATTTCACCTGCACGAATATCGAGATTTAATCCTTTTACCATCGTTGCAGCTCTCGCATCTTTAACCTCGAGATTTTTGACCGATAACACGACAGCTTCAGGGTTAGCAGCTTGTTTATCTGTTTTAAAACTAATATCTCGTCCAACCATAAGTGAAGCTAGCTCGTCAACATTGGTTTCACTTACATTAACTGTGCCAATCCCTTCTCCTTTTCGAATCACTGTACAACGATCACAGACCTCCATAATCTCTTTTAACTTGTGGGTAATCAAGATAATGGAGATGCCTTCTTTTATTAGTGCCTTCATAATGTTGATTAATTCTTTAATTTCTTGTGGGGTTAAAACTGCTGTTGGCTCGTCCAAAATAATCACATCTGCCCCACGATATAATGTTTTTAAAATCTCTACACGCTGTTGCATTCCAACAGAAATATCCCGAATTTTAGCTTTTGGATCAACACGTAAACCATAGCGTTCAGATAATTCGGTAATCTCTGCTTCAGCTTTTTTTAAATCTACGATTGCCCCAGCTTTTGTTGGCTCACTACCTAGAATGATATTTTGGGCAACAGTAAAAGTTTCCACAAGCATAAAGTGTTGGTGAACCATTCCGATTCCAAGACGATTAGCAACATTAGGATCAGTAATTTTGACTGGTTTACCTTTAACACGAATTTCTCCTTTTTCGGGTTGGTACAGACCAAAAAGGACATTCATTAGAGTACTTTTACCTGCACCATTCTCTCCAAGAAGGGCGTGAATTTCGCCTTTTCTTAACTGTAAATTAATATTATTATTAGCAACAATACCAGGGAATTCCTTTCTGATATTCAACATTTCGACAACATAATTATCCAAAATGTTCACTCCTTATTCAGCTGATTGGCAAAATCGTTAAATGAAGAGGGGAGAGTTACAACCCTTCATTTAATGACTTTAGACTCTGAGACCATCTTGCTATTTAAAGGCCGCTTAAAAAAGCCACCAAACAATAAGCGACATCCCTCTTTGGTGTCTTGTTTTTTCCGACGTTCTAAATGCGTGACGAAGCACAAACAAACGCCTCAACTTACTAGATGGTAACTTTTAACTTGTTTCAGCAGGTGCCTCCGGCGGATGCCACAGATTTTTAGATAAAATCTAGCGCAAATACGTACGATTAATTAAACTTATTAGGGTTTGAGTCATGGGGCAAAAATTAATATAGTGTTGAATCTAAGGACGAAATAAATCGGCTTAATATAGAGCTAATCGGCATCTAAGCAAGCCTATTAGCATTAGCTAAAACAAATGAAGCCTTATAATATCGTTACTAAGCATTTCTTAAAAAGAAAAAGGCTAGAGATCTCTAGCCTTTTCGCATTAATTAAGAGATTCTAAATACTCTTCCAATTCGTCATCTGTTTGCGGTATAACGATTTCACCGTTAAGGATCTTTTGCTGCCATTCTTGAACAGCTGCAGCGATCTCATCTGTAAATGCTTCTGTATTTGTATCAGCTACTGCAATCGCATCATCCTCAAGACCAAAGACAATTTGTTCACCACCAGGGAAATTCCCAGCTAATTGCATAGCTGCAACTTCTTGAACGGCTACATCTACACGTTTAACCATTGACGTTAGTGTTACATTATGGTCTCCTTGTTGTCCTTCTTCATATTGATCACGGTCTACACCGATAACCCATACATTAGCATCTGGATCATTTTCGACTCTGTTTCTTGCTTCACTGAATACACCAAGTCCAACGCCACCTGCCGCATGGTAGATCACATCAATTCCGTTGCTGTACATGTTGTTCGCAATAGAACGACCCATAGCATCATCACTAAATGATTCAGCGTAATCAACACGAACCTCGATATTAGGATCTACAGCCTTAACGCCGGCATAGAAGCCTGTTTCAAAGCGTTTAATTAGTTCACTTTCGACTCCACCAATAAAGCCAACTTGATTGGTTTCAGTTTTAAGCGCCGCAGCTACCCCAACTAAGAATGAGCCTTGCTCTTCTGCAAATGTGATACTAGCCACATTGTCGCCTTCTGCTACCTCATCAATAATACCAAAGTTTGTTTCAGGGAAGTTACCAGCTACTTCCTCAATAGCGTCTTTTAATGCAAACCCTACCCCAAAGATTAAATCATAGTCCTGTTGAACTAATAAATTTAAGTTAGGTAAGAAATCAGCAGCATTATCTGATTGAGCATAGTCGTAGCCAGCGTTACGTTCTAAACCGTGCTCTGCACCAAACGCTTGAATTCCTTCCCATGCGGATTGATTAAATGAGCGATCATCAACACCGCCCTCATCTGTTACCATGGCTAATGAGAAATCAGCTTTATCTTCTGTATCATCCCCAGCACCTTCTGTTTGCTCTGTATCTGTGTCATTTGTATCTTGGTCATTATCGTCACCATTAGAAGTGCCGCATGCACCTAGAACCATAACAGCAGCTAGCAATAAAGCAAGAATAAGCATTAATCTGTTCTTCTTCACCTTTATACCCCCAAAATTTTTTATTCATCGACCAATTTGATTAGGCATACTGGAAACATCAACACGACCTTTGGAGTGAAAGCTACAGACGTTTTCTCACCACATGGAAATGAAAAGCATCACTTCGAAAATAGTTTGCAGAGTACAAAATCGGCTGATGATCTTCAGTATAATGCATTTGTCTAAGTAACAGTAAGGACTGATCAGGACGACAATTTAAAATCGCAGAAATTTTTTCATGAAAGCCGATTGGTTCAATATGGGCATTCGCATATTGAATGCGTTTTCCCGTATAACGCTCAATTAAACGAAAAATTGAGTCTTGACTATGTATTTGACCAATTGGAATAAGATCATTATTCACTTTGTCAATACAATAGACAACTGGCTCTCCATCTGCTGTTCTAACACGCTCCACTCGAGCTATTGCTAGGACGTCCGACGAGTTAAACCTTTCCAAATCTGTCGCCGTTGGTTCAATTACTTCAGCTGCTACGTATTGCGTACCAGGAACTTTTCCTGCTTTCCTAATCATCTCGGACACACTACCTAGCTCTTCAATACCAGAAGAGTAGATAGGCTTAGGATTAACAAAAACACCCATTCCTAACCTTCTCGTTACGATGTTTTCTTCAACTAATTGATCAATGACAGCCTCCATGATTGTACGTGTTACGTGATAGGCTGTAGCTAACTCATAGAGAGGATGGAGCTTCTCATTTGGCGGATAGACACCTTGTTCGATGTCCTGTCGCAGCCGTGAAAGCGTCGCTTTAAACAGGTCATAATTATCATGTTCACTCGCCATTTAAAATCCTCCAGTAAGTAAATCAAATAGATTGGTCACTAACAATATACCATTTAAGATTAAATAAATAAACAAAAAATAATACAAATTACACAAAATCTCTTAAATACAAAAAAGTATTATTTATCTGAATATTCACTAATAAGAACCGTTCTTGGTTTTGATCCCTCATAGGGTCCAACAATCCCCCGAGCCTCCATCATATCTATTAAACGAGCTGCTCGCGTATAGCCTATTCTAAAGCGACGTTGTAGCATGGACACACTAGCACTTTGCATTTCCACGATGAGTTGTACCGCTTCGTCAAAAAGCTCATCTTCCGGCTCTGCTGGTCGTTGTTCTTGTTCATCTGGAATCATGTCCTCTTGATAATTCACTTGTTGTTGATCAATACAATGATCGACAATACGCTCAACTTCTTCATCAGAGAGAAAAGCACCTTGAATACGGGTTGGCTTAGACGCACCAACCGGTAAAAATAGCATATCTCCTCGACCCAGTAGCTTCTCAGCACCGCCCGAATCTAGAATCGTGCGTGAATCGGTTTGTGAGGAAACGCTAAAGGCAATTCTCGATGGGATATTTGCTTTGATAACACCTGTAATAACATCCACTGACGGCCGCTGGGTAGCAATGATCAGATGAATTCCCGCCGCACGTGCCATTTGGGCTAAACGCGTAATGGAGTCCTCAACATCATTCGATGCGACCATCATTAAATCAGCTAACTCGTCAACAAGTACAACAATATACGGGAGTAACGGTTGAGTATCCTGCTCAGAAGCCGTTTCATTATAGCGCTTGACATAATTATTGTAGCCTTCGATATTTCGATTACCCGTATCAGAAAACAATTCATAACGCCGCTCCATTTCGCTTACCACCTTCTTTAAGGCTTGAGAAGCTTTTTTTGGGTCTGTCACTACTGGAGCTAACAAATGAGGAATACCATTATAAATGTTCAATTCGACCTTTTTCGGATCAATCATCATCATCTTAACTTCATGTGGTTTTGCTTTCATTAAAATACTGGTAATAATTCCATTGATACAAACACTTTTACCGCTTCCTGTTGCACCAGCAACGAGTAAGTGTGGCATTTTGTTTAATTCAGCTACAACAGCATCACCCGAAATATCACGACCAAGGATAAAAGATAGAATAGAACTTTCTTGAGCTTGCTTTGTTTCGAACACCTCACGCAATGATACCATTGAGATTTCATCATTAGGGACTTCAATTCCAACAGCTGATTTACCCGGTATTGGTGCTTCAATACGAATGTCCTTAGCCGCAAGCGCCAATGCCAAGTCATCATGCAAGTTGACAATCTTGCTAACTTTCACACCCGCCTCTGGGTAAATTTCATATTTAGTCACTGCTGGTCCGACATGTACCCGTGTTACCTTTGCTTTCACACCAAAGCTATTAAAGGTCCGCTCAAGCTTGCGCACAACAGCTTGAATTTGTCCGCGTTCTTGTTGGTGTTTTTTGCTACTTGATTCATTTAACAAATGAATCGGAGGTAATTGATAATCAACATTCTCCATTTCGGTCATGGGGGCCACCGCTAGCGTTTCATCATCTTGATCATCATTTTGTTTTGCTGTTGCTTGTTCAGCTTTGTCCAGTATTTGGTCAGCATCATTGATCGCCTGCTCTGCATATGCAATTTCAGGAAACGCTTGAATAACCGGTTCCTCTTCCTCCCCTAGTTCAGACGGTTGATTCGTCATTTCAGTTTGTGCTTCATTATTGGTAGACTCTTGCTTTGCTTTTGCTTCTTTTTGTTGCTTCCGTCTTTCTTGGCGTTTCTTTTGTTTTTTCTTGGCATACTGACGGTAATGTTTCATTAAGCTTTCTATTAAATGACCAATCGAGATATTTGTCATAAAAATAAACCCAACAATTAACATAGAAACAGCTAAAAAGATCGCTCCAGTTGTTGAGAAAAGTACATATGTAAAAGCATAAAGACCAGCTCCAAGCATTCCTCCTCCTAATACGCGTCCATCAACGGTCCCATTTAAATAATTCATATATTGTGACCAGGTCATCCCAATAACTGAGGCTTGGTCTGAACTGGCTAAGTAATGTCGATATTGATCAATATGACTTAGGAGTAACATAGCTAAAAAAAGGATGAACAAACCTAGCATTTTACGTGTAAATAATTTAGGAAGCTTTCGTTTTACCATTAAATAGACTCCAATGGCAAATAGAGCTATTGATGCAACCATATACCAAAAGCCGAAAAAGAAGCGAAAAAAGTTTTCTAGCCATGCTGGAATGATACCATCGCTTATCGTACCAGCTCCACTTCCAAATATCGCCAATAAAATAAATAGAATACCATACAGCTCATACTTAAGCTGTGATTTTTGTTTAGCTGTTTTTCGTTTGTTTTTTTTACGAGCCATCGAGAAACCTCCTTTACCGTAAAATGTCAACTCTATCATTATATCATAATTTCCCTAAGAGAATCAGAAACTTTTGAGCTGTTTGCTATACCTACTCGAAAAATTCCATCATCAAATATAGTAATGTCTTTGTACTAGGGAAATTGAAAAGAGTACAATATCTGACCCAGATATTGCACCCAACTTTAATCAACGCAATCGCTCCTCGTCCTGACCGATACAGACAAGTACAAAGAGCTAACAAAACATCTCCACTAAGTAAGCTAAGAGTCGGCTTGATAAAGTAAAACTTCGTTCAATGGGGGGCATAGGATGTGCTCGTGCAGACGTTGCAACACGACGTCGCGAACTTAGTTAGCTTCCTCTCTTCCCTACTGAACGTGAGTTGAACCAATCGGGCCGTTACTGGCTGTTGGATCTCCCACTTAGACATGACGTGCTCCCTTATTTCTTGAAGGGGAAGGCTTACAAAAGCCCTTCGATGGGGCGAGTAATCGCAGCCCCAGCCAGTTACACTGCGATAAGCATTTAATCTGTAGCAGCAAACTTCTTTTTGACAATGCTCTAAGTTTTAGTCTTTTGATCGTGCTAAATCATTTAAATGAAAGGCTTGATGCAAGGCATTTATGGCTGGAACTAAATCACTATCTTTAACTAATACCCAAATCGTGGTATGACTATCGGCTGATTGCAAGATCTGAATCCCAGCATTGGTTAAACTCTCGACAATCTTGGCTGTCACGCCAGGGACACCTGTCATACCAGCTCCTACTAATGAAACCTTCGCACAGTGTGGAACAAACTTAGGCTGATAACCCAATTCTAGCAATACCGTCTGCGCTTTTTCACTGTGTAATTCTGGGATAGTATAAATCACACCACTAGGAAATATATTGATAAAATCGACTGATATACCTGCTTCCGCCATCGCTTTAAAGACTTGGGCGTGTAGGACCTCAACCTGCTGATCTGATTCAATTTTGACTTGGGTAATATTTGACATATGAGCAATACCCGTAATTAACCGATCCGGAATATCCTTGCCTTTACCTTGATCAGCTGAAGCTGTAACCAAGGTTCCGACATGTTCTTGAGCAGTTGAGCGAACCCGTAATGGGATCTTTGCCTGCATAGCGATCTCAACAGCACGTGGGTGAATAACTTTGGCACCTTGATAAGCTAAATTGCATATTTCATTATAAGTAACCACTTTGAGTGTACGGGCATCTTTTACCATGCGCGGATCTGCTGTCATGATTCCGTCAACATCAGTAAAAATATCGATAAATTTCGCATCTAAAGCCGCACCTAGTGCTGCTGCTGAAGTATCACTACCTCCTCTTCCTAGAGTCGTGATTTCTCCACTGTCTGTCTGGCCTTGAAAGCCAGCGACAACTACAACATCATTCACTTCAAGCTCTTGCTTAATACGATCCGTCTCCATTGACTTAATTTTAGCTGATGTAAAATCAGCTGTTGTAACAAAACCAGCCTGTGCTCCAGTTAAAGCTGTGGCTTGAAGTCCTTCTGCCTTTAATTCATTTGAAAAAACAACAGCTGATATCATTTCACCACAAGAGAGTAATAGATCCACTTCACGCTTTGAATGATAGCCATTCGGAAAGTCGATTAAGCTTAATAAAGAGTCTGTGGCATAGGGCTGTGGTGATCGTCCTATGGCAGAGACAACGGTCACCACTTTGTATCCTTCCCTTCGTGCAGCTTTAACATGCTTAATGGCTTGACTGCGGGTTTCTTTATTTTGAACAGAGGTTCCACCAAATTTTTGAATTAAAATCTCCATACATCCACCTCTAATTTACTTGAGCCAATTTTGATTAATCAAAGATTCTGCAATTTGAACGGAGTTCCAGGCTGCCCCTTTTAATAAATTATCTGATACAATCCATAAATGAAAACCATTAGACTGGTCTAGATCCTTTCTGATTCGCCCAACAAAAACATCTGGTTTTCCAGCTGCATCAAGTGGAGTTGGATAAATTTGATTGGATGGATCATCTACTAAGGTAACGCCAGGCGCTTGGATCAAGGTTTGTTGAATGGATCGAACTTCAGCTGCTTTGTCCTCTACTTCGATATAGACACTTTCGGCATGGGAAGTAAAGAATGGTAGCCGCACACAAGTTGCAGCCACAGCTAAGTCTTCAGCATGCATAATTTTTCTAGTTTCGTTAATCATCTTCATCTCTTCAAAGGTGTAGCCATTGTCTTGAAAGACATCGATTTGTGGCAGTGCATTAAAGGCAATCGGATAGTGCTTTGCCGCTCCTTTGACAGGGAGTAGCTTTGCGGTTAGGTCTTCACCATTTAAAAAGGCCTGGGCCTGATCCTTTAACTCCTCCACTGCAGCAGTCCCTGCACCCGAAACAGCTTGATAAGTCGAAACAATGACTCGTTTTAAACCGAATTTGGCTTGAATTGGTTTAAGCGCGGCAACCATTTGGATGGTCGAACAATTTGGATTGGCAATAATCCCTTTATGCGCTTTGATATCTTCTTCATTCACCTCTGGCACGACAAGAGGTACATCCTGATCCATACGAAATGCACTGGTGTTGTCGATCACAACAGCACCTCTCTTAACAGCTTCCTTAGCAAGGGATTTAGAGACAGATCCCCCAGCAGAAAATAACGCAATATCAATGCCTTCAAAGCTCTCAGGCTTTGCTTCTTCTAATGTATAATGAACACCCTTAAAACTCATCTTCGTTCCTGCAGAACGACTAGATGAAAGTAATTTTAATTGTTTAATAGGAAAATCTCTTATTTCTAGTGTTTCTAGCATCTTCTGGCCAACTGCTCCTGTTGCACCAACAACGGCTACATTATAGCTTTTTACTTCCGACATAAAAAATCCCCTCTCCACAAGCTTAATAAAATTGTAATTACTATTTTAACATATATTCTTATGGGGAAGGGAGTGATCGTTTAAATTTATTGATCATATTCTTATTATAAGCGCCTTAGTATGTCATAATGATGGGCTGATACTGTTCATGCTGTAAAGCAGCTTTAACTGTATCTACTAAATACTCCATCTTGGCAACAAGCGAGTTGGGTTTGCTAAATGGTGCATCTTGACCAAATGGAACGAAATAAATTCCTTTGGTGGCCATTAGGCGCATTAAATTAACACCGTTTAATCCTAAAGCATCATTAGTTGAAATCGCTAGTACTACAGGGGCTTGATTGCGCATGGTTGCTTTTGTTGCCATTAGTACTGGGCTATCTGTGATCGCATTGGCTAGCTTGCTCAGTGAGTTACCGGTCAATGGAGCCACTACCATGCAATCAAGTGGATTGGCTGGACCAAATCCTTCGGCTAGTTCGATTGAACGAACAGGACTATGGCCTGTTAATTCTTCTAAACGCTTCAGGTGATCTTCTGCATCCCCGAAGCGGGTATCAACAGTCTGTACTGTATAGGATACAACTGGCTGAACGTCAGCTCCTTCTTTGACCAACTTTTCGATCATTGGAAAGACCTGATCGTATGTGCAATGGGATCCTGTTATGCCAAAGCCTATCTTCTTATTTGTTAACACGAGGCTGCCGACCTACTTTCTATTTAGAGTCGTTGATCAATTGATCAATAACTTTGGCCAATATTTCCCCAGCCGTTTTAGGTGCAACACGTGCTGGTAAACCTAACGCATGAATACTGGTTAATCCTCGCTGATTAGCATATTCAAAATCTATTCCACCAGGCTTTGAGGCCAAATCAATTAGTAATGCATCTGTTTTCAATGTATTAATCTCGTTTTTATCAACAACTAGAACGGGTATGGTATTAATCAAGAGATCACACTTTTCAGTATATGCTGTAAGCTGATCGAGGTGAAATCCAGTAAAGCCAAGGGTCGAAGCTCTGGCGATGTCGCTTGCTTTACGGACACCAACGGCTACTTCCGCTCCCAATTTAGCAAACTTATCCGCAACGGTTAAACCGACTCTACCTAATCCAAGTACAATCACATTAGCATCATGCAAGGTGATTTTCATATGCTGAATGGCTAACATGATTGCTCCCTCAGCAGTTGGGATTGCATTATATATCGCTACATCATCACGTTCCATAAGCGGAATAAGCTTAATGTTGTGACACTTTACTACCTTATCTAAATATGGTGTTGATATGCCTGTAAAAACAAAACAATGGTTAGGTAGTCTACTGAACCAATCTTCTGGAATTGTTACGACTTGGTTGGAAAAAACAGCACTAATCTCCCCATTAACATTTACACCAGTAATGGGTAAGATCACTGCATCCAATTGACTTGGTTCCACTTGATTAAGGTCGACGGCACTCACCCCAAAATAGCCGGGATCTAATTGATCATAGCCAACTAAATTAATTTTTAGCGTTTCTTGACAAGCAAGTTTTTTGATTAATTCCAAATAGCGAGCATCACCGCCGATAACGGCAATCTGCTTTATTTCACCCATTACCTTATCACTTCCATTTCTAATCAAAATTGCTGGTTATGCACTATACTCTCTCTTTATCTTATGCCAGCGGCTTTTCACAGTGCAAATGATTAATGAAATAGGTGATTAACATAAGCATGTTAACCAACACAACATTACGACAAGATTAATAACAATAGATTGTAAAGCGTAGATTAGTTTTGGATCAAAGTTATTTCTAGACATAGGTTTTTTTCAATTAAGGCAACCTGAATGGTTACGTTACCGGTGAAAATCCCATACTTATCAACTCAATGTCCTGAATAATTAACTTAAAAGAGATAACATGTTATCAAGAATTTTTCACTAATGCTAATCCAATAATAAGAAAACCTAATCACAACACCAAAATGGTGTCGAGATTAGGAATGATTAATCTGTGCGGTTTACAATAATCGTGTCTTGGCCGATCTTTTTTATTTGTTGCCAGTTAATCTTTGTCGCACCTTGATCACGTTTCATACCAAACATACGGTAGCTCGGAATAATAAAGGCGTTAATCTGTCCCGTTTTTGGATCAAGTTCTATATCCGTCTGACCAAGTAACCCTAACCGTGAGCCATCCTGCAAATTCACGATTTCTTTACTACTTAAATCACGATAACGCATGTACTTCCCTCCCTCATTGTATGATATGAAAGACATAAGCAAAAAAGAAGTTGAAGTCGTATGCTTAAAATAAGTTGATAATCCATCAATTTTGTATATTTAAAATTGACATGTTACTTACTGGCTGTTGAATCTCCCACTTAGACATGACGTGTTCCCTTATTTCTGGCTCTCTGTCAAATGTGGTGGTGCGAATTTCACTCCACCATCGCTTTTGTTAAAAGGCTTTATACACAAATAGTGATTATGCATAGACCGCAGAGGGAAATATACTCGCTTTCCGCGGACGAACGCCCGAGCCTCCTCGCAAAGCCCCGCTGTGGGGTCTCGGATCGCCCGTTTTTCCGCAGGAGTCTCGCATATTTCCTCTGCTAAGTTCCTTTATGCCAAAGCTTACTAACCTCTTGTCACCACAATATTTTCTTTTTCAATCGTTCAAAATCTTTAATACCATATGACATACGCTTTGTCACTTTGATTGTATTATTGACACCTTCAATTTATCCATTGTTAAAAGGATACATAAATGACTGTAGAATCTCCTGTTTCCAACGTTGAAATGTTCTCCTTACTTTATGAAAAGACTCCATATTAGAAGCCTTCATAGCCAATAGACATTCTTCTAATCCTTGCGTAGCAGTCTTTTCATTACTCTCTTTAAACCATTAATCGAGCTTATTTTTTAGTTCATATGCTTCTTGTAATCGAGGATGTATTTTTACTAATTGGTTTACTTTTTCTCGCTCTTCATCTGAGAATTTATAGATGGATTTCCAAAGTAATTTCTTGCTTCTTTTCATGTGTATTCTTTCTTTTTTCTCCATATTTCGTTGTACTTCACGTCTTACTTCATCTAACTGTTATAACGGAGGGCACCACCACATTTAGTATAGAGCCTTATTTCTTGAAGTGGGAGGCTTTCAAAAGCCCTTCGATGGGGCGAGTAATCGCAGCCCCAGCCAGTTACACTGCGATAAATGGGGGATCACAATTTCAAAAAACAAAAAACAGGTGAAGAAAAACAATTCGTTTTTCTTCACCTGTTTGATTTAGGAATTGACTGCTCATTGTTTAAGCTATGATTTGTCTTTCTGTTTCTCTTGTTCATCTAATAGAACGGCTTTTCTAGATAAATTGATTCGACCTTGTCGATCAATTTCTTTAACTTTTACCATGACTTGATCGCCGATTTTAACCACATCTTCAACTTTATTCGTACGTTCAATCGCTAGCTCTGAAATATGAATTAACCCTTCTTTACCTTTAAATAACTCAGCAAATGCACCGAATTTCTCAATACGCTTGATCGTAGCTAAATACATCTCACCAGCCTGAACTTCACGCACAATATCTTCAATGATCTGTTTAGCCTTTTGGTTCATTTCATTATCTGTTGAGGAAATAAACACTTTTCCATCTTGTTCAATATCAATTTTAACCCCAGTTTCTTCGATGATTTTATTAATCTGTTTACCACTTGGACCAATCACATCACGAATTTTATCCGGATTAATGCTTAATGTTAAAATCTTTGGTGCATATTCTGATAATGTTTCATTTGGCTCAGCAATGACTTCAGCCATATGCTGCAGAATATGCATACGCCCTATACGTGCTTGCTGTAGGGCCTCTTCTAATATTTCACGAGATAGACCTTCAATTTTAATATCCATTTGTAAAGCAGTTACACCTTTTTCAGTTCCTGCTACTTTAAAGTCCATATCACCAAGAAAATCTTCCATACCTTGAATATCACTTAAAACGGTATAGTCTGAACCATCTTTAACCAATCCCATTGCGATACCAGCTACAGGAGCTTTAATTGGAACGCCTGCATCCATCATAGCTAGAGTCGAGGCACAAATACTAGCTTGTGACGTTGAACCA
Source organism: Amphibacillus sediminis NBRC 103570 (assembly GCF_001552275.1). GTDB lineage: Bacteria > Bacillota > Bacilli > Bacillales > Amphibacillaceae > Amphibacillus_B > Amphibacillus_B sediminis. The sequence goes on from NZ_BCQW01000003.1 coordinate 86,774, forward strand.
TTTGATTCCAGTACTTCCGAAACCAAGCGGATGGTATACGGGAACTCATCCTCTGTAGGAATGACTTTTTCTAAGGCTCGCTCTCCTAAAGCACCATGCCCAATTTCACGACGGCCAGGTCCACGTATTGGTCCTGTCTCTCCTACACTAAAGGAAGGGAAATTATAGTGATGCATAAACCGTTTAGACTCTTCTAAATCTAAACCATCAAGGATTTGGACATCACCTAATGCACCAAGCGTACAAACACTCAGAGCTTGAGTTTGTCCACGTGTAAATAATCCTGAACCATGAGTACGTGGTAAAAGGCTAACTCGAGAGGTTAAAGGTCGAATTTCTTCTGGTTTCCGACCATCTGGACGGATTTTCTCTTTCGTAATCAAACGACGAACCTCATCCTTTACCATCTTATCAAGAATATCTTTTACTTGAGCAATAGTTGCTTCGTCAGCTTCTTGTTCTTCGTATGTGACGACAATTTCTTGCTTAACAGCATCAATCGCTTCTTCTCTAGCATGTTTTTCAACGACTTGAATCGCTTCAATAAGCTTTTGCTTTGCTGATTGTTCAAGTTCTGAAGCTAAATCTTTATTTAACTGGTAAAGATTAACTTCCATCTTTTCTATTCCTACCGTTGCGTAAATTTCCTCTTGAAACGCGACTAATCGCTTAATTTCTTCATGTCCAAACATGATTGCTTCAAGCATGACATCTTCTGAAACCTCATTTGCACCGGCTTCTACCATGTTAATGGCGTCTTTCGTACCAGCAACCGTCAAGTCGATATCACTTTTTTCCCGCTGTTCAGTTGTCGGATTGATAATAAACTCTCCATCGACACGACCTACAATAACACCTGCAATTGGACCACCAAATGGAATATCTGATACACCTAATGCGATTGAGCTACCAATCATAGCCGCAATCTCTGATGGAGCATTCTGATCAACACTCATCACCATACTAATGACTTGCACATCATTACGGAACCCATCAGGGAAAAGTGGACGGATAGGTCGATCAATTAAACGTGAGGTTAGAACAGCTTTTTCACTTGGACGTCCTTCACGTTTAATAAAACCTCCAGGAATCTTACCTACAGCATAAAGCCGTTCCTCGTAGTTAACCGTTAGTGGAAAAAATGGTAAATCCTTCGGTTCTTTTGAACCTGTTGCAGTTGCTAAAACGGAGGTATCACCATAGTGAACCATACATGCTCCGTTTGCTTGCTTTGCTAGCTCACCAACTTCAACAACAAAGGGCTTACCGGAAATTTCAGTTTTAAATACATGTTTATTTACCATACTTTTGAATTACCCCTCTCTTATGTGTGAATAACAAGCACACTTAAGCAAAAGCATCTAGACTATCGTAAAAGATGGTGAGGGCTGTCCAGCATATCCCGTTGCATCATATTATTATCTTGCTCCATCCTGATCAAAACATTAAATAAAAAATGATTTAATGCTTAGATCAGAATCGAGCGCAAGGATATAATGGCTGTTTAGATGCCCCTCGGCCGTTTACTCATGCTTGAGCTTAAGCTTAGCTCTCTCACTTTAAAATGCTAAAAACAGCCTTTTTACAGGTTGTTCAATATATCACCGAATAATTGCAGTGCATCTCCTAGAGTTTTTCTGCTGCCCATGCTCTAATCGCATACATCTTGCCACTCAAAACGGAGCCACTTAATTTGCTTCTAATCAGGCTTTTTGAACACTAATTTAGTAAAGAAGCTGATAACATTTCAGTGAGGAAAACGTCAACTGTTATTGACGCTTTCATCACTGAAATCAAGTCATTTTAACGCGAATTAGTTGAAATGAAATTAATATACAGAAAAAGCGGGAACATATCCCGCTTTTTAGTGCATTATCGACGTAAGCCAAGCTTTTCGATCAGCTGACGGTAACGCGTAACGTCTTTATTACGTAAATACGTTAATAAATTACGACGCTTTCCAACCATTTTTAATAAACCACGACGAGAATGATGATCCTTTTTGTGGACACGCAAGTGATCATTTAAGCTCGTGATTTCCTCAGTTAGGACAGCGATTTGAACCTCTGGAGATCCAGTATCGTTCTCATGTGTTTTGAATTCATTAATGATTTCATTTTTACGTTCTTGTGTGATTGCCATCCTTTTCACCTCCTAATAATACGAATTAAAACCCCAATCCCCTAGCAAGCGTTGGAGAAGCGCTTTGCCAAGTGGATGGTTTCCGTTAATTAGATTAACGCTTTTTTGAATAAAATGCAAGTCTTAGTTAGTATTTCTTGAAAAAAGTTGACGAATTTCTACTTCATCTTGTTTAATCCGTTCAATAAGGGTATCAACACTGTCAAATTTATATTCAGGTCGAATGAAGTTCTGCCAATGAATTGAGATCGTCTCATCATAAAGATCCCCATCAAAGTCGAGAATATGAACTTCTAATTTAACATCATTATCTGCTTCATCACTAACAAATGTCGGATTATAGCCTAAATTCGCCATCCCGTGTAGGCACTGATTTTTTGCTTGGACAGTGACATAATAAACGCCTGTACGTGGCAATGCCTGACTTGGGTCAATCTTCAGGTTAGCAGTTGGGAATCCGATTAAACGCCCTCTTTTATAGCCTGAAATAACGGAACCTTTTGTTGTTAATGGTCTCGTCAGTAGCTGTTTAGCAATGTCAACCTTCCCTTCTGCTAGTAAGTGACGAATTCGGGTTGAACTTACTTTCTCTTGGTTAACGGTATGCTTTTCGACAATCGTTACTTGAAAATGCCCTCTAGCATGTTGGTCAAGTGTATTTATATTTCCTTTACCCATATGTCCGTATGTAAAATCAAAGCCACAAACTAGATGGTTAATATTGAGATCGACAATGAAATGATTGATAAAGGCTTGTGGTGCTAGCTTGGCTAAATTCAAATCAAAATGAACGAGATAAAGAATATCGACACCAAGCTCAGCTAAAATCGCTTCTTTTTGTTCCAATGGTGTTAAATATGTGATGCGCGCTTTATCCTTTTTTAATATAGCTGATGGATGGGGAGTAAAGCTCATCACAGCTAACTTTTGGTTTGACTGCTCTGCAAGTTGTTTAGCTGTTTGAATGACCTTCTGATGCCCTTGGTGTATCCCATCAAAAAAGCCAATCGCACATACAGAGCTATCTTCTGTTTTTGGGATGTATTGATGTTGAAAGTCTAGTTGTATTTTTTGCACATGCGGCACCTCCTTACCTTTCACTATTAAAGACACGTAATGGTTTAATTTCCCCTGCCTTGGTCGGGTGGCTCTGGTAAATAGCTAGTAATTTTCCCTTATGTTCAACACGATATGCCCGATCACTATTCCAGTCATCCGGTTGTGATAATTTTTGTCCATTTAAAACACGGCTTACTAACTTTTCATTTACTTGATAAACAGGAAGATGACTTAAACCTGACTGAATGGGATAAAGACATTCAGTTAAGCGTGCACTATCTTTCAACTGTTCTAATTGTTCCAGTGTATAGGTTTGCTTTTTCGTAAAGTCAGCTGTACCTGTTCGGATAAGCTGCGACATATGAGCAGGATAACCTAGAGCTTTGCCAATATCAACAGATAAGGTGCGGATATAGGTACCTTTTGAAACAGTCGCTTGAAATTGAAATACTGCACGATCCGATTTAAAAGACAATGAATGCTCTATATAAGTAATATCATCAACTCTAACTTGACGAATAGGACGCTCTACTGGTTGATTTTCTCTAGCATATTGATAAAGTCTCTTGCCATTTACTTTCACAGCTGAATAGAGTGGAGTAACTTGTTCGATCTGCCCAAGAAAATTTAATAACACACGTTCAATCACTGTTTCCGTTATGGCGCCTTTGTTGACTGGGGTCTGTTCGATTACCTTCCCCGTCTGATCTTCAGTATCAGTCGCATAACCTAAAGTAACTTCAGCCAGATAAGTTTTACTTGTATCCGTTAAATAAGGAACAATTTTCGTTGCTTCTCCAATACAAATAGGTAAAACACCTTGCACTTCTGGGTCTAACGTACCTGTATGTCCAACTTTTTTCGTTGCAAAAATTCGCCGGAGTCTAACCACACAGTCATGTGATGTCATTCCAACAGGTTTCCACAATGGAACTATACCATTCATGGTCATTCCTCCAAACCTTCACTTCTAATAGACGTTGCTGAAAAAGCGACGTAATACGTGCCCGTTTATTCGAATCGTTTTCCAATTCAAATGATCTATATACCGCTAATATTTAGCCTTTAAAGGTTTTACGAATAAAACAAAACCCCTGTATCATTATAGACCAAGGGTTTTGTGAAGTAAAACATTATTCATTTGATTGATTTAGATTGCGAATTAAACTTTCAATACGATTTCCTGTTTCAATCGTTTCATCAATCTCAAATAATAATTCCGGTGTCTTTCGAAGGCGAATACGTTTGCCTATCTCAGAACGAATAAAACCTTTAGCTTTTGTTAAACCGAGTAATGTGCTTTGTTTTTCCTTTTCCTCACCTAGAATGGTTAAGTAAACGGTAGCCTGCTGTAAATCACCAGTTACTTCTACATCTGTGATTGTAACAAAGCCGACTCTAGGATCCTTAATCTTTCTTGTAATGATGTCACCTAGTTCCTTTTTCATTTGTTCAGCAACACGGTTTGCTCGCATTTCACTCATCAATGCTCACCTCAATTTCTAAATCATGGCCTTCTTATAGCTTTACCCGAACCATTGTTTTTCTACACGCGTTCGTTCTATTTCTGGAAAAGAATCAATTAATGCTAAGCAGGCATCTAGTACCTGCTCAGCGTGAACGCAATCTGGCGAAATGGTCCCAATTCCAATTAAGGTAGTTTGCCATAAATCTTGAAAGTCAAGCTCACTAATAGTTATGTTGTATCTATTTTGTAGCCTTGTTATCACTCGCTTTAAAACTGAACGCTTTTCCTTTAGTGAATGGGCTTCATAAATGAAGCATTCAATTTCAGCATACAAAATCATGTTCGTTCAATTTCTTCCATGATAAAGCATTCAAAAACATCACCGACTTTGATATCATGGAAGTTTTGTAGCGTGATCCCACACTCATAGTTTTGGTTAACTTCTTTAACATCATCTTTAAATCGTTTAAGGGAGTCAATTTCCCCTTCGAAAATAACCACACCATCACGAATGACACGCACGCCAGAATCCCGAGTAATTTTACCATCGGTTACATAGCTACCAGCAATTGTACCAATTTTTGATACTTTGAAGGTTTCACGTACTTCTGCTTGACCAATGACCTTTTCTTCATACTCTGGATCAAGCATCCCTTTCATTGCAGCTTCAATTTCTTCAATGGCTTTATAAATAATTCGGTGAAGACGGATATCTACTTTTTCTGTTTCGGCAGCTTTTTTAGCGTTTTGGTCTGGACGAACATTAAAGCCAATCACAATCGCATTTGATGCAGAAGCTAAGATAATGTCAGACTCTTTTATTGCCCCAACACCTGTATGAATAATATTAACTTTAACACCTTCAACGTCAATTTTCTTCAATGAAGCAGCCAATGCCTCAGCAGAACCCTGAACGTCAGCTTTAAGGATAATGTTAATATCTTTAATTTCACCTTGCTTGATTTGATTGAATAAGTCTTCTAAGCTGACCTTCGCTTGGTCACCACGACGTTCTTCAATTTGCTTCTGTTGACGGAGCTCACCGATTTGTCTGGCTGTTTTTTCATCCTTGAACACGACAAAACGGTCACCAGCTTGAGGCACATCACTTAAGCCTGTAATCTCAACTGGAGAGGATGGACCAACCTTCTTCACGCGTCTGCCTAAATCATTTACCATCGCCCGGACACGCCCATAAGTGTTCCCAACAACAATTGGATCTCCAACCTGTAACGTACCATTCTGTACAAGTAATGAAGCAACTGATCCGCGACCTTTATCTAACTCAGCTTCAATGACCGTTCCATCCGCACGTTTATTAGGGTTGGCTTTTAATTCCTCAACCTCAGCAACAAGTAAAATCATTTCAAGTAAATCATCGATTCCCTCACCTTGAAGAGCCGACATCTGAACAAAGATGGTTTCTCCTCCCCAATCTTCAGGAATTAACTCATATTCTGTTAGTTCCTGCATGACACGATCAGGATTCGCTCCTTCTTTGTCCATTTTGTTGACAGCTACAATAATAGGAACCTCTGCTGCCTTAGCATGGTTTATCGCTTCAACAGTTTGAGGCATAACCCCATCGTCGGCCGCGACCACCAAAATAGCAATATCGGTCACTTGAGCACCACGTGAACGCATACTAGTAAAAGCTGCGTGACCTGGTGTATCTAAAAATGTTATTTTCTTATCATTTACCTTTACTTGATAGGCACCAATATGCTGCGTAATCCCACCTGCTTCTCCTTCCGTCACTTTTGTATGACGAATCGAATCAAGTAATGTTGTCTTACCATGATCAACGTGACCCATAATGGTAACAACAGGAGGACGTTCAACTAGCTGATCTTGGTCATCTGCTTCAATATACTGAAGTAGGTCTGTTTTATCTACCTCGACTTCTTTTTCAACCGTCACATTATATTCGCTACAAATAAGTTCGATTGAATCATCGTCCAAATCTTGATTTTTAGTAGCCATTACTCCTAAAAACATCAATTTTTTAATGATTTCACTAGCTTCTTTCCCTAATTTACTCGCAAGTTCGCCAACAGTTAATGACCCAGAGTAGCTTAAAACCTGACTATTAGATTTAGTATTTACAGGCTTAGGCTCAGGCTTCTTTTTACTTGGTTCTTGCTTGGTGTTATCCGTGTTTGTAGACTTATGTTTTTTAGATGGGTTTGTTTTGGCTGGCTTCGCATTAGCTTCCTTCTGTGGTGTTGTTTTTGGTTTTTGATAAATTGCATCTAATTTAGTTAAATCTTGATCAGAAATGGTCGACATATGATTCGATACTTCTATTCCCATTTCTTTTAATTTATTAATCAATTCCTTGCTTGAAACATTATGTTGTTTGGCATATTCATAAACTCTTACTTTTGCCATACAGTCACCCCCGAATAATATTTAATCGAGTAATGAGCAAATCTTTTGAGCAAATCCTTGGTCCGTAATGGCTACTGCCACTCGTCCCGATTTACCGATAGCATGAGATAGAGCCTGCCGATCTGTTATGGAACGGTAGGGTACCTTGTAATATCGACATTTATCTGTTAGTTTCTTCCCTGTTTGAAAACCAATATCCTCAGCTAACAAGACAAGCTTTGCCTGTCCGCGCTTGATATCCTTTAAGATTTGATCCTCTCCAACAGATAGTTTGCGAGCTCTTGCCGCTAAACCGATCATATTCAAATATTTTTGCTCGTTACTCAATGTCTTCACCTTTAATTACACGTCTTAAATTCTGGTACAAGTCAGCAGTTTGCTTTGTTTGAAAGTGCCGTTCGATGACTTGTTTTTTTTCTGCCTCATCAACAACGGATAAATCATTCGATACATAAGCGCCACGTCCATTTTTCTTACCAGAAGGATCAACAAAGACGTCTCCTTCTTTCGTTCTCACAATACGAATTAATGATTGCTTCGGTTTCATTTCTTGTGTCACAATACACTTTCTAAGCGGAATTTTTTTATTCTTCTTAGGCATCGTCAAGCTCCTCCTTAATCAAATAAATCTTCATCCGCATCAAACAATGGTTCGTATTCCTGTTCTGGTTGGTCAGATAAAAGGTTTAATTCACTTGCGTCTGACTCACTTTTTATGTCTATTTTCCAACCTGTTAGCTTAGCGGCCAGACGTGCATTTTGACCTCGTTTTCCGATCGCTAGGGAAAGCTGATTGTCTGGTACAATCACCGTGGTTGCTTTTTGTTCTTCATTTACAATAACCTTTGTAACTTTAGACGGGCTTAGAGCATTAGAGACATAAACAACTGGATCATCAGAATATTCGACGATGTCTATTTTTTCACCCTTCAACTCATCTACAACGGTTTGGACACGCTGACCCTTTTGACCTACACATGAACCCACAGGATCCACTTCAGGATCACGGGCATATACAGAAATTTTCGAGCGATCTCCAGCCTCCCGAGCTACAGATCGAATTTCGACTGTCCCATCATATATTTCAGGGACCTCTGTCTCAAATAATCGTTTCAATAAACCTGGGTGAGAACGTGAAACAAAGATTTGTGGGCCTTTGCTTGTATTTTCCACTTTTGTAACAAATACTTTAATCCGATCATGCACTTGGTAGCTTTCTGTTGGCATTTGCTCTGATTCTGCTAATTTAGCTTCAACTTTACCTAAATCGATGTAAACAAATCGTGGGTCAACCCGTTGAATAATACCGTTCATAATATCTTCTTCTCGATCGATATATTCACTAAAGATGACACTACGCTCAGCTTCTCGGACACGCTGTGTAACGACCTGCTTCGCTGCTTGGGCAGCAATTCGGCCAAAGTCTCTTGGTGTTACCTCTACCTCAACAACATCGCCCAATTCATAATTAGGATTGATTTCTTTTGCTGCATCAATATGAAGCTGTTGTTGACTATCTTCAACCTGATCGACTATTTCCTTACGTGAAAATACATGCATACTGCCCGTTTCCTCATTTAAATCTACACGGACATTGGTTGCTGATTTAAAATTCTTTTTATAAGCCGAGATAAGCGCAGCTTCTAAAGCTTCAATTAATATATCCTTATCAATGCCTTTTTCTTTACTTAAATAATGAATGGCATCAAAAAGCTCCTTACTCACAATACTTCCCCCTTTAATTAAATGATACCGCTAATCGAGCCTTAGCCATTTTTTTGAACGGTATTTCAACGTATTTGGTACGTGCTTTATCTTTAATTTCTAATTTTGCCTGCTCATTTTCATCAAATGAAACTAATATGCCTTCATATTCTTTGGCACCATCAATAGGCTGGTAAAGCTTGACATAGACATGATGTCCGATATGTGCATGAAAATCTGCCGGTTTTTTTAATGGGCGTTCTGCACCAGGTGAAGATACTTCTAAGTAGTAAGGTGTTGAAATAGGATCACTGTCATCTAAGCGTTCACTCAATTGCTCTGATACTCGTTCACACTCTTCGATGTCTACACCGCCAGGTTTATCGATAAACACACGCAAAAACCAGTTTTTCCCTTCTTTTGTGAATTCAACTTCAACTAATTCTAGATTCATATCTGTTAAAATAGGTTGAACTAATTTTTCCGTTTGCTCAGTTACACTTGCACTCATATTTTCCCTCCTTTGAAATCAATTGACTGACTCAGCACATCAATATTCTTTCATTTAGTTTTAGACTTTATCGTGATTTTAACTTCATTCAGCAGAAGTCTGCCACTTGAGATGAGTACCTATTATTATCCCATTCAGTAGGGGTTCAAATCCCGGCTGAATAAAGTTAAAGCCTCTGGTGGATACCCAAGGCGAATTTGATTTAAGTCTAGAATACTTTACCAAATAAATAAAAGCAAACTGAAGACCAATCCAGCTCCGCATGAATAGGTCGGACAATGATAAATCCCTTGCCAAGCGGCAAGGGACAAAGCAGTCGACATTGAAATAAGCACGAAAACCGAACAAGCTGTAAGAAAGAGTGGGTTACCCCACTCTTTCCAAAAATACCAGTCGATTCAAAACTAACATCATTCTAACATATTTATCCCATCTAGGCAAGCTTAGTCACAATCAAAATAGCGATAATTGATTCTTCTCTTCCATCCCAGCTAAGCAACCATGGTTATCAAGATATTCTAAGACCGTTTTTGATATACGGCTTCTTTCACGCAAATCTTCTTTAGATAAAAATTCACCTTGTTCACGTGCTTTCACTATATTTACAGCTGCATTCGTACCTAAGCCATCAATGGCATTAAACGGTGGAATGAGACTGTTACCATCAACAAGAAAATCTGTCGCACTGGAACGGTATAAATCAACCTTACCAAATGAATAACCGCGCTCATTCATCTCTAAAGCAAGTTCAAGAACAACCACTAAGCTTTTTTCTTTTGGTGAAGCATCGTTACCTTTCTTGTAAATATCCTCAATTCGCTGACGAATCGCACTCGATCCTTTAATCATCGTATCGAGCTCAAAGTCACTTGCTCTCACAGTAAAGTATGCAGCATAAAACAGCAGTGGATGATGAACTTTAAAATAGGCAATCCGAATTGCCATTAAGACATAGGCGGAAGCATGTGCTTTTGGGAACATATATTTAATTTTCTTACATGAATCAATGTACCAGTCTGGAACATCATGTTTTTTCATTTCAACTATCCATTCATCTTGCAGCCCTTTACCTTTACGTACCGATTCCATAATTTTAAAAGCTAGAGAAGCCTCGAGCCCCTTATGCATTAAATAGACCATAATATCATCTCGACATCCAATTACATCAGGAAGCTGGCAAATCCCTTCATTGATCAGCTCTTGAGCATTGCCTAACCAAACATCGGTCCCATGCGATAGACCGGAAATAATAACTAATTCAGCAAATGTCTTTGGCTTGGTATCCTCTAACATTTGACGAACAAATCGTGTACCAAATTCCGGTACACCTAGAGTACCCGTTTCACACATAATTTGCTCAGGTGTGACACCAAGTACTTCTGGAGAAGAGAATATCTTCATGACTTCTTCATCATCAGTCGGAATGGTCATCGGATCCATCCCACTTAAATCCTGTAGCATTCTAATCATGGTTGGATCATCGTGTCCAAGTATATCTAATTTAAGCAAATTATCATGGATCGAGTGAAAGTCAAAATGGGTGGTACGCCATTCAGAATTTCGATCATCTGCTGGGTATTGAATCGGGGTAAAATCATATATATCCATATCATCTGGTACAACAATAATACCACCAGGGTGCTGGCCGGTTGTTCGTTTTACTCCCGTACACCCTTGAACAAGGCGATCGACTTCAGCATTTTTCAGATGGAGTCCGTGATCACTAGCATACCCTTTAACATAGCCATAGGCAGTCTTCTCGGCAACGGTACCAATCGTACCGGCTCGATAAACTTTGTCCTCACCAAACAAAACTTTTGTATAGTTATGGGCAACAGGTTGATATGCCCCTGAAAAGTTCAAGTCAATATCTGGTACTTTATCCCCTTTAAAGCCTAGAAAGGTCTCAAAAGGAATATCTTGTCCGTCTTTATGATAGGCAGTGCCACATTTCGGACATGTCTTATCAGGTAAATCATAACCACTTCCAAACTGGCCATTTGTGAAAAATTCATTATGCTTACAGTTTGGACACACGTAATGTGGCGGTAATGGATTCACTTCTGTTATTTCAGTAAAGGTCGCAATTAATGATGAGCCAACTGAACCACGTGATCCAACTAAATATCCATCATCTAACGACTTTTTAACCAATTTATGTGAAATCAGATAAATAACAGCGAAGCCATGGCCAATAATACTTTTTAATTCCTTCTCCATCCGCTCAACGACGAGTTCGGGCAAATCATCACCATAGATATTACGAGCATAAGCATAACTCATATCCCGAATCTCTTGGTCTGCTCCTTCAATATTCGGGGTATAGAGGTCTTTTTTAATTGGACTAACTGGTTCAATTTGATCTGCAATCGCTTGTGTCTGTGTCACTACTATTTCCTTAGCTTTTTCTTCTCCCAAAAAGTCAAAGCAAGCTAGCATTTCATCGGTTGTTCGGAATGGGACGTCTGGTAAGGTTTGCCGACTAAGTGGATTCCCATTTTGTGATTTAACTAAAATTTTTCGATAGGCTTTATCTTGTTCATCTAAATAATGAACATTTCCCGTAGCGACACACGGTTTATTAAGGCGGTCAGCTAACTCTACTAAATTACCAATAATATCATAGATTTGTGCCTCATTTTGAACAAGCTCCCGTTCAATCAATGGTAAATAATTTGCTGGTGGCTGGACTTCAATATAGTCATAGAAAGCAGCAACTTTTTCAGCTTCATCTGCTGACTTTTGCATCATCGTTTCAAATACTTCACCTTTGTCACAAGCACTCCCTACTAAAATACCTTCCCGATGAGCCGTGAGTTTAGACCTAGGTATGCGAGGAACACGATAAAAATAATCAACATGTGCAATTGAAATCAGTTTAAAGATGTTCTTAAGTCCTTGTTCATTTTGAGCTAACAGCGTAGCGTGATAAGGACGTGCTCTCTGATAAGCGTTACCTTCTCCCATGTGTAGATTTAACTGGTTATGGTTAACAATACCTTTTTCTTTCGCCTCCATAATTAGCTTCCATAGTAAATAACCCGTTGCTTCCGCATCATAAATGGCACGGTGATGCTGGGTAAGCTCAATATTATAATGCTTACATAAGATATTCAAACGATGACTTTTTAGTTGAGGTAATATAAATCGACCTAACTCTAGTGTATCGATGACAGGGTTATAGACTTGCTTCATGCCATGCTTTTCAAAACCTTGGTTAATAAACCCCATATCAAAGCTTGCATTGTGGGCAACAAGTACGTCGTCACCAATCCATTTCTTAAAATCTGCTAAAACCTCTTCAACCTCTGGGGCATCCTTTACCATATCATCTGTAATGCCGGTTAAGTCAATGGTCGTTTGCGATAACGGATGGTGTGGATTAGCAAAACGCTCAAAACGATCAATAATATCCCCGTTTTTTACTTTTACAGCTGCAAGCTCAATAATAGTATCATAAACAGCTGAAAGCCCTGTTGTTTCCACATCAAAAACGATATAAGTGGCCTCTTTCAGATCAATATCTGCTTCATTATAAGCAATCGGTACACCATCATCAACAAGATTAATTTCTACGCCATAAATCATTTTTATCCCATGCTTTTGACTTGCTGCATGGGCTTCCGGGTACGCTTGAGCAACAGCATGGTCGGTTATTGCAATGGCTTTATGTCCCCATTGCGCGGCCCGCTCCACTAATTTAGATACGGATACGACGGCATCCATTTGGCTCATCGTTGAGTGACTATGTAACTCGACGCGCTTTTCTTCTTCTAATGCTGTATCTTGCTTTAGCTTTGCCTTAATCTCATTAAGGTCGGTCATCATCATGGTCAACTCGTTTGAAAACGTATCGGTTTGAATACTGCCGCGAACTTTAACCCACATGCCCTTTTTGACAGCCTTGAATTTTTCTTGATCCTGATCACCCTTTGAAAACATTTTCAAAGAGAAGGAGTCGGTATAATCTGTTACTTTTGCAATTAATAAGTGCCGACCTGACCGTAGTTCTCGAATCTCCGCATCAAAAAGATAGCCTTGCAAAACAACTTTGCGTTCCTCTTCAAGAATATCTTTCATTTGAACAGGGTCTTCTTTAATTGGGTAGCCCAAAATTAATGGTTCATTAGATTTTTCTTGTTCACCTTTATTTGTCCGCTCTTGCTTTTCTTCGATTGCTTTTTTAACTAGCAGCTTATCCTCCAACGCCTTTTGCTCTCGGAATTTCTCTAAATCTGATTCAATGGACTCCACAATAAACTCTAATGGCCAAGACGAAATCCCTGCTTTTACACAGAAGGATTGATACGTACTAATTAGACGACTCTTTAAGATCGTAGCCTCTGTCTCATTTCTAGCTTTCAGGATCAATTTACGATCTTTAACTGTTGGCTGCTGTTCTATAAGCCATGTTTGATGTGCTGGAGAAATCCCTGGTTCTGATTCAATAAATTCACGCCAGTATCCAGCTACGTCTTCTTCATTAATAGTTTGGTCAATACAGTCTATTACAAATCCAACCGTGGCAATTTCTTCAAAAGATTTGCTTAAATTTAATTTTAAAAGACGATATTGTTGAATGGGTAAAGGCTTCTCAAGTTGAAAATAAAATGTCCAACGTTTCGCTTTTTTAAAAACTTCTAGTTTTTTAATTTGACCATTTCTATAGTGTTGAGCTTGATCTTGCTCACTTATATTAATCTGATCTAATAATACCTTTAATTTATCATGCCCAGATAATTTCATCACTAACCTCCTATATCCGCTCGATAGTGAAGTGGCAAAACCCTTGCCGACTTAAGAGACAAGGGTTTTAAATTATTTCAATAAATCAGATAAGTAATCAACTAATTTTGATTGATGACACTCTATTTGTTCACCTGTAGCGCGTACTTTACATTCAACAATCCCCTCGGAAGCCAACTTACCAACCGTAATACGATGAGGAATCCCAATAAGATCACTATCGGCAAATTTAACTCCCGCACGTTCATGTCGATCATCGTATAGGACTTCAAAACCAGCATTACTTAGTTCTTCATATAACTTATCACCTAATTCACGCTGTTCATCCTTTTTGCTATTTAGAACAAGCAAATGAACTTGAAACGGTGCAACTTGTGCTGGCCAAGTAATTCCGCGCTCATCATGGTATTGTTCAACCACAGCTGCCATTGTACGAGATACGCCAATACCATAGCAGCCCATAATGACAGCTTCGGACTTACCTTGATCATTTAAGTATTGAGCACCTAACTTTTCAGCATAATGCTTTCCGAGCTTAAAGACTTGTCCGATCTCAATTCCTTCAGCAAAACGAATCGTACCTCGACCATCTGGAGACGGGTCACCCTCTTGAATAAAGCGAAGATCGGCATAGGTTGCAGTTGGAAAATCTCTGGTAGGGTTAACGTTTTTGTAATGTACACCTTGTTCGTTGGCACCACAAGTCACATTGGCTACAGCCCGAACGGCATAGTCACAAATGATCTCCACTTGATCAGGCGCATTGATTGGACCAAGTGAGCCAAATCCTGCACCGAGTAGATCGATGGTCTCTTGTTCTGTAGCAAGCTCGACTGACTCAGCTTGCAAAAAGTGCCGTAACTTGATTTCATTAACTTCATGGTCACCTCTTGTAATGGTTAAAACGAAGCGATCATCTACTTTAAAAAGTAATGATTTCAACCCTTCCTCTAAGCGATGTCCTAAATAATCTGCTACTTCCTTCATCGTTTTTTGATTTGGCGTATCGACCTTCGTTAAAGGTAGCATTGACTCAGTTGACTGCTGATAAATATCTAATACTTCAGCCATTTCTATATTGGCTGCATAGTCTGATTGATCAGAAAAAGCGATCGTATCTTCTCCAACCTTTGATAATGCCATAAATTCATGGGTATCTTTTCCTCCCATTGCTCCCGAATCAGCGATGACAGCTCTAAAATCTAACCCAACCCGTGTGAAAATACGACTATAAGCTTGGTACATATCTTGATAGCTTTGGTCCAAGCTTTCAAACGAATCATGAATCGAATAGGCATCTTTCATAATGAATTCGCGACCTCTCAGGAGTCCAAAACGTGGTCTACGCTCATCTCGAAATTTCGTTTGAATTTGATACAAAGTCAAAGGTAACTTTTTATAGCTTTTAACCTCATCACGAATGATACTGGTCACGACTTCTTCATGTGTTGGTCCAAGGACAAAGTCGCGCTCATGTCGATCATTTAACCGCATTAATTCTGGTCCCATTTTGTCCCATCTGCCAGACTCACGCCATAAATCCGCTGATTGAAGAGCAGGAAGCAAGACCTCGTTAGCTCCGATCTTATCCATTTCTTCGCGAACAATCGCCTCAATTTTTTGTAAAACACGCTTTCCTAAAGGAAGAAAGCTGTATACACCTGAAAAATTTTGTCTAATATATCCTGCTCTAAGTAACCATTGATGGCTAGCTGCCTCTGCATCTGCAGGGGTTTCTTTCATAGTAGGGATTAATGTCTTACTTTGTCTCATCTTAAATTCCACCTTCTAATCATATCAAATCTACCTTGGCGTATTTGCGCCAGATTTTATCGAGCTTCGCTTGCTAACATTCCGCTAAAAATCTGTGGCATCCGCCGAAGGCTTCACCTTAATTTATCCAGGATTTTCCTTTCGCTGAATGATATACAAATAGCGATTCCTCACCACTCATAGTAGTGGAAGACTTCTGCTGAATGAAGTTAAAACTTATAAAAATAAACGTTGAATATCATTCCATGTTACGATAATCATAAGTAACATTAATAAAGCAAAACCAACAAAGTGAACT
Source organism: Amphibacillus sediminis NBRC 103570 (assembly GCF_001552275.1). Lineage (GTDB taxonomy): Bacteria > Bacillota > Bacilli > Bacillales > Amphibacillaceae > Amphibacillus_B > Amphibacillus_B sediminis. The sequence continues at coordinate 102,866 of NZ_BCQW01000003.1, forward strand.
AAGCCTTCCTTCTCTGGCGCAATAGGTTTGCGTCGGATTGCTTCTATTCCAACAAATAAAAGTCTGCCCCCATCCAAAGCTGGTAAAGGTAAGAGGTTGATAATACCTAAATTCACACTTAAAGCCGCAGTCCAGTGGATAAAATTCCAAAAGCCTGTTTGCACAATTTGATCTGTTGCATCATAGATCCCAACAGGTCCAGATAACATATCAACTGAAAACTGTCCTGTAACTAACATACCTAAATTGACTAAAATGAGCTTTGAATATTGATAAGTTTCTTTCAAACTATGGGGAATGGCACGAATAAAAGATTTTTCAATGTGCGGTGTTACTCCAATTTGCCCAAACTTAAGCTCTTGCTGTTCAACTAGTCGAGGGACAACAGTAAGTGCCAACGTTTCACCATTTCTGATTACCTCCATATTAAGTGGCTGCTCAGGATAATCTCTAACAATGGTTTGGAACTCTACCCATTTAGAGATAGGTTCACCTTCAATAGCTATTATCTCATCACCTGTTTGAAAACCTGCTTCTTGGGCAGGACTATTAAGGCTAACTTCACCAATGATAGCTTCATCAACAGTTATACCATTAAATGCTCCTAAGAAAAAGAACAGCACAACAGTTAGGATAAAATTCATTAATGGACCAGCAAATAATTGCATTGCACGCTGACTTTTTGTTTTACCCGCAAATTGACGATTATAGGGCGCAATCTGAGTTGGCAGCTCATTCATCATATAGTTTGCATCTTCTGCCACCTGAAATTTCTGAATATTGTCTTCGCCAATCAACGACCCTCTTATCACTAATTCATGGGTCAAATCAGCACTTTCAACTTCAATAATTTGAGCCGTGGGATGTTTATCTTTATTATTGATAATAATCTGATTAACCTTGCTGCTATCATTGAAGGTAATACCAATATGCTGCCCAGGCTTTAATTCGATAAGCTCTGGATCGTCTCCCGCAACTCTAACATATCCACCCATTGGTAAAATACGAATTGTGTAAAGGGTCTCTCCTTTTTTAGTCGAGAATATTTTGGGGCCAAATCCGATAGCGAATTCTCTAACAAGCATGCCTGCTTTTTTGGCAAATATAAAGTGGCCAAATTCATGAACAAATACTAATAGACCAAACATTAAAATAAAGGCTATAATCGTATTCACGAGCTTCTCTCCTTTTATACTAGCAATTTACGTGTTCAATAACTTTACGTCTAATTTCAACATCAAGTGCATGAATGGTTGCTAAATCAGGAGCAACAATGGAATCATGCTCAGCCATTACTTGCTCAACTAATCGTTCAATGTCCAAAAATGGAATTTGTTCCTTGAGGAATAAACCAACCGCCTGTTCATTTGCAGCATTCAATACCGTTGGCATTGAACCACCTGTTTTCCCAGCATGATAGGCCATTCTTAAACAAGGGAAACGATCGAAATCCATTTTCTCAAAATGAAGCTTGCCAAGCTCAACTAAATTAAGCGACTTGGCCTTTTTAAGCGGGAGTCGATTCGGGTAGGAAAGTGCATATTGAATCGGAACTCTCATGTCAGCATAACCCAACTGTGCTATGACACTACGATCAACAAATTCAACCATTGAGTGAATCGTGCTTTCTTTATGTAAAATAACATCAATTTTATCATATTCGATGTCAAATAGCCAATGGGCTTCAATGACTTCGAGCCCTTTATTCATCATGGTAGCTGAATCAATTGTTATTTTAGCCCCCATGCTCCAGTTCGGATGGTTAAGTGCATCAGCTATCGTTACGTTACGCAACTGATCCCTACTTAAATCGCGGAAGCTACCACCAGAAGCTGTAATAATTAACCGCTCCAACTTAGCCGTGTCTTCACCTTGTAAGCATTGAAATATAGCAGAATGCTCACTATCTACGGGTAAAATATTGACACCATGCTGCTTAGCTAAAGCCATGACAAGGTGCCCCGCTATGACCAAAGTCTCCTTATTCGCGAGTGCAATTGTCTTTTTAGCTTTAATCGCCTCGATTGTTGGTTCTAGTCCGATCCTTCCCATTACCGCATTAACCACCAGATCAACTTGGTCATCTGTACTGAGCTCAATTAAACCGGCTACACCAACTACAATTTTAGCACGATCAACATAGGATGCTAAGGCTTCTTTTATCTCCTCTGTCGCCACTGCAATTCTTCGAGGTTGAAATTCTTTAATTAACGGCAGTGCGACTTCAAGATTCGTTCCAAACGCCATACTATGAAGGTCAAAGGCTTCACGATGAGCTCTAATTACCTCTATGGTTTGAATGCCAATTGAACCGGTTGCACCTAATAAGGCTATCTTTTTCAACATCTCACTCCCTTTACTTTATGATACGAATTGAATAAAATGCAAAAACGGGAAGACAAACAACCAGCTATCAAACCGATCAAGGATGCCCCCATGTCCGGGAAGAATCCATCCTGAGTCTTTGACAGCATAATTCCGTTTAAAAGCAGATTCAACCAAATCGCCAACTTGTCCAACCATACTAGCAAGACCAGACACAATAATGACAAGCATAAGGGAATGGGAGACAGGGTGGATAAGATGAAAAATAACTCCTACCACAACAGCTAGTAAAATACCTCCAACAGCACCTTCTATCGTCTTGTTTGGGCTAATCTCAGGCCATAACTTACGTTTACCAAAAAAACGACCTGAGAAATAGGCTCCAGTATCTGTTGCTAAAATAACAACAATACCATAAAAGATGTATTCGAGTCCGATTGACTGTGTTTCAATAAAATAGTGAAAGCCCAAACCGATGTAGATAGCTGACAAAATCATAAAACCCGCATCTTCAAAGGTAAATTTATTCTTTACTAATACCGTGTATCCTAGCAATAGTAAAGCAGTCATTAAAATGATTTCAAGCTGATAAGCATGAAACCAAGCAATGATTATAAATGGATAGTCAGGTAACAATAAGGTCCAAAGTAAGACCATCGTCATTAACATAGGGATCGGATAGGCAGTCATTTTCCGCATTTTAAGCAGCTCATAGAGTCCAATTGTACTGATTAAAAACATGACAAGATAAAAAGGCCAGCCCCCAATAAACACAAATGGAAAAAATAATAATATAGCGACAAGCGCAGTAATAATTCTTGTTTTCATAATTGTAACACCTTCTTCTAAGCCTCAAGCCCACCGTATCTTCTTTTTCTTTGTTGGTATGCTAACAAGGCTTGCTTAAATTCTTTTTCATTAAATGCTGGCCAATGAACATCAGTAAACCAAAATTCCGTATAAGCCAGTTGCCATAGTAAGAAATTGCTTAAACGAATTTCACCGCTCGTTCGGATGAGCAAATCAGGCTCCGGTAAACGAGCTGTAAATAACCGATCACTTATCATTGCTTCATTAATATCTTCAACAGAAATATGATTTGCTTTCACATCTGCAGTAATTGACTTCACTGTTTCAACTAGCTCTGACCGACTTCCATAGTTTAACGCAATATTTAAAATTAACCCAGTGTTATCCTGGGTACGGTCTATTGCATGTTGGACGGCTTGTTTGGTGTGCTTTGGAAGATCTTCAAAATGTCCGATCGTTTTAATCTGGACATTTTCCTCAATCAGCTCAGGTAAATACGTATCTAGAAATTCTTTAGGTAACATCATTAAGTAGTCAACTTCCTGCTTCGGTCTTTTCCAGTTCTCGGTTGAAAAAGCATAAAGAGTAAGAACCTTGATACCGTAGCCATTTGCTAATTTTACAATTCGTTTGATGTTGTCCATACCTTCCTTATGACCGGCAAACCTAGGTAATCCACGTTTATTGGCCCAGCGGCCATTTCCGTCCATAATAATCGCGACATGATCGGGTACAATTTTTAATTGATCAAGATCTTGCTCCATTTGCTGATTCCTTTTATCTTTAAAGGGCCATTTTAAAAATCCCATATCTTTTCCCCCATTGCCTGCATAAACTTACACATAAATTGAAACTTCGTTCAGTGGGTTTTTTTCCATCCTCCACTGAATATTAGTTGAACCAATCGGGCCGTTACTGGCTGTTGAATCTCCCACTTACACATGACCTGTTCGCTTATTTCTTGAAGTGGGAGGATTACAGAAGCCCTTCGATGGGGCGAGTAATCGCAGCCCCAGCCAGCTACACTGCGATAAATTAGAGACTGTTCAAACTATCATGACAAGATATAGCTGATGTCTCTTCCGTGTTTTTTCACCACTTGCATGTCAGTAATAAGCGCGTGGATGACACGATCTGTGGTTATATTCAGTCATTTGACTTTGTAATCAAATATGTCTTGGCGTATTTGCATCCAGATTTTATTGAGCGAAGCTCGATATAATCTGTGATATTCGCCGAAGGCTTTAACTTGAGTCAGCCGGGGTTTGAACCCTCTGTAAAAGGAATGCAAACTTGTAGAAGCGGGCGACTTCGGCTGAATGAAGTTAACACCTTTATACAGTTTACCATGTTATAGCCCGAGATTCACTAAGAAACTGTTTAAAAGATTATCCCCTTTAATCGAATTTTAATCATCGATGAGATTACCTTGATATAATCGATCACAGTAAGTAAATAATTAAGTTAATCCTATATCCATTGATGATTACATGGATACAATGACAGCAACTAACTGACACGAGTGGCAGCCTGTCATACAATGCGCACCTTATCGAGCAAAAGGTATTGCTGTTTGATTTATTTACACTTAGTTAATCTATCATGATCATATCATATTGCTTATCCAACGGCTATCCTTAGCAGACTAAGGCATTATTGTACAAAGAAAAAAGGTGGAACAAAAGACTGATCTTTTGTCACACCCTTTCCAAGCACGATCACACTTCCATAATTTCTGCTTCTTTTTCTTTCGTCAAATTATCTATTTTACTAATAAATGCATCGGTTTCTTTTTGGACATCGTCCTGATAATCTCGAAGATCATCTTCAGTGAGATCACCATTTTTCTCAGCCTTTTTAAGTTGATCATTCGCATCGCGTCGGACATTACGGATTTGCACCTTTGCTTCTTCAGCAAACTTTCCAACCACTTTAACTAGTTCTTTGCGTCGCTCTTCAGTTAAAGGCGGAATAGAGATTCGAATGACATTACCATCACTAGATGGCGCTAAACCAAGATCAGCTTTTTGAATCGCTTTTTCAATTTCACCAATAGAAGACTTATCAAAAGGTGTAATCATTAATAGACGTGCCTCTGGAACAGAAATAGTCGCTAGTTGATTTAACGGTGTCGGTGCCCCATAATAATCAACAAAGACACTATTCAGAATCGCTGGGTTCGCACGTCCGGCACGCACTGTTGCTAAATTTTTAGAAAATGATTGAATAGCTTGCTCCATTCTTTGCTTTGCTTCTTTAATTACATGATCAGACATCTTTAATTCCTCCTAATAATCGTTCCGATCTCTTCCCCGAGAACGGCTTTTTTTATATTTCCTTCTTCAGCTACCGAAAAAACTAATAGAGGTATATCATTATCCATACATAGTGATGAAGCGGTTGAATCCATTACCCCCAGCTCATCATTAAGCATTTGCATATAGGTAAGTTCTTGATATTTTTCAGCACTAGCGTCTAGCTTCGGATCAGCCGTATAAACACCGTCGACATTGTTTTTAGCCATAAGGATCACTTCTGCATCGATTTCGGCTGCTCGTAAAGCAGCTGTCGTATCAGTTGAAAAATATGGATTCCCTGTACCTGCGGCAAATATAACAACACGTTTTTTCTCTAAATGCCGAATCGCTTTTCTTCTTATATATGGTTCTGCAACCTGTCGCATTTCAATTGACGTTTGCACACGTGTTTGAATACCATAATTTTCTAAGCTATCTTGAAGTGCTAGAGAGTTCATCACTGTTGCTAGCATTCCCATGTAATCTGCATTAGCACGCTCCATGCCCATTTCACTACCAACTTTACCTCTCCAAATGTTGCCCCCACCTACTACAATAGCTATTTCTACTCCTAATTCGGCGACTTCTTTTACTTGTCTTGCAATTGATTGAATAATTTTAGGTTCAAGCCCATAGCCAAGTTCCCCACTTAGTGCTTCCCCACTTAATTTCAATACAATTCTTTTATAGCGTGCTGTCGTCATAATAACCTCCATTATGTAGAATTTACTTATATCTTACACTATCTTCTTAGATGAAACAATGATCATCCTAGATAGGATATTCCTCACTATGACATTCATCTCACACTTTGGAGTGGTGAGACTTCTGCTAAATGAAGTTAAATACTTGATTTCAAAATGCTTGTTCAAAGTGTTAGCAAATGATAAGCGTCGCAAGCCTTTGTTCACTTGTTTTTCCGCAATTTCAAGATCTGACGGTATACCGTTTGTTACTCAAACTGCTATGACCTAAAAGCTTGAAGAAAAAATCGATACGTTTACAATCGTTTTGACAAATAACCCCATATACTAATAAAGTGAAACTTCATTTAGTAGGCGACGCATAGGATGTGCTCGTGCAGACGTTGCGACACACGTCGCGAACGTAGTCAGCTTTCTATCTCCCTCACTGAACGTCATTTGAACGAAGCGGGCCGTTACTGGCTGTTGGATCTCAGACATGACATGTTCCCTTATTCTTGAAGTGGGAGTCTTACAAAAGCCCTTCGATGGGCGAGTAATCACAGTCTCAGACAGTTACACTGCGATAAAAATTTCTAAAGAAAAGGGAACACGATGTGCTCCCTCCGAACTTCACACTACCGTTGTTAAAAGTAGCTCATTATTTCTTCATTTGGTTTCTAACTTCTTCAGCAAAGTTATCTTCACGTTTCTCAATACCTTCGCCTACTTGGTAACGTGTAAAGGCTTGAATCGTTGCACCTTTATCAGCTACTAATTTTTCAACCTTTTGGTCTGGGTCTTTTACAAAGCTTTGTTCTAATAAACAAATTTCTTCAAAGAACTTACCTAGACGTCCTTCAACCATTTTTTCAACAATTTTTTCTGGTTTACCTTCATTTAAAGCTTGTTGCTTTAAAACTTCGCGTTCTTTTTCTACTGTGTCTGCATCTACAGCATCACGTGAAACGAAACGAGGGTTTACAGCTGCAATATGCATAGCAATGTCTTTAGCAAATGCTTCATCAGTCGTGCCTTCTACGACCGTTAAAACACCAATTGTTCCACCCATGTGAATGTAAGCACCAAATGCATCTGCATCTGTCTTTTCAGCGATGACAAAGCGACGAAGTGACAGTTTTTCACCGATTTTAGCGATATTGTTGTTAATAAATGTCTCAACAGTTTCACCATTACCATGTAATGGTTGTTGTAATGCTTCTTCGACTGAAGCAGGTTTTTGGCTAAGTAGATGCTTAGCTAGCTCTGTTAATAAAGCTTTAAACTGATCATTTTTTGTTACAAAGTCTGTTTCACAGTTAACTTCTAATAAGACAGCTGTATTTCCGTCTGTTAAAGTGTAAGCAGACCCTTCTGCTGCAATACGATCAGCCTTTTTAGCAGCTTTAGAGATTCCTTTTTCTCTTAAATAATCGATGGCTTTTTCCATATCACCATTTGTTTCAGTTAATGCTTTCTTGCAGTCCATCATACCTGCACCCGTTTTTTCACGTAGCTCTTTTACCATACTTGCTGTAACGGCCATTTTAGTTCCTCCTTAAATATACTTCATTTAGCATTAGTATTTACTTAAATCATTACAGACATAAATGATGCTTTTAGGCTGATAAAAAGGTGATAAAAGGTTCCCCTCTTATCACCTCTCAAAACCTTTTTTATTCTTCTTCAGTAGTGGCTTCAGTAACTTCAGCAGCTTCTTCTACAACTTCTTCTGAAACTTGAGCTTCTACTTCTTCAGTTTCTTCACCTTGTTTAACTTCTAAAATAGCATCCGCCATTTTACTTGTTAACAATTTAACAGCACGAATCGCATCATCGTTTGCTGGAATAACATAGTCAATTTCATCAGGATCACAGTTTGTATCGACAATTCCAACGATCGGAATATTAAGTTTGTGTGCCTCTGCAACCGCGATACGCTCTTTACGAGGGTCTACGATGAATAAAGCATCAGGAATTTTTTTCATTTCTTTAATACCGCCTAGGAATTTCACAAGGCGTTCTTTTTCTTTTAACAAACCTACAACTTCTTTTTTAGGAAGGACATCAAATGTACCGTCTTCTTCCATACGCTCAATATCTTTTAAGCGGTTAATACGTTTACGAATGGTACCAAAGTTAGTTAATGTACCACCTAACCAGCGTTGGTTAATATAGAATTGACCAGAACGAATAGCTTCTTCTTTAACAGACTCTTGAGCTTGTTTTTTTGTACCAACAAAAAGAACTGTTCCGCCATTTTCTGCTACTTCTTTAATGAAGTTATATGCCTCATCAACCTTTTTCACTGTTTTTTGTAAATCAATAATGTAAATGCCGTTTCTTTCCGTAAAAATGTATTTTTTCATTTTCGGATTCCAACGACGTGTTTGGTGTCCAAAGTGCACACCAGCTTCCAATAATTGTTTCATTGAAATAACTGCCATCTTACATTTCCTCCTAATTTGGTTTTTATCCTCCGCTTACTTCATTTTTATAGGATAACTGATTAACGCTCAGCACCATTCCTATCATCCATAAGCGTGTGTAATTAACACCAGAAGTAAATATACCACATTGAACTACGACAAGCAAGGCTTTTATTCGCTTTTTTGCTAGATTTGATTCGCATTGGATAAAATGTCACGTCTTTATCGCAGTGTAACTGGCTGTGGCTGCAATTACTCACCCCATCGAAGGGCTTTTGTAAGACTCCCACTTCAAGAAATAAGGGGATTTCTAAGTGGAGATCCAACAGCCAGTAACGGCCCGATTGGTTTAACTAACGATCAGTGAGGGAGAGAGCATGCTGACTAAATTTCGCGACGTCGTGTCGCAACGTCTGCGTTAGCACATCCTATGCGTCGAACCCCCACTACTTTATGTCTCCGATTGACAGGATTATTTTGATGTAGTGCTACTATGAAATTTAACAAGTAATTCTACTTCTGTTTTACCCCGATTTAATTTTTTTGCAATAGCTTCAACACTCTCGCCATTACTATACAGAGAGAGTACTTGAGCGGCAAAGGATTGCTCAAACTTATCCTGCTGCTCAGCGATTTGAACAGGTTGATAGCTTGGATACCGCTGCTCATTTGTCGGTTTATCCTCTGAATCAACTGTTTCACTTGTAAGAGGGGGGGTATGAGCATTATTCGACTTGGCGTGTGAATGATTCGTTATCGAAGCATTATCGTTTATGTGTTTAATCATTTTTTCATTTTCTTCACGTAATTCTAATAAGTAGACGGCTAATAAGTCCTCTATCTCTTTCTTTTCCTTCGTTAAATCAGCGAGTACCTGTTCTGGTCGGGCTAGTTTTTCTTTTAATTGTCTAATGATGATCAATGAAATAGCATGTAATAGAAAACTCAAAAACAATAGAATATAGAACATATAACTCCCTCTAACCGTTTATATCAATTTTTTTACCCAAATAGGGGTGTTCTGGTGACTTACCGTGAGTCTTAGCTAAATGAGAATGAGAACGAGGTTGTTTCTCTTCCTCTTGTTGTTTTTGCTTATCATTTTTGACTTGTTTTTTTTGCTCGAGTTCATTTACCGTTTTTCGTTTGGCCTCATCTGACTGAATTTGAGCCGATGCAAGCATATCCTGCATGAACTGACCTCGTTGCTGAAGCTGTTCTTGAATCTTACCTGCATCTTGAGTTCGTGGTAGACCAACCTGCATTTCTACTGCTTTCCAACTCATTTAACTCACTCCCTCCAGAACCTATAATGGGATAATTTGAATTTCTCCTTCTTTGATATAAACCTGTGTGAATTTGTAATTTGTTGTCGTTGACTTTTGATATTTACCAAAGCGTAAGTTTACATTCGGATACATGGTTCCTTTAACAATTAGCCGAGCTTTTTCTTCATCACCAATTTGCACATGCAGTGATTCAATCTGTGTATCAATTTTGCTCAACTTACTTTCAGTTACTTGAATCGTGTTACGTTGCTTTAACAATAGGATACGTTCTTTTTGTGTCAACCCACCTGACTTGGCTTTATTTTCTAGCTTTGCCCCTAAAGCCTTAAGCTTCTCAAGATCATTCAATAACGTTTTTTTGGCTAACTCTAACTTTGTTTCCAATAAAAATTGCTCTTGATCAATCCCAATCGCAATTTCGGTCTTGGTGTCCATCCGATTTCCAACATCTCTTGCAACGATGGTTACCCCAGCAGAGCAAACACCACCGACAATATTACCAGACTGGCAGAAAATGTGTTCTTTTGCGACGCAGTGGCTATGCATAATTGAGTTTTGGACAACAATGTTATTTTCCGCATCAACATTGGCTTGATTAATATAGCCAATGTTAACGTTCCCACCAGCTTTAATCGTTCCTTTTTTTAAACCAGAGATTCCTTCTGTAATGGTAATGTTTCCTCCTGCTTCAATCTGACTCGCTTCAACTAAACCATAGATTTGGATATCTCCATCAGCTTTTACTCGATAGCCTGATGGAACATTGCCACGGATGGTTACAGAACCAATAAAATCAATATTTCCTGTTTGCATGGTTAAATCACCAGAAATTTCATAGGTATCAAAGATATGAATCTTGCTTCCAGCGATACTTAATTGACCATCAATCATGGCATAGAACGTTTTGGATTGTTCATCGTAACGTACATTTTTCCCTGCGATCATTTTGATAGGTCGACCTTTTTTAGCAGGAAGATTCTTACCGAAAATATCACGACCTGCCTTTCCTGGAATTGGGTCTGTTATAATCGCAATTTTTTCATCACTTGTCAATGAAGGAATTTTTTTGACATCTCGAAAATCTCTCTTCTCATCGACACCAAAGTAATCATCACGATCACAGACAAAGTCAATTTTTCCGTCAACCCCATGCTTTGGTTCTACACCCGTTGCAACATTAATTGGGAAATAGCCTGGATCACATTGCTTGGTTAGCTTTTGTAGATTATCCTCGTTATAGCCAAAAATGATTTTATGGGATGCTAACCATTCTTTCATCATCTTTTCACTTAGTTCGTCTGGGTTATATTCTGCTAGCATATGAATCGATGCTGACATTTTATCAGCTGCTATCAGCAAATCAAAATACTCGTTTAAATCCTCCATATCAAAATCTCCTTCAACTTATCATTTAAGCATGGCAGCTTATTAAGATAGTGCATTTTTTAATTTAAATATCGCCTGCTTATGAATTTGCGATATTCGAGATGTCGTTAGAGATAACACTTGACCAATTTCTGTAAAAGTAAGCTCATCTTGATAAAATAAACTGATAACAAGCTGTTCATTTTTATTTAGCTTACTTATAGAATTCGCCAAATATTGGTAATTCTCCTCTTTTAATAATCGATCTTCAGGTGTTAATTGTTGATTGTCAATAATGGTATAGCCCAAACTTTCTTTAAAATCATCTGGGCTATCCCCAATTTTCTCCTCAATTGAGAGCAAATTAGCAAACCAAACATCCTTATAGCTCGATTCTACATCCCTTACTTTTAAATTTAAATATTCAGCTATCTCGGCGGCCGTGGGCTCACGATGATAAAGTTGGAATAGTTCCTGTGTTGCTTGTTCGATTTTTTTTGCCTTTTCTCTTGTTGATCGTGGCAACCAGTCTTCTTTTCTCAGGCCATCAATGATCGCTCCTCTAATTCGAAAAGAGGCATATGTATCAAATTTCAAATCGCGTTCTGGTTCAAATTTTTGTAAAGCATCATATAACCCCAAAAATCCCAAACTTCTTATATCATCTCTTGCTACATTTCGAGGAAGGTTGACTGAAATCCGCTGCGTATGATAATCGACTAAATACATATAGTGTTGAACGAGTCGATTGGCAGCTTCAGCATCTTTATGATCTATCCAGTTTTTCCATATTTGCTCGATCGTTAATTGCTCTGCAACCAACCTAATCGCCTCACTTTCTAAATTTCTTTTGTTCCTTGGCTAACCGTTCGTACACTTAGTCGAGTTGTCTCAGGAGAAAATTCAATCGTTCGACCACTATTTCCATAAACATCTTCAGCTATAATAGGAACGCGATAAGCCTTTAATGCCTCTTTTACGGCATCTACATTACGAACACCAACTCGAAGCATATCATTTGAAGAGCTAAACGAAAACATCTGAGCCCCTCCCGCTATTTTAGCCTTTAAAGCAAATTTCCTTGCTCCATCTTCGAGTAACGTATTGATCAAAAGTGGTATCGCTGTATCTGCATATTTAAATGGATTGAAAGCTGACTTCTTGGCTGAAGTAGAATCTGGTAGCATCACATGAGCCATTCCTGCCATTTTTAATGTGGCGTCATAAACGACAACGCCAACACAAGATCCTAAGCCTGATGTACGCAAAACGTCCGGTGATTTTGCAAATTGTAAGTCAGCAATTCCAACTTTAATAACTTGACCAACCATGGCAGTCACTTATCCATAACACCTAATTGGTTGAAAATCTTCGGGAAGGAGTCCGGATCTGGTAATAGGAAAAAATGCCCCCGAATCGGTTGATTGTGATCTTCTTGATCATCAATAATAGTCTCAATAATAATGGCGTAGTCACTAACCTGTGATAATTCTAGTAAACCTTCTGCTAGAATCGCACCTGCCATATCAATTGTAAGTAAAGGTACAGATGGTTGTAGTAGCACATTGATAAAATCAGAGAGTGCAGATAGATAAGAACCCGCCAAAATATTTCCCATCTCTTGTAGCGCCGATAGTGCCATATCATTAGGTTCAGCATCAGTAATTGAAAACTCAGTTAACCCCGTCATCTGTTTAACAAAACCATTTGCTTCTTCGGGTGATAAAACGAAAAACATATTGCCAGGTGCATCGCCTTCAATTCGGAGAAATACAGCAGCAATAATTGTTTCTGGTCCACCAGCAAGCTCCATCATCTCATTGTAATCAACGACTCTAACAGCCGGAACATGCATGTCCACCTTACGATTTAATAGCATTGACAAGGAAGTAGCAGCATTACCAGCCCCAATATTGCCTATTTCTTTAAGCGTATCGATTTGATAGTCTGTTAATGACTCAATAAATGACATAAATTACACCTTCTGTACATCAGAATGAGTGGTCGATTTTATTTCTTCATGGGATAATACTTTATCGATATTTAATAAAATCAATAAACGATCATCATGTTTGGCTACACCGTCAATATAATCAATCGAAACCGATCCGACCGTTTCTGGGGCTGGCTCTATTCTTTCCTTTGGTATATCGATGACATCATAGGCTGCATCGACAATAAGACCTACGTCCATATTATTATGCTGAATAATAATCGTTCTTGTGCTGTCAGTGTATTCCTGAACTTCAAAACCAAACCGGCTGCGCAAATCAATGATGGGTGTTACAACCCCGCGAAGATTTAATACACCTTTAACAAAATCAGGTGTTCCTGGAATACGCGTGATGTGCATCACCCGTTCAATTGATCCGACAAGATCAACGGGCATTGAATATTCTTCGTTAGCTAATTGAAAGACAATTGACTTTATAAACTCCGTTGTTCCTCCTACCATAGTCCTCACCCTCCTATTTAATTAGAGCATTTGTATCAACAATCAATGCTACCTGTCCATCACCTAAGATCGTCGCACCTGAAATAGCAAAGATATCGGTTAAGTAATTTCCAAGCGATTTCAATACTACTTCCTGCTGTCCAATGAATGTATCAACAATTAAACCTGCCATTTTCTCACCTTGTCGAATAATAACAACTGAATAATAGTCATCTTCTTCTACGTCCCCTGGGACTTCAAAGACTTCTTTTAATGAAACAAGGGGAACAACCTTTCCTCTGAAGTCAATAACCTGCTTGTTATGTGCATGCATAATGTCCTTTTTATGAACAATAGCTGTTTCGATTATCGACGAGAGTGGAATAGCGTATTTTTCATTTTGCACTTCTGTTAACATGACTGAAATAATAGATAAGGTTAATGGTAATTGAATTAAGAATGTTGATCCTTCATTAAATGAAGAATTAATCGATATATTACCTCCTAAAGATTCTATCGTATTCTTAACGACATCAAGTCCTACACCACGCCCAGAAATATCAGAAATTTTATCTGCTGTTGAAAAACCACTCTCCATAATTAGTTGGTAGACTTGTTTATCCGTATAACCATTTGCTTGTTCTCTCGTAATGATGCCGTTTGAAATTGCTTTTGTAATGACTTTTTCCCGATCTATTCCTGCGCCATTATCCGATATTTCAATAAAGACATGGTTACCACTGTGGTAGGCATTTAATTTTAAAATCCCTTCTTCTGGCTTACCCTTTTGCTTTCTTACTTCTGGCGTCTCAATCCCGTGGTCTAAAGCATTACGAATTAAATGAACAAGTGGATCACCGATTTCATCAATTACTGTTCGATCTAGCTCTGTCTCAGCGCCATAAATTTGCAAATCTACTTTTTTGTTTAAGTCTTTCGTCAATTGACGTACCATTCTTGGAAAACGGTTGAATACTTGATCAATCGGAACCATCCGCATATTTAAAATAATATTTTGTAAATCACCTGAAATCCGTGACATATGCTCAACCGTCTCTTGAAGCTCAGCATCACGTAATGAGCTAGCAATTTGCTCTAATCTTCCACGATCTATAACTAACTCTTCAAATAAATTCATTAACGCATCTAATCGCTCAATATTGACACGAATGGTCCGATTACTAACTTGTGACTTTGTTGTTTCCTTACCAGAATTTGCTTCACTATTATCCTGTTGTACAGCATTAGATTGGGTCTGAGTATATTCATTTTGTTCACTGATATTGTCGAGAGATAGCTCAGCAACGACCACCTCTTCAATTTCTGACACCTTCATAATTTTTTGTTTAATCATATCGGGTGTATCTTTAGTCACAAGGATAACATTAAAATCATACTCAAATTGTTCATCTTCAAGCTCCGTAACTGATGGCGTTGATTTAATCACTTCACCTATCTTTTCGAGTATTTCGAATACCATGTAGACACGAGCAGCTTTAAGTAAGCATGACTCTTGCAGTCGTACTGTTACTTGATAATTCGCAAAACCTTTTTCTTGTGATTGCTGTAAAACAGTTAATTCAAATTGGTCAAGCTGTTGTTCAATTTGGACAGAAGCCGACTGATTCACTGTTACAGCTGCCTCCTCATTAGCGGTGACTACTTCACCTGCCTCAATGGCTTGGAG
Organism: Amphibacillus sediminis NBRC 103570; assembly: GCF_001552275.1. Lineage (GTDB taxonomy): Bacteria > Bacillota > Bacilli > Bacillales > Amphibacillaceae > Amphibacillus_B > Amphibacillus_B sediminis. The sequence goes on from NZ_BCQW01000003.1 coordinate 118,185, forward strand.
CTGATTTACAAGATTTGTGACATCTTGCTTACCTTCCCCACCGTCTGTGATATCAAGGACCATGGATTCTAGCACATCAACTGCATTGAACACTACATCAATAATATCTGAATTCAAGGTAATCTTGTGATGGCGAACAGCATCCAAGACGTTTTCCATTTTATGAGTTAAATCAGCTAAATCCTGAAAACCCATGGTAGCGGACATACCTTTCAACGTATGCGCAGACCTAAATATTTCGCTTACAATTGTCAGATTACTAGGTTCTTTCTCTAACTCTAACAAATGCTCATTTAACGCTTGAATATGCTCTTTACTCTCTTCGATAAATACATCAAGATACTCATTCATTTCCATGCTATTCACCTCTGACTTTCAATTGATTAACCATCGTTTCTGCAATGTCTGGAAGTGCGACAACATAATCTACTAATTGCGTTTTTTCAGCTGCCTGAGGCATCCCGTAAACGACACAGGTTTCTTTTGACTCAGAAACGACAATTGTGTTTTCCTTACTTGACTTCATCTCAATCAGACCATTTGCCCCATCTGTACCCATACCTGTCATTACAACGGCTAAAAGCTGTTTATTTCTGAGCTGAGCCATTGATTCAAATAACACATCGACAGACGGTTGGTGACCGTTACGGTTACCTTCTCTTGAAACCTTAGCTTGTAAACCTTTAAATGTTTCTATAATTCTAAACTGAAAGCCGCCGGGTGCAATATAAGCTGTACCATTCTCCAATAACTCACCATCTTCTACTTCTCTGACGCGAATATCAGACAATTGATCTAAACGATTAGCTAATGAATGGGTAAATCCAGCTGGCATATGCTGAACAATAGCAATTGGAGCTGGGATATCTTTAGGAAGTCTCGTTAAAACCTGTTGTAAGGCCCGTGGACCTCCTGTTGATGTTCCGATTCCTACCAAGAAACCCGTCTTATTCTTTTCTTTTATTAAGTTTGGTTTAAACCGAAAAGAAGGGATGGGCTTAGTATTAGAATTAAGCTTATTTATGTTGCTTAGCTGGGCTTGAGAAGCGTGTATAACCTTACTTATAATTTCGGCTTCTTTCTCACGAATGTTTAGTGATATTGACCCAGATGGCTTAGCGATAAAATCAACCGCACCTAATTCCATAGACTCAAAAGTTTTGTCTGCCCCTTCTTTGGTTAGGCTAGAAAGCATAATAACAGGCCTTGGTTTAGTCTTCATAATTTGAGCTAGGGCAGAAATCCCATCCATAATCGGCATTTCTATGTCTAATGTAACGACATCGGGATTAAGTTGATCAATTTTAGCCAATGCATCTTGACCATTTCGGGCTGTATCCATTACCTGAATTCGGCTATGTGATGTTAATATATCTGAAATGATCTTTCTCATAAAAGCAGAATCATCTACGACCAATACTTTAATGGTCTGATCCATGGTTATCTACCTCTCTTTAAGCAGCCTCTTTAATTTTGTAATAAATGATGAAGGACTTTTATCATTGTCATTCTTATCTGTCTGATTTGATACGTATTTCATTGCAATCTGGTTTATAGCACGAGTAGCAGGGCTGCGCGTATCAAACATTGAAAAGGGAATTTGTTTGATAACAGCTCGTGATACCTTTTTGTCAAAGGGGATCATGCCGAGTACATGAAGCGTTTTAGCTAGAAACCGCTCTGAAACTTTCTGTAATCGTTGAATAATTTGCTGTCCTTCCTTGGCATTCTCTACCCGATTAACGAGTAAATAAAAAGGTAACGACGCATTCCTTTGATGAATATGCTTCATCATCCCATAAGCATCCATCATAGCAGTAGGTTCAGGTGTAGTCACGACGATACATTCGTCAGCAGCTAGAATGAACAGTAAACTTTCATCTGAAGCCCCTGCCCCCATATCAAAGAAAACATAATCATACTCGGAAGAAACTGTTTCAAATTGATCGATAAAATAATTAAACTTTGCTTCATCTAAACTAAAAAGATCTGAAAGTCCTGATCCAGCTGCTATGTAATTGATGGAATGTGGACCATGCTCAATAATATCATGTATAGGCAATTGCTTATCAAACATCTCTACAATGGTTGTATTAGCTTGTAAACCTAACAAAATGTCTATATTACCCATACCGATATCTAAATCAACAATTAACACTGCTTTACCCTGCCCTGCTAGTGATAAGGCAAAATTTAAGGTAAAATTCGATTTTCCTACCCCACCCTTACCACTAACGACTGCTATCGTTTTTGTCTGTCGTGTGGTAGTAAGCCTATTCATTCTTTTTCGTAAGTTGCTTGCTTGATCATGACTCATCATTATTTTGTGGTCCTATGACAAGCTCAGCCAGTAAATCTGGCGTAGCTTGTTTAATATCGTCGGGTACATCCTGACCATTCGTTAAGTAAGCAACACCTATCTGGTATCGGTAGGCTAAATTTACCACAGTTCCAAAGCTAGCTGTTTCATCTGTTTTCGTTAAAATTAAGCTGGTAAGGGGGATCGTCTGAAATTGCTTAAAAATCGCTAACACATCACTTGCTTTGGTTGTCATGGATAAAACGAGATAGGTTTCGATATCTTGCTCGAGATCTACAACCTTACCTAGCTCGGCAACATATTTTGGGTTGCGAAAATTACGTCCGGCAGTATCGACAAAAACAAGATCATACTGTTGAAATTTAAGTCTTGCTTTTTGATAATCTTCCGTCGTATACGCAATTTCAATCGGTATATCAAGGATTTTAGCATATGTTTTTAATTGTTCAATAGCTGCAATTCGATATGTATCAGCTGTAATCAGGGCGACCTTTTTATTGTCCTTTAGCATACTCATAGCAGCAAGCTTGGCAATCGTCGTTGTTTTTCCTACTCCTGTTGGACCGACAAGATGAATAAACTTTTTCTGAAAGCTTATTGATTTGACCTGATATTGAGAGAAGAGATGCTTAAGCTTCTGTTTTAATAAGATTTTGGCTTCTAAATAAGTATAATCACGTGAGCCAGCTTCCTCAATTGTTTCTTGGATAAGGGTTTGGGCAATCTCTGATTCTACCTCTTGCTCGACCAGTAGCTCTAATAATGATTCAAATGCCGCAGGAAACGATGGTCGTTCGTCCTGGCTAGTCTTTGCTTCCACCCATTTTCTAAGTGAACGTAATTCTTCCAGGACAATAGCCTGTTGCTTATCATCGTGCTTTAATGTTGTTTCTTTCTTCTTAAGCGTTGGCTTAATTTGAGGCTGTTTAGTGACTGGTTTGGGTTCAACTGCAGCTACCACCTCGATATTTTTCTTTTTAAACAAGCCAAGTAATCCACCTGTGTAGATTACTTTGGAGTTTAGTATAACCGCATCACTACCTAGCTCTTTTCTAACTTGTTGCATGGCTTCTGGCATTGTTGGTGCAATATATTTTTTTACTTTCATCCAGCTTTCACCACCCCAACACTTTGAACATCTAAGTTTGGTTCTAATTCATTATAAGATAATACAACAACTTGAGGGAAGAATCGATCAAGTAATTGTTTCATATACATTCTAATCGTTGGAGAGCATAAGATAATTGGTATTTCTTCTTGCAACGATACTTGCTCAACCTTCTCAGAAACGGATTTAATAATTCGCTGCTGGCTATCAGGATCTAACGCTAGGTAATTGCCATGTTCAGTTTGTTGAACATGATCCGCTATCATTTGTTCTACTTCACCTGCAACCGTTATTGCTCGTAACGTATTTGCTCCACTTGCATACTGTTTGGTAATTTGTGAAGCGAGAGCTTGACGGGCATATTCGGCTAATAGATCAGGATCATTCGTCATTTTACCGAAATCTGCTAATGTTTCAAAAATAACCGGTAAATTCCGAACAGACACTTGCTCTCGTAAAAGCTTGGCTAATACTTTTTGAATATCTCCAATACTTAACGGCTCTGGTGTTACTTCTTCTACTAAGATCGGATAACTTTCTTTCAGATGATCGACTAATTGCTTTGTTTCTTGACGACCAAGTAATAAGTGCGCATGCTTTTTAATGATCTCAGTAATGTGGGTTGATACAACGGAAGGTGGATCAACGACGGTATATCCAGATAATTCAGCATCATCTTTCAGTTCTTCTGTTATCCATTTTGCCGGAAGGCCAAAGGCTGGTTCGATCGTATCAATTCCCTCTAATTCATCCTGATCCAAGCTTGGTGTCATCGCTAAATAATGGTCTAGCATCAGTTCACCTTGGGCTACTTCGTTCCCTTTTACTTTTAACTGGTAAGCATTTGGTGGTAACTGAATATTATCACGAATACGTACAACAGGAATGACAATACCGAATTCTATGGCAAGCTGCCGTCTAATCATAACGATGCGATCCATTAAATCACCGCCTTGATTAGTATCTACTAACGGAATCAACGCATAACCAAACTCGAATTCAATGGGATCCATACTAATCAGATCAACCACATTTTCTTGGGACTTAATCTGCTTACTCGATTCTTCCTCTTCTTCCACTGCTTGATCTATTGGTACTTCTTTGGCTGTTCGATCTAGTAGATAGCCTCCTATAAGCAATACAGCACTGATTGAGGTTGTTAACCAAAAATTAATAGGTGTCAGACCAATTAAGAAAACCGTCCCACCTGCTATGTATAGTAACTTTGGATATTGAAGTAATTGCCCTGTAACATCATTACTCAAATTACCTTCTGAGGCAGCCCTTGTCACTACGATACCCATCGCAGTCGAAATTAACAAGGCTGGAATCTGACTTACTAATCCATCACCAACTGTTAATTGCATATAAGTAGACATGGCTTCCCCTAAAGACATATCAAATTGCATAACACCAATAATGAGACCAAAGATAACATTAATCAGTACGATGATAATACCAGCGATTGCATCACCTTTTACGAATTTACTAGCACCGTCCATCGCTCCATAAAAGTCTGCTTCTCGCTCGATCTTTTGACGTCGTTCCTTTGCCTGTTGCTCATTAATTAACCCTGCATTCAAGTCTGCATCAATACTCATTTGCTTACCAGGCATTGCGTCTAAGGTAAACCTTGCGCCAACTTCCGATACACGTTCACTACCTTTCGTGATAACAAGAAATTGAATGATAATCAGAATAATAAATACAACCAAACCTACCAATGGGTTATCTCCAATAACAAAAGAACCAAATGTATCAACTACATTACCAGCATCAGCTTCACTTAATATTGAACGTGTTGTCGATACATTCAAGCCTAATCGGAATAAGGTCATCAATAATAAGAGTGAGGGCAAAATGGAGAATTCTAGCGCCTCCGACGTATTCATCGCTACTAAAATAATAATTAATGAAATTGAAATATTTACTAAAATAAGGATACTAAGTAGCCACCCCGGCAAAGGGATGATTAACATAATAATAATGGTTATTACAAACAATAATACTGATAGATCTCTAGGCTTCATATTAGTCTCTCCTTACAAGCTGTATTATGCTTTTCGTTCAACCTGATATACGTAAGCTAAAACCTCCGCCACAGCTTGATAAAACGTTTCATTAATCACATGTCCAATTTCTATTTCAGCGTATAATGCTCTTGCTAAAGGGCGATTTTCTACAATTACCACATTGTGATTTTTAGCTATATCACGAATCTTAAACGCGACATAATCAACACCTTTAGCAACAACATAAGGGGCGTCCGCCTTTGTTTCATCGTACTTGATCGCAACGGCATAATGGGTTGGGTTTGTAATTACCACATCGGCGTGGGGTATCTCACTCATCATCCGCCGCATCGCCATCTGACGCTGCCGTTCCTTGATTTTTGATTTAATCAATGGATCCCCTTCGATATTTTTATACTCATCTTTTATATCTTGCTTTGACATTCTAATATTTTTTTCATAGTCATATCGCTGATAAGCATAATCAAATACGGCTAAGATAAGTAGGGCAATAGCTGCTGAAATTCCCATTGTCGTAACGGTTTGCCCTAAAAAGGAAAGTGCCCCATCTAAACTACCAAATGAAAGCATCATAATCTCATCTTTATTTGACCATAAAACATAGAAAGTAATCGTACCTACAATAGCAATTTTAAAAACAGATTTCAACAGCTCTACTAGCGCTCTCAACGAAAAAATTCGCTTAGCACCAGAAATCGGGTTAATTCGGTCAAGTTTCATCTGCAAAGGCTCTGTTGTATAAAGAAAACCCACCTGAATAATATTGGCTGCTAAACCAATGACTAGTGCAATCCCCATAATTGGTGCAATGGTTATAGCAATATAGGATAGGACATCAATAAAAATAATGTGAAGCTGATCAAATGTTATCTCCCACGACAAATATTCTGTGAAGACTTTTTGGTATAGTCCTGTTAGTCGTTCCTTCCAAAAGGGTCCGATTATAATAAAAGCAATAAAGATAAAAAACAATAACAAGGCAGTATTTACATCCTGGCTTTTAGCAACTTGACCTTTTTTTCTAGTGTCTTCACGCTTTTTTGGAGTCGCTTTTTCTGTTTTTTCACCTGAAAAAAATTGCAAGTCCAATCGTAATTGAGACATAGTAGCTAGACCCCTCCTAAAATACGCATAAAGACTTCTAGTATTTCAATAATATAGTTAAATAATCGTTGAACTAAACTAATATATAAGGTCATAAACATTCCTAAGACAAATAATGAAACCGTGATTTTAATCGGAATACCTACCACAAAAACATTAAGCTGTGGTACCGTTCTTGCTACAATTCCTAAAGCAACATCGACTAGAAAAAGGCAGCCAACAATCGGTATTGCCATTTGGAAGGCGATTAAAAACAATTGAGTAAATGTAGTCAAAACAGTTGTAATGTAACCATTTGAGCCTATATGAATGAGCTGATCAATTTTGATTAAGTCAAAGCTATAAAAAGCACCATTAATAAATAGATGATGACCATCTACAGCTAGTAAAAATAATAAGGCGAACATATGGAAGTATTGCCCGATTACCGGACTCTGAGCACCAGTTTGCGGGTCAACGACATTCGCAATGGCAAACCCCATTTGAAAATCAATGAACCCACCGGCAATTTGAACGACTGATAAAACAAGATAAGCTAGTAGTCCAAGTATAATACCAACTAATACCTCTTTAAAGATTAAGATAACATAGGCTAAATCAATAGTAAGTTCAGGTATATCAATGGATAACACCATGATCAAGCTCATGAAAAAGGCAAAGCCAACTTTAAACGGGTTTGGAATGTTACGATATGAAAAAATAGGCACAGTAGCTATAAAAGCAACAATTCGAGTGAAAATGAGTAAGAAAGCAGGTAAGCTATTGAGATCAAATAGTGTCAGCATTTGTTAACCCACAAACTGATTTAAATTCATCAAAATATTAGTAGCAAATTCAACAATTCTCGTCAGCATCCATGGTCCGAAAAAAACAAGTCCTAATAGGACCGCCACAATTTTCGGAATAAATGCCAAGGTTTGCTCCTGAATTTGTGTTGTTGCTTGAAAAATACTGACTAAAAGGCCTACCGATAATGCCAAAATTAATAATGGACCTGCTACCATTAATACAGTATATATTGCTTGCTCAGCAAGTGATATAATGAATTCTGCACTCATCACACTCTTCTCCTTTTATAAAGCTAATTGAATCCTGATAATAAAGCGTCAGTAATGAGATACCAGCCATCGACTAAGACAAAAAGCAAGACTTTGAATGGCAGTGAAATCATAACAGGCGGTAGCATCATCATCCCCATTGACATCAGCACACTGGCTACCGTCATATCAATGACAAGAAACGGAATAAAAATCAAGAATCCCATTGTAAAAGCCGTTTTTATTTCACTGATAGCAAATGCCGGAATTAAAGCCGTCAACGGAACATCATCAAGGGTTTCAGGCGTTTCTGCATTGCTATAGTTTAGGAATAAGGCTAAATCCTTCTGTCTCGTATGATTAGCCATAAAATTTTTAATCGGTGTACTAGCACGTTCATAAGCCTCTTCAAGACCAATTTCCTCATTAAAAAGCGGTGTTAGCGCTTCTTGATTGATTTCTTGAAAAGTTGGTGCCATGATAAAAAAAGTCATAAATAAAGCAATCCCTACTAACACCTGATTTGGTGGCATCTGCTGGGTAGCTAATGACGTTCGAGTGAACGATAGAACGATAACGATTCTTGTGAAACTCGTCAATAAGATTAGGATGCCTGGAGCTAATGAAAATATAGTTAACAAGATTAATAGTTGGACAGATGTTGTTACAGTTTCTGCATCAGTGCTTGAGAATATGTCAATAAGATTCATGTGTTATCGTCGTCCTTATCATTCAACCTCATTTGCTTGCGCTTTTCCTTTAGTGCATCAAGTTCACTCTTAAATAAAGAAGCAAACGGTTGGTCATGTTTTTGATTATTTTCATTAGCCTGTTTGGGTTGTTTTTTCAAATGAAAAAGTGATTGAATTGGATTTACAACTTGTCCATTTTTTTGCTCATGACTAGCTAAGATTTGATCTTTAATAGACGCATCGGTAATTTCTGTAAGTAGCTCAATATTATCACCAACACCAACAAGATAAATGCGGTCCCCGATTCGAAGCATTTGAGCAGACTTATTTGTTCCTAAGGATATGCCACCTAAATTCTCAAGCACATCGCCCTGTTTAGAAAATTGACCAGATCGATTGAAAAATTTAAGCAGTCCATATATTAATGCAATAATAATACCAAGTACTACCACGAGCTGGATGACTAAACGTGGTAAACTAGGTGGATTGCTATTAAGGATGTTCTGATCATTTCCGCCTGTCTCCTGTTGGTCAGACATATTCGCTTCATTTGGTTGATGAGACGAATCAGCTTCTGAATTAGAAGCTGCCTCTTCTTCATTCTCTTCCATATCCTCGTTACCAAATACATCACTAACTTTATCGCCTTGTCCCTCCACATATAATGTTGGCACGATAAGCTGTGCAGATAGAATTAAGGTTAATACAATTAGAAATTTCTTCATTTTATCAATCCAATGCTTTATTTATCGCCTCGATAACGCGGTCTGCTTGAAACGGTTTAACGATGAAGTCTTTTGCTCCTGCTTGAATAGCATCAATGACCATTGCCTGTTGTCCCATAGCCGAACACATTATGATCGTTGCATTAGGATCGATCGCTTTTATTTCTTTCAAAGCAGCGATTCCATCTTTTTCAGGCATGGTAATATCCATTGTCACTAAATCTGGTTTTAACTCCTCATATTTTTCAACAGCTTGACTACCATCCTGTGCTTCTCCTACCACATCAAATCCGTTTTTTGTTAAAATATCTTTAATCATCATGCGCATAAATGCTGCATCATCAACGATTAAAACTGATTGTGCCATCTTTATTCCTCCAAACCTTTACTTTAATTTATTTAAGCGATCTGATTGGCTAATAATATCTGTTACCCGGACGCCGAAATTTTCATCAATAACAACAACTTCTCCCTGGGCGATTAGTTTGTTATTGACGTGTATATCAACCGGCTCACCAGCTAGTTTATCTAACTCTAAAATAGATCCAGATGATAATTCAAGGATATCTTTAACGGCTCGCTTAGTCCGTCCAAGCTCAACCGTTACTTGTAATGGAATATCAAGTAACATATCTAAATTACGTTTTTCAGCCTGTGGCAGATTCACTTCATCAAACGTTGAGAAGGTTGCCGTTTGTGCTGTTGCACCTGCATGTGTTGGTTCACCTAACTGACGTGAGGAACGTTCCTCTGTCATGATCGATTGGTTAGCATTATTTGACATATAACCTTGCTCCCGATTTAAATTATTGTTATCCTGCTCTACTACTTGTTCTTGTGTGGCAGCTGCCTCCTGTTCAGCAGGGGCATTCAGTAAACCGTCTACCATCTCTTTAGCAAAATCTGTTGGTAATAACTGCATAATATTCGAGTCTACCAGCTCACCGATTTTTAACTGAAATGAAACCTTGATTAATACATCATCATCCGGTATATATTGCTGACTTGACTCGTCACTCACATCAATCATCATGGTTGATGGTGGTGAGATATCAACACGCTTTGAAAAGACTGTTGACATGCTAGTTGCAGCTGTTCCCATCATTTGATTCATCGCTTCTTGAATCGCACTCATTTGGATATCATCTAATGGTTTCTCTTCTTCTATTTTACCCTCTCCGCCGAGCATAAGGTCAGCAATGATGGCAGCGTCGTTCGGTTTTAAAACAAATAGATTAACACCTTCAAAACCTTCAGTATACTTGACTTCTACTCCTACGTGTGGATGTGGAAATTCCTTTTCTAAGTCATTGCGTTGAATGATCGAAATCGTTGGTGTTGTAATATCTACCTTTTGGTTTAAAAGCGTAGATAGAGTTGTGGCTGAGCTTCCAAATGAAATATTACCAATTTCACCTAAAGCATCCTTCTCAAGATCAGACATGATCATCGATGTTTGATCTTGATCTTCGCCAAACGGCTCGTTTTCAGCCTCATCGTCAGTGGTTAATAGTGCATCAATTTCGTCTTGAGAAAGCATACCATCATTCATCATTTTGGGACCCCCCTTTTATTTCTTCTAAGACTTGAACAGCAAGCTTATTCTTCTTATGCCCTGGTTGAACATAATAAATTGGCTCGTCCTCTGCCTGCATGATTAATGGTTGATCTATTGATTGATTTAGATGAAGGACATCACCTTTTTGTAAGTTTAATAGATCATAAACTGAAATGGTTGTCTTACCGAGAAGAACCTCTAAATCTAATGTTGTTGTTTCAATATTTTCGGTTAGATTCTGATATTCCTCAGGTTTGCGATCTTTTTGTGTTTCTGTTTGCATCCAATAGTGTACGGATAGTCTTGGCATTATTGGTTCTAATACCACATGTGGAACACAAATATTAATCATACCTGTACTTTCGCCAATTGTGGTATTTAATGATATAACCACTACCGTCTCATTAGGTGATACTAACTGAAGAAATTGTGGATTGACTTCAAATTCTTCTAACATCGGGTCAATATCGACAACAGAAGACCATGCCTCTTGTAAGTTATCTAATGATTTCTCAAATAGATTCGTCATGATGGTCGATTCTATCTCAGTCAGGTTATCAATCTTATTCAAACTGCTACCTTTACCACCTAATATTCGATCTAACATCGCGTATGCAATATTCGGATTTATCTCAAAAATAATTCGCCCTTCCAATGGTGCCATGCTAAAAATATTCAAAACGGTCATCGAAGGAACAGATCGAATAAATTCCTCATATGGAATTTGATCAACCGAAGCAACCGAAATATGTACATACGTACGTAATTGAGCTGAAAAATATGTGGTTAAGAGTCTAGCATAATTCTCATTAATTCTAGAAATACTTCTTATTTGATCTTTCGAAAAACGTAAGGCACGCTTGAAATCATAAACCCTTACTTTCCGATTACTTTCTTCTTGCTTCAACTGATTTGCATCCATCTCACCCGATGATAACGCTGATAATAATGCATCAATTTCATTTTGTGATAAAACTTCATCCGCCATTGGTCTCACCTCCTCCAAAGGAGTCTATACTACTGAACAATTTTACTAACAATATAAACGTCAGTAACTTCCCCTTCTTCCATTAACTCGTTCATATCTGATTTTAATGTTTCTTCTAATTTATCAAGTCCTGTTTGCAAATCTTCTGAAGTCATCTCGATAAACTCTTTAATTAGAATATTTTTAAACTGAAATTCTCTTAATTCAACTTCATCTCGAGCCTTACTATTATTGGTAATAATATTAAACTGAAGCTGCACATAGTGGCCATCCTGTAAATCTAAGTTTATTTGCTCTGTTGTAAATGAATACTCTACCTTTTCATCAATCGTCAGCTCTCGATTAGGATCATCTTGGTTTAATAAATAAATGATGACTGCACCCATCCCAGCAATTGCAACAACGGCTAAGATAACAATCATGGTTTTAAATACTTTACTACTCATCCTCTTCACCTACTTTATATTGCCAGCCGATTAAACCGATTTGCCGATAAAAAGCTTTTGTAAGCTGTCTAACTTCCTCCTCAGTTTCTCTGACAACTAATTTTTTTCCGTTTATCAGTGTTACTGTTGTGTCGGGAAAAGATTGGACACGTTCTATTAGTGCTGCATTCAATGTAAATGTTTCACCTTTAAAGCTTGTAAGCTGAATCATCTTTTATTTGGGAGCACATGGCTAGCACATGCTCCCCCCTCCCATCTAACGTTTCAGATTAACGAGCTCTTGCAATATTTCATCAGATGTTGTGATTATACGTGTATTAGCTTGGAAACCACGTTGGGCTATAATCATATCGGTAAATTCTTCTGCTAAGTCAACGTTTGACATCTCTAATGCCCCAGAAACAATACCAGCCGTTCCTTCAGATTCGGGTTCGATTAATTGCACCACGCCGTTAGCATCCGTGATCATCCCATCATTAACCGTCGAGCGGTACATATTAGAGCCTACCTTCTCCAAACCACCTGGGTTTGAAAAATTTGCTAACATAATCTGGCCTGCAACTTGCGTTTGATCATTTTCGTCAACGTAGTTAACCACACCATTCCCTTGAATACTAAAGCTTTTCATATCCTCAGGTAATTGAATTCGTGAAGGCTGACCATCTACATGACCAATTAAATATTGACCATTAGCGTTAACAATAAAGCCTTCATCATCTAAGTAGAGGTTACCTGCTCTTGAGTATAAGATCGAGCTTTCTTCTAGATCAACCCCAGCACCACCTTCTACGAGGTCCGTACCAAATACCAGCATCCCATCACCCTCTAGGGCAACATCTAACCCACGGTTAGTTGACTGGCGATTTCCTTGAGTATGAATTGTATCAATTGATCCTACTTGTGAACCTAAACCAACTTGAGCAGGGTTGATCCCACCACGGATACCAGTTGGTGCAGAAGCCCCTGAAATGGTTTGACTCATCATATCTTGAAATGATACACGAGACTTTTTATAACCTGATGTATTGACGTTAGCAATATTATTACCGACAACGTCAAGTTGTGTTTGAAAACCTTTCATTCCTGCGATACCAGAATAAAATGAACGTAACATTATCAATACCTCCTAAAAATGATCGGACTACTGTATCGTTCAGTCAACAGTGTCAAAGGCTTCCCGTTTAGGGTCCAGCCTATTATAAAATAATGGTGCCATTAATATTAGTGAAAATCCGACTTTGTGCCTCTTGTCGATCCATTGCTGTGACAACCGTTTGGTTGGTCGCACTGACAAGTAATGTCGCATCATTTGTTACGACAAGCGAATCAGTAATCCCTTTTTGCTTCGCCTCATTCACCTGAAACGCAATTTCCTTCCATTTATCCTCAGAAATCGTGATATTGCGTTCATTTAGTCGATGCTGCGCATGCTTACTAATTTTCAACTGTGACGTTTGTGCTTGATTAAGCACCTCGCGAAACGGTTGAGTGCTTGACTTAGCTTGAGTACGTCCGGTTACTGCTGGGAGTAAAGCATGCTTGGGCACATGTTGGATCCGGTGATCCATTTCGCTCCCTCCTTTTACTCAGCTTTAGACTCATTAATCCGAAGTATTTCATCGGTGTATATCTTATCATCGTTTGCTAATTCGATTACCGCAAAACCTTCTCTTTCACTAATCGCCACGACTTGACTTGTTACCATTTCCTTTGGTTCTTTAATCTTGCCCGTCTCTTCATCAATGGCATAATAGGTAACTTCTTTGCCAATTAGATGACTATATTGAATGACAGGTGAAACCATTTGATTTTGAACAAGTGCAGAAATAGAAGTGTTCATATTTATCATTTGTTCTAGCGTTGAGAATGTTGTCATTTGGGTAATAAATTCTCGGTCATCCATCGGATTAAGTGGGTCCTGATTCTGTATTTGTGTCATTAAGATACGTAAGAACTCATCTTTCCCCAGCTCTGAACTAGGTTGACTTCTTGGTTGATTTTTCAAATAATAGGATGGATCAATTGTCGTCACTTGCTACACCCTCTCATTCATAAGAAATTCTTCAAAGCTAACACTTGATTCCTGATCTTGATCATGCTCTTGTTCAAGCCAGTGATGATCCTGTTGCTCTTGCTGACCTTGATCTTCCGACTGGTTATAGCCACGATGCGTCTCAATTATTGCTTGAGAAAGATCATCCTTTTCAATAACAATGTTATGAGGAGAAAACATGTGACGAAGCTCTTTTGCATTAGCTTCCAAAGCTTCTTTAGCCGCCTGAGTAGATGCAGTCAGTTTTACCAGCATCTCACCATCTATTTCAGTTAATTCAACCAAAATATCTCCAAGTGATTCAGGCGCCAATTTGAGTAATAGTTGATTTGAGCCATTTAAGAAACTACTCTTGCTCAGGGTAACTTGTAATTTATCAATCAACTGTGACGCAAAGTTTTCAGCTGACAACGTTGTATCAGAATCACCCAAGTGGACAATGAGTTGTTCTATGGTGGTATGACCTTGAGTTTGGCTAAATAACTGTCCAAAAGTTGAATGATCGCCGGTTTCCGCATGACTAAGCCATTTAACTAAATCAGCTGTTGTAACCGTTGAATCCATCTGATAAGCTGCCTTCAAATTCAAAGACCATTTGTTTTGAAAATTGCTGAGTACTTGACTAAATATCTTAAAGTTAGGATGTTCAGCACTTGACTTTAACCACTGGCTGATCGCTTCTGGCTCCGTTTCACTAGCTTGTGTCCATTGCTTAAGTAAATCGAGCAATTGTTTAGTTTCCATACTTGTCAACTGGTTTAGCTTTGCTACCATTTCATTTAGAGACTGCGTATAAGACTGTACATCAAAGTTAGCGACTTCACGAATCGTTAGATGACCACTATACAATGACTGGTTAGATAATGCTTGCCACTCTTCCCCAGCACGAATGTCTTCTTCTTGTGTATTAACCTGCTGTAGTTGGATGAAAGCGATAAGCTGATTAATGAGTAGATTATCTTCATTTTCATCCAAATCTATCAGTGTTAAATCAAGTTGAGCAAGGGCTTCTAACAACTCATCCGCATTTGATACCTCATGTTCAGTCTCTTCTGTGATCCAATTAAAAAGCTGGTCAAGCTCTTCATTCGTTAAAGAAGAAAGATAGTCAGAGAGTGACATCGCTTCTTCAGTTGAGCCTGCAACCTTGATTTGCTTTTGTTCAACACTCAAATTGTTCACAAGCTCTCTGAAAGACCCTGTTGAATGAACTTCTACACCACTAGTGAGTCCTCCGGTTGACAATGGAGAAGGGATCATTAAACTGCTTATGTTCATTTTTTTCACCTCCTTTCAAGTCAAATAGAAGTTCTTAGTCGAGGAGCTGTTCGGTAAACTTCGCTGCCGTTTCAGGCTCCATCTCACTCAAAATAGCTGCTCGTTGGGCATCCTTTATTTCCTGTAATATAGTTAAAGCAACTTGTTGATCGGTACTACTTAAGATACTTGCTGCATTGGCTGGGGCCATTTCTTGATACGTTTTAGCTAACTTATTTAAACTATCATTAGCTAACTGCTGCTGCCCCTCTTGATCATTGTCTTTGAAGTTATCAAGCTGTTGAGTTAATCGGACTATCTCCTGATTCAACTGATCGAGCTCCGTTGATTTATTAGATAATTCTACTTCCAATGCTTCAATATTCTGTTGATGGTTTTCAATTTGACTTAAATATTGACGCTCTTTACGTTCAAATTCTGCTTCTTGATCCGTCGTGATCAATAGGTTTAAACCTGGAATCGAATTAGCTATCTCTTTTGCTTGACCAATTGGATCCATACCAAGCATAGACAGTACCGCAACTAAAATTGTGATGGCCAATGCTAATGGTACAATAATTAAGAGAAGCCATTTCAACACATTTCTTTTTTTCGGTTCGTTATATTCATTCTCTTGTAATTGAGCCTGCGCCATTTCCATCACCTATTTCCATGATTTAAATACATTCTTGATGCTATCTCATCATTTGTTTGATTTTCACGATAACGATCTGCCATCTGTCTTTTTAAGTGCTTTTTCTCAATAATTTTTTCGAATTTTTTTACCTCAACATGTGCTGATGTTAGCTTTTGTTGCTTACGTTCCATCACGAACCGTTTTTGATTAAGTTCAGTTTGAACGATATCAATTTTTTTCTTAATCTGTTCGATAAAAGCATAGTGTGTAGCTAGGGTTTTTACAGTACCTGACGAAGCCAAGTAATAGCTGTACTCCTTTTCAACTTGCTCCTTTTTTTGTAAAAGTAAGTAGAGCTGTTCAGCAACAAGCTCAAATTCATGGAGAGCTTCCTGATAGTCGAGCTGTGCTTGATTTTTGATTCGTTCCTGATGATCACGAATTTTGTTAAATGCTCTTATACTAGTCATTAGCGTTACCTCCATAAAGTACTTCCTTCATTAACTGAAGCGCCTGATCTCTGCTGCACTTCTCGTTAATATCTTGTTTTAAAAAGGAAATGATCTGGGGCTGCAACTGAATGGCTTCATCGATAGCCTTACTTGTACCACGTTTATATGCACCAATTTGAATCAATTCATAATTCTCTTCATATGTAGATAAGTGGTAGCGCAGATCGTTAGCGAGCTTTTGCTCTTGATCGGTTGTAATTTGCGGCATTACCCGACTAATCGATTTCAGAACATTGATCGCAGGAAATTGCCCTTGTTCAGCTAATTTTCGATCTAATACAAAGTGACCGTCAAGAATACCACGAGTTGTATCTGCAATTGGGTCATTAAGATCATCACCATCGACCAAAACTGTATAAAAGGCTGTAATCGTACCAAAGTTACTCGTACCTGTTCGCTCTAAAAGCTTAGGCAGGACGGCGAATACCGATGGGGGATAACCCTTAGTCGTAGGAGGTTCACCCGTAGCCAGCCCCACTTCTCGTTGTGCCATTGCTATTCGGGTGACAGAATCCATCATCAGATTGACATTATAGCCAAGATCTCGAAAGTATTCGCTTATGGCTGTAGCTGTGTAAGCCCCTTTGATTCGCATTAAAGCAGGTTGATCAGAGGTAGCTACTACAACAATCGAACGTTTTAAGCCTTCATCGCCTAAGTCTTTTTCAATAAATTCTCTTACCTCTCGTCCACGTTCGCCAATTAGGGCAATAACATTTATGTCAGCCTCACTATTGCGAGCAATCATACCAAGGAGTGTACTTTTACCGACACCACTACCTGCAAAAATACCCACACGTTGTCCTTTTCCTACCGTAAGTAGACTATCGATTGTTTTAACGCCTAACTCGATTGGTTCTACAATACGTGGTCGATCGAGTGGATTTGGAGGCATTTGCTCAGTATTAACATTGATTAGGCCGAGCGGTAACTTGGAATGATCCAGCGGTTGACCAAGGGCATCAATGACCTTACCTACTAAACGCTTTCCAACTTTGATCGTTAAAGGTTTATCGGTCGCTTCAACTAGACTGCCAGGACCAATTTCAGAAATTTGAGAATAGGGCATTAACAGGACATTTTCATCGTTAAATCCTACTACTTCTGCAGCAATCTTACTCCCTTTACTTGGGTGAATATAACAGACGTTCCCGATGCTTACAGCAGGACCAATTGATTCGATCATTAAACCGACAACACGTTTTATTTTGCCATAACGTTTATAAGAATCAATTTGATCAACAGCTTCAATATAGCTATCTATGCTCACGGTTGATCTCCTCCATAACCTCCAGCAACTCACGATTTATTTTTTCTAGTTGAACATCGACACTAATATCCAGTCGTGAATATGGTGTTTCGATAAGTCCATCGCCCTGCTTCAAATTAATTGAAGGATGGATCGATAAAACAACTTCAGGATCTAATAGTGTCATAAGCTGATCTTGATTACGTTGCACCAGTTCAAAATCTTCTGGGCTTGTATGTATTTTGATAAAAGGTTGCTCATGAACTTCCTGAATCGCTTGTTTAACCATATCAACAAAAGCATCAGACTCTTTTAATTGCTTAGCCACGATTTTGCTTGCTATTTTAACAGCTAGATGCAGGATAGCCGGCTCGCTTTGGTCAATGAGGGTGGCACGCTCTTCGATAGCTGCTTCAATCACTTGATCAGCTTGAAGCAGCTTATCATGATAGGCTTGAAGACCTGCCTCCGATCCCTCATCAAAGCCTTTTTGATAGCCGAGCTGTTTGGCTTGTTCAGCTAGAGCTTCCTTTTCTTGTTCCCAAGCAATTTTATCGTTCTCAATTTCCTGGCGAGCTAATTCTTGCTGTTCTTTGATTGCTTGTTGAGTATCTGTTAAGGCACGTTCAGCATTAGCCAATTCTTGGTTAATCTGATCTAACTTTTCTTGTTGATCGATTTGCTCTTGGTGAGTTGGATCTTGGTCAAGTTCCGGAAACGTAATCGGCTTTAAACCTATTATTCTATGATTACCTGTCTGCTTGTGTCGGTCGTTAGACAATGATATCATCTCCTCCACCACGGGCAATGACAATTTCACCAACTTCTTCTAATCGACGAATCGCAGCAACAATTCTGGTCTGTGCCTCTTCTACATCGCGCAAGCGTACAGGTCCCATGTATTCCATTTCTTCTTTGAATGTCTCTGCCATACGAGAAGACATATTACTAAAGATAATTTCTTGTACTTCTTCACTAGATACTTTAAGAGAAAGGCGAAGGTCATCATTTTCAACTTCTCTAATAACACGTTGAATCGCACGATTGTCAAGCGTAACAATATCTTCGAAGACGAACATGCGTTTCTTAATTTCTTCTGCCAATTCTGGATCTTGAATTTCAAGCGCATCTAAAATGGTTCGCTCTGTGCTTCGATCAACACCATTAAGTACTTCGACAACAGCTTGGATACCACCGGTTTGTGTGTAGTCTTGTGTAACGGTAGCAGAAAGCTTACGCTCCAGAATTTGTTCAACTTCATAGATGATTTCTGGTGAGGTAGAATCCATGATCGCAATTCGCTTGGCAATATCAGCTTGTACCTCTTGAGATAATTCTGATAAAATTTGCGCCGCTTGCTCCTTATCTAAATAAGATAGAATTAAAGCGATTGTCTGTGGATGTTCATTTTGAATAAAATTCAAAATTTGTCCAGGATCTGCTTTTCGCGCAAAATCAAATGGTTTCACTTGAAGTGATGAGGTTAAGCGATTGATGATCTTCTGAGCTTCCTCACCACCGACAGCTTTCTCAAGAACGGTTTTAGCGTAGCCAATCCCGCCTTGAGTAATGTAGTCTTGTGCTAAGGCAATTTGATGGAATTGCTCTAAAATCTCTTCTTTTTGATCTACTTCAACTTTCTTCACCGATGAGATTTCTAACGTTAGTCTTTCGATTTCTTCTTCTGTTAAATGTTTATAAACTTGAGCAGACACATCCGGACCAAGTGATATAAGCAGGATTGCTGCTTTTTGGCGACCGGTTAGTGCTTGTCTTTTAGCCATAAAGCTCCCCCCTAATCCTCTGAAATCCAAGTTCTAAGTAACTTGGCAAATTCGTCCGGCTTATCTTTCGCCATTTTTTCAAGTTGTTTTCTTTTAATTGAGCTTTCCGTATCTTCTGGATCCTCAATATCAGGGATGGCTTGTTCTACTTCAGTCTCTAATTCTGTCGTATATGCTAACTCATCGTCCTGCTCATTCCGTTTACGCAATAATAAAACAGTAAGCACAATCACTAATGCTAACAAAACACCGGCGATAATATATCCCCAAATTGGGATGGAAAATCCACTTGGTTGGGTAAGATCTGTTCCGGTAAACTCTTGAAAGACAATCGATGTATTCTGAACAGGATTTACTTCGCCGTATGACTGATCGATCGATGTCGTAATGATAGATTCAAGAATTGATGCAATCCCAGCTTCAACTTCAGCTTGCTCAGCTGCAGTTAATACTTCGGGATTACCCTCTGCATCAAGCGTCTCCTTACGACTATCAACAGCAACTTGAATGCCTAGATCCCTTAATTTATACGGGCTTTCACTTATTTCTCGCTGAATACGATTAAATTCATAATTAATCGACTCTTGCATCAGTTCATAGGTCCCTTGGCCTGTATCACCTGCTGGGTAATTAGCGATATCTTCTTCACCAGCACCAACTGTACCATCGAAGGCTCCCTCACCTGAATACATCTCGTTAATTGTTTCAATGCTGACAGGTAAACCTTCAATTTCCTCTTCATCAACAGGTTCAACAAGTTGTTCAACCCTGTTCTCTTGGGTAAAATCAATATCTGCGGTTACTGATGCAACAACTTTATCCGGACCAATCATCGTGCCCAGCATTTGCTGTACACGACGCTGAATATCACGTTCAATATCCTGTTTAATCGCTTGTTGTGTTGCATAAATATCCCCGCTCGAAAAATTATTTTCCTGATCTAAATCATAATGATTAAAGAATTGATCCATAATGACGATATTATCTGTTGGAAGGTTAGGGACCGATTTAGATATGAGGTGGTATAAGGCATTTATCTGTTCTTGTTCAAAGCGATAACCATTAGCTACTACTAAATTTATCGCAGCCGACGCCTCATCTTGTCGGTCACTAACGAAAATTTGTTCCTGTGGCAATGTAATCATTACATTTGCCTGCTCAACTCCTGAAAAATTGGTCAATAAGTTACCAAGCTCTGTTTGCATGGCGTCAAGTTTAATCATATCGAATTCATTGTCAGTCACACCCCAAGAGGTATTCTGACTGAAAAAGGAATAGTCTACACTACCGCTATCCGGAATCCCTTGTGCTGCAAGTTCTACTAAGAGAGCATCGGCCTTATCCTCTGGTACATAGATGGTTGCACCTGAATCGGCGACTTCATTGGTAACGCCTCTTTCGTCAAGCTCTGCCTTTATCTGACCAGATTCTTGAGCTGATAAATTACTATATAACGGAACCATTGGTGTGCGTGTGGCTAAGAAGCTCCCACCGATAACTATAGCAAGAAAGATAAATGCGGCTCCAATAACTAAACCTTTTTGCTTTGTCGTCCTGGTTTTCCATAATTCTATTAGTTTGTCTCGATAATCAATAAATTTCTCTCTCATTATGTGCCTCCATACCAAACAACATTCACTAGAAGTGCTTTAATTAAATTTGCATCCGCATAACTTCGTTGTAGGCATCAATAACTTTACCTTGCACCTCAACGGCCAAGCTCATGGCGAGGGATGATTTTTGTGCGGCAATCATCACATCATGCAAGTCATCTATTTCACCATTGACTAACATTTCAGTTTTATTGTCTGTCTCGACTTGAAGTTGATTTAATTGATTTATAGCGTTTTTTAAGTTTTCTGAAAAACTCGCTTCAGTTTTACTTTCAGCTGCCCTGTTCACTTGAACGGGTGTTGTTGGCTGTACGGCCTGTAAAAAGTGCAAATTTAGACTCATTTAACCCTTCCTCTCTGATCTAAGCATGCTTATTATCTGCCAATTTCTAATGCCTTTAATAACATACCTTTAGTTGCATTCATGGACGTAACATTTGCTTCGTAAGAGCGTGTGGCACTCATCAAATCAACCATCTCTTGTAAAGGATCGACATTTGGCATTTGAACGTAACCATCAGCTCCAGCATCAGGATGATTAGGGTTATAAACCATCATAAATGGTTCATCATCTTCCATAATCGCTGTAACTTTCACGCCGCTTCCAGTTCCTGGTTGCTTATTTCGAACCCGGCTTAATTGGTTAGCAAATGTTTGTCCTTGCTCTTGAAAGCGAACGGTTTTTCTTCGATAAGCTTCAAATTCACCATCTTCATTAATGGTCGCCCTTGTCGTTTCAGCGTTAGCAATGTTCGAAGATATCGTATCCATTCGGAGTCTTTGAGCAGTTAAAGCAGAACCACTTGTATGAATACCATTAAATATACTCATGATTAACGCCCTCCACGTATAACATTTTGCAGGGTATTAAAGTTTCCATTCAGACGATCGACTA
The DNA here is from genome assembly GCF_001552275.1 of Amphibacillus sediminis NBRC 103570. GTDB lineage: Bacteria > Bacillota > Bacilli > Bacillales > Amphibacillaceae > Amphibacillus_B > Amphibacillus_B sediminis. The sequence goes on from NZ_BCQW01000003.1 coordinate 140,196, forward strand.
GAGCCTGATAGTAGATTTGATTGGTAGCTAGCTCAGTCATTTCTTTATCAATGTCGACATTGTTGCCATTATGATTGTACTGCGTATGACGGTTTGTTGTAACTTTGAAATCTGTCTGTGAGCCACCAAAATCAATATGTCGATAGTCGGTTCGTTTCGCAACGAATTGATTGCTTGTTTCTTGATCTAGTAGGCTACTAAATTGGACATCCTTTGCTTTGTAATTAGCCGTATCCACATTCGCAACATTATTAGAAATGGTTTGGTTCTTTAACGCTGCATAATTTAACCCATGATGGATATTTTCCACTGTTCGTCCAAATATTGACATCATTCTCCCTCCTTAATCAATTATCTGCAAATTTCGTATGTAATCTAATTGTCATTGTATTGTAAAATAAGTCCACTGTCCATGCTCATTACAAAGTTTCTGACTTTAGTTACGAGCAACTTTTTAGAATTGTGATACTATCGGACTAATTCTTTTAAAACAGACGGCTTAGGGCTGTTTTTGTCGTTTTTTATCGAATTATTTAAATTATCACATATTTTTCCCGTAATATAAACAATTCTGACTTCTTTTATCTCTTTTAAACCGATATTGTTATAGCACACAGATAAATCGATAGACATAGTTAAATGCTAGCAACTGGTACTTTTGATGTTTTAATAGGACTTATGCCCCTTTTTTTGTAACATATGCTTATAAATCGCAATATATTGTGGTATTTTTCTCACAGACTATTAAAAAACCACTTCTAAATATCGATTAAAACAGCTTAGTATCTCTTTGTGCATCCAATATAACATTCAATAGCCTATCCGTCTGTACTAGTTAAATAAAGTAGAGGTAAAGTTTTTGTTAAGATGTGAAAAACGCTCCATTTTTTGGACTGATAAAAGGAAATAACTCAACTTTCGTAGTTAAAAAACACATAAGCCAAGTGCTATAATGAAAAGTCTGTATTTAAGTATGGACTGGATTGTTTATACTAGAGCTATGCGTCATGGATATTGGTATTAACACGAGAGTTTGTCACCGCGTTGGGAAGTGTGGACACTTCTCTTTTTGCAAGCAAGGCTTCAGCTCGCACTATTCCTGCTAGAGCGCTAGCCAGTCATTTTTCTTATTGCGATGGCTAACAAAAACCACTTTAACTGAAACCCATTTGCCTCGACAGTTTGGATACCAAAGCATGAGGTGTTTTTCTTTTGTAATGATTGCTTGGCGAGTAACCTAATATGTTGGTTGGCTACTTAAACTGTTTCAGAATTGATCCACATTTTTACTCTGCGAAAGTTGAGATAACAAAAAGAGCCTCAAGAAGGAAACAATCACTTCCTGAGGCTCTTTGCTTATCACTCTTACACTTAACCTTATTCATTTGTTTGTAATTTTTGTAGCTCAACTAAAAACTTATTATTTAACACTTTAATATAGGTACCTTTCATACCTAATGAACGTGACTCTATCACACCCGCACTCTCTAGCTTACGAAGTGCGTTAACAATAACAGATCGTGTAATTCCCACTCTGTCGGCCACCTTACTTGCTACCAATAGCCCTTCTTTGCCATCTAGCTCATTAAAAATATGCTCGATCGCTTCTAGTTCACTATAAGAAAGTGAGCTAATTGCCATTTGTACAACAGCCTTCGAACGGGCCTCTTTTTCAATTTCTTCCGTTTTTTCATGTAATATTTCCATCCCAACAACTGTAGCACCGTACTCTGCCAATAACAAGTCATCTTGGTTAAAGCTTTCGCTTAAGCGACTTAGAATAAGCGTTCCTAATCGCTCTCCACCACCTATGATCGGCACTATGGTAGTCAGTCCATTTTGAAAAAGATCTTTATTTTCAACTGGGAAAGCCGTATAAGGACTATCAATATCAATATTAGCTGTTGTTTCTTTAATATTAAATAAGCTTTCTGTATAAACTTCTGGGAATTGGCGCTCCTCTAGCATTGCTTTCATCCGTGCATTTTCGATTTGCTGATTAATAGAAAAACCAAGTAGACGCCCTTTACGACTTACAACAAAAATGTTAGCTGATATAATTTCTTGTAATGTACTGGCCATTTCACTAAAGTTGACTGACTTGCCGGTTGTTCCTTGTAAAATTGAATTAATTTTTCTAGCACGCTCTAATAATTCCATACTATTCCTCCATTCACATGTTATCCAATCACCATTGCTTATCTACTACAGAATGTATTGACTCAAATCTTTATCCTTAGCGATTGATGCTAGTTTTTCATCAACGTATTGAGGGGTTATGTCAATTGAAGGCATGGTAACTTCTGATGCTTCAAAAGCTAAATCCTCTAATAGCTTCTCTAAAATGGTGTGTAATCTTCTTGCCCCGATGTTATCCGTTTCTTGATTAACATGGTAAGCTATTTCCGCAATACGTGTAATAGCTTCTTCCGTAAAATTCACTTCAAGCTCTTCTGTTCTCAATAGCGCTTGGTATTGTTTAAGTAATGCATTAGAGGGTTCTGTTAGAATACGCTTAAAATCATCTACTGAAAGCTTTTCGAGCTCAACTCTAATAGGAAAACGTCCTTGAAGCTCAGGAATCAAATCTGAAGGCTTAGCCATATGGAAAGCACCTGCTGCAATAAACAAAATATGATCTGTTTTGACAGCTCCATATTTAGTCACAACTGTTGAACCTTCAATTATTGGAAGAATATCACGCTGAACGCCTTCTCTTGATACGTTAGCTTGATTTTCACTTTTACCTGCAACCTTATCAATTTCATCTATAAAAACCATACCGGCTTGCTCTACTTTATTTAACGCTATTTGTGTGACCTCATCCATATCAATTAATTTTTGTGCTTGTTGTTGAACTAATACTTCACGTGCTTCACTAACAGGAAGTTTGCGTTTTTTGATTTTTTTAGGCATAAATTGACCAAAAACATCCTGCATATTTAGCCCCATCTGCTCCATCCCTGAGCCTTGCATCATATCAAACATTGATGTTTGTTGCTCTTCGATTTCAACCGTCACGATCATATCTTCAAGTTCACCCAATGCCAATTTATGAGCAATTTGCTTTCGCTTCGTGAGCGCCTCATCATTGTTTTGCACATCGTCTTCCTCTTGATTGTCATCATTTGCTTGTGGGAAAAACATCTCAAAAGGGTTCTTGATATGATTTTGCTGTTTTTTGGCAACTGGAACAAGCAATTTGACAAGCTCTTCATTGGCTAGTTCTAAAGCTCTATCTTGGACAGCTTCCATCTTCTCTTGACGAACCATCCGTATCGCCATTTCGACTAAATCTCGAATAATAGATTCAACATCACGTCCGACATAACCAACTTCTGTGAATTTCGTTGCTTCTACTTTAATAAAAGGAGCACCGACCAGTTTAGCCAAACGTCTAGCTATTTCAGTCTTTCCTACCCCAGTAGGTCCAATCATCAAAATATTCTTCGGTACAATTTCGTCACGCATTTTTTCCTCTAGCTTCATTCTTCGTATACGATTCCTTAAAGCAATCGCAACAGACTTCTTAGCCTGGCTCTGACCAATAATATACTGATCGAGCTCACCAACAATTTGCTTAGGTGAAAGATCTCCTTTCAAACGGTTCACCTCCCTATCTCCTTTAATCTAATACCTCTAAGACAATTTGGTCATTTGTGTATACACATATCTCGCCAGCAATTTTCAACGCAGCTTCTGCAATATCTGCCGCTGTTTTTTCTTGACTATAGCGTTTTAATGCTCGACCTGCGGCCAATGCATATTGTCCGCCAGACCCAATCGCTAGAATGCCATCATCGGGTTCGATCACTTCACCTGTTCCAGAAACGAGAAGTAATGTTTCCTTATTCATTACAATTAACATGGCTTCTAGCTTTCGTAGCATTTTGTCACTTCGCCATTCCTTGGCTAACTCAACTGATGCACGCCCAAGATTACCGTTGAACGCTTCCAATTTTGCTTCGAATTTTTCAAACAATGTAAAAGCATCTGCCACAGATCCAGCAAAGCCTGCCAATACTTGACCTCTGAATAACTTACGAACCTTACGTGCCTTATGCTTCATAACAACCGCGTTTCCCATCGTTACTTGACCGTCTCCGGACATAGCACATTTCCCATTGTGATGAATGGCAAAGATGGTCGTGGCATGAAATTGTGTCTCCAAATCCTCACCTCATTATTCATTATTCTTTGCTCGTGGATGGCTTTTCATATAAACCTCTTTTAACCGATCTTTAGTCACATGAGTATAGATCTGTGTGGTCGAAAGATGTTCATGCCCTAATAATTCCTGGACAGCACGTAAATCTGCTCCTTCATTTAACATATGGGTAGCAAATGTATGTCTTAAAGCGTGAGGATGGACATGAATCGTTAAAGCAGCATCCTTTACTAATTTATTTAAGATAAAACGAATCCCTCGAGTCGTAATGGGATTCCCCTTCGCATTTAGAAACAACATATTGGAGTCATTTGCATGCTGCTTAACAAGGTGTGCTCTTCCATCATTTATGTATTTTTCTAAGGCAATTGCTGCAAACGAACCAAAAGGTACATAACGTTCTTTTCTTCCTTTCCCAAGAACAAGTACCGTTTGCAGTGAAAAATCAATGGCATCCACAGTTAAACTTTGGCATTCGCTAACTCGAATTCCCGTACCATACATTAGTTCTAACAATGCTTGATTTCGCTGTCCGAGTGGATCATCTAGCTGACTAACTTCAAATAATTGCTTCAGTTCCTCTTGATATAAAAAATGTGGTAATGAACGCTCAACTTTCGGTAGCGAGACAGATAAAAATGGGTTTGTTCCGACTATTCCTTCTCGTTCTAAAAACTTAAAAAAGGTGCGTAAACTTGAAATTTTCCTAGAAACACTTCTTCTGCCAAGCTTTTTCGCATATAAATCTGTCAAAAACAAACGGACTAGCCGATCATCAACATCTGTCAACGATTCTATTTTTTCCTTACTCATAAAAAGAAAAAAAGCTTCAATATCCTGATTGTAATACGTTAAAGTATAAGTTGAGACATTTTTTTCGATTTGTAGGTACATATTAAATTTTTGGTTAGCTAGCTCTAGTGCATTCACTGCTTCACCTCTTTAATGTAGGCGATTAAACCGTATCATATTATGGAAATTAAAGCAACTTATTTACCGAATAATAATAAAGTTCTGAATCCTTTCTAATGATAGCACAATGCTAAGTAAATCTTCAATTAAAGACTAGGCAGTGCGTTACAAGGAAATGCTTTAAATACTGCTATGTGTATGGCTGAGCAACCTGTCAAGCAAATCCTAACCAACGGCAAAGTATAGCGTTTTTCCACGATAAAGTCAACCACACATTAGTAACTTTTTCTCATTCAATTAGTTTATCGGCTGAGTCATGATATAGTTGATAGTCAACTCATATTTATTGACGTAAGATCATGTACAAATGAACCACTTGAGGCGATAGTAAGAGCAACCATCCTACAATCCGTTGTGAAACTAAGTAGGATTCGAATTATCGTCTATAGCCATAAAAAATGTGCATCAGCTAGATAAGCTCATACACATCGTTTTTTTCGGTAAAATAGATAGATTCTAGTTTTTCCATCCCGTGTTGCATCATATTATAAGTCATCGCTACTTTTTTGAGCAGTACAGGGAAACGAAAACAGAGCACAAAGTGAAAGTTCGTTCAGTAGGGGTTTCGACGGATAGGATGTGCTCAAGCAAACGTTACGACACAACGTCGTGAACTTAGTCAGCTTCCTCTCTCCCCCACTGAACGTGAGTTGAACAATCGGGCCGTTACTGGCTGTTGAATCTCCCACTTAGACATAACGTGTTCCCATATTTCTTGTAGTGGGAGCTTACCGCCAGTAACACTGCGATAAATGGTCCTGATCACTGTTTCTCTAATTCCCTGCTGATCAAAAACGATCAAGAAGTAACGGTTTTTAACTGATCATTTTATTCGATGCTAAACCATCCTTATTGTTGTACTTCTTCCTTGTAATCACAGGATGAACACTGAATTTGCGTACCCTTCTTAGCCTTTTTCTCTACGAGCAAGCTATTACATTTAGGACATGGTCTTGCAATAGGCTTATCCCATGAGAGAAAATCACACTCAGGGTATTGATCACAGCCATAAAATATACGGCGTTTCTTCGACTTACGCTCCACAATTTGTCCTTTTTTACATTTTGGACACGCCACACCAATTTCCTTAAGAATAGGCTTGGTATTACGACAATCTGGAAAATTGGAACATGCCATGAACTTACCATATCGGCCCATCTTATAGACCATTTCATGTCCACAATTCTCACACTTTTCACCGGCCGGTTCATCTTTTATTTCAACTTTCTCCATTTCCTGCTCAGCGATCTCTAAACGTTTTTCAAAGTCGCGATAAAAGTCATCAATAATTTGAACCCAATGTGTTTTTCCTTCTTCGACAGCATCTAAATCTGTCTCCATCTTAGCGGTAAAATCAATGTCAATGATTTCGGGGAAAAATTCTAATACTAATTCAATCACGATTTGGCCAAGCTCTGTTGGGACAAAGCGCTTGTTGTCAAGTGTTACATAGCCCCGCCTTTGAATCGTATCTAGGGTTGGTGCGTACGTTGATGGTCGACCAATCCCCTTTTCCTCCATTGTTTTCACTAATCTTGCTTCTGTATAGCGAGGAGGTGGTTGGGTAAAATGTTGATTAGGCTTTATCGCTTCAGCTTTTACTTTCATACCTTCCTCTAGTTCAGGAAGCAGCTTATCCTCTTCCTTGGCATTATCATCATTTCCTTCAATATATACCTTCATAAATCCTTTAAATTTAATCTTTGATCCAGTCGCTCGAAATTCCACACCATTCTGTATAAGCTGTACAGTCATTGTATCCATGACCGCTGGTGCCATTAAGCTTGCGATAAATCGATCCCAGATCAACTTATATAAACGATATTGATCACGTGATAGGGTACTCTTTAGCGAACTCGGATCACGAAAAGCAGATGTAGGTCTGATCGCCTCGTGTGCATCCTGAGCCTGATCTGAATTTTTATTTTTACGTACACTACCTAAATATTTCTGACCATAGTGCTCTGAAATATATTGCTGTCCTTCTGTTTGAGCTGTTGCTGATAAACGAGTAGAGTCGGTACGCATATAAGTTATTAATCCAGTAATGCCGCCTTCCTTCTTACCTAAATCAATACCCTCATAGAGCTGTTGAGCAACCATCATTGTTTTTCTAGCTCGAAAATTCAGCTTACGAGCAGCCTCTTGCTGTAAGGATGAGGTTGTGAATGGTAAAGCAGGATTTCTCCGTCGCTCCGTCTTTTTCACTTTATTGACGACAAAGGTTTCGTCCGGGATCATTTTCAAAATATTGTCAACCTCTACACGATTAGAGAGCTTAACCTTTTCACCGTTTACTCGGTAAAATGAACCTTGAAACTGATCTGTTTCTTTTAAAAATAAACCGTCAATTGACCAATATTCCTCTGGTTTAAATTGCTCGATTTCCTTTTCACGATCAATGATCATTTTAACTGCAACAGATTGAACCCGACCTGCACTAAGACCTTTTTTTACTTTTTTCCATAATAATGGGCTAATGTTATAACCGACTAATCGATCTAACACGCGTCGTCCTTGCTGGGCATCGACTAAATCCATATTAATACTACGTGGATGCTTGAAGGAATCTTTTATCGCATCTTTTGTTATTTCATTGAAGACGACCCGACAATCTGAATTTTCATCTATATCTAAGCTGTGTGCTAAATGCCATGCAATCGCTTCACCCTCACGATCCGGGTCAGCTGCCAAGTAAACTTTTTTTACTTTTTTAGCTGCTGCTTTTAGATCTTTTAACACAGGTCCCTTACCCCGAATTGTGATATAACGTGGTGAAAAATTATCTTTGACATCTACCCCCATTTGACTTTTAGGTAAATCACGTACATGCCCCATTGAAGCTTTGACTGTATATTTTTTTCCTAAATAACGTTCAATTGTTTTTGCTTTTGCTGGTGATTCTACAATTACAAGATAATCTGCCATTACCTACCCTCCCGAGAGGTTTTCCAATTTTTTATCTCTTAACTAATTAATGAAATAAATCTTCACTATTATTAAATACTTTTTCATCATTTGTCAAATCATTGTTGAAAAAAATCACTTAAACGGTTAATTGTTCATCCTATATTCCTGCAAAGTTCGACACCATTTTGAACGTAAATACTCCCATTCTTCTAAAATATCATAGGTATTTTGAACTAATTTTGCACCATTTTGAATTAATTTATGACAGCCGATTGATTGCGTCTGACTAATTGAACCCGGAACAGAAAAAACTTCTCTTCCTTGTTCTAAGGCTTGATCAGCTGTGATCAATGAGCCACTTTTTTCCTTAGCCTCAACTACGAGTGTGGCGAATGCTAGACCACTAATTAGCCGATTGCGCTCTGGAAATTGATAACGCTCTGGCTTCCGGTCAGGTGGATATTCAGAAATAACTAGCTGATCGATAGTGAGTTGTCGATAGAGTGAAAGATGATCAGGTGGGTAAGGATGCTCTAATCCACCAGCTAATACTGCGATTGTCTGTCCATTATAATAGTGAGCCAATCGATGGGCATAACCATCTATTCCAAGTGCCATGCCACTAACCAAGGTCCACTTACGATCTACTAATGGCTTGAGTAGCTGGTTGATATGACGCTTGGCGGCTGGGGATGGTACACGGGTACCTACAACTGCTAATGAAGGGGACTGATGAATGAGCTCCGCTTTACCTAGCCCATAAAGAACAAGAGGTGGGTCCGGAATTAACCTTAACAAAATAGGGAAATCCTGATCAAAAATCGTCCATATTTTATATGGCTTAATTTTCTTCATAAGTAACTCAAAGTAATACTGATCACGACAATAAGTAAACAGTCGCTTGGCACGCTCGACACTTAAATGATACTCATAGATTATATCATTAATCGTCATGTGATAAATGGAATTTAAGCTCTGATCTGTTTGAAGAAGTTCGTTTAATTTAGAGCGGCTTAAAAGTGAGGAATTTGAAAGGTGAATTAAACGGTTACGAGGATTATCCAAATGCTAACACTTCCAATCTGCTTTTCTCTCCATTTTAAGGGAAAAGATGCCCACTGTCTAGTCGATTAAATACGACTGATGATGATCTGAATAGTTAAAGTTTCATGCAAAATTTATCTGATCCATTTAATTTTTTAGCAAAAAAGGCACGAAACAGTAAACAGTTCCACGCCCATTTATGTTATGACTAGTCTGTAGCAATTTGCTATCTACTCCTCTTAACCCGTTCCCGATCAATATGATCTGCTCAGATAGCTAGTACTAAAGATCATAACGATTTGCCATAGGTTCAGTCAATTGTTCAAAAACTGCTTGACCCTATCAATATGATTAGTTATGACATAAGTTTACATTGACTTAATCAGGAACAACAGACGTCTTTCTCCCCAGAGATATGTATTTAGAATTTCACTTAACTGTTCCTTATCGATTACTTAAGGCTAGGGTTCGTGTTAAATAGCGTTGCATTAAGACTTGAACAGAGGTCAGTATTGGTGGATCATCCATTTTAGGCGGTCTTAATGTTAATTTAATTGGCGAAACTGGATCAAATCCATTAACGATCACAGGTTGGTCAAGCTTTGCTCTTAAGGTCTTTTCTGTTAATAGCATCGCTGTTGAGCCCATCTCCATCGAAATCGATGTCGTTAACAAATAATACCTGCCTGGTTTAACAGAATTAAACAGAAACGGACCTGCCTGATTAAGAATCGTACCATAAAGAGGTAGGCCCTCCGGGATAGGTTTAGCAAATAAACCAACTAAGATCACACCTCTAAAAGATGGTGTTGCCTCAATTGTTCCTTTTACGATCTGATTTGAAGTGAAAGCAGCTATTTTCTGTTGTTGATAGGCGCTTAATTGATGAATTTTCTTAAGGTGATCTTTCGTTACTAAAGCGGTATTGCGAAAAGCAGATGGTGATATTCCAACCTTTTCTGTAAAACGTGTGGTAAAAGTCCCTAAGCTTTGTTGACCAATTTCGAGTCCTATATCTCTTATACTTAAATGGGTGTGAATTAATAACTCCTTTGCTCTTTGAATACGCATTGATGAAAGAAAATAATGAGGTGGCAGACCTATTTTCTGTTTAAAAATACGTGAAAAATGATAAGGACTATAGGATACATGACGCGCTATTTGTTCAAGTGTCAAATCCTCATGTAAATTGTCTTGAATAAATTGAATGGCATGATTTATCTCTGGATACATTTCCATAAGCGAGTATCACTCATTTCCCATTTTTATCTTAGTATAACATAAGTTAGCGTACATTTGTTCGTTTAATAAACTTCTTTGTACTTAAAGTATGTTACTTTAAAAAAACAATATATCTAGCAGCATCCAACTTTTGATCTGCTAGTAATTACTCCTATGGGATTGAGACAAAAATTTAATTCGATATAAGAAAGCCGAACTTAAATAGGATGAGGAGAGATACCGTTTCGACAAAACACGTCGCTTTAGTCACCAGCACAATGGAAACACTTCGTAAAACTCAATGTCTCCCTAAACTCGATAAGGTTCTGGACATAGGATCTAGTTCAGTTAGGCGTTGCCACAGGGGATGCTGATTTAGTCTAACACATCTCGATGTCACCTTCCTTCATAACTAAACTAGATCAATGAATGTTCAACAAGTGGACAGCCTAATTCAATGATTCTTTGTGGTACCGTAGTGATTGTGAATGACTTTGGATTCAGTTTCTCATTGACTTCTTCCCAAAATAATGGTGTAGCAACAGTTGCTTCCACAGTAGCTCTAGTTGAATAAGGCGCTATGATCGTTTTACCGGGTGCATGTTGAATATAGTCAATATATAAGCGGTTTTTTCGATTCTTTTTCAACCTTTCAACAGTAAAATAGTTTGGATATTGATTAATGATAACTTCAGCCACTGTTTTCATGAATGCTCGCGTCTGATCAAAGGTCAATTTATTCTGGTTTAATGGTACATGAACCTGTAAACCGGTCTGACCAGATGTTTTGACATAGGATTTAAATCCCTTATCCTCAACGATATCTTTAATCAGATGAGCAGCCATAACAGCTAAATTAAACTGGGCTAAACTGGGAGGATCTAAATCAAAAACCATTTCGTCTGGATCTTCTGAATCAATGGTATGAAAAGGAACATGAAATTCTAGTGCCCCATGATTGCCAAACCATAATAAACTGGCTAAATTCTGACATAATATTGATTTTGTCTCATCACTATTATCAATCGATGCAATAAAAGATGGCGCATAATCAGGTAAATGTTTTTGATAAAAGGAATCTTCATGAACCCCATCTGGATACCGGATTAGTGTTAAACGCTTATTGATTAGTTTTGGCAGGAGAAATGGAGCTATTTCCCTTAAATAGAGTAAATAATCAAGTTTTGTGATGTTAGGAAAGAGTGTTTTTTCAGGCTTAGTTAATTCAACTTCTTCAGGTAGTTGGGCCAAAGCTTCTTGAACCAGGTTAGTCGTACATTTTTCTGGTTTAAGGTCAAATCTAAATTGTTTAAATACTGCTTCTCTTATTTCATGATCGCGCGCATCAAGGCAGTTGATATCAAGACAAATACTGGGCTTAATTAACCACTGCGAACGATTCTTCTCGCCATTTTTTTGAATAAATTTTATTAATGTCTGTTTTTCTTCTGGTTGAAAACCATGTTTGACTTTGCCCAAATTTATCAAGTGCTCCTCATGATAAACCTGCAGATCAATATAATCATTAGTAGGATTCCAACCGCTAACCACCCCTTGAATGACCCGATAGTTCTTAATTTTATACCAATTTGGTGTGCGTAATCCGTCCGTATAAATGGATTGTTTTTCTTTAGCGATAATCCCCTCACATTGATGAAGAAAAACAAGCTCCTTTAAGTCTTGAACATTATCTTGGTAATGAACGAAATGAAGCTGATTTGCTTGACCATCGAACAAGTCAAATATCCCAGCTAAGCGTTCTTTCCGTTCTATTAACGGAGTTGATTTTAATGAATTCCCCTTTACCATCAATAGATCAAAGCACTTTACTACTGCTGGTCGAGTCATGCTCGCTTCTGCGATTTTCGCTTCAGCTCTTAACCTCCCTCGTTGTTGCATCTTTGAAAAGATTCCTTGGTAGGGGGTCCTTAAAATCACCAGTTCACCATCCAAAAAAAGTGGGAGCTGATCGGCAATTTGGTTATGAACCTGCTGACATGCGGCAATAATTTCTGGAAACTGCTTTGTCAAATCTTTTCCGTTTCGACTTATCAACTTAATTTCTTCTTTTGTCCACTGCAAACCACATCGAAAACCATCATATTTAATTTCATAAATCCACTTATCTCCAACCGGTATATCATCTGTTAAGGTTGGAAGCATTGGTTTCCACATCTAATCACCCTTTCTAGTGTTTTATTTTTGCTAAAAAGCGCATTTTTATTTTGGAGAATGTAAAAGCTATCAAATAAAAGAGGTGAAAAACATGCATACGATGTGGAAGGGAAGTATCAGCTTTGGCTTAGTCAATATCCCCGTTAACCTTCATTCAGCTACTGAGAACAAGGATATTGCTTTACGCAATTTGCATAAAGAATGTCATACCCCCATTAAATATGAAAAGGTCTGTCCAGTCTGTGAAACAGAAATCAGTCAAGACGATATTGTTAAGGGTTATGAATATACGAAGAACAAATTTGTTGTCTTAGATGAGGAAGACCTCAAGTCGATTAAGGATGAAAAAGAGGATAAAACGGTAGAAATTGTTGATTTTATTAAGCTTGAAGAAATCGATCCAATCTATTTTGACAAAAGCTATTATTTATCGCCAAATGATGGAGGAACTAAAGCTTATGCGCTTTTACGAGAAGCATTAAAAGATACAAATAAAATTGGGTTAGCCAAAATCACCATTCGATCAAAAGAGCATTTAGCAGTTGTACGGTTCTATAAAAATACCCTAGTCATGGAAACAATATTTTTCCCAGACGAAGTAAGAGAAGTTAAAGAGGTTCCAAATGTACCCGAGCAAGTGAATATTGAGGCTAAAGAGCTTGACACAGCAAAATTACTGATTGACCAGCTTACGACAGAATTTGAACCGTCTAAGTATCAAGATGATTATCGTACGGCTCTTATGGAGCTAATCGAGCGTAAGAAAAATGGTGAGGAAATCGTGACTGCCAAAGCAACAAGGAAAGAAGATAACGTCACTGATTTAATGGAAGCATTAGAAAAATCATTGAAACAAACGAATAAGAAAAAAACATCAACTACTCGTAAAAAAACGACGAAAAAAAAGACAACAAGCAAGACAGGCTAGCCTAATAATACCGAATATAACTGAATTTTCGCTCAGTTATATTCGGTTCTAGCTTTCCCCTATTCTTTCTTAGCAGATTTCAACTTCAATGTTTAGATAATTTTTCTTTTTGCTGTTGGTCAATGTGATAAATATATGAAAACACCTCGGCAACAGCATGATAGAGTTCATCCGGAATTTGCTCATTTATATTTAGCTCAGAAAGTAATGCAACCAAACTTTTGTCTTCTTGGATCGGAATATCAGCTTTTTTAGCACGTTTTAAAATTTCCTCGGCAATATACCCTTTCCCTTTAGCAGACACAATCGGAGCAGAGGCTTTATCCTTATCATAACGCAGGGCAACTGCCTTTTTGTCTAGATTGGGTTTACTCATATTCTCACATCCCAGCTTTGATAGCCTTTTTTCTGCTCTGATGGCTTATGGGTTGAATTGATATGCTCAACGCGCTCAGGTAGTGGTTTATAATGAACAGAAGACAAGCTGTAGTTTAAAGCAGATAGACTTTCTTTTAACTGTGCTTTATGGTAGAGTAACTCATTTGTTATATCTTTTGTATCATTATAGACGGTTAATTGAATAATCCGATTTTGAATATGCATATCGATCACAGTGGTGCCTAACTGAGCTAAGTCTAGGTAAAAGGCAATCCGACAATAATTAGGATCAATTCGTCCATGCTCATTCTTCCGGCTATAGAATTCAAACTCGACCTCTTTTTTAGTTCCGATTAAACCTGGAATAGCGGCCGATATATACATAAACCGGCCATCATCGTTGATCATTGTCAGTTGTTGGCCTGTTAAGGTATGGAGTACTGCCTCGACCTCACTCTTCTGACTCACTGAATTTGATAGCACTTGTAATAAAAGCTGTTTTAAGGGAGTGGGTTTATCCGAAGCCATTGTTTTATCTTGAGCTAGCTGATATTCATAATCTAGTCCACTATTTAATAAAAAATCTTTAACTTGAATAAGAAACTGATCCTTAACTGGCCATTCAAAATTCTCCATTCCACTTTGATTGAGCTGGTGGAATAAGCTACTTTGTTGATCACGATTGAGTTGAAGGTTGACAAGCTGTCTCAACGGATTGGCAATTTCATTAAAGTGTGCTTCACTTGGTTGATGAACAAATTGTTCAATAGCTAACTGAACATTTGTTGGGCTTTCTGCCAATAGTTGCTGTTTAACCGTTCCATTACTCAGTAAAGCGTGCAGTAGTTCTCTTCCTTGATTAGCTATTTCAGGACGAGAAGAAGAAGCAAGCTCTAAGGCTTTACCAAGTTGATGAATTTGTTCTGGTTCTATCGCTAATTGTTTTTGAAAAAGTAACTTGACAAGCTCCTTTACTTCTTCCCGATTTAAAGGTTCTGTTAATTGTGGAGACTGATTCTGGTCAATTGATCTATCAACACGCTCTAATTCAGTTATTTGGCCTAAATCATCTAATAATTGGGGATGATGAGTAAGCCAGTTCGTGACTTCCTGTCTAATTGATGCTTCATTAGTCATAGGCTTTTGCAAGATGGCCGTCAAAAAATCTAATAATTGCTGCTCCTGATTAGTTAATGTCGTATTCTGTGATAAACTCTGATACAGCTGCTCAAGTTGCCCTTGAAAGGAATCAGTCAAAAGGGCGTGATAAGCTGAGAAAGTCACAGATGTGATTGGAAGTTGCTGTTCGAGCATTTCTAACAGAACGGTTCGAGCATGCTCTCCACTATTTTCTTGTAAAATGTTTAACGCTTGTTGTAAATCCGCTAGTTTAACTGGAAGCTCCTTAGCTAATACCTCTTGTACTAATTGTTGATTTTGCTTAGTTAAGCTTAGGTTAAGCTCCTTTAATAAGAGTGCTACTTGTTCGTCCAACGAGATTTGCTTCATCTGATTGGTTAACACTTTTAATTGTGGCATTTCAGCGATATGATCCACTTCAAATAAGTAAGTATCGCCAACATTTAATGGGATTTCAAGCTTAGCGGTAACGGTATGTTGCCCAATCTGTACAGTAGCAATATTATCTGGGAACAGTTGTGTGACTTTTCCAACCAATACTTGTCCTTGTCTCAATGTTAAATTCTCATGAGTTGGTGGGTGCATCGATGCTGACTGCCGATTTGTAATAGCTGAAAAAAATTCTGCCACTTTGCTTAACCTCCTCTACTTAAATCTTTTACAGGTGCAAATGTTCGTCTATGTATTGGTGATACTCCATAGGTTTTGAGCGCATGAAGATGAGCAGCTGTTCCATAGCCTTGATTGGTTGCAAATTGATAATCAGGGTATTTATCGTGATATTCCAGCATCATTTGATCTCGTGTTACTTTGGCAATAATACTAGCAGCTGCAATTGAGATGCTTTTCTGATCTCCTTTAATAATTGATTCACTAGGACAATTAAGCTGATTCAGTGAAACAGCATCGACCAAGAGCTGATCTGGCTTTGGTGTCAATGCTTGAATAGCTTGACTCATAGCTAGAATTGAAGCTTGATAAATATTGAGTTGATCAATTTGCTCATGATCGATAATCCCTATCCCATACGCAATTGCCTCTGATTTGATTTGTTCAGCAAAGAGCTCACGCTTTTTTGCCGATAACTTTTTAGAATCCGTTATTCCAAGTAGGCTACAGTTTTTAGGCAATATGACCGCAGCCGCAACAACAGGGCCAGCTAACGGACCTCTTCCTACTTCATCGACACCAGCAATCAGTTGTTTGCCTTGCTGATAATATTTATTCTCATACGTTTGCATCGTGTTTAATTGCATTTGTAAATGCTGTTCCTGTTCTTTCCGCCTTTTATAAGCCCTAACTGCCTGTTGTACACCCTTCCGCTTATCTCGAGTCAATAAATCGATCATCTCATCATTAAGCTGGTCCTTATTTAACAATGATTTGATCTCGGCAATCGACCAATTAGAATCTACCATATCAACACCTCTTTATCGTTATATTTTATATCGTCATGATCGAAGTAACATTTAGCCTATTCACTATAAAGTGAAACTTCGTTCAGTGGGGGGCACGCATAGGATGTGCTCGTGCAGACGTTGCGACACGACGTCACGAACGTAGTCAGCTTCCTCTCTCCCACACTGAACGTTAGCTGAATCAATCGGGCCGTTACTGTCTATTGGATCTCCCACTTAGATAATGACGTGTTCCCTTATTTCTTGAACTGGGAGGCTTACAAAAGCCCCAGCCAGTTACACAGCGATAAAATAGAAAGAAACGCAAATGCCATCATTAGATTTGCGTTTCTTTCATTCAATTAGATGGGGTCTCTAATGTGATCCGACCAATCTTACCGGCCCGAATATCACGAATGACGAGCTCTGCCGCTTTTTCGATATCGACAACTCCACCACTAGCTAGAGCACCTCGTGACTTACCGATCTGTTCGATCAGATCAACTGGTTCAGCATCAACTTTTTCTAGTTGATAGCGTTCTATAAGTAGATCAGGGTAATGCTGTTGTAAAAAGCTTAAAGCATAAACAGCAACATCCTCAATCGACAGGATCTGGTCCTTAATTGTGCCAAGCACAGCTAATCGATACCCAATCTCTTGATCTTCAAATTTTGGCCAAAGGATACCTGGCGTATCAAGTAATTCAAAATCTTTTTTGACTTTAATCCACTGTTGAGCAGTGGTAACACCTGGTCTATCGCCGGTTTTAGCAATTTTCTTATTTGCTAAGCGATTGATCAACGTTGACTTCCCCACATTAGGTATTCCAATGATCATTGCTCTTGCTGCTCGAGGACGAACGCCTTTTTTTTGTAAGCGAGCCATCTTCTCTGCTGCCATTTCCTTGGCCGCCTCAACAACCTGTTGAATATCCTGTCGATTCTCGACATCTACAGCAATCGCAGGCGTACCTTCTTTTTGATGATAGGCTAACCATTCAGCTGTGCGTTTCGGATCGGCAAGATCCTTTTTCATTAATACACGCAGCTTTGGTTTTTGCTGCAATACTTGGTGCAACATTGGATTTTGAGATGCTAGCGGTGCACGCGCATCAACTAATTCGATCACAAAATCAACAAGCTTAAGTTTTTCTTGCACTTCTCTCCGTGCTTTTGCCATATGTCCAGGAAACCATTGTATTGTCATTTTTTCACTCCTAATTCACCTTACCTATTCTGTTAATTGGCCAATAGATTAAGCTTGCTCTTCCCAAGATATCATCCTCATGAATCAAACCTAAATATCTGCTGTCGGTTGAATTTCTCCTGTTATCACCGAGTACCAGATAGTGATCTTCAGGGATAACAGTATAGGAGCCTGGTAGATCTGATAAAGAAAAATCATACGTATACTTGCCTTCACCTTCTAACTCTTGAACAGTTTGAGCAATGAAGGGTTCTGGGATAAATACTTGGTTAATATAGAGCTGATCATTACGAATCTCCACCTGCTCTCCAGGTAGACCGATAATTCGCTTAATATACTGCTTCTCCTCAGTTGCTTGAAAAACAATAACATCGAACCGTTTTGGTGATGTGAACTGATAAGATAGTTTTTCGATAATAAGATGGTCTTGGTCTTGTAATGTAGGAGCCATTGAGGGTCCATCGACAGCAATAGGGGTTAAGAAAAATAAGCGCACAAACCAAACGATCAAGAATACAATTGCCAGGGGTCTAACCCAGCCAAATCGCTTTTTTTTAGCTTTTGCCATCATATTCACTCCATTATTATCACAAAGAAAAACGAGTTTCTATTATAAGGGATTTTAAGCTATAGTTTTGGCTCAGCTCGTTATTATGTATGGTATATGCTTTACCAACTGAATTTATCCATATCGTGTACAAAATGTCGGTTTAGAAGCATGCAAAAATAAGCCAGCAATGAAACAACGCGACGCTTATCATTTAATGATTTTTGAACAACCTCTATGAATTATGGTACAACCAATCTGATCCCTATTAGTCATACTGTCTAAGGAAGAACCGAGCAAACTCCTTTTCAGATATCTTGGATAATTAATGCATAGAAAAAGAATCTCTCCATACAAAGAACAGTTTCTATTATTAGAATAGCATATGTTTGATCAAATAGCACGTCTATAGACGCACTTGAACCAAGAGCAAAACTCATGTATCAGGTCACGAGAGGTTGCCTTTATAACAAATAAAATCTCAAAGAATCAAATGGTTTTATGTTTTAGCTAAAAAACCAAAACAATAGACCTAATTCACCATACATCATGGCGTCTTTGGTCTATTATATTTCTGAGTGGATCTATATCACGTGCTATTTCCACTGAGCCTTGTGTACTTTGATTCTAGTTTGAATCAAGGCTAATAGCCTTTGTCAATTTTCCTAATCTACCTTCTCAATCTATGAAATAAACTGATAAAAATCTCCTTTTAATTCAATTAGTGAATCATAAGACCCACTTTCAACAATCGTCCCTTCTTCCATAAAAATAATTTCGTCATATAGCTTTAATAGAGTATGGTTAAGAGAATGCGTTACTGTAATAAGCGTTAAATTTTCTATATTAAGTAGGGTACGTTCAATGTCATATGCGGTTTTCATATCAATTGCAGAAGTCCCTTCATCCAAAATTAATAATGGTTTATTCTGTATTAAAGCTCTCGCAACGGCTATCCGTTGTCTTTGTCCTCCGGATAAATTTACACCATTTTCTCCGGTCTGTGAATTTAATGTTTTTTCTTCGTCTAAAAACAACTCCACTCCACTCATACTGAGCGCTTTCTCTAATTGTTCATTCGTATATGAATTATATAAGCAAATATTATCTTTAATACTTTCATCAAATATGTAAATATTTTGATGAATAATAGCACACATTTCTAATACGCTATTAATATTCATATCTTTTAATTCTATATTATCGTATAGAATTTGACCACGATAATTTGGGTAATATCCACTTAATAATTGAATAAGTGTACTTTTCCCACAGCCGCTTTTCCCAAAAATAACGTATTTTTTATTCTTTTCAAATCTAAATGATGTATGATTTAAAGCATTCTTATTCTTCCCATATCCAAAACTCAAGTCTCGAATTACAATATCCTTTTTAAATGTAGCCTTTTTATTACCTAAAAAGCCCTTTTCTTGATATTCAATCAAAGATTTTACACGATCGATTATGGGCATCATCCCTCTAATTTTGGGCCCTTGTTCCGAAAGCATCTGAATAGGTGCTGTTATATTTCCACTTACCTGAACCAAACCTAATAATGCCCCCGCAGTAAGTTGCCCTTGGATGATGAGATAGGCTGAGAACAAAATTACACCAACTTGAGCAAACAACCCTAGTAAAAGCGAAATCGATTCAATAAACGCATATAATTTATCTACTGACACTTTAGATTGATATAATTCACTTGTATTTTCTTGAAACTTATTCTGGATAGGATTGATCATGTTATTTGATTTAATTATTTCAAATCCTGATAAGATATCTTTTGATTTAATAGTTAATTTAGAAAGTTTTTCTGAATATATATTTTGTCTTTTTTGGAGCAAGGGGCTAAATATCGAAGGAACTACAATTAACAAAATTAAGGCGATAATTAAGGCAACTGAAACGATAGGACTTAAATAAAACATCACAATGAATGATGCCACAAAAATAATGACACTTTGTACTACCGAAAGTAGTGGAAGAAAATAATTTTCTTCTAATAATTTTATATCATTTGTTATAGCTGATATATAATCAGCAGAATTCACCGATCGAAAATCACTAATATTTTTTTTAAGTACACCATTAAATATATTATTTCTTAACGTATTATTAATTTTGCTGATTAATTTCTTACTAAAGAAGCCATACAGGTAGTAACTAATACCTAAACCTAAGAAAAAAAAGAGTGACTGTAAAATACCATTATAGAATTGCTCTAAATCAAGTTGTAATGCTACATCCATGATGTCCCTTAAAATTATTGCAACTAAAGCTGACATCACAGCGAAGATCAAACTAAAGCAAAGGGTAGCTGTTAATAACAACTTGTGTTCAAATATGTATTTTTTCATTCCCACTAAGCCTCTTTTCACTTTTATTTATCATTATAATTGTTTATATTTACATCTTTTAACTTTTAATAATCAAGTAAATTATATCACAATAAATGGAAGTTAAAATCGATTTGTTGAATATTAAAGCAATTATTTGAATTTTTTTATGTACCATACACATTAAAGTACAAAAAAGTTATAAATACCAAGGGTTAGAAAAATTTTAGGAGTGAAAACCAAAGCGTCCGAGGATACTCGTGAGTTGAATTGAGTGATACAATATGTGAACATATTGACCTTAATCGTTCGATTGAAAAATGACAGATGAAATCGAGGAGTCTCTTGCTGCTGCGGATAAGCTAATTAAAGAAAAAAGGTAAGTTAAGCAAACTTTTTGGTCTGATAAACAAAATATTACCTAGAAAATAAGTATCTTTCCCTCATTGAACAACACATCACTTATCGGCTCTATAGTCTGATTGAGAAGAGCATCTTCTAGCAAAATGATAAAGTGACCTTACTAGCTATTCCAGAAAAGTTTCTTAACTAACTAAAACGCCTCACTCCACAAACAGGAGAGAGGCGCTTTTGCTATGATTCTTTTAACGAATTTCTTTGATACGTGCTGCTTTACCACGAAGATTACGTAGGTAGTAAAGTTTTGCACGACGTACACGACCACGGCGTGTAACTTCAATTTTATCCACACGTGGAGAGTGAACTGGGAAAGTACGTTCAACTCCTACACCATAAGAAATCTTACGGACAGTGAATGTTTCACTAATACCACCATTTTGACGCTTAATGACAACACCCTCAAAAACTTGGATACGTTCACGTGTACCCTCAACTACTTTTACGTGTACTTTAACCGTATCACCAGGGCGGAATTCTGGGCGATCAGTGCGAAGTTGCTCCTTTGTAATGTCTGCAATTAATTGTTGCATGTATATACACTCCTTATTAACTAATGCTCATATCCGATAAGTTCGTGACAGCGGAACATCGTTTTCTTGACTGAGCTTCGCTCAAGTCCAACTGATAATATACCATAAATCAAAAGCTAATTCAAGCTTTAGTTCAATTCTGATCATCTTCCTGTAACCATGCTCGTTCTTGCTCGGTTAGAGGATAGTCTTGCAGTAAATCTGGCCGTCTTTCCATTGTACGTCGAAGCGATGTCTTATGCCGCCATTCTGCTATTTTTTCATGATGCCCTGAGCGTAGGATATCTGGGACTTGGTAGCCTCTAAAATTAGCAGGTCGCGTATAGTGAGGGTGTTCCAATAAACCGGTTGAAAATGAATCCTGTTGTGCTGATTCCTGATTTCCTAGGGCATTTGGCAGTAAACGTACAACACTATCGATCACAATCATTGCCCCTAATTCACCACCCGTAAGCACGTAATCGCCAATTGAGATTTCATCAGTGACCAAATGTTCACGAATTCGTTCATCATATCCTTCATAATGACCACATATAAAAATGAGATGGTCTTCCTTGGCTAACTCCTCCGCCTTTTTCTGTGTATAACGTTCTCCTTGTGGACACATTAGAATAATACGTGGAGAGTTCGATACATTTTGTTTAATATCTTCGACAGCTGAAAAGATCGGTTGGGGCATCAATACCATCCCTGCTCCACCCCCATACGGATAATCATCAACCTTTTGATGCTTATTTTCAGCATACGCGCGAAAGTCAATTGTTCGATACTGAAATGCACCTTGTTCTTGAGCCTTTTTCATGATTGATGACTGCATGACACCTTCAAACATGGCAGGAAATAAAGTTAATATATCAATTTTCATCATGACAACAACCCATCCATTGGTTCAATGACTACTTTTTTCGTCTGCGGATCTACCTGTTTAACGACTTGCTCAATGTATGGAATTAACAAATCCTTTTTGTTTGAGGGCTGCTTGACCACCCAAACATCATTAGCACCAGGTGACAGTACTTCACTGATTGTCCCTAAGTATTCACCGGAGGTTGTTTCTACCTTACATCCAATGATTTCATGGTAGTAGAATGCTCCTTCTTCAAGCTGTTCTTGATCCGATTGATGAATTTTTAGCATCCCTTGTTTAAAATGCTCGACATCATTAATGGAATCGTAGCCTGCAAATTTTAACATATCAAATTGTTTATGTTTTCTATGCTGCTGAATGGTTAAGGCAATCGGTTCTTGTTGCCCTTGTAGAAATAAATAAAGGATATTCCCTTTTTTAAAGCGGTCCTCAAAATCGGTAATCCGAACCACCTTTAGCTCTCCTTTAATACCATGTGTATTAACGATTTTTCCAACATTAAAATACTCAGACATCTTTATCACCTACTTATTTCTTTAAATGTTTATCATAAAAAAATGGACTCTAATTAAAATCCGCTTTTTTTTGATAAACATTCACTAAGCCCAATAATGTAAAACAGGGAAAGGTCCCCCTTCCCCTGTTTTACATAATATCCAGGTAAATACGTTTTTTTGTATTTGTACCTGCAGCATACACAACCGTACGAATTGATTTAGCAATTCGACCATTTTTTCCAATCACTTTTCCAACATCCTCAGGATTAACGGTCAGATGATAAACCATTTTGTTTGGTTCTTCTTTCTCAACTACCTTGATGTCTTCAGGGTGATCAACTAATGGTTCAACAATCGTTGTGATTAAGGCTTTCATGTTATCACGCTACCTTACTTTTGAGTTTTCTGGTCGTGGAATTTCTTCATGATGCCTTCATTAGAAAATAGATTTCGAACTGTATCGCTTGGCTTTGCGCCATCAGCCATCCATTTTAATGCTTTTTCTTCATCTAAATTCACTTCAACCGGATTAGCCACCGGATTGTATGTGCCAATTTGTTCGATAATGCGTCCGTCACGTGGAGCACGTGCATCAGCAACAACTACACGGTAAAATGGGTTTCTCTTTGATCCCATTCGCTTTAAACGAATTTTTACGGCCATATTTAGCACCTCCATATCTAAATGTTTTACACAAGTTTAAATTGTATCAGATGTTAGACAGTCTGTAAAGTGTTTTTACATTACATAAAGGGTAAATTAAATCCTTTTTTACGCTTTCCTTTCTTACCACCTTGCATTCCTGTCATTTGCTTCATCATTTTCTTCATTTCACTAAACTGCTTCAAAAGGCGATTCACTTCAGCAACGGAGCGACCAGAACCTTGAGCAATCCTTTTTTTACGGCTAGCATTGATTAATGAAGGGTCTTGACGCTCTTGTTTTGTCATTGATTTGACTATCGCTTCAACATGAACCAACTGCTTATCATCAAATTGAACATTCTTAAGACCTTTCATCTTGTTAGCACCAGGGATCATCGCCAAAAGATCATCTAATGGTCCCATACTTTTCACTTGTTCCATTTGGTCAAGAAAATCATCGAATGTGAAAGAAGCGGAGCGCATCTTTTCTTCTAGCTCTTTTGCTTTTTTCTCATCAACATTTTCTTGAGCTTTTTCAATTAAACTAAGGACATCACCCATCCCTAGAATACGTGAAGCCATTCGTTCAGGATGGAAGGCTTCTAACTGATCTAGCTTCTCTCCCATCCCGATAAATTTAATCGGTTTCTCTGTCACAGCTTTAATTGATAAAGCCGCACCACCTCTAGTATCTCCATCAAGTTTGGTTAAGACGACACCTGTAATATTAAGTTGTTGATCAAAGCTTTCCGCAACATTGACAGCATCCTGACCTGTCATCGCGTCAACGACTAGAAAAATTTCAGCAGGATCAGCCTTCGCTTTGATTTCAGTAAGCTCACCCATTAACCCTTCATCGATATGGAGACGACCAGCGGTATCAATGATGACATAGTCATAATGCTCTTCCTTTGCATGTGCAAGTGCTTCTTCAGCAATATCAACAGGGTTCGCATCCGTCCCCTTTGCAAATACCGGAATGTCTAGCTGCTTGCCTACTGTTTTCAATTGATCGATCGCAGCCGGCCGGTAGACATCAGCAGCCACTAGCAAGGGCTTACGATTATGCTTTTTCCTTAATAAATTAGCCAGTTTACCCGTTGTTGTTGTCTTACCAGCACCTTGTAAACCTACCATCATAATCACAGTAGGTGGACGGTCAGCTACAGCTATCTTACTTTGCTCGCCACCCATTAAACTCGTCAACTCTTCTTTAACAATCTTAACGACTTGCTGACCTGGTGTTAAGCTTTCCATAACTTCTGTCCCAACGGCTCGTTCTCTAATTTGCTTAACAAAATCTTTGACCACTTTAAAGTTAACATCTGCTTCAAGCAATGCCAACCTTACCTCGCGGGCCATTTCCTTTACATCTTGCTCGCTAACTTTTCCTTTACCGGTCATTTTTTTTATCGTGTTTTGTAACCGATCAGCTAAACCCTCAAATACCATAGAGGAAGTCCTCCTAATCTAATTCTTTTAGTACTTGTAAATATGCTTGGATTGAACGCTTATCTTCTGAAGTGATAGCAGCTGTTAGTTTATCTAAAGTTGCTTGTCTTTGCAGGAATTTATCATATAAGCATAATTTTTCCTCATAGCTCTCTAACATCGCTTCTGTGCGTCTTATGTTATCATAAACGGCCTGTCGTGACACATTAAACGTCTCAGCGATTTCACCTAAAGAGTAATCTTCTAAATAGTACAGTTCCATGTAATTACGTTGCTTAGGTGTTAATAATGCTTGATAGAAATCAAATAAAAAATTGACGCGGGTCGTCTTTTCTAGCATACCAACACTCCTTGTTAAGTGAAAAACCTTTACATTTAAATATTAGTTCAACAGACTAGGTACTGTCAAGTTAACCAATCGACTTAGCCTTCTAACATATCGGCAAATAAGCCATAAACAAATGCATTTGGATCGAAGGTTTCTAAATCGGTAACTTTTTCACCAAGTCCTACATACTTTACGGGGATGTTTAATTCCTTTCGGATTGCTAATACAATCCCACCTTTAGCAGTCCCATCTAATTTTGTCAAGACAATACCAGACACATCCGTTGCTTGGGCAAACGTTTTAGCCTGACTTAGAGCATTCTGACCAGTAGTTGCATCTAATACCAGTAAAACTTCATGAGGGGCTTGTGGAATTTCACGTTCGATCACACGTTTAACTTTATTTAACTCATTCATCAGATTGACTTTATTTTGTAAACGTCCAGCTGTATCACATAGCAGGACATCGACACCACGTGATCGAGCTGCCTGAATCCCGTCGTAGATCACAGCTGCGGGATCACTGCCCTCACTATGCTTAATAATGTCGACACCGACACGGTCAGCCCAAACCGATAGTTGCTCAATGGCTCCTGCTCTAAAAGTATCACCAGCCGCTAACAATACTTTTTTACCATCTGCTTTAAGCTGGTGAGCTAGTTTACCGATCGATGTCGTTTTACCAACACCATTTACACCGACAAATAAAATGACCGATAAACCATCTTGATTAAGGTTTAAGGGAACCTCATCAACAAAGTCACCATTACTATAAATCTGAACAAGTTGCTCAGAGATCAATTCCTTCAAATCGGAAGCATCCTTGATGTTTTGGCGTTTAGCTTCCATTTCTAACTCTTCCACTAATTCCATCACCGTATTAACTCCAACATCTGCTTGAATCAATAGTTCTTCTAAATCTTCAAAGAATTCCTCATCTACTTTACGGTACCGTGCCACCAAATCATTTAGTTTACTGGCAAATGAATGACGCGTTTTGCTTAAGCCCGATTTATATTTATCTGATACTTCCTCCGTCTCAGCCGAGGAGGTAAACTTTTCTTTTAGTTTTTTGAAAAAGCTCATTCTATTCCCTACTTTCTTTATGATTCAATTAAAGCTTCTGTCTCTTCTAATTTGACTGAAACAAATCGGGAAACACCCGACTCCTGCATGGTGACACCATATAAGACGTCCGCTCCTTCCATTGTTCCTTTACGGTGTGTAATGACAATAAATTGCGTCTGCTTACTGTACTCTTTTAAGTACCGACTGAAGCGATCAACATTGGCATCATCCAGAGCAGCCTCCACTTCATCCAGTACGCAAAATGGTACGGGACGAACTCGTAAAATAGCAAACAATAATGCGATCGCAGTCAACGCACGTTCACCACCAGAAAGTAGTGCTAATTGCTGTGCCTTTTTACCAGGTGGCTGTGCTTTTATCTCTACGCCCGTAGTCAGTAGCTGCTGTGGATCAGTTAATGTTAATGCAGCATGGCCTCCACCAAAAAGCTGACGAAAAACGGTCGAAAATTCCTCTTTAATTTGTGCGAAGGTATCATGAAAGCGACGTTCCATCTCCTGATCCATTTCTGAGATAACCGCATATAACGTTTCTTTGGCTTCTATTAGGTCTTGTTGCTGTTCAGCTAGAAATTGATGGCGCTCCTTGATCCGGTTATATTCATCAATCGCACCTAAGTTGATCGTCCCAAGCTCACTAATTGCTCGTTTAATTAGCTTTACTTCTTGACGCGCTTGCTTAATATCCTCTGCTTTTGGATAGAGCTGCTGTGCTTTTTCAAAGCTCATTTCATATTCTTCTTGCAAATGGGTTAAGCGATTTTCCAGTTCAACATCGAGACGATTCGCTTTTACCTCAATATTTTGGCGCTGTTCAATGATAGCCTGCCGTTGATTCCTTACAGTTTTAAGGCTATCCTCACGTTCAGTTAATAGCGTTGTAAGTTGAAGTCTTTGCTTACGTTTATCCTGAATGGATAAGGTCACCTGCTCCTTTTCTTCTTGATAAAGTAATAGTTTTTCGTCGAGTTGATCAATTTGGCTAATCCCTTTCTCTAGCTGCTCAATCTCAGCTAACTCTTGCTTTAACTTACTTACAGACGTCTCAACCTCTGTCAGCTGATGTTTAAGTTGCGTTACCTTTTCATCTTGATGAGTAAGCTCCTTTTTCTGCTCAGCCCAGCTAATTTCTAACGATTGAGCTTGGGCTCTTAATTGTGCTTGGTTTTGATCAAAATCTTGCTTTTGTACGTTTAATTGTTCAACTTGATCCTGTGTTTGCTCGATCGAATGTGCTAATTGAGCTAATAATGCTTCATGTTCAGCTTTCTTTGACTCAAGCTGATCACGTTCTGCTTGTACTTGAAGCTGATCTTGCTCAAAAACATGAAGTTGATCAGTATAATGTTTTAAGCGAATTCGGCAGGCCTGCAACTGACTATTTACCTGGTGGAATTGATCCTGTTGCTCTTGAATTTGATTGGTCAACGCTTTGATGTCAGTACGTAATGCAAACACATGCTGTTCTTGCTGTTCAATTTTTTCTGTAAAACGCGTTGCTCTTTCTTGATATTCAGCCAACTTTTTAGCTAAATTATCGAGTTCTTGGTCACGGGTAAATAATGATTGTCCTGATGATTTCCGAGCACCACCAGTCATAGAACCGCCAGGATTGACTACATCGCCCTCTAACGTCACCACACGATAACGGCGCTCTGTTAGTGCAGCAATCTGATTGGCATCCTTTAATGTCTTCGCAATGATGGTATGACCTAGTAGATAGTCAATAATAACTTGATAAATCGAATTTACTTCTACAGCCTGATTAGCCAATGTGACAAAGCCACTATGCCCCTCAATTTTCCTAATTAAGGACAAAGGCAATGTTTTCGGTTTCATGGTTTTAAGCGGTAGAAAGGTTGCTCTGCCCTGACTTGTTTCCTTCAAGAACTGAATGGCTGCTCGCCCATCACGCTCATCTTCAACAATAACGTGCTGAGCTTGGCCCCCAAGTGCTGTTTCAAGAGCTGCGGTATATTGGGTTGGTATTTTAATTAACTCAATCAAAGCGCCATGTACACGTTCTAACTTGTTATGATCACGCGCTTTTAAGACCGCCTTTACTCCTTGGAAAAAACCTTGAAATTCATCCTTCATTTCTTCAAGCATTTCTTTTCGTGAGCTAATTTTATCAATATGACGATTTCCTTGTTCAAGCTTTATCCGCATATCGGCTAAATCCTGCTCACCAATTGCTAGCTGGTTTTGCTTAGCTTCCAACTGATCTTCAAGCTGTTTAGTGTTGTCAGAACACTGTTCCGCTTCTAAAAGTAATTGCTGCTCTTTAGCGATTAGTCTCTCATGTTCTTCACTCTGATCCTCACGTTTTTCCTTAAAGACCGTAAACCGCTCATCTAATTGTTTAAGCTGTTGGGTAATGGCCTGAATCGAATGTTTGGTTGTTGCCTGATCATTCAGTAATTCGATATAATCTGCTTTACGTGATTCAATTTCCCGTTCAATGGTGTCGACATCCACCTTTAATTGTTCCTTCGCCTGCTTTAAAAGCTGTTCGGTTTTTGTCTTTTCTTGATTAATGTCTGAAAGTTTACCAACTTCTTTAGCAACTTGCTGTTGCAAAGCTAGCCTATTATCTTGAAGTCCTGATAAATCCTGCTCAAGTTTTTCTTTATTCTCTGCCGTGTACTTAGCGCGTTCTAATAAAACATTTTTCTCACCTGTTAGCTTTTCCAATGACTCCGTTATATGAAGTAATTGTTGTTGATCAGCTTCAATGGCTTGATCAATTTGTTCTAACTGAACTTCTTCCTCTTCTACTTTAGCTCCTTCTTTTTGCAGTTGAACCGAAAACTGTTGTTCTTTTTCTTTAAGCTGTTCAATTTCAGTTAAGTGGGCTTGCCACTGATCATGTAATTCTACAATCTCAGCATTTAGTAGTGCAATTTCGGTCTGAGTTAATTGCTCCTTCTTGCTAAGATAATCCTTGGCAATCGATGATTGTTGCTCCAGAGGGTCTAACTGCCCCTCAATTTCATAAATGATATCTTCAACGCGATTTAGATTCTCCTGGGTCTCAGCTAGCTTGTATTCAGCTTTCTTTTTGCGATTTTTGTATTTTAGCACGCCAGCAGCTTCTTCAAAAATGGTTCGTCTTTCTTCAGCCTTTGAGCTTAATATTTCTTCAACCTTTCCTTGACTAATAATAGAAAAGGCTTCCCTTCCTAGACCAGAGTCAAGAAATAAATCAATGATATCCTTTAAACGGCAAGGCTGTTTATTTAAGAAAAACTCACTATCACCTGAACGATAGACACGACGGGTTACACTAACTTCATGATAGTCAATCGGTAGTGTTCTTGCTTCATTGTCTAGTACAAGCGTTACCTCGGCGACGTTTAATGGCTTTCTCGTATCACTGCCTTGAAAAATAATATCCTCCATTTTGGAGCCACGCAAAGATTTCGCTGACTGTTCTCCTAATACCCAGCGGATGGCATCCGTTACATTACTTTTCCCACTACCATTAGGACCAACTACAGCTGTTACACCTGGGACAAAATCAACAGAAATTCGTTCAGCAAATGACTTAAAGCCAACTGATTCTAATCTTTTAAGATACACTCTGATTCACCTAATTCCGTATGATGATCTGCTTAATTGCGATTCATCTCTTTCTATTTTAACTAATTTATTTTATCATAAAGAGAGTCATGTTAGAAGGCTAGTTTAGCACTGGAGGAGAAATAATGGATTTAACTGTAGCAAATGAAGAAAATTTACAATTTATTTTAACACATATTGGTGAAAAAAAAAAAAAAAAATTAACAGTTGTCAATACTGCAATACTTGATCCAATCGATTACGACCTAAGTAAATATCATGAACTAAAGCTACTTTATGATCATATTGCTGAACGGGATTCACTATCTGTATCAGAAATCCAAGCTTTTATTGAGGAGTTATCTTCAATTCGAAAATAGGAAAGATAACCGTTGGCTCGTTCTTACGAAATCATTCGTAAAAACGAGCCAACGCTCAATTTAAGGATGTGTTAATTATATATCAAATCGGTCTTGACGTATTTATGTCCAGATTTTATCGTGCTTCACCCGATAAATTCCCGCTGAAAATCTGTCAGATCCAACGGTGACTATTACTTGATTCGCCCAGGGGTTTAACCCTTACTGAATGAAAATACATATCGGCTTTCATCTCACCACTAGAGTTGAAGAGTTCTGCTGAATGAAGTTAAAAGCTAGCAGATCGACCATTGCAGTTTTAAGCCTTGGAACGTACATCCCTTAAGACGTGAATCATGAGGCTACTATTAGATCTGATACTAATCATTCAATGTCATTTTGAAGACCTTCTTTAGGTCAATACTTCTTGTTGATCAAGCGCCTCTTTCGCTGCCCGTTGTTCAGCCTCTTTCTTTGTTCGGCCTCGACCTATTCCAGCCACTTCCTGATTAATCTGGACATGGGCGACAAATTCTCGATCATGAGCTGGACCATGCTCGGCAATAATCTCATATTCAATTTCAGCATGCTTATTTTGCTGAATAAGCTCTTGTAGCTGACTTTTGTAATCAAGTGCATGAGAGAAAGCACCCTCTTTTACCTTTGGATAAACATGGGCACTTAGAAAACGAACGACAACATCAAAGCCTTGATCTAGATATAAAGCACCAATAAAGGCTTCAAATACATCAGCTAGTAAGGCCGGACGTTTCCTTCCACCTGTACGTTCTTCACCTTTTCCCAATAAAACGTAGCGATCAAAATGCAAATCAGTTGCAAACTTAACAAGCGCTGGCTCACAAACGATAGAAGCCCGTAGCTTAGTTAATTCACCTTCCGCTTTATTCGGATAAGTACGATATAAATACTGAGAAATTCCTAACTCTAAGACGGCATCACCTAAAAACTCGAGCCGTTCATTGTCCTTATGGATACGATTTTTATGTTCATTAACATAAGATGAATGAGTGAAGGCTTGTTCGAGGATTTTTTGATTATGAAATGTTATGCCTAATTCTTCTTGTAGTGGTTTGAAGTTCATCTAAATAAAACACCTCCTTAGTTTAGCTCAAGTTATCATTTTTCACGAAGGAAACGCGATATGTCATAGCTTGCTCAGCATTAACTATTATTTCCGTTCACTGGGAATGGACAAGCCTCTGACCGCTAACCATAATTAGCACGAAAAAATGTTTCCTACACCATTATATCTTATCGTTTCTAACAGCAAAATGCAAAGGTCTCGTCTTAATAACGAGACCTTTTTGCTTAGGGCATCATGAATGCATTAACCTATACTTAAGCTTGGCTGTCTATGTAATTAACAGCATCGCCTACTGTATTAATTTTTTCTGCTTCTTCATCAGCAATTTCCATATCAAACTCATCCTCTAGCTCCATTACAAGTTCAACAACATCTAATGAATCAGCCTCTAAGTCATCTTTAAAAGAAGCTTCTAAGGTTACTTTTTCTTCTTCAACATCTAGACGATCGACAACAATCTTTTTTACGCGCTCAAATGTATCTGCCACGTGCATTCACCTCCTTTCAAATCTAATCCATTTACATCACCATTCCACCATCGACTTGTAAAGTTTGACCCGTAATATAATTAGCATCATCAGAAGCTAGGAAAGCAACAGCCTTTGCAATATCCTCAGCCTTCCCTAACCGCTCTAATGGAATAAGCTTTAATAAATCTGCTTTTAATTCATCATTTAATTCGTCTGTCATGTCAGTTGCAATAAACCCTGGTGCAATTGCATTAACTAAAATATTACGACTGGCTAGCTCTTTAGCCGCTGTCTTAGTCATCCCAATAACGCCGGCTTTTGCAGCTACATAGTTAGCTTGACCTGGGTTTCCTGTAATACCAACCACTGATGATATATTGATAATTTTCCCTGAGCGTTGCTTCATCATAGGTCTTGTCACAGCTTTGGTACATAGAAAGACACCTTTAAGGTTTGTGTTAATAACTTGATCAAATTCTTCTTCCTTCATCCTCATTAATAAATTATCGCGAGTAATGCCAGCATTATTCACTAAAAGATCAATACGACCAAATTGATCAACAACAGACTTAACCATTCCCTTAACCTCAGACTCATCAGAAACATTGGCCTGTATCGTGATAGTCTGTTGGCCAAGTGCTTTAATTTCACTCGCTACTTCTTGAGCTTTTACTTCATTGCCTGCATAGTTAATAGCCACATGATAACCTCGTCGCGCAAGCTCAAGTGCAACTTCGCGTCCAATTCCTCTCGATCCACCTGTTACTAATGCTACTTTACTCATCTTGATCCTCTCCTTTATACCATGCCATAAATTCACTAAATGAATCAGGATCTTGAATTGAAAATACTTTAGCTTTTCTAGAGACTTTCTTTACAAGACCAGCTAACACCTTGCCATTTCCAACTTCTACAAGTGCGTCTAAGTCTTCTTCAAGTAGTTTGGCTATAATTTCATGAAAACGCACTGGGGAATAAAGCTGCTTCACTAATAATTGCTTTAGCTCTGTTGCATCCTTTGTCTTCTCCGCTGTTACGTTTGCATAGACTGGGACTTCTGCTTGGTTAAAATCAACTTGATCAAGCAAATTAGCTAGCTGTTGAGAAGCTTGTTCCATCAAGCTAGAGTGAAATGGACCACTTACATTTAAAGGAATGACTCGCTTTGCTCCTTGCTCTTTCAATCGCACCGTAGCTTGATCTATCCCTGCTTTTGTACCGGATATAACAATTTGGCCAGGGCAATTTAAATTAGCAATTTCAACGCAGGCTTCAATCTCGGATAGCGTTAACTTTATCGCTTCTTGATCTAAGCCTAATACGGCAGCCATGCCACCTTGCCCATCAGGATCAGCTTGTTCCATTAACTTGCCACGTTCATAGACGAGCTTTAAGGCAGAGTCAAAGTCAAGCACTCCTGCCGCTACCAGCGCACTGTACTCGCCTAAGCTATGGCCCGCTACAAAGCTTGGCTGAACACCTTCAGCCTTTAACTTCTCATATATAATCGTGCTGATTAATAGTAAAGCTGGTTGAGCATACTTCGTTTCAGTCAATGTCTGCTCAGGGCCATGTAAAATCAGGTCAGTTAATGCTGTGTTTAAAATTCGATCAGCTTGATTAAAAAAGTCTTTACTTGACTCATCTTCGTTAATAAAAGCTTCTCCCATGCCAACCTTCTGTGATCCTTGACCTGGAAAAATAAAACCCACTCGCTTCATGTTATTCCTCCTCATTTAACTGCATCGATGCAATAGTTTGCTCAATCAGAGTTGTAACATCATTAGTCACCATATGATTGGCCTGTTTAATTGCACTGTAAATCGCACGAGGATTAGATGATCCATGTGCCTTTATCACCGGAGCGGCTAAACCAAATAATCCTGCTCCACCATATTCAGCATAATCTAATTTAGCTTTTAATTGCTTTAGATTCGATTTAATGACACTGGTCGCAAGCTTTGCTTTTAAAGATGAGGTTAAAGATTCTTTAAGCATACTAAACATGGTTAAAGCGGTCCCCTCAATTGTTTTTAAAGCAATATTGCCACTAAAACCATCTGTGACAACCACATCAGCCACGCCATCAAGCAAATCACGTGCCTCAACATTTCCAATAAAGTGAATCGGTGCATCTTTTAACAATGCAAAGGCTTGTTTAGTCAATTCGGTGCCCTTACCATCTTCAGTTCCAACATTCAGTAGACCTACGCGTGGTTTGCTAATGTTCCGAACCTTTTCACTGTAAATCGATCCCATAATGCCATATTGAACCAAATGCTTTGGTTTAGCCTCAACATTAGCACCTACGTCTAATAAGACAAAGCCCTTTTGATCAATTGTCGGTAATGTTGGACTTAATGCTGGCCGTTCTATTCCTTTAATTCGTCCAACCTGGAAAAGGCCCGCACTCATCAATGCACCTGTATTTCCGGCTGATATACACGCATCTGCGCGTCCTGCTTTTACTTCTTGTGCCATCAGCACGAGTGAGGCATCCTTTTTTCTTCGAACAGCTTTAACAGGCTCTTCATCACCTGTTATGACTGTCGTTGTATGTATAATGTCTATATTATGATTATTGTTTAGCAACGGCTTAATTTGATCCTGATCCCCAACTAAAGTAATGCTAAGATTATCCATTTCGCTAACGGCCATTACCGCTCCTTCAACAATTGCCTGAGGAGCATGATCACCGCCCATTGCATCTATAACCAATCTCATATTGTCTCCTCCTATTTATCGGTAGATCGAAACATCGTAAATATCCCTGAAAAAACAAGCTCCTGATCGACATAACTATCAACATTCACTATCGTTCTCTTTTTCTTATCAATGGTTTTTACATGGGCCTTAGCAATGACACGTTCTCCTTGTTTAACCTGACGTGAAAACCTAATTTCCGCTTTAGCCGTTAAGGCTAACTCGTCATCAATGACTGCAACAGCTAATGAATTAGCTTGAGCAAACAAGTGATGTCCCCGGGCAATATCGTTCCGACTAAATACATGGTCTTTGGTAATATCAAGAATGGAGATAGCTCGTTGATCAAGCTCAAGATCAATGATTTCGCCAATGACGTCATCGATGGGTAGTGCTTTTACCGTCTCATTCCATTGATCCGTTGCAACTGACTTAATCCGCTCACGTAATTCTGGGATAGATAACTCCATTCGATCTAATCGGATCGTTTGGATACTGACTGAAAAAAAATCTGCTAATGCTTCATCTGTTATAAAAGGGGTCTCTTCTATCTTCATTTTTAATTGCTCTTGACGGATCTTTTTCGGTAATCTCATTCCAGTCACCACCTCAACTATTCCTTATTCATTCATCCTATGACTAGGTACTAATAGTAATATATATGACTATGAATCATTTTGCAACCCTAAACTTTAATCAAAGCCATTAGTCTTTTGCTTTTGAACAAAATCGATATGCTGTTTTAATCGGGCATAATCTGGGTTTTGAGCTAAACGGTTTTCAAAGATAATATTAGCTGCATCCCGACGTGCGGTCTCTAATGTTCGGTAATCATGAACCAGATCAGCTAATTTAAATTCTGGTAATCCACTTTGCTTATGACCAAAAAAGTCACCCGGACCACGTAACTTTAGATCCTGTTCTGCTAATTCAAAGCCATTACTTGTTTCGGTCATAATGCGCATGCGCTCTTTTCCAATCTCACCTTTGGGATCAGCAATTAATATACAATAGCTTTGAGCATTCCCTCGACCAACTCGACCTCTTAATTGATGAAGCTGAGCAAGTCCAAAACGTTCCGCGTCATATATCACCATCACCGTTGCATTCGGAACATTGACACCAACCTCTACAACAGTGGTTGCAATAAGCAACTGGATCTCATTTTCAGTAAAGCTGCGCATAACTGCTTCCTTTTCTTCATTTGTCAATCGTCCATGTAGTAAGCCAAGCTTAATATCTGGAGCTAGCAAACCTTGAAGATTATGAAAGAGATCAACAGCATTTTGAATATCAAGCTTATCAGACTCTTCAATTAATGGGGTGACAACATAAGCTTGATGGCCTTTGGCAATTTCCTTTTCTATAAAGGTTAGAATTCGTGGCAGCATCGATTCTTTAACCCAAAATGTCTCAATTTGCCTACGTCCTGCAGGCATTTGATCAATAACAGAAACGTCCATATCGCCATAACTCGTAATCGCTAATGTTCGTGGAATCGGGGTAGCTGTCATAAAGAGAACGTCTGGATCAATTCCCTTTTCTCGTAAAACCTTACGCTGATTCACACCAAATCGATGTTGCTCATCAACAATTACCGTACCAAGGTTAGCAAAATTAACGTCATCTTGAATCAGAGCATGAGTACCAACAACAATATTAATCTGACCGTTCTCAAGATTAGCCAAAATTTCACGTTTGTGCTTAGCTTTAATGGATCCGGTTAATAATTCAACATGAACTAGACCATTAAAAAGCTGCTGTAATGATTGAAAATGCTGTTCAGCTAAGATTTCAGTTGGCACCATAATCGCCCCCTGTTTTCCTGCGGTCACGGAGCTATATAAAGCTATTGCCGCAATAACTGTTTTACCAGATCCAACATCGCCTTGAAGCAAGCGATGCATCCGATGGGGGGAGCGCATGTCATCGTGAATTTGCTTAAGAGCTTGCTGCTGTGCTTCAGTTAAGGTAAACGGTAATTGCTCAATAAACGCCTGAACAAGCTTAAGATCATAGAGCTGGGCATTACCATTTGTCCGTTCGCGGTTGTGCTTACGTAATGCTTGCATCTTAAGCTGGAAAAGTAAAAGCTCCTCATAAATGAGACGACGCTTTGCTTGCTTCAAGCTAGCAAAATCCTTTGGGAAGTGGATTTCAGTTAAGGCTGTGGCTCGATCAAGCAGTTTATACGCTGTTAAGTACTCTTTCGGTAAAATCTCATCAATAACTGAAGCAAATTGTGCTAATCCTTGACGAACAATTTTGCTGAACTGAGCTGACTTTATCGTCTGTTTTAACAGATAAATAGGTTGAATACTTTGTTCTTGATTTATTTCCCCAACTTTGTAGTTTTCAATTGTTATTTGTTGGCGATGCTGATCCCACTTTCCGGTTACTGTCACTTTTTCTCCAACCTGCAAATGTTTTTTTGCAAAGGCACGATTAAACATCACACCTTTAACAACCACTTGGCCTACTCTTAGAGGAACAGTTAAACGTGACTTTTTCTTTCCATAGAAAGTTACAATTGCTTCATTAATAATTTCCCCTTCAATGGTAGCTTTTTGATCATGACTAAGCTGATCTAGTGTGCTTACTTGGAAATGATCATATCGTGTTGGAAAAGTATAAAGTAGATCTTCCACACAATTAATATTTAATTCAACTAGCTTTTCAGCTAAAGCTGGACCTACTCCATTAATTTCAGTAACAGATTGGCTCTCCATTGTTATCACACTCTCTATTTCGATTGATTGTATAGCATCGCAGCTAACGTTTGTCCTGTAGGTGTTGCAGCTAGTCCACCCTCTGCAGTCTCACGAAGCGCACTCGGCATTTGCTGTCCAATACGATACATCGCACCAATGACTTCATCACAAGGAATTTTACTTTTTACGCCTGCGAGCGCCATATCAGCAGCCACGATTGCATTCGACGTACCCATTGCATTTCGTTTAACACAAGGCACTTCCACTAATCCAGCAACCGGATCACATACAAGGCCTAGCATATTTTTTAATGTAATGGCAAAAGCATGAGCACTCTGTTCTGCTGAACCTTGTGCCATTTCGACAACGGCTGCTGCGGCCATTGCAGCAGCCGAGCCTACTTCTGCTTGACAACCACCAGCTGCACCAGAGATAAAGGCGTTATTCGCAACGACAAATCCAAATGCGCCAGCAGTAAATAAAAAATTGACCATTTGCTCTCGTGTTGGATTAAGCCGCTCCTTAACAGCAAATAATGCCCCAGGTACACAACCTGCACTACCAGCAGTTGGCGTCGCACAGACAATGCCCATCGCTGCATTGACTTCATTTGTTGCCACTGCTTTACTAACGGCATCCAATACAACTTGACCTGATAGCGGTTGATGGTTTTGCATATATTGTTGCAATAAAACAGCATCGCCACCTGTTAAACCAGAATGTGACTGAACACCAGCCAATCCCTGTTCAACGGCTTCTTCCATTACCGTTAAGTTTTTTTCCATACGTTCAATAATGACTGCTCTCGGTTGGTCATGAACCTCTATCTCTTGTCGAATCATCACCTCTGATATTGTTATATTATCACGCTCTGCTTGAGCAACTAGTTCTGCAACTGTTCGAAACATAGTCTTCCCTCCACAATCTTCACCAATTAATTGACTACCTTTGCTAATCTAATAATATGCTTAGCAGAGCGTAGCTCTTGCTCGATCTCCGGTTCAATATTTTGATCGAGTTCAATCGTCATTAAAGCTTCCTTACCAATATCTTTACGATTCACTTCCATTCGCCCAATATTAATCTCATGCTTCGCTAATATTTCCGTAACTGATGCAATAGCACCAAAACGATCATTATGCATAATTAAAATAGCCGGATAGCTACCGGAAAGATGTAATTGGAAACCATTAAGCTCAATAATTTCAATTTTACCTCCACCAACAGAAACTCCTACTAATTCCAGTTCATCTTCACCCTCACCTAATTTAATTCTAACGGTATTTGGGTGCTCAACAGCTGTATTTTCCTCAATAAAGTCAAAAGCAAGTCCTTGCTGATTCGCATATGAAAAAGCCTCAGGAATTCGGTTATCATCTGTACCAAAACCGAGAATTCCAGCCACTAACGCTACATCAGTGCCATGTCCTTTATAAGTTTTAGCAAATGATCCATATAAATGAATCGACGCTCTAGAAGGTGATCTGCCGTATAAATGACGTGCAGCATTGCCAATTTTTACAGCTCCTGCTGTGTGTGAACTTGATGGTCCAATCATAATCGGTCCAATTATATCAAAAACAGAATTAAATTTCCCCACTTTATCACCTCATAGATAGATAGTATTTTTCTTCTAGTATACACGCTGATTGGTAAAATCCCAACTTGTCTAATACGATTTAATAGAAATAAGAGTGGAGAGAGCAGATTTTTAGCTTGAAATTTCGGAACAAGAGACAGAGGAGATCTTAAAAGAATAGCGATAGCTTTTTGAAGCTAAAATATGAGCATGACATAAATCAAGTGGAATTTTTTATAGGGAGAATGGATTGATTGGATCATCTTTCTACTACTTGCAAATCGATTGCTAAAGGGTTGACATCTGCCTACGTCGTAAAAAAGGCTCCAAAGCTTTAGCTTTGAAACCTCTTGTTTATCAGTACTTATTATTCAACTGAGAAAATATAAGAATAAATTGGCTGGTCCCCTTTGTGAATTTCAACTTCAAGCTCTGGATACTTGTCTTCAATATATTCGGTTAATGCTACAGTATCTTGATCAGAGCCGTCTTCACCTTGTAAGACGGTAATAATTTCATCATCTTCTTCAATCAGCTCACTAAGCAATTGTTTGATTGCTGTTAATTGATCTGAATCAGTCGCTTTAATTTTACCATCTGCAAGTCCCATGAAGTTGCCTTTTTCAATGGTTAAACCATCAATTTGGGTGTCCCTAACGGCATATGTGATTTGACCCGTTTTCACTTGCTGACTAGCCGCCTTCATATTTGTTCCATTCTCTTCTAAGCCTAAGTCTGGATTATAAGCTAACAATGCTGTCATCCCTTGTGGTATTGTCTTAGTAGGAATAACAATGACATTGGCATCACTTAATTTAGCCGCTTGTTCAGCCGCCATAATAATATTTTTATTATTAGGTAAAATAATGACTTTTTCTGCATGTGCCTGAACAATCGCATCTGCAATATCCTGAGTGCTCGGATTCATCGTTTGACCACCTTGAATAACAACGGTTGTTCCCAAGCTCGTTAATAATTCCTCAATACCAGATCCCATAGCTACGGAAACAATACCATATTCAGCTTTAGCCTTAGGCTTAGGTTGTGGTTGTTCGCCTACAATTGCTGAGTGCTGCTCACGCATATTCTCTACTTTTAACTGAACAAAGCTACCGAATCTTTGTGCTAAATTCATGGCTTGACCAGGATATTCAACATGAACATGGACACGAACAAAGTCATCGTCTGACACGACTAATAATGAATCCCCTAGTTCACTTAGCTCCTGACGGAAAGCTTCTTCATCATAAGGATGCTTGGCCAGTTTATCTGCTTCAAACTTAACCATGAATTCTGTACAATAGCCAAATTCAATATCTTCTGTGTTCATATAGTCTTGGTGTGATTTGTGATGCTCCGCATTAACCATTTCTTCCATCGGGACCGTTTCGGTGTCTGTTTCAGGCAACTCTTCTCCTTTTAATGAAGCTAAAAAAGCTTCATAAATCACAACAAGCCCTTGACCTCCACTATCAACTACTCCAACTTCCTTTAATACAGGTAATAATTCTGGTGTACGACTTAAAGATTGCTTAGCTTCATTAACCACAAGCTCCATAAAAGCTATAAAATCATCTGTTTTTTCAGTGAATGATTCAGCTGCATTTGCTGTATCCTTAGCCACTGTCAAGATGGTTCCTTCAACAGGCTTAATTACCGCCTTATAGGCTGTTCTAACACCACTTTGTAAGGCTGCTGCAAAACTTTTAGGTGTGAGTAAATCCAAATCCGCTACACCTTTAGCAAAGCCGCGAAACAATTGCGACAAAATAACGCCAGAGTTACCACGCGCCCCCATAAGCAAGCCTCTGGCAAAAGCGTTAGCGACCTCGGAAACTGTGCCACTCGACACTTTTTTAACCTCATTGGCTCCTGAAGTCATTGATAAATTCATGTTCGTTCCTGTATCACCATCTGGAACAGGAAAAACATTAAGCGCATCAATCATATTCGCGTTATTAGAAAGGTGATTAGCTCCTAGCAATATCATTTCAGCTAACTTGGCACCTTCTATCTTAGATAATACCACTACAACTTCCTCCCTTGTCTTTCAACACAAACCTTATTTTAGCAAAAATCAAATCACTCTTCCGATTGGACTCGAACCCCTTGGATAAAGATGTTCACAGCATTAATAGGTAAACCTAACGTCTTATCTAATGTGTATTTGACTTGAGACTGAACATTGTGGGCAATCTCAGAAATCTTGGTGCCATAGCTCACGATTATATACATATCTATGGTGAGTTGATCCCCATCCTGTTTTACCACAACACCTTTAGCGAAATTTTCCTTCCGTAAAATTTCCGCAATTCCATCTTTAAGCTGGTTCTTTGAAGCCATTCCTATAATACCATAACATTCAATAGCTGCTCCACCAGCAACGGTTGCAATCACTTCATTTGTAATCGTTACACGTCCATCTTTTGTGGTTAATTCAATAGACATACATTAACCTCCTTGGTTATCTACACTTCAATTAATAGTATATGCTAAGTCTCATTCGTTCATTTTATATCTACCAGCTTCAATGAACATGAATAGCCATTAAACATTTTACAATACTTTATGCAAATAGAAAAGGATTTATCTAAATTAAATGGAGACGCTTAAATTTACTCTTCATCTTTTTCTACAATGGACGAAAATTGTTTTTATGTCAAGTGATTATCCTTGAACACCCTGACAAAGATGCATTTGGCATCAGCTAAAGTTAAAGTAGACATTGCATTTAAATTAGTATTATGATAAATTATATAAGTATGAAATGAGATAGTTGTATGTGGGAGGGAATAAAATGAGCCGCAAATGTGTCGTTACTGGACGTCAAACTAAAGCTGGAAATCATCGTTCACACGCAATGAACGCAAATAAACGTAAGTGGAAAGCAAATGTTCAAAAAGTACGCATTATGGTAGACGGTAAACCTAAAAAAGTTTATGTGTCTGCACGTGCATTAAAATCTGGTAAAGTTGAACGTGTATAATATGTTAATCATGTAAAAGAGCACCTCCTAATTAAAGCGGGGTGCTCTTTTACTAACTAAAATACTTACTTTTTTTCTTTCCCTTGAAATGTTCCTGCCAAAAAACGTACAAATCCTCCGAGAAATTTTGGGAGCTTTATCGTATAAAAACGCATGAGACCCCTCCTCTTTAATAGCTTACAGTTGCAGCAAACGTTAATGATTTTGCTCACTACTCTTTATCACTATTAATATGCCTGTTTTAAATGAAAAAGTACCACAATTGCTGATCAAATGATTGGATAAGGCCAAAGAATCACCAAGTTGCAAGGTATGATCCACCAATGGATAATAAAATCCTTTTAACGTTAGACCGATCACTTCATTTGATAATGCTAGAAATGACACTTTATTAAAAAAGGGGTGTTTGGTTATTTGATAATGGCCAGGATTATAGATGGTCATTTCATTTTGAGTATCAATGATCGTAACCTTGACATCTCTGTCAACAAGCTTAGTTAATAAAAATAGGCTAGCAAGCTCATGATCCAATCTACCACCGGTTACACCAAATATCAAAATTTCTTTTGGTGCTAATGTCATAGCGTGTTCTACAGCCAGTTCCAAATCGGTTAGGTCTTTTTCTATAGGATAGACTGCACATTGATTTGCATGTTGTTTAATCACAGTAAGGTGATCGGCAGAGACAGAATCAAAATCACCAATGGCTAAATCAATCGGTTGTTCGTAATCTAGTAAATATTGTGCCCCTTGATCACAGCCAATCCAATAATCAGCACGTTGATTATACTGTTTCAAATTTGCTAATAAGGATTTTGGTCCTCCTGCGACAATCGCCACACAAGTCATCTTAAGTACCTACTCAATCGCCTTACGAATATCTTCGATGGCTTGCTGACGATTGGTTTGGTCGAAAATCGCACTTCCAGCAACAAAGACATCGACACCTACATCAGCACATTGCTTAGCAGTCGTAGGATTTATCCCTCCATCTACCTCAAACTCTAGAGAAAGGCCAAGCTCTTTTCGCCACTGATCAACTTGTTTGATTTTGGTTAAGACAGACTCGATAAAAACTTGTCCACCAAACCCTGGATTTACAGTCATAAATAATAGCAAGTCTAATTCAGGTAAGATAGGTTTGATAAGTTCAACAGGTGTAGCCGGATTAAGCACTAATCCAGCTTTAACATTGTGTTCCTTAATAGCTGATATTGTGCGATGGAGATGTTGACAGGTTTCCACATGAACAGAAATATAATCTGCTCCAGCTTTGGCAAACTGACTGATGTATTGATCGGGATTATCAATCATTAAGTGAACATCTAATGGTAATGACGTAACTGGACGAATCGCTTCAACAACTAGAGGTCCGATTGTGATGTTTGGTACGAAATGACCATCCATGACATCAACATGAATATAATCTGCTCCAGCTAACGCTACTTCTTTGATTTCTTCACCTAATTTGGCAAAATCAGCAGATAAAATCGATGGTGCAATTTT
The DNA here is from genome assembly GCF_001552275.1 of Amphibacillus sediminis NBRC 103570. Lineage (GTDB taxonomy): Bacteria > Bacillota > Bacilli > Bacillales > Amphibacillaceae > Amphibacillus_B > Amphibacillus_B sediminis. The sequence continues at coordinate 183,425 of NZ_BCQW01000003.1, forward strand.
TTTCATAAGTTAATACCTCGGCTTTCTCAAATTTATTTCTTGATAGAATTGCAAATAATTTTGATAGCGATGGCTTGCAATGTCGCCACGATCTACAGCTTCCTTTACAGCGCATTTCGGTTCATTAATATGCATGCATCCTCTAAATTTACAACTCGAACGATAATTAGAAAATTCAACAAAACATGATGGCAAGTGCTCAAGCTCTAGCGTGTCAAACTCTAAGGAACTAAATCCTGGGGTGTCGGCTACTAATCCACCGCATATATCGATTAACTCAACATGTCGAGTGGTGTGCCTTCCTCTCCCTAAACTAGTCGAAATTTCTGCTGTTTTTAATGCTAGGTTAGGGTCAAGTAAATTAAGAAAAGAAGATTTCCCAACCCCCGATTGACCAGCTATAACAGAAATTTTATTTTCAAATAATGCCGTAAATGATGATGAATCTGTCATTTTTTGTTTATTTGAAAGTACTTCAACCTGATAACCAATTTTTCTGTAATAGTTAATATAATCATTGAGCACACCAATTTCTGCTTCGTTCACTAAGTCAACTTTTGTCACTAAGATAACGGGTTGAATTTGATTGGCTTCTACTAAGGTTAAAAATCGATCCAATAGAGCCGTACTAAAATCAGGCTCCTTCGCAGAAACTGTAATGATCACCTGATCAAGATTAGCAATTGGCGGCCGTACTAGCTCATTTTTGCGTGGGAGCAACTCAATTAGATAACCCTCTGATTGGTTATCAGCATCAAAAATAACGTGATCCCCAACGAGAGGGGTCTGCTTCTTTTTGCGAAACAAACCTCTACCTCTACATTGATATGTTTCACCATCACTTAAAACATAATAAAAGCCGCTTAACGCCTTCATAATTTGTCCCGTTGCCATCGCTTAATTCCCCTCCACATCTTCGAAAGCAACTGTCCGTTGCAGAATGACGCGATCATCACGCTCAATTTTATAAGTGGCAGTTGAATTAGGTGCTATTACTAGCCGAATAGTAAATTCAGTATCCTCTAAAATCATATCTGTCTCATACAGATCGCTAAGGTTATGATTCATGTCGTCAACATAAATTCTGACCTCTTGATGTTGTGCTTGCTCATTCTCAGCATCACCGCTTGATTGTACTGTATAAGGTACGGTTACAGTAACACTATGATTAACAGGTGGTTTTTCTTCCTCACCTAGTGAGACTGTATATTTGACAACCGCTCCTTCTTTAAGCTCAGTACCAGCTGATGGTGACTGCCTAATCACATCTCCTTTTGGCACGGAGGAAGAATATTCTTCTGTTTGATCGGGTACAAGCCCATTTTCACTTAAATATTGGCTAGCACTAGACTGATCCATTCCCGCCAGATCTTCTAAGGTAACAGTACGTTTGCCGATACTGACTTCAAAAATAACCACCGTTTCAGCTGGAACAACCTCCTGATCTGGTTCTGGTTCTCTTTGGCCAATAATTTGCCCCTCTGGTAGGTCTGAATGAATATCTACACGTTCAACCTTTTGATAACCTAGCTCGTCGAGCAAACGTGCAACTTGATTGTAGGATTGACCTACATAATCTTGAAAAATTTCAGTTTCAGGACCTAGACTAACAAAGACCGTTACCGTCGATCCCACTTTAACACTTGAATCTGCACTTGGGTCTGTCCGAACGACATGATCAGTTTCTATCTCTTCGGAATGAACGTCTTCACGTTCAACCTCTAAGCCAAGTTCTCTTAGTAAATCTTCAGCATCTTCAAATAGCTCTCCTTCGAGATCTGGGATATCGACATCTTTCGGCTGGAACAGATTTGGTAAAATAAACAAGGCAAATAAGCTAGCCGTTAATAAAACAAACAAAATCACCGAAATCCACATCACTATCTTTTTCTTTTTACTCATCTTTTTCTTCTTTTTATTGTTAGTTTTTTTACCTTTTACTGACTTTTCCGATTGGCCTTCTTCATTATTTTGATTTAGTGGCTGTGCAGGACGTGTCGGTTCAGTATTTTGCTTTGTATGAACAAGCGTATCATCCGTATCACTGTGTTCAAGTTGTTTATCGGTAATAATGGGAATAGCTTTTGTCTCATCACCGGGCTCATCAGGTTGAACATAAGCCGGTTCATTTAATCGATCAATATTTAAAGACGTGGTTAGATCTTGTTCAAATGCTGCGACGGAATCGTACCGATGAAAAGGATCTTTTGCTGTTGCTCTAAGCACAACATTTTCTAAACTTTGTGGTACATCGGGGTTCCATTCTCGAACTGATGGTGTTTTCGATTGCAAATGCTTAAGCGCAATTGAGACAGCTGATTGACCAGAGAACGGTAATCGCCCTGTTAGTAACTCAAATAAGACAATACCCAATGAATAAATATCCGACTTTTTATTGGCGACACCGCCTCTCGCTTGCTCGGGAGATAAATAGTGAACAGACCCTAGTACAGAATTTGTTTGTGTTAATGAAGTCGCACTTAGTGCAAGAGCTATACCAAAATCGGCCACCTTTACTTGTTTTTCTGAATTAATCATGATATTTTGCGGTTTAATATCACGATGGACGATATGGTTTTCATGTGCATGTTCAATGGCGGCACTTATTTGTTGCATAATATCAATGGTTTCTTCAACCGAGATCGGGCCATTTTGTTGGATATAACGTTTTAATGTCATTCCATCGACATACTCCATCACCATATAATAAATATCATCTTCTTCATCTACATCATAGATGTTTACGATATTAGGATGGGAGAGACTGGTTGCAGATTGGGCCTCCCTATGAAAGCGACGAATAAACTCCTCATCATTGGCATACTCAAGCCTTAAGGCTTTAATGGCTACTTCGCGCTCTAAAATGGTGTCATAACCTAGATAAACATTAGCCATGCCACCTCCCCCAATTAAACGCCTCACTTGATACCGTTCACTTAACTCTCTTCCTTCTAACAAGAGGCATCACCTGCCTCTATGTCACTAAATTCAGTAAGGACAAGCGTGATGTTATCTTCCCCGCCCCGATCATTAGCCTGCTGAACCATTTCTTCCGCGATTTGTCTCAATGATTGTTCATTGGCAAGGAAATTAGCGAGCTCATCATCTGCAATCTTGTTCGTCAAACCATCCGAACAAATCATTAATCGATCACCCTTTTGCCATGGAGATGAAAACACATCCGGATCAATGGTCGGGTTTGTTCCGAGTGCTTTCATTAATACATTCTTTCTTGGATGATGCTCAGCGTCTTCACGTGAAATTTGACCTGAACGAACTAACTCATTTACAAGTGAATGGTCATCTGTAATTTGGGTTAATTGATTATTGTGATAACGATAACAGCGGCTATCACCAATATGAGCAATTGAGACATGTTCATCGGTATAAATCACCGCAATAACGGTGGTTCCCATACCTTTGCATTCTGGATGTTGCTCAGCATAGTCATACACATTCTGATTAGCTTGTAATATGTGCTTATTTAGCCATGCTTCAGCAGCATCAGGAGTCGTAATAGCATCCGTCTGCTTCCAAGCTTGTTCAAAATAGTCCTTAACCATTTGACTCGCAACGTCCCCAGCCTGATGTCCACCCATTCCATCAGCGACTAGGCTAAGTGTTTGGCCTATTTGGTTCTTGAAAACTCCACCAGCATCTTCATTATGCTGCCGTACTTTGCCTTGATCTGATAAAAAATACTGCTTCATTACATCTCTCACCTCTTATCTCACTTGATCAGATAAACCGATCGTAGATCTTAATTAACTTTATTCCTTTTTATAACGTAATCGTGTTAAAAAAAAGCCATCTGATTGAAAATCATCAGGAAATATTTGCAGTCCATATGGCGTCACTCCTGAACTCTCACGTAAAAATTCAGGTAATTCTGTAAAAAAGTCTGGATCAACTTCAAATGCCTGATGACTTGATAAAAACTCATTAATGATAATTTCATTTTCCGTCGGATCAACGGTACAGGTACTATACAAAAGTTTACCATCTTTTTTAAGCAATGGAGAAACTTTATCCAATATTTCATATTGGATTAAAGCAAGTGACTGAACATCATCTGCTGTTTTCGTATATTTAATATCTGGCTTACCACGAATAACTCCTAAACCAGAGCATGGAACATCAAGCAAAATCCGGTCAAAGCTATTTGACTTATGCTCATCAGCTAACAATCGCGCATCCTTCCCTTTGGCACGAATATTAATTAACCCTAATTGCTGAGCCTTCTGGCTGACAAGCTTTGCTTTCTTATTATGTAAATCATAAGCATAGACATGACCAGTATTATGCAAAACCTCAGCAATATGGGTGGCTTTACCACCAGGTGCACTACAGGCATCAAGTACAATTTGTCCTTCTGCTAGATCCATCATTTCCGCAACAAGCATTGAGCTTTGATCTTGCACGGTAAAGACTCCTTCTTTAAAAAGAGGATGTTTTAATACATTCCCTTGCTCCACAACCAGCCCTTGCTTCGAAAACGGCGATGCTTTAAGCACAAAGCCTTCTTCCAATAGGATGTCCTGCAATTTTTCTCTAGTCATTTTCAATGGATTGACTCTTATACTTAAAGGTTTTTGTTGTAAATTAGCCTGACAAATTGAGACTGTTTTTTCTACTCCATAGCAATCAGCCCAACGTTCAACAAGCCATCTAGGGTGGCTTGTTTCGATTGCAATCTGTTCGATTGAATCAGTTATGTCAGTAAGATCCGGGAAGCCTTGTCGCTGTGCCGAACGAAGCACACCGTTAACTAGCTTTGCTACACCACTATGACCTCGTCGCTTAGCAATTTCAACTGCTTGATGAAGAATAGCGTGATCTGGCACCTTATCTAAAAACTTCATTTGATAAAATGAAAGATAAAGCAGCCACTTTACCCAATTCTCAAGCTTATTCGCTTTTTTTACAAAATATTGAGTGTAATAGTTAAGGGTTAGCTTTCGTTGTAATGTTCCATAAACCAGTTCAGTTAACAACGCTTCATCTTTTGAAGACCAATCTGACTGACTCAAAGCTTGATCGAGGACAAGGTGACTAAAGCCGCCATTATCTCCGATTCGTTCCAAAACCTTAAGGGCTTGTTGCCTTAATTGATATTTACTCATTTCATTCTCCTAGCTTCATTCCTATTTTAAACATTTCTGAACGACCGTTTAAATATTCTCTAACAGTCATACGCTTTTTCCCAGATAATTGAATATCCGTGAGTTTAATAACAGTCTTTCCCCCACAGGCGATATAGATACCGTCATTTGTTACCTCAATAATCGCACCAGGTGCTTGGTCAGTTTTCATTGAACTAAGCTCCGCCCACCATATTTTTAAGTTTTGACCAGCAATAGTTGTGCTAGCGACAGGCCATGGATGCAGTCCTCGAATTTGATTATAAACATCTGTTGCTGAGCGTTGCCAATCAATTTGTTCTTGTGCCCGCGTGATGTTAGGGGCATAAGTGGCTAGACGATCATCTTGTTCTTCAGAAGTTACTGTACCATCAAACAAGGCAGGCAACGTTTTGTGTAGCAATTGAGCACCTGCATCAGCAAGCTTGTCATGCAGAATACCGACATGATCATCTATCTCGATCGGAACAGCAACCTGATCAATAATCGCACCTGCATCAAGGGCTTCAGCCATGTACATTAAGGTAATCCCTGTTTCTTTCTTTCCTTGCATAATCGCATAATGAATGGGCGCCCCGCCTCTTAATTCAGGAAGTAATGATGCGTGAACGTTAATACAACCATATTCAGGTGCATCTAATAAGCCCTTCGGTAAAATTTGACCAAATGCAGCTGTTACAATTAAATCAGGTTGATAGGCGAGTATTTCTTGAAAGCTATCTTTAACTTTTTCTGGTTGAAATACTGGTAAGTCGTGTTTAAGTGCCTCTTCTTTAACTGGTGGTGCAGATAGGATACGTTTTCTTCCTTTCGGTCGATCTGGCTGGGTGACAACCAGAACCACTTCATATTTGTCATCAAGTAATTGTTTCAGAATTGGTACAGCAAAATCAGGTGTTCCCATAAATACAATTCGCTTCATTAGCTTTAACCTCACTTACATTAATTGATAGGGTTGAAGATCTATCTGAATCATTAAGTCATCTTTTCTGATCATGTCTTCATAATAGGATAGTATTTTTGATAAAATACGTTTTTGTTCTGGCTCTTCTTTATATTTTATCATGCATTGGTAGCGATAGCGATTTTTTATCCGCTCTAACGGTGATGGGGTCGGACCTAATACACGTGCTTGTTTGGATAAATATTTAATTAGTAATTGACTAATCGTTCGAGTTACATCTAGAGCTTGATTAGGATTGGGATGTGATACCGTGATCAATGTTATATAATAATATGGTGGGTATTGATAAGCTCGGCGCAAAGCCATTTCTTTCTCGAAAAAACCCTGGTAATTATAGTTTTTGGCCATCTCTATACTATAGTGATCAGGTGTGTAGGTTTGGACAATTACTTCTCCTTCTAATTGATGACGACCAGCACGTCCACTCACCTGGGTTAATAGTTGAAAGGTTTTTTCAGCTGCTCTAAAATCAGGTAAATTTAATAAACTATCAGCTGCTAGTACGCCGACTAATGTAACCTCAGGAAAATCCAACCCCTTGGCGATCATCTGCGTTCCAAGTAAAATATCCGCTTCCTTGCGGGCAAATTTCTTAAGTAATTGTTCATGCGAGCCTTTCTTCCTTGTTGTGTCTACATCCATACGAATAACACGAGCTTCAGGAATAAGTTGATTAAGTGTTTCTTCTACTTTTTGTGTTCCTGTTCCAAAATAACGAATCGTACTAGACTCACAGTTTGGGCAAACTGTGGGCATATCCTCTTGGTGGTGACAATAATGACATTTTAATTTATTTTGGTGACGGTGATAAGTAAGCGAAATATCACAATGTGGGCATTGAATAACATGTCCACAATCCCGGCACATGACGAAAGTAGAGTAACCCCTTCTATTTAGAAATAAAACGATTTGTTCCTTCTTGATTAGCCGCTGTTCGATGGCCTCTTTTAGTTGACGGGAAAACATGGTTCGATTCCCTGCATGAAGTTCTTCCCGCATATCAACAATGTCGATTTGAGGCATAGAGCTATCATTCATCCGATTTGGCATCGCCAATAATTGATAAACACCCTTTGTCGCTCTTGCAAAGCTTTCTAGAGTTGGTGTTGCACTTCCTAAGATGACAGGGCACCGATGTGTTTCAGCTCTTTTAATGGCAACATCCTTCACATGATAACGCGGATGATCTTCTTGTTTATAGCTAGACTCATGCTCCTCATCGATGATAATTAACCCAATATTTTCAAATGGAGCAAAAATCGCAGACCGTGCACCTACTACGACTTGCACTTCTTTACGCTGGATTTTACGCCACTCATCAAAACGTTCTCCCTTTGACAGCGCACTATGCATCACCGCAACCTTGGAACCAAAACGTCCTTTAAAACGCTCCACCATCTGAGGGGTAAGCGCTATTTCAGGGACAAGCACGATCGCTTCTTTGCCCAAGGTTAAAGCTTGTGCAATAGCTTGTAAATAAACCTCTGTTTTTCCGCTTCCGGTAACACCATGTAGTAGAAAAACATCATGTTGCTCAGCATTCAAGGCCTTTGATATTTGCTCTAATGCCTGATGCTGCTGAGGCTTAAGCTGTAAAGGCTCCGTACGATGGATCGTTTGGTCCTGGTAAGGATTACGATAAGCTTCTGCTTGAAAAGTTTCGATAATCTCGTCAGTGATTAACGGATTTAATGTTTGTCTTGATACTTGAACATTGCTTAATAATTGCTTTAATTGAATCGGTTCTTGGTTTTCCATAAAGTATTTGATAACTGCCTGTTGCTTAACCGCACGTATAGACAGCCCTGCTAAATAATCGTCTAACTCTTGTTTAGACGCTATACATCTGATCATCGTCACGGTCTTGTATGTGGCTTTACTCTTCACTTGCTGAATAATTTCAATATCACCATCTGCCACAGCTTGCTTAAGCTTGGCTAAAGAACCATTTTGGTCAACAAATTCCTCAAAGTTTATGTAATCCCGTCCTGCAAATATTGCCTCAAGTTCCTCGATTAATTCAACTGTAGTTAAGCGATGCAATATTTTTTGGTAACCTGCACGTAATGCTTGAGGGAGCATTGCTTGAAAAGCTGAAATATAAAAACTCATCGTATGTTCGGCCATCCACTTGCCCAGCTCGATAAGTTCTTCTGTCAACACAGGGGTTAGATCCATGATGTCTTTAATTGGTTTTAATTGATCGCGTACTGAATTTGGCTCAATAGCCAGTACATAGCCCATGATCATGCGGGGGCCAAATGGAACGGTAACACGCATTCCCGCTTCAAGCGATCCGTCTAAATGAGCTGGTATCAAATAATCAAATATTTTATTGGTTTGTGAGGCTGGTACATCAACGACTACTTTTGCAACCGTCACAATTAATCGACCCCTATTTCTTTAATAATAAAATGTAGCAGTTGTTCAGCTATCGCTTGTTTACTCGTTAATGCTATTTTTTCTTCCATACCCGTTTTTGTGATCAGATGAACCTCATTGGTATCCGTACCAAATCCAGCTCCTGGTAAAGAAATATCGTTAATAACGATAGCGTCTAAATTCTTTTCGATCAGCTTTGCTTTTCCATACTCCTTTATCTGATCAGTTTCTGCAGCAAAGCCAACTAAATATTGCTGTTCTTTCTGTTTTCCTAATTCTTTTAAAATGTCCCGCGTTCTTTCTAACTCTATTTGAAGCATCCCTGGTTGTTTCTTCAATTTTTGGTCATAGGTTTTAACTGGACGATAATCCGCAACAGCTGCTGATTTAATCACAATATCCTGGTCATGATAATGTGCGAGCATCGCTTGATACATTTCTTCAGCTGAGGTGACGTCTATTCGTTTAACATCCTTTGGGGTGTCGAGTTGCACTGGGCCAGAAATAAGCGTAACCATTGCCCCAAGTTTAGCAGCCGCTTCAGCAAGCGCATAGCCCATTTTACCAGAGGAATGATTGGTAAAGAAACGAACAGGATCAATCTTCTCTTTAGTCGGACCAGCCGAGATTAGTACTTTCTTACCCTGTAGCAAAGATCGGCGCTTAAATGCATCTGCTAAATAGTTAAAAATAGCTTCTGGTTCAGCCAACCGTCCTTTTCCAACATAACCTTCTGCTAAATAACCAACATCAGGCTCAATAATTTGACAACCTCTTTCACTAAGTGTTTTTAAATTGGCTTGAACAGCTTGGTGCTGATACATATGTACGTTCATAGCTGGTGCTATGTATATCGGTGCCTCAGTAGCTAGTAAAGTAGTTGAGAGCATATCATCAGCAATTCCATTCGCATATTTACCAATAATATTGGCTGTAGCTGGAGCCACGACAAAAGCATCAGCCCAATCTGCCAGTTCAATATGCTGAATATGCGAGGCACTTACTTCTTTAAACGTATCTAGGTAAACGGGTTGCTTTGAGACAGCTTGAAATGATAGAGGGGTGACAAATTGTTGTGCCCCGTTTGTCATAATCACCTTAACCGTTGCTCCCGCTTGTGTCAGTTTACTTGTTAAGGCAACTGCCTTATATGCTGCAATCCCACCGGTAACGCCTAAAACAATACGTTTTTGATCAAACATCATGATTCACTCCTTCTCAGTTAATCCCAACCACACCATCTTATCCTAAACCATCTCTCAGTACTTCTTTCGGAACCTCTACCTTGATGGACGAATAATTATAGACGAAACCCTCGTATGCCACTGGCAAACGAGGGAAACCTTAATGTCGACGTGATTAGCGTCTTTCAGTATAATCGGTTGAGATATAGGTTAATTTGCCTGAATTAATTTCTTCTAAGGCAACTCCAACATTTTTAGCAGACTTAGGATTATCCACTTGAATAATCTTAGTATCTTGAATTTGTCTGGCACGCCGAGCAGATAACGTGACTAATGTGTATTTTGAATTAATCTTTGTTTGTAATTGGTCAATTGATGGTTCTAACATCATGATTGACTCACCTCCAATAATTTCTTATATTGACTAGCAACACGCTCGCGTTTACAATGTTCGCTTTTGACAATAGCTTGCACTTTTTCCACTGCGCTTTCGACTTTATCATTAACGACGACATAATCATAAGCATCCATCAGTTCAATTTCGTCCTTGGCTGCCTTTAAACGATTCATGACAAGCGCTTCTGTCTCTGTCCCTCGATTGACGATGCGATTCTTCAATTCTTCTAAGCTAGGTGGTGACAAGAATATAAAAACACCTTCAGGAAAATTTTCTTTAACCTGTAATGCACCTTGTACTTCAATTTCTAAAAAGACATCTTTTCCTTTTTCAAGTGTCTCTTCCACATAGTGGCGTGGTGTGCCATAATAATTGCCTACATATTCTGCATGCTCTAATAATTGATTATCTTCTATCATTTGCTCAAATTCATCTCGAGAGCGATAAAAGTAATCAACCCCTTCTTTTTCTCCTGATCTCATCGGGCGCGTGGTCATTGAAATAGAATATTGTAAGGCTGTATCCTTTTGAAATAACGCCTTTCTAACTGTCCCTTTTCCAACACCAGATGGACCTGATAAAACAAATAAAATTCCCTTCTGCTCAATCAACGGTTCAATCCCTCCACTTTATCATTATCAGCTAACCTAGTTATTAAAAAAACATAATGGCAACTATGTATATTGAGTATGGCTATATGCCCATAGCACTTATCCCTCTATCAAACGCGTCTTGGCGTTTTTTGCGCCCAGATGTTATCGAGCTTTACTCGATAAATTTCCGCTGAAAATCTGGCTGTATCGCCCAAGGCTTTAACTTTATTCAGCATGGGGTATGTCCCCCCTGAATGGAATACATATTTGCATTCACTTTACCACTTATAGCAGTGGGAGACTTCTGCTGAATGAAGTTAAAATCTTAGCAACAAATATTAAGACTCATCAAGCTCTTCTTCATGACTTAATACGCGTTGACCGACTGTCTCTGGCTGAACAGCAGATAAAACGACATGATCACTATCGGTAATGATCACAGCTCGTGTTCGTCTGCCATAAGTCGCATCAACCAATTTGTTATTCTCCCTCGCTACGGAAATAATCCGTTTAATTGGCGCTGATTCTGGTGATACAATCGTAATAATTCGATTAGCCGAAACAACATTACCAAAGCCAATATTAATTAATCGTAAGCTCAATCCTGCTCCCCCTCTTGATAGGTAAGGCTCTCGTCTCTGTTAATCTACCCTTATATGATCTTATCTTTATTATTATAGTATAAATTAAACCTTTTTGAAAATGGTTATTCGATATTTTGAACCTGCTCTTTAACCTTTTCAATCTCAGCCTTTAACCAAACAACCTGTGTACCTATCTTAACATCATTTGCTTTTGCGCCAATTGTATTTGCTTCTCTTCCCAATTCTTGAACGATAAAGTCTAGCTTACGCCCGATTTCATTCGATTGCACAAATAGCTCCTTCATTTGATTGAGGTGACTATTGATTCTAGTTAGTTCTTCAGTTATATCTCCCTTTTCTGCTAATATCGCTAGCTCTTGAAAAAAACGATCTTCTCTTTTTATATTATGGTGCTCTAATAATTTATCTAAACGTTCAACCATGCGATTATAATAAGCGTGTCTAATTTGTTCACGCTGATCAGTTAACTCTAAGACAGTATCTGAGATGACATTAATTCGCGAACTAATATCTGCCATTAATGCCTGACCCTCTTGCTCTCTCATTTGGTTCACCTGTAAGCAAGTAGCTTCAATCGTACTGATCACCTGTTTTACTAACTCTTGGTCCAGCTCTGATTTTTCTACAAGTTGAAAAATATCGGTTAATTCAGGCAACTTTGGCAGTAACCATTCGGCTTGGTCAGTAAAACGAGATGAAATATCCTGAAGCGCCTTATGGTACTGATCAAGTAACGCCCAATTAATAGTAACCGTTTGTTCTGTAAAAGCCCCATTCTCAATCATTAAATATAGCTCGATCCGACCACGTCGGAAATATTTTTGTATCATGTGCTTGATCGCCTGCTCATAGGGATTGAATACCTTTGGCAGATGAAGTGACATATCTAAAAAACGATGGTTGACTGACTTTATTTCAACGATTAGCCTACCATTCGTTAATTCTATTTCAGAGCGACCAAAACCAGTCATACTTTTTACCATAAGCTCACATCCTCATCCAACATTTTGTAGCAACATGATCCCTTTAGCAAACATTTTATCTTTTTATCTAAATTAAAGTTGTACAAAAAAGCAGCGCATTTCTGGATTCACTTGTTTTTCCCTGCCCACATATCTAAAGACATACGCGCTATTGCTCGCAGTCGAGAGCTACCTCAATCTGTTGACTTTTTTGAAACCTTTCTCATCATACATCTGCTCGAAGAAATGGGGGGAAGATCTTGTCAGGCAAACGGGCGCGTGATTGTCATTGACCACGTGCCCGTTTTTTGATTGGATATTCTCCAAGTTTAATGCTTATTTGATTTTAACTTGAACCCAACAATCGTTTAAAATGAAATCTTTTGTTATATTTTCTTAATTATACACAATAGATTAACGTCTTGTAAAACCAAATATTAAGGTAGGTAATGCACTAAAGATGAGAATCGTGAGCCAATCTAGTGCTGATAAGGCTGTTGTATAAAAAATCACTTGTAGCGGCTCGAAGTAGATAACAGGAATTAACAGCCCCAATGATGATAAAACAGCAACAATAAGATATTTATTTCCAAAAGGATTACGGGCAAAAACAGAATACTGACTTCTGCAATCAAAAACATGGATCAATTGTGCCATAACAAGTGTGATAAACGCAACGGTCCGCGCGTATGTTAATGATTGCATTCCGTTTTGATAAGCAAAAATAAAAGCGAGAAAGGTAACGGCACCAATAACAAACCCTCTTGAGATAATCTTAAAGCCTAAACCGCGGGCAAATATTTTCTCTTTTATTGGACGAGGCGGGTGCTCCATCATATCATGCTCAGGTCGGTCAAGTCCTAAAGCTAATGCTGGAAGGCCATCCGTCACCAAGTTAACCCATAGTATTTGAACAGGGACTAGTGGTAGCGGTAAGCCTGCGATCATAGCAAACAACATCACAAGGATTTCTCCAACATTTGAAGCCAGCAAATAACGAATAAATTTCCGGATATTTTCGTAAATATTGCGACCTTCTTCAACAGCACCTACAATGGTGGCAAAGTTGTCATCAAGAAGAATTAAATCAGATGCTTCTTTGGCCACATCTGTACCTGACTGTCCCATACTTACCCCTATGTCACTTACTTTTAGGGCGGGGGCATCATTCACACCATCACCAGTCATAGCAACAACTTGTCCATTAGCTTGTAAGGCCTGAACAATCCTTAGTTTATCCTTAGGTGTCACCCTGGCAAATACGGCTGTGTTCATAACTTCTAAGCCGAGTTGATCATCAGTCATACCAGCTAAATCTCTTCCCGTTAAAACTTTGTTCCCTTGCTCAGTAATAGATAGGGTATCGGCAATGGCTTTGGCTGTTTGAGCATGATCCCCTGTAATCATAATTGTTCGAATGCCAGCAGTCTTGCACTGCTTAATCGCTTCTTTCGCTTCCTTTCGTGGTGGATCTATCATCCCGATTAAACCTATAAAGGTTAAATCAGTCTCAGCCTGCTGTGAGGTTACTTGTCCAGGTTGCTGAATACGCTTGACTGCAACAGCAATGGTCCGTAATGCTTTACTTGCCATCGTGCTGATTTGCGCTTCGATCGTGCGTCTATCCTTTGCACTTAATCGTTCGATTCGATCTTGTCGTTGAAGATATACAGTGTTTGCTAATAGGAGATCAGGTGCGCCTTTAACAATTGAAAAGCTTTGTCCCGAGCTATCTTTGACAATGACGGACATTCGTTTACGCTCAGCATCAAAAGGAAATTCCTTAATTACTGCAAGTGGAGGATCGGTAATCAGATTCATGTTCCGTTTGGCAGCTGCCATTGTAATTGCTACTTCGGTTGGATCACCTGTAACTTCTACATTTTCTCTACCTTCAATTATTTCAGCATGACCACAAAGCGCACCGTATTGAAGCAAGGTGTTGAGAGCTTGCTCATCACTGCTATTGATTAGTTTTGAGAATGTACCAGACAAACTAAAGCCACCTGAAACCTGCACCGTTTTTCCATTTATAAACAGCTCGACGACGGTCATTTTATTCTCGGTTAACGTTCCTGTCTTATCCGAGCAGATTACAGAGGTACTACCGAGTGTTTCGACTGCGCTTAATTTTCTCACAATAGCCTTCCGCTTGATCATCCTTTGTACACCTAAAGAAAGAACGACTGTCACGATCGCAGGTAATCCTTCAGGTATAACGGCCACTGCAAGAGATATTCCTGCAAGAAACATTTGATAAAGCGGTTGTCCCTGCCAGATCCCTGCCCCAACAACTAATGCGGTTAAAAAAAGTGAGATAAAGACAAGAACTTGGCCCAAGTGCTGGAGACGACGTTCTAATGGTGTCTTCTGAGTTGGAGCTGAATCGATAAGATCAGCAATTTGTCCAACCATTGTTTTCATTCCTGTAGCCACCACTACACCAATCCCATGTCCAGTTGTGACAAGTGAACCCATAAAGGCCATATTACTTTGGTCACCAATATTTAAGTGCTCGTCTTTCAAAGCATCATTTGTTTTGGTAACCGGTAATGTTTCACCTGTTAGGGCAGATTCCTCTATTGACAATTGTGTGGCCGTTAAGATTCTTAGGTCAGCCGCGACACGATCACCACTTTTAAGTTTAACAATATCACCTACTACCACCTCATATGACGGTACCGTTATCCAAGTACCATCCCGCAGCACTGATGCTACTGGTGTAGCCATTGCCTTTAGCTTAGCTAAGGAATGCTCAGCTCGTTGTTCTTGAAAAAAGCCCAACAAACTGTTAATCAATACAATAATGACAATAACCATAGCATCGACGACCTCACCTAAATAGGCGGCGATAAAAGTGGCAACAAGCAGTACAATAACCATAAAGTCTTGAAATTGTTTTAAAAATAAAATCAACCAGGAAGGGTGGTTTTGTTCCGTGATTTGATTTAAACCTAGCTTTTTTAATCTTTGTTCTGCGACCTGCCTAGATAACCCTATTCTTGCATTACTGGCAAGCCTGTCCAATACTTCTGATGTCGTAAGTGTATACCATTTCACCTTTATCCCCCCATAACCATTCACTCTTAATGATTGATATGCATTTAAACCTTAAAACATGCTATAATGTGAAGCAGTGAGGTGATAAATAATGGCGTTTGATGGTATCGTAACACGCGCAATTTCAGATCAATTACATCAGTTATTAATGTCTGGGCGCATCTTAAAAATATATCAACCAACCAAAACAGAGTTAATCTTAACCATTCGTAGACAAGGGAGGAATCATAGCTTATTAATATCAGCCCATCCAAGCTATGCACGTATCCATTTAACAAACAACCCGTATCAAAATCCAACTGAGCCACCCATGTTCTGCATGTTGCTTCGAAAGTATCTAGTTGGTAGCTTTATTGAATCGATACAACAATATGAAAATGAACGAATTATAGAAATAAAGATTCGAGGAAAGAATGAGATAGGTGATGAAATCAATAGGAAGCTTATGGTAGAGATCATGGGGAAACACAGTAATATCATCTTAGTTGATTCTGACAAAGGCCACATTTTAGATAGCATTAAGCATCTTTCCCCAAATCAAAATCGCCACAGAACCATTTTACCTGGTCAAGGGTATATCTATCCTCCTAGTCAAGAGAAATTAAACCCATTTAGCTTAACTGTTGATCAGATCAAAGCGAGCATGAATCAATCAGAAACATTAGGCGCAGATCAACTTGTGTCACAATTTATGGGGATTTCTCCACAGCTAGCTGCTGATATAGTAACCAAGGCTACCACAAATCAAGTTGATGATGTCATCCAACAATTCTATCATGTACTGAATACAGTCAAAAATAGCAAGTATACACCGATAGTGCATCGAGGCGATAAAGAAGACTTTTATGTATTAGAATTAGCGGCATTTAATCAGGAAAAACTAGACTTTGAAACTGTTAGTGATATGCTTGATTTCTTTTACTCCGATAAAGCAGAGCGAGATTGGGTCAAACAACAAGCCAGTGATCTGATCCGTTTTTTGAAAAATGAACGAGATAAAAATCAACGAAAAATTAAGAAACAAGAACAAGCCCTAAAAAAAGCAGAACGAGCTGAATTTTATCAACGACAAGGCGAGCTTTTGACTGCACACCTCCATCTAGTAAATAAAGGTGATCATGAAATTACTGTCATTGATTATTATGACCCAAGCCAGTCTGAGCTAACGATCACGTTGAACCCAAATAAAACACCAAGTGAAAATGCTCAAAATTATTTTAAAACATACCAAAAGCTAAAGAATTCTAAAGAGAAGTTAACAGGTGAAATTGAGAAAGCTAAAGGTGAAATTGTTTATTTGGATCAATTAGTTCAGCAGGTAGAATCCGCACGCGTAGAGGATATTGAGGACATTCGCGAGGAGTTACGAGAACAAGGCTATCTAAAAGCAAAGAGAACGAAAGATAAACATAAATCGAAACAAGCAAGCAAACCTAAGCCAGATCAATTTTGGGCAACCGACGGCACCCCGATTTTAGTCGGACGCAATAACAAGCAAAATGAATATCTAACGATGAAACTGGCTGATCGACGTGACATCTGGCTACACACAAAAGATATTCCAGGCTCACATGTTATCGTTAGATCTCATTCGCCTAGTGAAGATACATTAGCTGAAGCAGCTCAACTAGCTGCTTTGTATAGTAAAGCAAGTCAATCATCATCTGTTCCAGTAGATTACACTGAGATTCGTCATGTAAAAAAACCTAATGGGGCTAAGCCAGGTTATGTGACTTATGATCATCAGAAGACGCTTTTTGTTACGCCTGATTCAGCCATGATTAAAAAGTTAAAGGCTAATCCTAATGGCTAGCTACAATTAAGTCCAAAGAAAAGTGCAATTCTATAGATAAAGTGAAACTTCGTTAAGTGGGGGTTCGACGCCTAGAATGTGCTCGTGCAGACGTTGCGACACGACGTCACGCTTAGTCTGCTTCCTCCATCCCCCACTGATCGTTAGTTGAACCAATCGGGCCGTTACTGGCTGTTGCATCTCCCAATCAGACACATGACGCGTTCCCTTATTTTTTGAAATGGGATGCTTACAAAAGCCCTTCGATGGGGCAAGTAATCGCAGCCCCAGCCAGTTACACTGCGATAAAAAGACGCGGGAAGGTAATAGTTATGATACATAAACAAGATCGTATCATCTATTACCTTCCCTTGTTACTTAATTTGATTTCTTCTATTTATTCTAAACCATTGTTGTAAAACAACCATAAAGTCTGACAACCCCCAACCTATAAAATTCCTTCAATCTCGGATCAATCAGTTATTTCTGGGGTATTCTAATGATAACTTCCTAAAAGACGGTTGAATTCTTGAAAATTTTAATCAAATTTAATAAGTGTACTGATTTAATCATATGCTTTTAGTACAGAAGTTAAAAAATTAAGGGGCTGATATAAGGTGTTTTATCATTTTAAAGAATTGCAATATGAAGCAAAACCATCTAAACCTGATCCCGTTTACGCTGCAAAACTGCAAGAAATTTTAGGAGGGCAATATGGCGAAATTAGTGTAATGATGCAATACTTGTTTCAAGGATTTAATTGTCGAGCAGATGCTAAGTACCGCGACCTACTATTCGATGTAGGGACAGAAGAAATCGCGCATGTTGAAATGCTCGCTACCATGATTGCTCGTTTGTTAGACGATGCACCTTTTGAGGTACAACAAAATGCTTATGAAATGGACCCAGCTGTCGCAGCTATTTTAGGTGGGACTAATCCTCAGCATGCTATCGTTTCAGGACTTGGCGCAATGCCATCAGATAGTGAGGGCTACCCATGGAACGCGAAGTACATTATAGCAAGTGGAAACTTAATGGCTGACTTTAGGGCAAATTTAAATGCTGAATCACAAGGTAGGCTACAAGTTGCAAGACTCTACAATATGACAGATGATCCGGGGGTAAGAGATATGCTCTCCTTTTTACTAGCAAGAGATACGTATCACCAAAACATGTGGTATGCTGCACTAAAAGAGTTAGAAGAACGAGAAAAAGATTTGGTTGTACCAACAACATTTCCTCGTTCTAAGGAAAAAGGTGAGGTTGCTTACACATTATTTAATTTCTCAGCAGGTCAAGAAAGTGCGCAAGGTCGCTGGGCTCATGGCCCAAGTATGGACAGTCGAGCAGAGTTTCAATATTCAGCTGAACCAATTGCTTGGGGCAAAGCGCCAAAGCTTAATCCTGCTCCACCAGAATATTTTAACACCCCTATCAAGGATGATAATTGATCAAAAATCAAAGCTAAGTGAAACTTCGTTCAGTGGGGTTGCGACGCATAGGATGTGCTCGTGCAGAGGTTGCGACACGACGTCACGTACTTAGTCTAATTCCTCCCCCACTGAATGTTAGTTCAACCAATCGAGCCGTTACTGGCTGTTGGATTCCCACTTAGACATAACATGTTCCCTTATTTTTTGAAGCGGGAGGCTCAAATCGCAGCTCCAACCAGTTACACTGCGATAAAACGCATTAATCGTTCTCAGGCATGAACCTAGTATTGAATTAGGTTCATGCCGTTTAACTTTATCTAATAGAATGTTGTCGAACAGTTTTTTTTTTCTTCTTTCACTACTGCCCTAATTGATCTCGCCAAGATAGTAATTGCACGCCTTCTTCCGGTGTCAAAGTCTGATTCAGTTTTAAAAAATGAATCAACTGATCAAAATCCGTTAAAGTATAACAAGGAACACCCACTTTAGCAAAGGCTTGTTGTGCTTTTGTTAGCCCGTAACTGAAGATAGCTAAAACACTTACTACCTCTGCTCCAATAGCTTGGATAGCACGCACGGCTTCCAAGGCAGAACCTCCTGTTGAAATTAAGTCTTCAATAACGATTACTTTTTGACCTGACTCGATTCGCCCTTCAATTTGATTACCTTTGCCATGTGCTTTAGCTTTGCCTCTTACATAAGCCATCGGCAATTCCAATTGCTCTGCTAACCATGCAGCATGTGGTATACCTGCCGTAGCACAACCAGCAATAACATCTGGCTGTAGCTTTAATTGTTTAATTGATTCAACAAACCCTGTACATATCTTCTTTCTAATGGCTGGATAAGCTAATGTTAGGCGATTGTCACAATAAATAGGTGACTTAATGCCAGAGGTCCACGTAAATGAACAGTCTGATTTAATTTGGACAGCTTTTATCTCAAATAAACTTGACGCAATTTCGGTCGCTAATGTCATACAGTCCACTCCTTTTCTGCTACTAAATAGGCTTGTTTGGGCTGATCCGCTTGTGTAATGCTCCGACCAATGACAATTGCATCTGCCCCTAGTGCCCGTGCTTTCGCAGGTGTGGCAATCCGTTTTTGCTCATTCATGTCATCTTTGGCTAAGCGAATACCAGGCGTCACAGTTAAAAACTTGGGCCCAACTTGATTTTTAATTAACTCTACTTCAAGCGGAGAGCACACCACACCATCTGCACCATTACTTTGACTAAGCTCTGCTAAATGAACGACTGTATCTGCTAATGGTTCATCGATACGTAACTCTTCTCTTAGCATTACTCCGGTCATTGAGGTTAAGATTGTAACAGCTAATAACTTGGTTTGATGACCTGCCCCCCCATCTAGTAGTCCAGCCTTAGCCGCTTTAATCATTTCTGCTCCGCCTAGACTATGGACGTTAGTAAGTTCAACATCTAGTTTGGCTACATTCTTCATCGCTTTGTATATCGTGGTTGGGATATCATGAAGCTTTATATCAAGAAAAACTGGATGACCACGATCTCTTAATCGTTTAATCACCTCAGCACCTTCTCGATAAAAAAGCTCCATGCCCACCTTTACCGGCACTTCATTAAGTTGATTGGTAATTAAAAATTGCTCGGTTTGCTGCCAATCAGGGAAATCTAAAGCTAAATACATAGAACTAGTTATCATCATGTCCTCCCCCAATCACGTCTTTGATTGATGTAAAGCCGTATTCCGTTAAGCATGATGGTAGTTGATCAATAATATCTGAACATACCAGCGGGTTCTGGAAATTAGCCGTACCGATCGCCACTGCACTTGCACCTGCTAATAAATATTCGATAACATCGGTAGCGGTAACGATGCCCCCCATACCAATAATCGGGATCTTAACTGCTTGATATACCTGATAAATCATTCGGATGGCAATGGGTTTAATCGCTGGTCCTGATAGCCCGCCAACTTGATTAGCTAGCAACGGCTTACGAGTATCAAGATCTATCTTCATACCCGTTAGCGTGTTAATCATTGATAAACCATCTGCCCCCGCTGCTTCTACTGCCAAAGCTATTTCCACGATATCAGTAACATTCGGAGATAATTTAACATAGACAGGAACTTTACTAACTTCTTTAACTCTTCTGGTCACTTCAGCAGCGATATGAGGATCGGTGCCAAATTGAACCCCACCCTCTTTAACATTTGGACAAGAAATATTTAATTCAAGTGCAGCCACAGCTGCACTGTCACTCAAGGTTTTGGCCACATACACATATTCCTCAATTGAACTCCCCGCAATATTAGCAATGATAGGTAGGTCAAATGACTGCAAAAATGGTAATTGCTCCTCAATAATAGTAGTAACGCCTGGATTTTGTAAACCAATCGCATTAAGCATGCCCGCATGTGTTTCAGCTACTCGCGGAGTAGGATTTCCTAAGCGTGGTTCCTGAGTGGCAGCTTTAATCATAATTGCACCAAGCTTATTCAACGAATAAAATTGATTGTATTCTTGCCCAAAGCTAAAACAGCCTGATGCTGGCATAATTGGGTTTTTCAGCTTTAATCCTGGTAATTCGACTGTTAAATCGATCATAGGCTCACCTCACTTGCTGCAAAGACTGGTCCATCTTGACAAATTTTTTTGTAGGCTGTCTGCTCAGCATTTGAGATGACACATGCATAACAGGCACCAATTCCACAGCCCATTCGCTCTTCTAATGAAAGATAACCCGGGCAATTTACCATGGTCGACTGAACAGCTTTGAGCATAGCGGTTGGTCCACAACTAAAATAGTAGTCAGCTGTAAGCTGTTCAAGATTAATGATATCTGTCACAAAGCCTTTATGCTGATAGCTACCATCATTTGTTGTAACATAGCATTTCCCCAATTGACTAAATTCCTCATGATAAAAAACGTCGTCTTTTGTTTGAAAACCTATAACAGTTGTAACCGAAACACCTCTATCCACTAATTGCTTAGCTAACAAATAGAGTGGAGGGACGCCAATACCACCTCCAATTAATAGCGCTTTTTTTAAGGAGAGCTGTTGGATCGGGTAGCCCTGTCCTAACGGAAGGAGCAGATTAATCACTGATCCTTCCGTTAATTCTGATAGCTTGCGAGTTCCTTCGCCGATTACTTTAAAGATGACGGTTAACTGTCCTGTCTCAAGGTCAAAATCAGCAATAGAAATAGGACGACGGAGCATATGTTCATATCCCTGACCAATCTGGATATGAACAAATTGTCCAGGTCTAATAAAAGATAGGTATTCATGGTCGACTTTAACGACAAGCTTAAAGGTTGCATGTGCAATGTTTTCAAGATGGCATACGCTAGCATCGATTTGGTTCATTAACGAATAACCTCCTGATTTTGAACTATTGGTTGGGCAGAAAAAGTTGTTGAATCAATGACATCAAGAATGGCTCGAGCCGTATCTAGACTCGTTAAACAAGCTATGCCATGCTCGACAGCTTCACGTCTAATCCGAAAACCATCGGACTGTGGCTTTTTACCAGAGGTGATTGTGTTAACAACAAATTGAACCCTATTCTGCTCAATAATCGATAGGACGTTGTCTTCTTGTGTCCCAATTTTGCCAATTTGAGTCACAGCTAGTGATCTTTCCTGCAAATACTGGGCCGTCCCAAACGTGGCATAAATTTGAAACCCTAACAAGGAAAAGCGGTTAGCAATCTCAAAAGCCTCCTCCTTGTCCTTATCTGCAACGGTAATTAATACGGCTCCTTCAAAGGGGATTTTTAGTCCAGAAGCTAAAAGACCTTTAAATAATGCTTTTGATAATGTCTTATCCCTGCCAATTGCTTCACCTGTTGACTTCATTTCTGGACCTAAGATGGTATCTACACTTCTCAATTTTTCAAATGAAAAAACTGGGACTTTCACAGACACATTGTCTGGCTCTGGTAGAATGCCATTTTGATAGCCTAAATCTGTCAATGATTCACCCATGATCGCTCGTGTTGCCAAGTTAGCCATTGTTACGCCAGTAATCTTACTTAAAAATGGGATGGTTCGACTTGCTCTCGGGTTTACTTCGAGGACGAAGACCTGTTGCTTATGCACCACAAATTGAATATTAATTAAACCTTTAATTTGCATGCTTTCTGCAATAAGAATGGTCGTGTTAATCAATTCCTGCTTGATATGCTCTGATATTCGTTGGGTAGGATAAACAGCAATAGAATCACCAGAGTGTACGCCTGCTCGCTCAATGTGCTCCATGATCCCTGGAATGACAGTAACCTTTCCATCACTAATCGCATCGACCTCAACCTCGATTCCTGTTAAATATTTATCGATTAAGACGGGATGCTTATGCTTAATATGGACTGTTTTCTCAAGGTAGTAAGAAAGCTCTGCCTTACTATAGACAATCTCCATTTGGCTCCCCCCAATAACATAGGATGGACGGACAAGCACTGGATAGCCAATCTTATCGGCAACCGCGATTGCCTCATGAATATCTCTTACCGTTTCACCTTTAGGCTGAGGGATTTTAAGTTGATTCAACATTTGTTCAAATTTATCACGGTCTTCTGCACAATCAATGGCGGACAGGGTCGTCCCTAATATCTCCACACCACGACGCTCTAACCCGTCGGCTAAATTAATAGCGGTTTGGCCACCAAACTGGACGATGACACCTAGTGGTTTTTCTAGTTCGACGACGTGCATCACATCTTCTAGAGTTAGAGGTTCGAAGTAAAGCTTATCCGATATACTAAAATCAGTTGAAACTGTTTCAGGATTACTATTCATAATAATAGCTTGATAGCCTAACTCTTTTAATGCTAAAACGGAGTGCACGGTAGCGTAATCGAACTCAATCCCTTGACCAATTCGGATAGGTCCAGAGCCAATTACAATCACCTTGGGTTTGTCCGACACGAGTGATTCCTGCTCATCTTCATAGCTACTATAAAAGTAAGGAGTTGCTGACTCAAATTCAGCTGCACATGTATCAACCATCTTATAAACAGGCTTAATTCCAGCTGCCATTCTTGTTTGATAGATCTCATCCTCAGGCCATTCAACAATTCGAGAAATCTGAGCATCTGAAAAGCCAAGCTGTTTGGCGAAAGTAAGATATTCCTGATCTAGTCCATGCTGCTGTAATTCTTGTTCAAATGTAATGATCCGCGCTATTTTAGCTAAAAAGTAATGATCAATTTTTGTTAATTGGTAGAGTTCTTCTATTGAAATACCTTTACGCAATAGCTCTGCCAAGACAAACACACGCTGGTCATCAGCTTTGACCGCTCGTGTCTTTAACTCTGCTACAGTTAGCTTGGCAAGCTCTGCTAAATAAAAATCCTCTCCACTAAAGTCAAGCGATCGAATCCCCTTTAAGAATGCTTCTTCAAAGCTTCGGCCAATTGCCATGACTTCCCCTGTAGCTTTCATCTGCGTTCCTAAAGTTCGATTACCTGATGTAAACTTATCAAAAGGAAAACGTGGGAATTTAGTGACGATATAGTCAAGGGCCGGCTCAAATGCGGCAAAGGTTGTCTGTGTAATTGGATTTTTAATCTCATCTAAAGTTAAGCCAACTGCAATTTTGGCTGCAATTTTGGCAATTGGGTAACCTGTAGCCTTTGATGCTAAAGCAGATGACCGACTAACTCGAGGGTTAACTTCAATAATATAGTAGTCAAAGCTATTAGGATCAAGGGCGAGCTGAACATTACATCCACCTTCAATTTCTAATGCCCGAATGATCTTTAAGGAAGCGTTACGTAATAATTGATATTCACGATCACTTAAGGTTTGCGATGGTGCAACAACAATCGAATCACCTGTATGAATGCCTACTGGATCAATATTTTCCATGTTACAGACGACGATGGCTTGATCATGGTGGTCACGCATGACTTCGTATTCAATTTCTTTATATCCTGCAATATTCCGTTCAATTAAGCATTGATTAACAGGGGATAAGGTCAAGCCTGCTCGTGTAATATTGCGCAGTTCCTCCTCGTTATGACACATTCCCCCGCCCGTTCCACCTAATGTGTAGGCAGGTCGTACAATTAATGGATAACCGATACTAGCGGCAAATTGGACCGCTTGTTCAACTGTGGTGACAATTTCACTTTCAGGAACAGGTTCACCTAATTCTTTCATTAATTGTCGGAATTTTTCCCGATCCTCTGCTAGTTGAATGGCATCTAAGGATGTTCCAAGCATTTCAGTTGGATATTGTTCTAATATGCCACTCTGCTTTAAAGCCATCGCTAAATTTAAGCCTGTCTGACCACCTAGTGTTGGTAAAATGGCATCAGGTCTTTCTTTACGGATAATTTTAGCAATAAATTCTACCGTTAAAGGCTCCATATAAACGGTATCTGCTACCGTATGATCGGTCATAATTGTGGCTGGATTTGAATTGGCAAGTATAACTGTGTAGCCTTCTTCTTTTAGCGCTTGACAGGCTTGTGTACCAGAATAGTCAAATTCGGCAGCTTGTCCGATTATAATTGGCCCTGAACCAATAACAAGTATTTTCTCTATATCTGTACGCTTTGGCATGTATTTACCCCCTTGGATTGTTGCTTAAATGATTTAATCTGTTCGATAAATTGATCAAATAAATAACTTGTATCCTCTGGTCCTGGTGAGCTTTCCGGATGATACTGTACGGAAAAGGCAGGGTAATAACGATGGCGGATGCCTTCAACGGAATTATCGTTAATAGCAATATGGGTTAACACTAAATCAGTATGGTCAATTGATGAAGCCGTAACGGCATAACCATGGTTTTGAGAGGTTAAGTAAGTTCGGTTTAGCTTTAGATCTTTGACAGGATGGTTGGATCCACGATGACCAAACTTCATTTTTTCTGTATTGGCACCACAGGCTAAAGCTAATAGTTGATGACCCAAGCAAATTCCGAAGATTGGAGCTTTACCTAGCAGTTCCTTAATCATGACGATAGCTTGAGGGACATCTTTAGGATCACCAGGGCCATTTGTTAGCATGATCCCGTCTGGCTTAAGGGCTAAAATATCTTGAGCCGAGTATGAATAAGGTACGACCGTTACATGACAATGACGCTTAGTTAGATCACGTAATATCCCATGCTTCATTCCAAAATCAACTAAGACAATTCGATAGCCTCTTCCTGGGACAACATATGGATTTTGGGTCGAGACAAGCTGGACTTGATTGGTCAGTGGCGTTTGAAAGCTAACCTGATCAAATGTGAGCTGTGAATTCGGTTTGGTTAGAATAGCCCGCATCGTGCCATGGTTTCGAATCAATTTGGCCAATCGTCTTGTATCAATCCCGGCAATACCAGGAATACCTTTTGCAGCTAAAAAGGTATCTAACGTTTGCTCACTACGAAAATTAGATGGCTGTTGACACCATTCTTTGACAATTAAACCATGAATCGATGGCTGAATGGATTCAAAGTCATCACGATTGATGCCATAATTTCCAATTAACGGATACGTCATGGTAACCATTTGACCACAGTAAGAAGGATCTGATAATATCTCCTGGTAACCAGTCATACCGGTATTAAACACGATTTCACCATGATACTGCTCCATTGCTCCGAAAGCCGCTCCGGTAAAAATGGTTCCATCTTCCAAAATTAATTGTCGATACATGAGCTTTCCCCCTCTTGATAAACAATTTGGCCATTAACGATGGTCATAACTGGCTTTCCAATAACATTCCATTGATTAAATGGCGTATTTCGTCCTTTTGACTCAAACTGGTTAGCGTCAATGGTCCACTTTTTCTCTAAATCTAACAAAACCAGATCAGCATCAGCACCAAGTTCAATTCTTCCTTTAGCTAAGTTAAACACTTGTGCCGGCTTGATTGTCAGCCATTCGATTAATTCTGTTAAGGTACATTTTTCGGTCTTAACAAAGTGCGTGTGTAATAAAGCAAAGGCTGTTTCCAAACCAACGATTCCAAATGGGGCCAAATCGATTGTGTTTGATTTTTCCTCTTTGGTATGAGGAGCATGATCTGTTGCAATAAAATCAATGGTCCCGTCCTTTAGTCCTTCCCATAAAGCTGCCTGATCTGCCACCCCTCTTAGCGGTGGATTCATTTTGTAGTTGGAATCTGGAGTTTGAATATCTGTCTCATTTAATAATAAATGGTGTGGCGATACTTCCGCTGTAACGGAAATTCCAGCCCGTTTGGCATCACGGATGACTCGAACAGATTCTTTCGTACTAACATGGCATACGTGATAATGAGATCCAGTCGCTTCCGCTAATAAAACATCTCGTGCGATTTGTGTTGATTCACATACAGATGGAATGCCATTTAAACCAAGTCTTTGACTAACTTCTCCTTGATGGACACTTCCATTATTAATTAGACGATTATCCTCACAATGCGCCACAATGGGGCGATTTATTTGGTTAGCTCGCTGCATCGCAAGCATCATATCACCAGCTGATTGAATACCTACACCGTCATCAGTAAATGCAAATGCGCCTGCTGCCGCTAAGCTTGAGAAGTCAACTAGTTCTTTACCTTTTAAGCCTTTAGTAATAGAGGCATATGGTAGCACATTGACAACGGCTTGGTCATGAATGACCTTTAATAGGCTAGATAGTGCCTCAACATGATCAGGAACAGGGTTTGTGTTCGGCATCGCACAGATTGTAGTAAAGCCACCAGCTGCCGCTGCCCTAGTACCGGTTACAATCGTCTCTTTTTGCTCACCTCCTGGTTCTCTTAAATGGACATGAACATCAATAAAACCAGGTGCAATCCATTTGTTTTTCCCATCGATCAAGTCGTCATCTTGATTAGATCCTATCTCTGCAGCTATTTCTATAATTTTTCCTTTTTCTATCTTGATATCAACCGACTCGATCTCACCATTGCTGTGCATGTGCATACATTGTTTGATGATTTTCGCCAACTGCTTCATCCCCCTTGTTTAGTAGCATATTTAATACAGCCATTCGCGTATAAACGCCATACTCCATTTGTTTAAAAATACGAGAGCGCTCGCACTCTACCAAACAATCCTCGATCTCAACATTTCGATTAACTGGTGCAGGGTGCATAATAATTGCATTTGACTTCATTCTCTGTTCTCGCTCTTTAGTCAAGCCATAGCGGGCTAAATATTGTTGAGCAGATAAATTTGTCTGATGCTGATGTCGCTCTAGTTGGATCCTTAGTAACATAGCAACATCGCAATGTTCAATCGCTTCATCAAGATCTAGATATGGATAGTCAATATTGGGATCCTGCCATTCCTTCGGACAAGAAAGAAAGACTTCTGCTCCTAGCGTTTTGAGGGCTAATGCATTTGAACGGGCAACTCGACTATGAAGAATATCACCAATCATTAAAACTTTTAAATCTTTAAAATAGCTAAATTCCTTATACATGGTATACAAATCAAGTAAGGATTGGGTTGGATGCTCTCCCTTACCATCCCCAGCATTGATGACAGGCACAGGTAATTGCTCTGCTAATAGCTGGACTTGATTATCGACTGGATGACGGATAATTAATGCCTCTGCCCCTATTGAGCTAAATGTTTTAGCCGTATCGTAAATACTTTCACCCTTTTGCTCACTTGAGCTGTCACAATGGAAATCAAGGATCTCTAGTCCTAGTTTCTTCTCTGCTACTTCAAAGCTCATTTTCGTTCGTGTGCTCGGCTCATAAAAAAGGTTGGCAACAAAACGTTTACCTTCTTTTGTCAAATTAGAATATTGACCACGCTCATATTGCTCAGCAAGCTTGATTAATTGCTGAATTTCTCCTGCACTCAGATCCTTCATGGAGACAAAATGATTCATCAGCGTCACCTCTTGATTTGTTTTGTTAGACTGTTTTTCTAAATTCATAGGCAAGGACTTAACCTTCTCCCATACCCATACTTTTTGATAAAAAGGACTAGCAGAAAATCCTTTGCTAGTCCTCTTTTACTATTGCTTTTTCTTTTTCTCCATTGGCTAACTCTTTACCTGGTAAAATAAGATTTAAAATAACACCAATAATTGCAGCTAGTGCCATGCCAGAAATCTCGACATTCACATCAAAGATTGAAAAACGCACAATCGCGCCACCAATTCCAATAACTAAGATGATCGCTGTAATAATTAAATTGCGATTTTGGGCTAAGTTAACTTGATTATCAACAAGCATACGTAGACCACTTGATGCAATGATCCCGAATAATAGGATAGATACGCCCCCCATAACTGGCGATGGTATAGAAGAAATAATATCTGATATGATTCCAATAAAGCCGAAGCAAATCGCTAACACTGCCGCACCACCAATAACAAATACACTAAAGATTCGTGTAATAGCCAACACACCGATATTTTCACCGTATGTTGTGTTTGGTGGTCCCCCTAAGCATGCAGAAATCATTGTTGCTACACCATCACCCAAAATAGAACGGTGGAGGCCTGGTTCTTTAACAAAGTTTCTACCAACAACATTAGATAAGACCATCTGATCACCAATATGCTCAGCAATTGTAACAATGGAGACAGGGATCATAACTGCGGCAATACTCCAGCTCATCACACTAAATGGTGAATAATGAACAAATGGAATAACAAAATCCGGCATGATGAAGATGGCTGAGAAAAAAGCACCTATTGAATCAGCATTAACAATGGCTGACCAGCTTTCACTAATAGCTGAAGTATCTACAATTCCTAAAATTAGAGACAAACTATATCCAGAAATAATACCAATTAAGATCGGTACAAGTCCGAAGAAGCCTTTAAAGAAAAGGGAACCAATCACTGTTACAGCTAAGGTAAAGAGCGCAACTGTGAAGTAAGTACCACTGTAATTCCCATCAACGTTCATCGCCATATCAATGGCAGTAGGAGCTAGACCTAAACCAATGACCACAATAACGGGACCTACTACTACCGGTGGTAGTACTTTCATGATCCAATCTAAGCCAAACGATCCAATTAATAAGGCAATTAAACCATAGGAAATCCCTGCCAAGAAGCTACCAATCATCGCAGTTGGCACACCGCCACCAGCAATAGCCACTGTCAATGGTGTAATGAATGCAAAGCTTGAGCCTAAATAAGCTGGAATTTTCCCTTTAGTAATGAGTAGATAAGCAAGTGTACCAGACCCACTTGAAATTAGTGCAACTGATGGTGATAACCCTGTTAAAAAAGGAACCAGTACTGTTGAGCCAAACATTGCAAACAAATGCTGCAAACTCAGCATAAACCATTTTGATTTTTTAGGAATATCTCCTACATCCATAACCATATCTAATCTTTCCATAATGACATCCTCCTCACGCTTACAATCAATGATTAAAAGTTTAATTAGTGTTTTTATTGGTACTATGACTTCCATCTCGTTTAATCCATAAAAAAACCTCTTTGCAAAGTCGCAAAGAGGTAGACGTGCTAAATGTATACACGTATCCCTTAACAACCTTGCAAGCCTCACGGGACTTACTTAAAGGTTTCGATTTATTTTTGAAAGATACTAACGAAATCTGTATCATCTATTTCCGCCAAATTAACGACGACAATTTCATCCTGCGAAGTCGGAATATTTTTACCAATATAATCTGCTCTAATTGGCAATTCCTTATGACCACGATCGACTAATACAGCCAGTTGAATTTGGGCTGGTCTTCCGAAATCGATTAGTGCATCCATTGCTGCTCTTACTGTCCTGCCAGTATAAAGCACATCATCAACAAGAATAACCTTCTTCCCATTTATATTCCCCTTAAAATCCGCACGATTAACTAAGGGTTCTCCGCGATCAGCTGCATAGGTTAGATCATCTCGATATAATGTAATATCGACCTCCTCAATCGGTACATCTACTCCCTCAATTGTTTTAATCTTTTGACGTAAACGTTCCGCTAATGGTACGCCTCTTGTCTTAATACCGACAAGCATTAGATGGTCAACACCTTTATTACGCTCTAATATTTCGTGCGCAATTCGAGTTAAAGCTCGATTAATGGCAGGCTGATCTAATATCATCGCTTTTTGTTTCACCGTTCACTGCCCCCTATACTAAAATAACCCGATTGACATTTCGTTTACCAAGTAAAGTTAATGCCATCTTCTATTTATTGACTTAATTTAGAAAGTTGGAACACCCGTATGAGGCGTTGGAGCTGATCCACTCCTTTAACTTTCTCACATACCAAAAAATCCCTTTTCCGTGTACAGAAAAGGGATTTAGATATATGTTTGATATCTAAAGCAGTTAAGTCATTCCTTTTCAGCCTCACGGGACTGTATTTAAAGGTTATTTTATTCTTTACTCATTATTTCAAACTTCATTTTGAAAGTCAATGGGTTTGGCGAACTTTTTTCAATAGCTCGTCAAATTCTTTTGGAGGTTCAACATTAAACTGTAGCCACTCTTTTGTTCTTGGATGCTCAAAACCAAGCTCCTGAGCATGTAGTGCTTGTCCATTAGCTGATAACGTTTTACGTTGACCATATTTCGGATCACCTACAAGTGGAAAACCAATATATTTCATATGCACCCGAATTTGATGGGTGCGCCCCGTCTCTAATACACATTTTACTAGGGTATATTGCTGATTAATCCGTTCAAGAACTTCAAAGTGTGTCACTGCTTCTCTTCCACCTGTAACGACTGCCATACTTTGACGATCTTGAGGATTTCTTGCAATGGGAGCTTCTATCGTCCCATATTCATGTGGTATAGCACCATGAACAAGGGCTAAATAAGATCGCTTTACTGTCTTATTTTTGAGTTGATCGGCTAGTCCTTGGTGGGTAAAGTCGTTTTTGGCTACCATGAGTAAACCGCTTGTATCTCGATCGATACGATGGACAATACCCGGTCGAATGACGCCATTAATCCCAGATAAATCATCACAATGGTAAAGCAGGGCATTTACGAGTGTGCCAGAATAGTGTCCTGCTGATGGATGCACCACCATACCCTTTGGCTTATTGACCACCAGCAAATCTTGATCCTGAAAGATAATGTCTAGCTCAATATTTTCTGGTTGTATTTCTAATCGCTCTGGCTCCGGCTCCTGCCATGTAATCTGTGCACCAGCCTCACATCGGTAGTTGCTTTTCACGACCTTTTGATTAACTAAAACATGGCCATCTTTTATCCAGTTTTGAATTTGTGCCCGAGATAAGTCAGATAAGATCGTCGTTAACAATTTATCTAATCTAGTACTTGCCTCCTCGGTTGAAACAACATGCTCTCCTGAAATCATTTCTTTGCTCGTCCCTTTCGTAACTCTTCCCTTATCGTCATTATTGCAATTAAACTAACTCCAACCACCAATGATAAATCAGCTACATTAAAAATTGGAAAATTATAAGAGCCAATATAAACATTAATAAAATCAACAACCTCTTGGAACCTTATCCGATCGATAAAATTACCAATTGCCCCACCTAAAACAAGAGCTAAGGCAAAACCATTCCATTTACTTTCTTCAGCAAACTTTTTCATATAATAAACAATTGCACCAATCACAATAAGGGTTATAATATAAAAGAAAATCATTTGCCCCTCTAGTATACCCCAAGCTGCCCCTGGGTTTCGGTGAGAGGTTATGTACAGCACATTCTCAATTATTTTAATGCTTTCACCAATTTCCATATTTGCGATAATCCACCACTTTGTTAATTGATCCAGCACAATGATACACAATGCAATCAAATAATAACGCATTGAAGGGCCTCCATTTCTATAACATCATTCTTTAGCATTTTACCATAGACTGATTAGCATTGCATAAAAATAGTTTGTAGAAATTAAGTGAAAGCGGATTTTGTTAGAGCTTGTCGGAGCACTCAGCTACTCTCTTTGATTTGGCCTTCTTTTCTACACAAACCACACGTCAGAAAAAACAATACACCCTCTTTGTCCATGACGCGAAATGCTTACAAAACTAAACTTCGTTCAGTGGGGGTTTTCAACGCATAGGATGTGCTCGTGCAGACATTGCGACACGCGAACTTAGTCAGCTTCCTCTCTCCCACACTGAACGTTAGACATATTCTCATGCTAGGTACTGTAAGCTAAGTTGTCTAAAAAACAGTTAAAAAGCAATCAGAGTAGTTCAAGCTAGATTACCAATCATCAGTCACTGATCCGAAGATTGGGTGCAGCCCATCTCTGATTGCTTTCAATTTTTTAATAGTGGTTTTCTACTATTTCTGCACAACGTAAACAAAGTGTTGGATGGTGTTTATGCTCACCGACAGTGTCTGAGGCAACCCAGCACCGTTCACATTTTTCTGCATCATATTTCTCTACCTTTACTTCGACATAGTTATAGCTATTTGCCATCTGTTCTGTGTCGATAAGGTCAACTTTGGATACAATAAAGAGCTGATCTAATCGATCAATATCCTCTAACAAGGCTTTCGTATTTTCATCTAGAGCACGAATCGTTAGCTTAGCCTCTAAAGATTTTCCAATTACTTTGTCTGCTCTTGCTTCTTCTAAAGCTTTTAATATATCATCACGTACAGCCATAAAATGATCCCATTTTTCCAATAAACCTTGACTGTTTGCTATTTTCTTCACGGAAGGCATATCAGTCAGTTGGACAAACGCAGCTTCTTTTGCAGGGATATAGCTCCATACCTCTTCTGCTGTATGAGTAAGGATCGGAGCAACCAATTGCACTAAGCTCTGAACCATCTCGTAATATACCGTTTGAATTGAGCGACGTCTACGATGACCTACTGCTTCAATATAAAGAATATCCTTAGCATAGTCTAAGTAAAAAGCACTTAGCTCGATTGAACAGAATTGGTGAATGGCTTGATAAACCATGGAAAAATCAAATTCCTCATAAGCTGTTTTCACTTTGCCAATCAACTGTTGTAGCTTTAGCAGCATGTAACGATCAATTTCGGCTAAGTCAGCTTCCGCTACTTGATGCTGTGCTGGGTCAAAGTCATTTAAATTACCCAGTAAAAATCTGAAGGTGTTACGAATCTTCCGATACCCTTCTGCTGTTTGTTTAATAATATCATCTGAGACACGTACATCAGCTTGATAATCAACCGATGCCACCCATAAACGCAAAATATCTGCCCCATATTGTTTAATTATTTTGGATGGAACAATCACATTACCAATTGATTTACTCATTTTTCGTCCCTGACCATCTAATGTAAAACCATGACTGAGCACTGTTTTATAAGGCGCTTGGCCAGTTACAGCAACAGCGGTTGACAGTGATGAGTTAAACCAGCCACGATACTGGTCAGATCCCTCTAAATATAGATCAGCTGGCCGACGTAACTCAGGTCGTTCAACTAAAACACCTTGATGTGAGGAGCCTGAATCAAACCAAACATCCATAATATCCATTTCTTTAGTAAATTCACCATTTGGGCTATGCTCTGACGTAAACCCTTCTGGTAGAAGATCTTTTGCATCCCATTCAAACCAAATATTAGATCCATGTTGTCGGAAAAGACTTGCCACATGCTTAATGGTCTCATCCGTAATAATTGGGGTACGATCTTCTCCATAAAAGACAGGAATCGGAACACCCCAAATTCGCTGACGAGAGATGCACCAGTCTTCTCGATCTCTAACCATATTAAACAAACGTGTTTCTCCCCAATTTGGCACCCAATTAATTCGTTGAATCTCTGCTAAAATCTCATCTCTAAAATCCTTAATCGATGCAAACCATTGGTTGGTTGCTCGATAAATAACCGGCTTCTTTGTTCGCCAATCGTGTGGGTAGGAATGGGTAATAAACTTCAAAGCAATTAGAGCATGGTTAGCCTCCAGCTGCTCAGAAATTAGCTTATTTGCTTTATCATAAAAAAGTCCCTCAAAGCCAGGCGCTTCATCTGTAAAGACACCTTTTTCATCAACTGGACATAGTACTTCTAAACCGTATTGTTTACCAACTAAAAAGTCATCCTCACCGTGTCCTGGCGCTGTATGAACAAGACCAGTTCCTCCATCCGTGGTCACGTGCTCTCCTAGAATAATCAAAGATTCTCGATCATAAAGTGGATGCTGTGCCACTAAACGTTCTGCTTCATGACCTTTAAAGGTTTTGATCACGTGATAGTTGGTCCACTCTAACTCCGTAGCCACTGATTCCAGTAAAGCTTGAGCAATAATTAGCTTTTCTTGATTAACGGATACAACAGCATAGTCCAAATTTCCATTTAAGGCAATCGCTAAATTTGCTGGAATTGTCCACGGTGTTGTTGTCCAAATCACAAAATTCTCATCACCTTCTAATAAATCACCACCGTCTTTAACTTTAAATTTTACATAGATAGACGGTGAACGCTTATCTTGATATTCGATTTCAGCTTCTGCTAGTGCGGATTCAGAG
This sequence comes from Amphibacillus sediminis NBRC 103570, assembly GCF_001552275.1. Lineage (GTDB taxonomy): Bacteria > Bacillota > Bacilli > Bacillales > Amphibacillaceae > Amphibacillus_B > Amphibacillus_B sediminis. The sequence goes on from NZ_BCQW01000003.1 coordinate 218,288, forward strand.
GACGGAGACCAATAAACCGGCTTAAGTCCTTTATAAATGTAACCCTTCTTAGCCATTTCGCCAAACACTTCAATTTGCGCCGCTTCATAAGCTTTATCTAGCGTAATATAAGGATGATCCCAATCACCACGTACACCAAGTTGCTTAAATTGAGTACGTTGATTATCAACTTGCTTCAAGGCATATTCAGCACACTTCTGTCTGAATTCAGCAGCAGACATTTTCTTACGGTCGACTTTCTTTTTAGCCAGTGCCTGTTCAATAGGTAAACCATGCGTATCCCAACCAGGCACATATGGAGCGTTATACCCCGTCATTGACTTATATTTAACAATAAAGTCTTTTAAAATTTTGTTTAGTGCGTGCCCCATATGCAAATCTCCATTAGCATATGGAGGACCATCATGCAAGATGTATAAAGGTCGATCCTTCGTTCTTTCTTGTACCTTTTGATAGAGCTGCTCTTCTTCCCACTGTTCTTGTAATTTTGGTTCTTTGTTCGGCAAGTTACCACGCATTGGAAATGCTGTTTGTGGCATCAATAATGTTTCTTTATAATCCATTGTTAATCCTCCTTTAATTGAATCGACTTGATTGATCCAAATTATCTATCACTCGGTAAGTAAGCTTTCTCTAGTGGACATTAGCTGGACTAGTCATTTAAGATAAATGCGGATCAAGCAAAATAAAAAAGAGTCCTCTTGTTCCCAAAAGGGACGAGAAGACTCGCGGTACCACCCTAGTTAGCCCTACTTAGATTAGTGCTCACTTAACATCGTAACGCGATGAACGTCCAAGCCTACTATTATGTTCAACTTGGAAGCTTGAGGGTGATTTTCGGTTGTTTCATTTCTCAGGCTCACACCATCCCTGATTCGCTTTAAAATTTCAGACAACTTACTCTTCCTCGCATTGCTAATAAGACTTCATTCAATTTAACTTCTTCGTGATGAAAATTATATGTAATATTTCGTATTACGTCAAGTCGTGATCAAATTTGTCACTAATCCTCTTCTAATTCATGCTCACCAATTTGTGTTTCAAATAATGATTCCCAATCACTATTTTCTATCAATTCTAGCTGCGCTTCAACCAACATCTTTAAGCGTGTTTGAAAAACTTTTGCTTGTTTCTTTAATTCTTCCACTTCTATTTCAATCCGTCTTGACTTTTCCAAAGCATCATTAATAATACGATCTGCATTTTTCTCAGCTTCACGAATGATTAATTTTGATTCTTTAGTTGCGTTTCCTTTTACATCCTCCGCAGTCTGCTGCGCAATTAAAATAGATTTATTAAGTGTTTCTTCAATATTTGAAAAATGGCTTAATTTTTCTTTCATTTCTTCTACTTGGCGTTGTAAATCTTTTTTTTCACGAATAATTAGTTCGTAGTCCTTAATGACTTGATCTAAAAATTCGTTCACCTCATCTTGATCATAACCTCTTAATCCACGAGTAAACTCTTTATTATGAATGTCTAATGGTGTTAATGGCACTATGGCCACCTCCTTTTATCTGCTTGTTGTTCTATTGTTTAATTTATTTCGACATCATTAGGCAATTCTCCTGCTTGAAACGGATATTTCGCAATCATGGTAAATCTCATCACCAAATCTTATGTGGAGAACTAATGACCATTAATATGTTGAGTCTTTTTGTATGATCAATCGCAGAACATGGCATTATTCCCCGACTGGATTATTTTCACCAATGCTTATCCTACTTTAGATTATTGAATACCTAAACCTAGATATCTTCCTTTTCTTAGCGTCTAGCTGTACATGCGCCCCAGACTTTATCGAGCTTCACTTGAAATTTTCGCTGAAAATTTACAGCCCCCGGAGGCTTTAAAAGTATGGTTAGCTTAGTATTTGAAATTGAATACGCCAGTTATCTTTTTTCGTCTGACCTAGTATATTTAATAAGCGACTGCGCCCTTTACCACGACAAGACAAAACATCTCCTGTTTCGACGATAAAGGCAGGATTGTCAATAACCTTGAAGTTTACCTTCACATCCCCTTTTTCAATTAATTGAACAGCCTGAGACCGAGAATAACGATAAATATGCTTGACTAGCAGATCAAGACGTAATGAAGAAATGGTCCCTTCATACGTGATCCATTTGTCTAATGGTGCTAACAACTGATCCGGATGGCATGCCTCAAATTGAAGCTTCGTTCTCTTAATTGACGTTAGTTGTAGTTTGACAAAATCCGCGACATCTGCCGAAACACATAGCTGTATCTTTCCTTTGTTGGGATCAATAATTATATCGCCAAGCTTTTTTCGCATCAACCCTAATGATAAAAAGGCACCCATCACATCACGGTGCTCGATGTTAGCAAACTTCATTGGATAACTCGCCTTTAGGACAGAAATAGGAAAGTGATCGTCATTGATCGCTTCATAATAAGGGGCTAAAACAGCTTGTTTTCGTTCTGCAAGATCGATTCCACCATAAAAGGCCAGTTGAAGCTGATCATTATTTCCAATAATAGTTTGAAAAATCAGCTGTTCCCGAGGATCAAGAAAATCCGTGAATTTACTAACAAACCGCTGTTCAACATAATCCTTCCAATTAAAGATCTGATCAATAAATGGTTGCTCATCTTTACGAAAGTGCTGATAAACCTCCATATCGATCTCCTATCTAAAAAATCCTAATAATACGAATAAGCCTTGTAAAGCTAGCTGTAAGACAAAGATTGCGACAAGCCCCGAAATATCAAGCATTCCAAGAGGTGGTATAATTCTTCTGAAAGGTTCCAGATAGGGTTCAACAATACTAGCAAGAAATCGTCCAAATGTTGACTCTCTTGCTCCTGGAAACCATGACATTAAAATATATATCACAATCGCAATTTGATATAGATTAAGCAGTCTAAATAATAATGATTCTAAGCTCATTTCGATCTACCACCTTTGTTCAAAATCATCTTCATCTTCGATGACTTGAGTAATACTTCCAGTAATCTCTACATTATCCGGTGTGCACAAAAAGGTATGAGGACCTAATTTTTGTATTTCACCTGATACTGCGTAAACCGTTCCACTTAAAAAGTCAACAATTCGTTTCGCTTGCTGATAGTCAACACGTTGTAGATTGATCACAACAGAACGTCGATTAACAACGTGATCAGCAATTTCCTGAGTATCATCATATGAACGCGGTTCAGCTAAGACAACTTTTGTCTGAGCTTGTACGGATTTTAGACTAACAACATTTTGTACATCCTTTTTATGGTGTTTACCACTTCTTCGTGATAGCTCATCGACTTCCTCTGGCATCGTCTCTTCTTCTTCATAATATTCTTCATCTTCAACGGAAAATAGTGTTCGAAATTTGTTTTTGATACTCACTTTTATCACCTCAACTTATCAGTTCCAACTAAACTGGAGCCAATTCTAATATGTGTTGCACCTTCTTCAATGGCAATATGGAAATCATTACTCATTCCCATCGACAGCCCTTGGCAAGGTGCATGTTTATATCCTTTAGCTTGGATTTGGTCTCGAAGTTCTCGAAGCCGACGAAATACCTGTCTTAAGATTGATTCGTCGTCTGTAAATGGAGCCATTGTCATTAAGCCAACGACTTTAATCTTTGGATAGGCAGTTAGTTGTTGAATAAACATTTCTAACTCGTCTGGCGGCAATCCTGCCTTGCTTTCTTCTCCACTGACATTTACTTGGACAAAGCATGAAATGACTTTATCTGCCCGCTTATTTATTTCTTCAGCTAAAGATAGACGATCTAATGCATGGAAATAATCTACTTGGTTAATAACTTTTTTTACTTTTTTGGTTTGAAGCTGACCAATAAAGTGCCAAGAGATAGCAGGATCGTCTAAAGCTACCTGTTTCTCGGATAATCCTGTATCGCGATTTTCTGCAATATTGGTAATACCTGCTTGCAGCACTTCCTTAGTCCGTTCTATTGTAACATATTTCGTCACCGCTATCAGGGTTATTTCCTCTACTGTACGGCCCGAGCGCTGACAACTTGCTTCAATCATTTGCTGAATGGTTGTTAAGTTATCTGTAACACGCATATTCTGCTCCCCCTGAGTTTATCTTAAACCAATAAATCCAAGCATCCTTCCTGTCTTCCCTTGATCACGCCTGTAAGAATAGAGTCTATCCGTTTGATATGTACATCGACTCGTTTTAACTAAGTTGGTATGTTTTATCCCCTTATCCAGCATGATTAGCTCATTTAGTTTGGGTAGATCCAGTAGATACTGATCGTTTAAATCTGCTTGTTTCGTTACAACCCGCTCTCGATACCGTGTCGGAACCTTGTCCACCACATTGGTATTAACCTGGTAATGCCTTTGACTAATAGACGGTCCGATGGCCGCTTTTAAATTCTTAGGATTTACACCTTGTTCTACTAGGACGTCGACCATCCGAGCAGCCATACCAGCTACTGTTCCTCGCCATCCTGCATGTGCAATGCCAATCCATTCTGTGACCGGATCGTAAAAATATAACGGAACACAATCAGCGAAAAAAGCCGCTAAAAGAACAGATTTTTGGTTGGTAACCAGTCCATCAACACCTGATAAAGGAGGCTTTGCTAGAGTCGCTCCCGCGCCGATAGCACTTTCTGTAACCACATTAATCTTTGTCTCATGAATCTGCTCACCTAGTACCCAACGATCAAGGTCAATCTGGAGCTTATCGGCAAGGCGTTGACGATTCTTTAATACGGCATTGGGATTATCGTTAACGTGCAACCCCATATTAAGTTGCTGATAAGGAGCCTGACTCACTCCACCACAACGTGTTGTTATGCCGGCTATCAAGGCTGGAGTGTGCTCTATCCATGGCTGAATCTGATAGTAAATCTCTTGTGTTTGAAAGGGCTCCATATTTCTTCTCCTTTTTTCACTATTCTATCATATTTTCCTCTTTTTTTCTTAACTGTTTTAAATCAATTACTCCAGCAATTATTTAATCAAAATGACGTCATCACCAAATGTGACAATATTTGACCATGGAATGGTGTATTCACTTTGCTTGTTAAATAATTGACTGATACCAGATCGTGCTCCAATAATAATATCGGTTATCTTGCCTTGATCTACATCAATTTCTAAGTCAATAATATGTCCAATTCTTTTCCCTGTCTCAATCGAGACGATTTCTTTCGTTTGTAAAGCTGTTAAGGTTATCATTTATCCTCACCTTCCTCACTTCCACTATATGATCGCTCATTGTTCACCATTACTAGGGTACGACAAATTTTAATTGACAACTTATTACGATTTAGTTAGGGAAATTTAGATATTAACATAACGGTAACCTGCTTTTTATCAATGATTGAAGATGGGATAATTGATAAAAAACACGGATAAAAAGCCGATAGCTGCAGCATTGACAACCGTTCTGTTACAACCACGAAAATTAGACTTGTTTCATAGAAACAGGCACATGGCTCTTTTCCGCCACGTGCCTTGCTTTATAACTGATATCTGTTTCGATCGTTTGATTATCTTTTGCTAAATTACGCTTTGCTTCAGTCTCCAACTATCTCAATATACCAAAGTTGGATCAATTAACTAGTCCTTGGATCATTCGAGTTAAACATAGTCTCGTTCATTTCTTGAATTGCCGCCTTTTCTAACCGTGATACTTGTGCTTGGGAGATACCTATTTCATTGGCTACCTCCATTTGTGTCAACCCTTGAAAAAACCGTTTAGTGATAATCATCTTTTCTCGAGCATTTAAACGCTTCATTCCTTCTCTTAACGAGAGCTGGTCAAGCCAATTCTCCTCTAGATCACGTTCATCACTCACCTGATCTAATACAAAAATAGGGTCCCCGCCATCATTATAGATTGGCTCAAATAATGAAACGGGATCTTGTATCGCATCCATTGCAAAGACTATATCACTTTGTTCAATTCCTAGCTCCTTTGCAATCTCCTCAGCAGTTGGTTCTTTTAATGTTTGATTCATTAGCTTTTCTCTAACCTGTAATGCTTTATAGGCGGTATCACGTAACGAGCGCGATACACGAATGGGGTTATTATCGCGTAAGTATCTGCGTATCTCTCCAATTATCATCGGTACAGCATAGGTTGAAAATCTAACATTCTGACTCAAATCAAAGTTGTCAATTGACTTCATTAAGCCAATACAACCAACTTGGAAAAGATCATCACCGTACTCACCCCGGTTTTGAAAACGTTGAATAATGCTCAATACTAACCGAAGATTACCATTTACTAATGTTTCACGGGCAGATCGGTCACCTGCCTGCATGGCTTTAAATAGCTTACGCATTTCTTCATTTTTGAGGACAGGTAGCTTTGATGTGTCTACACCGCATATTTCTACTTTATGTCTAACCATAAGTGACCCTCCCATGTATTGAACAGCTGTACATGGAACAGTATCACCATAGGTCATTTATTTTATGCAGGTAATTATTTCCGAAACTCTATTAAGACAATGGCACAAGAAAGAAGTCTGAGACAAAAGTATAATTAGATATATGAGAGCCGAACATTAATATGACAAAGACATATACCGTTTCGACAAAACACTTCGCTTTTACTTACCTGCACAAAGGAGACATCTTCATAAATTCAGTGTCTCCCTAGCACTTACCAGCACAAAGGAGACATCTTCATAAATTCAGTGTCTCCCTAGCCGTGTGCACGGCTTTAGCTAACTGTGTGAAGAAAGGCACTTCACACAGTGGATCTTCAGCTCGTGCTTTCCCACAGGAGTCTTCGTATTTTGTCTCCACTATGCTAAATGTTCGGATTCTCATGCTATCTATTTCGTTTTGTCCCAGCCTCTTTCTCGCAATTCTTACGGTACGTGGTTGGTTTATTGTGCAATCAACTAACTTATCTATGGCTTTGATAAATAAAGTAAGGTAAGAGTACAAACAACGAATGAAGATACTATGTCACTTTTTAGTGCGTTTCTAAAATCCACACCGAATTTGTCCATGTGGGGATTCAAATCATTTTCTCAAATTCCTTCTGTAAGCGGCGGATAATCTTCTTTTCAAGTCGTGAAATATAAGATTGAGATATACCTAGTAAATCAGCTACATCCTTTTGAGTCATTTCCTCATCGCCGACTAAGCCAAAACGTAATTCCATAATCTGCTTTTCTCTTCCAGATAAGCGCTCGAGTGCTTTTTTTAATAACTTTTTATCTACAGATGCTTCTAAATCCTTTTCAATTATATCGTCATCTGTACCTAAAATATCTGACAATAACAGCTCATTTCCATCCCAATCAATGTTAAGTGGCTCATCAAATGAAACCTCTGATTTTAATTTATTTGTTTTCCTTAAATACATTAATATTTCATTTTCGATACAACGAGAAGCGTAGGTGGCTAATTTGATCTTTTTTTCTAAATTAAATGTATTAATCGCCTTTATCAGTCCAATTGTTCCTATACTGATCAGATCCTCGATATTTATCCCGGTATTTTCAAATTTTCGAGCAATATAGACAACTAGCCGAAGATTCCTTTCAATTAGCATCGCTTTAGCTGCCTTATCACCAGTAGGTAACTTAATTAATAATTGGTACTCTTCTTCCTTCGTTAATGGTGGTGGTAAGGCTTCACTCCCACCTATGTAATAAATTTCTTTTGGTTTAATACCCAATTTCATTTTGACTCTTAAATAGATTAGTCTCAGTTGGAGAAGAAACTTTTTCAAAATCTAACACTCCTCATATATGATATTTATACTTTGGATTTAGTTTTACTGATTTTCTTTGATGAATCGGTTAATTCTATAACAAGACAAAAAATGATACACAGTAAAATAAATAGCACATGATAAGATTTTTATAACTATGCTATCCAATTCCTCGCTCAAGGAATCAATTCATCTAACCATTTATCTTTACAGACTATAAACCAAGGTGGCTTTCCTTATATAAATAAGAAGCAAGGGCGTATTCTTTGCTAAATTTAATTACCCTAATTCATATAAGGTTTATGAAACAAATGTTTGTTTCTTGAATAGCTCTGGATTTAATAAACAATGGTAAAGTTGATCAGTTGTAAAATAACTAAATTTCAATCCAACCAGAATCCTTTTGAAATGTAAAACTTCACCATTGCACTCAAGTGAAATGAAATTGGCTCTAAAGGCAACTAAAATACTTGGTGACGAGTCTATGCCTCGAAAGGGAATCAAATGAATATTCTTCGAGATGTCTGCTGGCACACCATTAAGATCATAGGTTTGCTCAAGCGTTTTCAATGCATCGATCGTAGACTGCTCGAACAGTTGTTCAATAGCATATAAATCGATTAAAACAACTGGGTCTCCTGAAATAGGATCAGTAAGGTGGTTAGCACTATCAAGATAACCGTTAACTTTAATGGTTTTATCAGCCAAGTTAATAATGGTTTGATAGGTTTGATCACTACGATAATTTGTTAAAGCTTGCTTGTCCATTGTTTTCCTGGTGAAGAACCAACAGATTGGGAAACCAATTATGACGAAAAGCCAACTAATTGGTGTACCATAGCCCGTTGATTGGGTCATAAAAGCAGTACCTGACCAGTGATAAGGCTGTTGTAATAAATAATGGAGACCAAATAATGCCCCACCAATGGCAAATGTGACAAAATAAAAGACAAAGAATGTCTTGATAAATAAGGTGATAGACTTGAAACCAAAAGCAATCAAAAGAATGAGGCAAGAATATAACAGTTTACCTAGTGGTGTTAGAATAAAATGGCCTGGTGCATAAACAGTAATGAAGACAATTAGTGATGCAAAAAGTGCTGCAGCAATCAAAGACCAGCCTCTTGTTTTTGATTTAACAAGATGACCTGTCATCTGGATGATCATGAAATCAATACATATATTTAAAATCCATATGACGTCTAAGTAGATGGTCATCATTGGTTACCTCTCTCAACCTAATTAAAGATAGTATACGGGGATAATAAAGCAAAGTCTGTCAGAGTTTGACTGTGAAATAACCCTTTTTTTAAGAGAAAATTAGAGCTTGTGTCACTTGTACTAAGATTCATCAAAGCAAAGCTCCTTTAGCCACGTTTTTAAGGAAATGTCGTGATTTCGCGTTCTCTCTCTTACTATCGCCGTTAGAAAGTAAGCTTGAACTCGCTATTATGTTACACAAATAAAAAAGCATGAGTTTAGGGGACCAAACTCATGCTTTTTTATTTTTTTAAAATATTTAAAGCCATAATTTAAATTTTAGCAACTGCTTAGTAAAAGCTATCGGCGTCGATTGCGATTTCTTAAGAAAGTTGGGATATCTAATGTATCCTCTTCTTCTTTAAAAGAAGATTGATCGGTAGCTTCTTGCTCTCTACGTCCACTTTCTTGGGCATTACTTGGTTTATTGGCTGGTCTTTGTCTTCCTTGACCTGTATTAACTTTCGAATCATCAAAACCTGTTGCTATCACTGTTACGACAATTTCCTCTTTTAAGTCTTCATTAATAACAGAGCCAAAGATAACATTAACTTCTTGATCAGCTGCTGACGTGACAATATCCGCAGCTTCCTGTACTTCATATAGGCTTAAATTATTTCCACCAGTAATATTCATTAAAACGCCTCGGGCACCATCAATCGATGTTTCTAATAATGGAGAAGAAATAGCCTTTTTAGCTGCTTCTGTCGCGCGGTTTTCACCAGTTGCCATTCCGATTCCCATCAGGGCAGAGCCCTTATCAGACATAATTGTTTTAACATCAGCAAAGTCAACGTTGATTAAACCTGGAGTAGCGATAAGATCAGAAATGCCTGAGACACCTTGACGTAGAATGTTATCTGCCTCTCTAAATGCTTCAAGCATTGGCGTATTCTTATCAATAATTTCTAAGAGACGGTCATTCGGGATAATGATTAATGTGTCTACACTAGCCTTTAACCCATCTATACCTGTAACAGCTTGTGTAGAACGCTTGCGGCCTTCAAAAGTAAATGGGCGTGTCACGACTCCTACTGTTAAGGCACCAATTTCCTTTGCTACTTGAGCAATAACAGGAGCAGCTCCTGTTCCAGTGCCACCACCCATACCAGCTGTTACAAAAATCATATCTGCACCTTTTAAGACTTCTTCTAACTGCTCTTTACTTTCTTCTGCAGCCTTACGTCCAATTTCAGGATTTGCGCCAGCTCCAAGACCTCGCGTTAATTTGGTTCCTAATTGAATTTTTACTTCAGCCTTTGATAGATTTAGGGCTTGTGCATCAGTATTTACCGCAATAAATTCGACACCTTGGACACCATGTTCAATCATACGATTGACAGCATTGTTACCTCCGCCCCCAACTCCGATTACTTTTATATTCGCTAGTTGGTCTAATTCAGTATCAAACTCTAACATGTAAGTTCCTCCTATAATGACAAGATTACACACGTCATGATGCTAACGATCCGACGGATGATCTAATCCTATAATTAATCGAAAAAGTATTTAAATAAATTTGCCACACCTGATTCTTTTTTCTTTTTCGGCGGCGTATGTACTTCGCGTTGAGTCTTAGGTTTGCTTGCTTTTTTCTTTTTTGGGGCTGGTTGATCAAAGCTTTCCATTTGAGTAACTGCCTCTTCTAATTGTTTGCCTTGGATTTTGGCATTACGGTAGGAAAACTTTAATATGCCTACACCTGAGGTGAATTGAGGCTCACGTACACCAATGTAATCCGGAATGGCTACACGAACATTGGCATGATATAAATCTTGAGCTAATTCTAAAGCACCAGGCATGCGCATACACCCACCTGTTAAAACAAAGCCACCTGGTAATTCAGAATAACCCATTTTTTTGATTTCCCTTGCAGCATATGAATAGATCTCCTCAAGCCTTGCCTCTATAATATCGGCCAAATCAAGCTGATTGTAAGTGTAATGCTGGTCACTGCCGATGGCTGTTACTTGAAAAGTCTCCCCCTCTTGTGCATCAGGGTAAAAACCATGACCATGCTTTAACTTAATCGTTTCTGCCTCTTCTGAACTTGTTTTTAACCCAATCGAAATATCCTTGGTGATGTTATCGCCACCCAATGGAACTACACGTGTAGCAATCAATTGATCATTCTCAAATACAGAAATAGTGGTACAACCACCACCAACATCGACTAACGCAACACCTAGCTCACGTTCGTCACTTGACAACGCAATTGACCCAGTAGCAAGCGGCTGTAAACATATGTCAGTCACCTCTAAATTAGCACGTTCAACACATTTTAAAATGTTATGTAACATGGTTCTTGAGCATGTAATAATGGTCCCTTCCATCTCAAGTCTTACACCAATCATACCTCTTGGGTCATTAATTTCGTCAAGTCCATCTACAATAAATTGCTTAGGGATCACATCAATGATTTCTCGCTCTGGCGGAATTGAAATGACTTGGGCTGCGTCAATCACCCGCTTAACATCCTCATCGCCTATTTCGCGATCTTCACTCGCCACAGCTACAATTCCTTGGCAAGGTTGAAGCTGAACATGATTACCATTAATACCTACTATAACACGATCAATCTTCATATCTACCATACGTTCAGCCTGTTCAATAGCTGCTCTGATAGATTGGACAGTCTGATCAATATCAATAATGGCCCCTTTTTTCATTCCTTTTGAATGTGCGGTTCCGACACCAATTATATTTAGCGTGTCAGGCAAAACCTCTCCAATAATCACTTTAATTTTTGATGTACCTATATCTAGGCTAACTAGTATTTCATTGCTCAATAGTAAGGCACCTCCCAATCTAAGGCATCAAATTATGTTAGACAGATGTTAACATGATTAGATAAAAATTGCTAATGTTTAAATCTATTATTTTAAAAAACTTTATACCTGTCTATTATATCACTTAATTGCAATCCAATTAATACTATATAGACAATTTATTAAAATTCCAGTATTTACATTATTCGCTTTTCAGTTAACTTTTTCCTTTTATAACTCTTCGTTTTTTTCGTTTTTCGTGATAAAGGGCTAAAATAGAGCGTCTGATTACAGCAATATTTTGGAACATACGTAATCCAAATGCCAAAATGGCTGCTAAGTATAGATCTACCCCTAATTGATCACCGATAAACGTTAAAATGACAGCTAAGGTAATGTTAAAGAAAAATCCTGAAATAAAAATACGATCTTCAAACACATGTGTAAAATGGGCTTTAATTCCCCCTAACAATGTATCAATTGCAGCTAAGATAGCAATCGACAAATAACTGGAATAGTACTCGGGAATCGTTATATTCGTTAAGAAACCTAATGCTATCCCTATCATTAAAAATAAGATTGGTAACCACATGACTATTCACCTTCTTTTTCATCATCACTTATTGTGACATAATCTAAATTAATTTCACCATCAAAGGCTGGAATTTCAACATGATCTTGAACAGTGAGATCAAAAAGAATGTGATGCATAGCGAATTCGTCTCGTGATTGACTGACTTCCAAATAATTCAACATCCGCTTTGGGTTTGCAGATTTCACTTTGATTTCAAGGGGAAGGCTTGCTAAGGGACGTTGATTCACATAAATTTTATTACCAACATAGCGAATGGCAGAAATGTTTATAATGCGTTCATTTCCAATCGCAATCGCCTCCGCTCCAAAAGCATTTAGTTCATTAATCAATCGACTTAATAATTCTGGTGATAGAGTAGCTATGGCATTCTCATCATGCGCAAGCTGAGGATCTGGAATTAATTGAATGATAATACCCGCAACTTCCAGATCAGTCAAGCCAGCTTTTTCTTCAAGTAGTTGGATAGAATCATGCAAGGCATCTATTTGTTCTTGTTCTGAAGTCGTCAAATATTGTGTTTTAATTGAATCTAGTTCCTTTATTTCGTTTTGTAAGCTGTATTGTCGATCTTGTTCAGTCTGTAATTGTGATCTAATTTCCCACATATCACGTCCATCTCGTACTTCACTAACATGATTAGACCTAAATTGAATAACAATTAGGTAACTAATTATGCCCAGTACAATTGAGAAAAGCAGACGTCTTTTTATCGTCAATTTAGCACTTTTCAACCTATTCTTGCCCCCATCTTAATCACTTGTCTTTTTCCAAGTTCAACTTCTATGTGCTCATTAACCAATAAGTCAACAACCCCATTTGAAAGCTCCAAGCTTTCCTTCATAATTTCTTGGTTTCCAATTGCTTCGATTACGAATGGAGCAGGATATTGTGTACCATCTATTGAAATGACAGGTCCTATACAAACGACATGACTATCTGAGAAAATACGTTGTCCATTAATCGCAATCGCTTCGGCACCTGCACTATATAACTCATTAATCACAAGCTGGACGTGACGGTCGTGAACAATATAATCGTTTATATTTTCTTCAGATGGAACAAAGTTGTTGTCCTTTAAGGTAATATAAATACCTGGACCTTGAATGGGTAGTTCACCCGTTAGCGCTTGAAGGCTAGTTTTTTTCTCTACGGCTGAACCGATTGTATCGACCTGATTGGCAATCTCAGCTTCCAGTTGTAAAATATCTTGCCTTATTGAATCAAGTTCCTGTTGTAAACGGTAATTATTGTCCTCGAATTGAATTAGCTGCTGTCGATAATAGAATGCTTTTTCCCACTCTTGATCACTGGCTTGTTCTCCTAATAAAGCTTTCGTATGCTGGTAGCTGACTGCAATTAAAAAGCCAAATGTGAACAGGACAAGGGATAGAATTGTGTGCTTACCTTTCAATTTCATCATTTCATTCATCCCCATCAGTGAGTTGATCTTGGTCCTTTTTTTGCTCATTCTCGGAAGTATAAGCATTAAACACAGCGCCACCTACATCTATATCAATGACACCTTTTTGTTTTGGATCCAGTTGGCTGACGATAGAGGGGTAATTACTCATGCTTTGATTAAGTCCCCTAATACTCGTTCTCACTTCAAATCCATCGGTCATAAAAAGTCGAAGGGTAAAAGGATTAGCATCTGTCGGTGTCCAATGGATTTCTGAGATATGATTGGCTACAGTTTGAGGCAGTTCTTTGAGTTGTTCTGTCAGCATAATAAGATAGTCTTCCTCATTAAAGCCAAATAATAAAGGAGCATCTCCCTGCCACTCTGTAATACGAACTGAATCAAGCTTATTGCCATTTTCCAGTAATGGATAAAAAAACTCTCCTTCATTGAGATAGGCTACTTTATCTAATTCTATGATAGCTATTTCAATCGAGTTAGGGAGTACGCGTTTAACCTTTGCCTGTTTAATTTCAGCATGCTGCTCGATTTTATTTTCAATATCGGCTACCCGAAATCCCCAAATATTATCCTGTTCGGTTAAACCGCTATAGTCTATAATTTGCTGCTCACTAATATACTCTTGACCACTGACGCTAATGCCACGGACATAGCTCAATGGTGATTGCAAATACACAACAATAGAGATCAATACAAAGAATAAGGATAAATAAAAAACAAGCCGTCTATTTGTCTTTTTTCGACGTGCCTCTTTAAGCTTTGGAATTCGATCCTCTATTGAAACTACTTTGTGATCCTCCATCCGCTATCTTCCTTTGATTTCAGTAATCTATCACTGATACTTTTAACTTATAAATGTGATTATCTAGAGTATAGCATAAATTATTGAAAAAAAACGAACCTTTTCATGAGTAAATAGGTTGAATTTTGTCGAATTTCAATACTATCTTTCGTACTATATCAAAGGATTATCATTAGGCTATAGTGACATATCAAGGAGGTCAAGTAATGATTGAATCTGGATAATAGCTGTGACCACTTATTAGGATAAGACAGTTTTCTCGATTAGATGACAGACTACTTTATCTAAATTTGCATTTTTAAGTAACCAAAGTGAGTTTTAGTGTTTCAAGTTATCGTGTATATTGGCTGCAAGATTCCCACTTCAAGAAATTAGGAGTATGGGGATATTTAAACAAAACAACGGTTAACGCTTATGATACTAATTGCCAGAATAGTTCAAGAATATTCTGTTATAATTTTAGTAATTTAGCATTGAAATAGATAGGAGCGATTAGAAGATGTAGCATATGCTTTTATTGATAAAGAGGTTGAGGAAAAAATCTTGATGGTTAAAAACAAGGGTGGAGGTTGGTCACTTCCTGGTTGCGCAGTGGAACAAGGAGAACATTAGAGCAAGCAGTTATTCGAGGGTTAAGAAAGAAACAAATTTAACAATTGAAGCAGGTGAAATTGCAGTTGTAAATGAAGCATTGTTTAGTGCACGGGGAACACCACGCTTTATTTATCGCAGTTTAACTGGCTGGGGCTGCGATTACTGCCCCAGCGAAGGGCTTTTGTAAGACTCCCCCTTCAAGAAATAAGGGAACAGGTCATGTCTAAGTAGGAGATTCAACAACCAGTAACGGCCCGATGGGTTCAACTAACGTTCAGTGGGGGGAGAGGAAGCTGACTAAGTTCGCGGCGTCGTGTCGCAACGTCTGCACAAGCACATCCTATGCGTTGAAACCCCTACTGAATGGATTACAAATCCAGTCATCTCGCCATATATAGAAGTGAGAGAACTCTGCTGAATGAAGTTAAATAAATGCGTTTGATTACTGGTTTGTTTCAGCCCATTCTAATGAGGACTAATAGTGACAATGCCGACTAATATTTAACACAATTCCCATAGCAGCTAATGTAATTGTTAGGGAAGAGCCTCCATAGCTTAAAAACGGTAAGGTGATTCCTGTTACAGGAATTAGTCCAATGACAACACTTATATTAATCGCAACCTGAAGACTGATCATACCAACAATACCAAATGCGACTAAAGCTCCGAATTTATCTGGAGCATTCATGCCGATATAGGCACCTCGCCAAAGTAGATAAAGAAATACACATAATAAAATTGAAGCGCCGATAAACCCTAACTCTTCAGCTAAAATGGCAAAAATAAAATCGTTGTGTGGTTCTGGCAAGTAGAAATATTTCTGCAAGCTATGACCATAGCCTAGCCCTAATAGGCCGCCTGGGCCAATTGCATATAAGGATTGAATAATTTGAAATCCATTTCCAAGTGGATCATCCCATGGATTTAAAAAGGCCGTAATCCGATCGATACGATAAGGAGCTGAAATGATAAGTCCAGCAAAGCCGATGATACCAACTAAACCAAGCCCAATATAATGCTTAATTTTTGCGCCACCTATGAATAACAACAATAAGCAGGATCCAACCAAAACCACACCGGTACCTAGATCTGGCTGTAACATAATTAATCCAAAACAAAATAAAATTAACAGTAGCAGTGGACCAAAGCCTTTTCTAAACGATGTTAAGTATTTTTGGCGATCGGCAATCACATCAGCTAAAAAGATGATCAGCGCTAACTTAATAAATTCAGCAGGTTGGATACTAAATGCACCCACTCCAATCCAACTTCTTGCACCACCTCGAAGTAATCCGATCCCTGGAATAAGTACAAGACCAAGTAAAATGAGTGTACTTATAAGGATAGGCTTTGAATAGATTCGCCATGTGTGATAAGGAACGAGACTCACTCCATACATAGCAAATAGTCCTAATATTGCAAATAATAATTGTCTTTTTGCAAAATAAAAGGGATCGGCAAACTTATAATCAGCCCAAATACTTGAAGCACTATAAACCATTACAACACCAATAAAGACGAGAAGGCAAATAACTATCAATAGCTTTCCATCGATACGTTGTTCGTTCTTCATGCATACACATCCTAACCATTTGACAAATTAGGCTTGTCTCTTACTTACAATGTATGCACAGTTTCAATAAACATGTCTCCCCTGTCTTCAAATGTTTTGAACTGATCCCAACTAGCACAAGCTGGAGATAATAAGATAACATCTCCGACATCAGAATTAGCATAGGCTTTTTTCAACATTTCCTCTAATGTTTGTCCTGATTGAATTAAAGGTACGTTTGCTCTACGACCGGCTTCAGCTAATTTATCTGCTGTTTGGCCATAGACAAACATTCCTTTAACATTCTTTAAAAAAGGAATGAGTGCTTCAAAATCATTACCACGATCTAACCCCCCAGCAAGTAACAGGGTCGGTTGACTAAAAGAGGATAAGGCTTTAGAGCTAGCTAATATATTCGTTGCCTTTGAATCATTGTAAAATAAACGGCCATTCTTCTCTGTGACATATTGCAGTCTATGCTTTACCCCTGTAAACGTACTTAATGTTTGCTGAATTCCATCTATTGATGCTCCTAGCAAAAGCGCAGCCGATACACTAGCTAAAATATTTTCTCTGTTATGTTCACCAACTAAACGAATATCTCGAAGTGCCATAACCTTTTCATTTCTGAAGTATATTGCATCATGATCCGCCCACGCCCCACTTGGGCAAGGCTGTTTAGTGCTAAATGGTATTAGCGTAGCGGACGCTGACTTGATCAATTCACTGACACGAGCATCATCACGATTATAAATAAGAAAATCCTCTGTGCTTTGATTCGCAAAAATCCGTGCTTTAGCTAGCTGATAGTCGTTAAAGCTACCATGATAATCGATATGTGCTTCAAATAAATTTAGTAAAACCGCAACGCGAGGTTTAAATTTCTCAATCCCCATAAGCTGGAATGAGGATAATTCAAGTACTAACTTTTGCGATCGATCCATTTTTTCTGCAACCTCAAGTGCAACTCGCCCAATATTTCCTGCAACCTCAGCGGGTTGCTGGCTATGTTGTAGCATTAGGTGAAGCAAAGTTGTGGTTGTTGTTTTACCGTTTGAACCAGTAACTGCAGCAATTTGGTTATTTGGGAAATAATTCAGACATTCGATCTCTGTCCAAATTGGCAGCCCTTTAGCCTGTGCTGCTTTAACCATAACATTATGATATGGTATACCGGGATTTTTAATAACTAGCTCTACTTTATCCAATAATGATGTCGGATGATCACCAAGAACACAATGAACACCATTTGCTTTAAGTTCAAGTACGTTAGCATCAAGTTCAGAAGCTTTTAAGTCATTCGCTATCACATCAATCCCATTACGTCTTAGCACATGACATGTAGCCGTACCACTTTTAGCTAATCCGAGCACTAAAACACGACGATAAGGAAAGTCTACTAATTTATTCATTAAATCCACACCTCTAGATATAATCCGAGTATTGCTAATACAAAACCTACCAGCCAAAAAGTCATCACCACGCGCCATTCTGACCACCCTTTTAGCTCATAATGGTGATGGAGAGGGCTCATCAAAAACACGCGTTTGCCTCTTGTTTTATAAGATACAACTTGAATCATCACAGACAAAGTCTCTAAGACAAAGACACCACCAATAATAACAAGCAGAATTTCAGCCTGTAATAGGATAGCTACTGCTGCCAGCGAACCACCTAATGCTAATGATCCTGTATCGCCCATAAATACTTTAGCAGGATGAGCATTAAACATTAGAAAGCCCAACAATGCTCCAACTACTGCTAAGGAAAAGATCGCAGTCTCCAAATGAATCGAGACCGACCAAGCAAGAATAGCCAATGCTCCAAAGGCAATCACAGCTGTACCTGACACGAGTCCATCTAGTCCATCCGTAAGATTAACAGCATTGGAAGTACCTACAATCATTAAAATGACGAGTATAGGATACAAGAAACCAAGCTCTATCTCGATAGATGTGCCAGGAATAGCTAAGGCAGTAGATATTTCCCCAGTTCTTAAAATCAAATAGAATACTATCGCAATTACTAATTGGCCAAATAGCTTCTGCTTTGAAGTCAACCCTAGATTACGCTTTAATACGACCTTAATAAAATCATCAATAAAGCCTAATAATCCGTAGCCAATTAAAACAAGTAAAATCAATAGCAAATCAGTAGATAGCGGTTGATCTACCAGACGATGATACATCATTAGTGTTGTAATCACAATACTCAAAATAATCATAATTCCCCCCATTGTGGGAGTACCTGTTTTTTTCATATGTGATTGAGGTCCTTCTTCACGAATACTTTGGCCGAATTTTAATCTTCTTAATAACGGAATAAAGATTGGCGAAGCCAGTACTGTAATTAGAAATGCTATACCGATTGTCATAAGTAAAAAAATTTCATTCATCCATCTTTCCTCCTAAACTTGCAAGCTACCAGTCACTTATGTTAGTTTATATCAAATGCGCCTTGGCGTATTTTCGCCCAGATTTACCGAGCTTTGCTCAATAAATTTATGCTGGAAATCTGTGATATCCGCTAGGGCTTTAACTTTATTCAGCCAGGGTTTGAATCCCCACTGAATGGTATAGAAATAGGCATTCATCTCACCACTTCGCGAAGTGGGTGACTTTTGCTGAATGAAGTTAAACTTATTCTGCTAATGCCGCAATAAAGCGTTCGAACTTCATACCTCGTGATGCTTTAAATAGTAAGATCGTTTGTTTAGCTAATAATGAGTGTAAATATTCAATAAGTTGATCGTGATGTTCAAAATGTTTAGCTTGGATTGGTGCATACTGACTAATATACTTTGCCAATTCACCGTAAGTACAAACTAAATCGATTGAGGCTGGAATCGCTGCACCTACTTCTCTGTGAAACGCTTCTGCATGCTTACCTAATTCAAACATATCTCCAAGAACAAGTATTTTTCGTTGATAACCCTTCAATTGGCTAAATACTTCGATAGCTCCATGCATGGAAGTGGGAGAAGCATTATAGGCATCATTTATCAGGATAGATCCATGTTGACCTTGAATTTTTTCAAAACGCATCCCAGTAGTCTCAATCATTTGTAATCCATTTGCTATTTGATTAAGGGTTAAGTTAAGTTGCTGACCTATAACAATTGCATAGCTTGCATTCTTAGCATGATGTTTACCTAGTAAAGGAACAGCGAAACGTTTTGCTATTCCTTTTATCGTAAAGGAGGTTTGAGCCATTTCAATTTCGACTTGATCAATGGTTACTTGATTAGAATCTGAGTAACCTACCGAAACCGTTTGACACTCAAAAGCTTTTGTCAGTAATGGTTCATCACCATCATAAATTAATAATCCATTCTCTGACAATCCATTTATAATTTCTAACTTTGCTTGGGCAATCCCTTCTCGCGAACCTAAGTGCTCAATATGCGATTCACCAATATTGGTAATAATCGCAATGTCCGGATTAGCCAACTGTGTTAATAGATCAATTTCATTAAAATGATTCATCCCCATTTCTAAGATCAAAACTTCAGTATCCAACTCCATCGATAAGATCGTTAGCGGAACGCCAAGATGATTATTTAAATTCCCTTTTGTAAAATGTGTTCGCCACTTTTGTTTACAAACAGCTGTAACCAAATCTTTTGTCGTGGTTTTTCCGTTAGAGCCTGTAATAGCTATGACCTTAGGATTTACCAATTTCCGATATGCCTTTGCTAGCTGCTGCAACGCAAGTAATGTATCCTCAACTAAAAAAAGCGGAAAAGATCTATCCATGGTATCTGGAATCGGTTGCTGCTTTTGCCAGAGTGCAGCAACTGCACCTTGAGCTTTAGCTTGCAAAATATAGTCATGGCCATCAAAACGTTCTCCTTTTATCGGGACAAAAAGAGCTCCATTCATCGCTAACCGTGTATCTGTACTAACGCCCGTGAGGTTTAAATCTTCGGTTGGTTTAGCTGTCACCTCTGGAAATAGCTCTGCTAAAAAAGCAAATGATAACACCTTTATTCTCCTCTCTCTTTCACCCAGCTCACTTACTTATTCGATATTGCTTGTTCAGCAACCTTGTAATCATCAAATTCGACCGTCTCATTTCCAATAATTTGATAGGTTTCATGTCCTTTACCCGCGATCAAAATAATATCTTCAGCTTGTGCCATTTGTATAGCTTGCTCGATAGCTTTAGCGCGATCAACTTCAATATGATAGCGAGTGGATTGCATGCCTTTTTCCATGTCAGCAATAATTGCGATTGGGTCTTCAGATCTGGGATTATCTGATGTCAAAATCGTGTAATCCGCGTATTTGTCACCAATACCCGCCATTAATGGTCGTTTTGTCCGATCTCGATCCCCACCACAGCCAACAACTAGAAAAACCTTCTGTTTAGCAAAACCTTTAATTGTAGAAAGTACATTTTCTAATGAGTCTGGGGTATGAGCATAATCAATAATGACACCAAAGTCATGATCGCCTTTAACTGCTTCAAATCGCCCTCTTACACCCCGTGTCTGTTCAAGTGTAGCTTGAATCTTGTCTAGTGGAACACCAGCAAGTAAAGCTGCTGTTGCGGCAGCCAGAATATTGTATACATTAAACGTACCCATTAATGTGGTTAGAATATCTACTTGGCCTTTAAAGGAATTTAATCGGAATGCTGTCCCGTTTGCTGAAAGTTTTATATCAGTAGCATAGACATCTGCATCATTTGTTAAACCATATGTAATAACAGGTTGACTCGTTGCATGAGCAAAAACCTCACTATATGGATCATCTTTGTTTATGACGGCATATTTATTGGCTTTCTTCTCATAGCGATTACCTAATTGGTAAAATAAGCGCGTCTTTGCTTTTATATAGTCCTCCATTGTCTCGTGATAGTCTAAATGATCTTGCGAAATATTTGTAAAAATCGCAATATCAAAATCACACCCATTGACACGTCCTAAATCAAGAGCGTGGGAAGAAACCTCCATCATACAATGGTCAACCCCAACACTGACCATCTGATGAAAAGCTTGATGAAGATAAGATGGCTCTGGAGTCGTATTGGCAGTGGGATAGACCTGATCAGCGATTTTCATTTGAATCGTTCCAATAACAGCTGTTGTCCGTTGTTCTGCTCTAAACATCTCGTCTAGCAAGTAGGTAACAGAGGTCTTGCCATTCGTTCCTGTCACACCAATTAAGTGCAATTGATTAGATGGAAAATCATAAAATTGATTGACAATATAGCTAAGCGTTCGGTTTGTATCGTTGACATAAACAACCGGAATATTAAGATCTACCAGGGGATCTTCAGCTAAAATGGCTGCTGCTCCATTGTCTTGTGCTTGCTTAACATAATGATGACCGTCTACCGTATAACCTTTAATACAGACAAATAAAAAGCCAGCTTCTACTTGGCGTGAATCGACTGTGATACCTTTAATTATCGGATTCTGTTCCATTGATTCACAACGATAATTAGGGAAACCTTCTAACAATTCTTTTAATCTCTTCATACGTCATTCACCTACTTATTCTGTAATAATCCTTTTCCTAAATTTTTGTCCTTATATGCCAATGATTTTCTATTAAGATCATTAGGTAATTTAATTCTTTTAATCTTAAAAAAACTCGCATTCGCTTACCTTTTAGTGAATGTCCTCGTTTTTTTATGCTTATGACTTCCTTGCTAAAAATTTTTATCGGTTCTTAATGTGCAAAAAAGATGACACTCAAAGACGGGTTCTAGAGTGTCTTAAGGTGCTTCAACCTCTTATAAAATTAAACCATAATGATTATACCATTTTAAAGGTTATTTTAAAATTAATTATTGATAATAAAGGTAACCAATTTAAGACTTCTTTTTAATTGATGCAGCCCCAGAATGAAAACGAATAAATTCAGGTAACAAATCAACCAGCCATTCTGTCATACCATTGACATTATGGCTGGCTATAAAGTGAAACTTCGTTCAGTGGGGTTTAGACATATAGGATACGCTCGTGTAGACGTAGCGACACGATGTCACGAACTTAGTCAGCTTCCTCTCTGCCACACTGAACGTTAGTTGAACTAATCGGGCTTACTAGCTGTTGGATCTTCCACTTAGACATGACCTGTTCCCTTATTTCTTGTAGTGGGAGGCTTACAAAAGCCCTTCGATAGGGCGAGTAATCGCAGCCCCATCCAGTTACACTTCGATAGGAACTTTTTCGTTTTAGCTATTTTAACCGGAAATTATTTTGTAATTATTCACAGAGAACAAAGTTAAGATTAGAATTGGAATGGAAGTTTAACGAATCGATGATTAAAATCGCCAAATATCCCAAATTATTCAGTTTCTTCTTCAGGAGCAAATAACAGACGGATTGTTTCACCTACCGGAACTTTTGTGCCAGGTGCAGGTGCTTGTTCAATAATAAAATCCCCCTCCCCAACTGTCTCTATAGATAGCTGTGTTAAATATTGAATTAAGTCCTCTTGTTTTAATCCAATCAGATCGGGTACTTCGACTAAAGGTTGTTCAGGCCATTGATATTTTTTTTCTAATCCACCTTCTCTTTGTTCAACCCCCATCGCTCTTAAACTATCTTCAATGACATTACCGACAATGGGTGCAGCGACTACTCCTCCAAATTGAACTGTGTTTTTAGGATTATCGATAGCCATATACACAACGATCTCTGGATCATCTGCAGGAGCAAAGCCAATAAATGCAACAATATGATTATTTTCTAAATAGCGGCCATTTGCTCCTACTTTCTGTGCTGTTCCCGTTTTCCCACCTACACGGTAACCTTCAACATAGGCTCCTCGACCAGTTCCTTGGGCAACGACTGATTCCAGTGCGTATCTCACTTCCTCTGATGTCTCTTCAGAAATAACTTGTCTTTTTTCCTGAGGCTCAACCTGATCAACAACCTCATTTGTGATCGGATCAACCCAACTGCTAACAACATAAGGCTGATATAAATAGCCCCCATTAACAGCCGCTGAGACAGCCATCACCTGTTGAATTGGAGTTACAGAGACCCCTTGCCCGAATGAAGTTGTACCTAACTCGACAGGTCCTACCTGATCAAGGTCAAAGAGGATACCACTTGCTTCGCCGGCCAAATCAATCATCGTTTTTTGACCAAAGCCAAATCCATCAATATAATCGAATAAACGTTCCTTTCCTAATGCTTGACCTAATGAGACGAAACCTGGGTTACAGGAATTTTGAACAACTTCTAGATAAGTTTGCGACCCATGACCACCACGCTTCCAGCAACGAAGTTTAGCTCCACCTACTTCTATAACACCTGAATCATAATAGGTATCGTTTTCAAGGTCAACAAGTCCTTCCTCAAGTGCAGCGGCCAATGTAATAATTTTAAAGGTTGAACCGGGCTCATAAGTGCTCCAAATCGGCAAATTACGATTATAAACTGAAGCATCCACTTCTTGATAATGAGTGGGGTCAAAGGTTGGCCGAGAAGACATTGCCAATACCTCGCCTGTATTAGGATTTACTGCTATTCCCCAAGCACCATCAGGTTGATAGGTTGCCTCTGCAATATCAAGCTCTCGCTCCATTATAGCTTGTATATCTAAATCAATCGTCAATTTAAGATCTAAACCGTCTACCGGAGCCTCGTAGGTATCAGTTAAATCAGGTAATCGTCGCCCCTTAGCATCCGAGAAAAATGATAAACGACCCGCTTCACCACTGAGACGCCCATCATGGGCTAGCTCAAGTCCAGTTAAACCTTGGTTATCTATTCCACTAAAACCAAGGACATGTGCCAGCATAGAACCGTTCGGGTAATATCTTTTGGAATCCTCTGCAAGGTAAACACCAGGCAAAGCTAAAGCTTGAATCATACTCGCTTGTTCCTCTGACAGCTTCCTTCCTTCGACGAAACGAACAATATTTGCCTCACGTTCGATATAGGCTAGCATGGTCTCTACATCAATAGCTAAAATATCTGCCAGTTTCTGTGCTGTCAACTCTTTATCCTCGACTTGCCGTGGGACGAGCATAACAGTTGGTGCTGAGACATTATCAACTAACACTTCACCATTTCGGTCTAATATGCGCCCACGCTCTGCCTCAAACTTTATATCCCGACTCCATGACGTTTCAGCCTGTGCAGTTAATGACGGCCCCTTTATAAATTGTACGTATGCTAATCTTCCTACAATGATTAAGAATATTAGCAGTGCAAAAGAAAAGACAGTAACTATTCGTTTTCGGATTGTCATATGTGATACATGCTTCATGCTTAACACCTCACGAATTAAAAAGCAATAGTTGTATCTAATATATGACAAGCTTTCTTAAATAGTACACTGTCTTATAAGCATTTAAATCCTATTGTTCTGTTGAAAATTCACTTAATAGGTAACGACCTGGTTCGATTGCTTCTCCTGGTTCAATACTTTGATGAATCAGATAACCTGATCCAATAACCTCCAAATCTAGCTCAGTTAAATTTGCCAGCTCAATTACATTACGCAGGGACCAATTGGTTAAATCAGGCATCGTTGGTTCATCTGTTATCAGTAAGATATGCTGTGTTGATAAGACATCTTCTCCAGGTTCAATATTAGCATTAATAATGCGATTACCATTCCCGACAATCTTTGGCTTGAAACCCGCTTCTTCAAAATGCTGGCGTATCTCATCAATTTCCGCTTGCTCCCATTCTGGCATGGTCAATTTTTCAACTGTTTCTTCATGTTCTTTATCAGGCTGGATATTCAAATAATGAAGACTGTTCTCCATAACATGTTTAAAAATAAAAGAAACAGGTTCAGATCCTGATTGATCTTTAGTAATTTCCGGTTGTTTTACAGTGATATAGATCAATAATTGTGGGTCATCACTAGGAGCCATGCCTAAAAAAGAAAAGATATAATTTTCATGACCTTCAAGGTAACCACCAGCTGAACTTGAAATTTGAGCCGTACCTGTTTTTCCAGCCACTGAATAAGACTCTAAATTATAGATGTTTCTTCCTGTTCCATAGTCAGAAGTTATCACAGATTCCATTGCTGCTAACACTTGATTAGCCGTTTCTTTAGATACTGGCTGACCTACTACTTCTGGTTCAGTTTGTTGTACGACTTGTCCAGTATTGGGATCAGTTATTTTTTGAATAATATATGGTTTCATCATTTGACCATCATTTGCAATCGCTGTTGCTGCTTGAATTAATTGAATCGGTGTTACCGTAGTCCCTTGTCCATATGAAGCTGTTAACTGTTCTATTGGGTAACGATATAAGATCGTACCAGCTTGCTCTCGTGGTAGGTCTATCCCAGTTGTCCGGTCGAAGTGAAAGGCATTTAAATAATCTAAAAAGCGATTAACTCCTATCTTTTCCCAAACTAGTTTTGAAACGCCCACATTTGATGAACGTTGAAATCCTTCTTCAAAGCTAATTTCTCCCCAAGATTGATTATAGTCGGTAACGGGTCGATCAATTTGATCAATCTTGTAAGAACCCGAACGGAATTTCTCCTTAGGATTATAGACCCCTTCTTCAATCGCTGCAGCAAGGGTAAATATCTTCATCGTAGAGCCTGGCTCAATTGGTGTTGACACCACATCATTAAACCAGTTATCGACATCACCGATATGATTTGGATCATAGCTTGGTCGATTACTCATAGCAAGAATCTCACCTGTTTTAGGATTAACGACAGTAGCCGTTATCCGTTCAGGTTGATACTGATCTTCTACTTGGCTCATCGCATCTTCCAATATCGTCTGAATTTTCTGATCGATAGTTAAATTTACATCAAAGCCATCATGCTTTTGTTCAATAACCTCTTTTGCGTCTAATAGACGGGTATTATACGAATCACGCTGAAATGTAATTTTGCCATCATGGCCTTGCAATAAATCATCAAACTGAGCTTCAATACCAGTAATACCTGTAATTACCTGGTTATCATCCGTTTGTGCTAAGCCAATAATTTGTGAAGCAAAAATGCCATTTGGGTAATAACGTTTGGCTTCTTCAATAAAATGAATACCAGGAAGCTCTAATTCTTCAATGGCAAGCTTCTGTTCACGTGATAGCTGACTCCCTTCACGTCCAAATTCAACTTGAAACTGATCATTTTCAACCCCACGTTGAAAGATGTCTACAATCTCAGAGGTTTCCATTTCCAAAATCGGAGCTAATTGTTCAGCAGTTAACTCATGATCTGCCACATGATTGAGTCGTTTTTCCGGGTTGGGTGAATAAGCTTCACTAATAATGGCATACAGGCGGTAAACGGTGATATCTTGTGCCAGCTCCATTCCATTTCGGTCGTAAATATAACCCCTTCGAGCAGGCAGCTCAGTGTGATTTGATCTTTGGCGTTCTGCCCATTCATTCAAATTGACACCTTGTACTTCACCGGTTGCTTGTATGTAAATAAATCGCCCTGAAAGTGTGATTAACATAGCAGCAAAGAGGATGAAGAATAGATTTACCGACCATTTTGACGTCTTTTTATTTTTCACATGCCTCCCCCCTCTTTACTGTTAATTAGCGATTTGAGATGCTTGTTTAACTTTTGTATTTTGAATATTCAAGCCATGCTTTTTAGCAATTTCCAAAATGCGCTCAGGATTACTGTATTCCTTTTTTTGATGCCTTAAATTTTCATTCACCGTTTGTTGCTCAGATACCTCTTGATCCAGTCTTTGTAAATCCCGATTCAGGGTATCTATATTCGCACTAAAGGCGACCATGTATATGAGAGATGCACTAACTAAAATAGCAAAAAACGATCCTAAAAGAATCTCCCCAGGCGTAATTCTCCTTACTTTTACTTTAACTAGCTTCTTAGGAAGTTGACTTGGTTCTGAACGCCTTGTCCGCGCTGGTGCCGCCGCTGTATAATACTGTCTTGCTTCGTTTGATCTCATACTTTATCCCGCCCTTCTTGATATAAAAATTGCTCATCCCATCTCTTAACTTTTTCGACAATTCTTAATTTGGCTGATCGAGCTCGGCGATTCCGCTCGAGTTCTTCTTGATTAGCTATAATAGGCTTTTTAGTAATTAATTTAAATGGTGGTTGACTGTGCTCAGGTACCATTGGTATATTCCGTGGTAATGGCGGTAACGAACTCCACTTTTTAAAAGCTTGTTTACAAATGCGATCCTCCAAAGAATGAAACGTAATGACTGCTATTCTACCTCCGATGTTAACTAATTCTGCTGCCTGATGAAGGACATCATAAAAAGCAGCTAGTTCATCGTTAACAGCAATACGGATCGCTTGAAAGATACGCTTTGCTGGGTGACCACCCGATCGCCTGGCGGCTGCCGGTATAGCCTCCTTAATCACTTCAACAAGCTCAAACGTCGTTTTAATTGGCGCTTGTGCTCGTGCAGATTCTATCTTCCTTGCAATTTGCTTTGAAAACTTTTCCTCACCAAATTTAAAGAAAATCCTAACCAACTCTTCGTAGGACCAACTGTTAACCACTTCATATGCGGACAGTGCTTGGGTTTGATCCATTCTCATATCAAGCTTTGCATCCTGCTGATAACTAAAGCCTCTTTCTTTATGGTCCAATTGAGGTGAAGAAACACCTAAGTCAAATAAAAAACCATCAATGTAATTAAAACCTTTCTCCATTAAAACCGTTTGAATATATCTAAAATTCGAGTGAACAAAGGTGATCTTATCCTGATAATTTGCAAGTCGTTGCTTAGCTGCACGTATAGCCTGCTCATCCTGATCAAATACGATTAGGTGACCGTTGGTCAGCTGTTTAACAATTTGTTCTGAATGACCACCAGCTCCTAAAGTTCCATCTACATAGATACCATTAGGATTAATTTTTAATCCCTTAATCGTTTCATCTTGCAATACACTATCATGCTCAAACATACGATCACCTTTCTTTAGAACCCTTATAAATCAATTTCCATCATATTTTCGGCGATCTCAGCAAAAGACGCCTCTGAATCATTTACATAACTATTCCAAACGTGCTCAGACCATATTTCAACTCGATTCGATACACCAATAACCGCACACTCCTTCTCTAAATCAGCATATTGCCGAAGTGGAGCAGGTAAATTGATCCGACCTTGCTTATCAATTTCACATTCAACGGCTCCTGAAAAGAAAAAACGAGTGAAGGCTCGTGCATCTTTTTTAGTTAAAGGAAGCTTTTTAATCTTCTCTTCAAGGATGCGCCATTCTGCCATAGGGTATACA
The DNA here is from genome assembly GCF_001552275.1 of Amphibacillus sediminis NBRC 103570. GTDB lineage: Bacteria > Bacillota > Bacilli > Bacillales > Amphibacillaceae > Amphibacillus_B > Amphibacillus_B sediminis. The sequence continues at coordinate 247,151 of NZ_BCQW01000003.1, forward strand.
AATAAACATTGATCTAAACCACGTGTTACAACAAAGCTCTCGCCTAATTCATCACGAAATTTAGCCGGTACAATCATCCGACCTTTAGCATCAATATTATGTTTGTATTCACCCATAAACATAATAATCGCCCACCTTTGATTACTAGTTTACCACATCGCTCCACTTCCCACCACACTTTTATGGATTATTGCTAGAAAAAATGGAAAATAGTACATATGTTCGCCTTATTTTTTAACAAATAGCAATTTATCGTGCTAGTATTTTGTTTTGTTTATGATATTTTTTGAAAATTTCACCAACAGAAGAATTAAATAACGGATGTAGGAAGATAAAGTGAAACTTCGTTCAATGAGGGGTTCGATGCATAGGATGTGCTCGTGCAGACGTTGCGACATGACGTCGCGAGCTTAGTCAGCTTCCTCTTTCCCCCACTGAACGTTAGCTGAACCAATCGGGCCGTAACTAGCTGGGATCTCCCACTTAGACATGACGTGTGCCTTTATTTTCTTGAAGCAGGAGTCTTACAAAAGCCCTTTGATGGGGCGAGTAATCGCAGCCCCATCCAGTTACACTGCGATAAAAAAAGCGTATAGTGACAATACACTACACGCTTAAATAGAAGGGTGGAGCAAAGTGGGTTAAAACTTTACCAGATAATGAAGTTTGTTTGAAAAGATAAAATCTGTCTCAATCAAAGTATCTAACCATTCAAAGCCATTTTCATTAATAAAGAAGATGACATTCCAATACCGTTCTTGCCAATTATGATACGGTGCAAGCATTTTTTGAATATGATCATACTTATTCAACTGATGCTTATGCTGGTCCTTGATTCGCTTTTCAATTGCACGTGCCATGAAATGAATCTGTTCATTAATTAAGTCTTGGTTCTTCTCAGCCATCTGCTCTAAATCTCCTCCTAAGCTTGAAGCTATTTCTCTTAGGGGTTGATGAATAACAGAAACAGAAGACTTTATTTGCTCAATTAACGTGGTTAATGGCGGTTGCAATTGTTCAGTTAGATATCGAACCTTATCATGTTCGACTCCATGATTGATCACATCTACAGCCTCATAGTCTAATTGCTCTAACTGTTTAGCTGTATATCGATCGAGTAAAGTAAAGGATAGTCTCGGTAAAATTGGCGGGACCTTTAAGTCTAAAATATGAAATGCCGGCTGTAAAACAGACCAATAGGCTATTTCCCCAGGCCCTGCCAAAAAAGCAAGTGTCGGAAACAGTAATTCTTGCATTAGTGGACGTGTGATAACATTATTGCTAAATCGATCAGGGTTAGACTTAACTAACCTTAGTAATTCACTGGTATTAAATTGACAGCTTAGATCCTTGCCAACCCATGTATCTGCTTCAGTAGACTCCAGTAAAGTCCGTTCATTTTTATGAAGATAAAATAAGTGCCCATCTGTCGGTTGCAGATCTAGAGGTATGGAATAGCCTTTCGCTGTTAAGTTACGCCATTGCTTGAAAACCTTATTTGCAAGCTCAGGTCGCTTCCTAATCATGGTTGAGAAGTAATCGACCTCAATTTCTCTTAAAGATTTATCACCAGAATCGACCATGACCAAACCATACTTACCGAGCAGCCAGTCAGTAATAGAGGCAAAATAATCGACAAAGGTATCCGCTCGGTCGAGTAAGCCAATTAATTTGTGATAAAGCTCATGTGTATAGCCTGTCTCTTGAAAACCTTTAAAAATATCAGCTAACCAAACCTTAATTTGAGAACGCTCTAAGGCGATATCAGAGATTGGTGTTTTTTTAGCTATAAACTGTTTAACTGCATACTTATCTAACTGGTGTTCTTGATTTCGATAAATGTGATTTATTTCAGCAAAATCATGATCCTCACCGGCGATCCAAAAGACGGGAATGACAGGAACCTGCAAGTTTCTTTCTTGTTGCCGTGCACATACTATAATCGAGATCATTTTATGAATCGTATAGAGAGGGCCAGTTAACAATCCTGCTTGCTGACCTCCAATGACAACAACACTATTCGAATCAGCCAAGCGTTCAATATTAGATAGAACTGATGGGTGATTTCCCCATTTACGATACTGTTGTTTTAGCACACGTACCAATTCAGAACGCTGATAGGTTTGCTTTTGAAGATCTGCTAATCGATCCTTAAATATATTGTCTTGATAGGGATTATAATCAAAGTGTTCCATTAAAGAATCTTTTTGATTGAGATAATCTTGAATAAGTGGATCCATTGCCACTGTTAATGCTTCTAATTCCATATAACCTACTCCCTTAACCATGCTGCACTATCGATATTTTACATGATTTCACCCAATAAATTAACTATTTAGCTTCAGCACAATCGCAATAGTCCCAACAATAAGATTTATAAAAAAAAGAATTAAAAAAAGCGCACGCCAATATAATTGGCAAACTCGTCTAATTAAAATATCACCAACTAATTTCCATTGAAAAATGATTAATATCAAAAAAACAATTAATAATACAAGTGTAACTGGACCAATAATAGAAAAATGAAAGGTTTGCTCAAACATGATAAAAAATAATATTAAGTAGAAAATGGCAGAAAATTGCATACTTTCATGAATAGCGCGCTTATTATTCCCAGTTATCATTTTTCTAACGCCATAAATAATCAGGGTGACAATAATCGGAAAAGTTACACTGACAGCCAATAAATAGGTCAAAATCTGGATCATTTAACCCCTCCAACTTCCCTCTCTTTAATTTGAGCATAATATTTTCTAATCATCGGGATTGACTCCCCAGCATGTTGAATAAAGTAACCTAGGATGCTATCAACTTCTGTCAATCGCCCTGATTCTAAATCTACTTTCATTGATGAATCATTGGCCGCTGTTTGATGTGCAATTTTCTTTACACGTCCCCATTGTAGCTTCGGGTCCATTTTTAAAGCACTAGCAACTTCGTAAGTGAGTGCTTTTGCTTCTTGATAAAGAGTTTGATTTGACAATATCGCTCCATTTTGAACATGATGTATAGCGGTAATTGGGTTAATAACCGCGTTAATAACTAGCTTCTCCTTCAATAAACATTCAGCATCGTCTAACCAATTAATTGGGAATAGCTCTGATGCAAGCATACGCATTCGTTTAACTAAATGGGGGGTAACCAATCGATATGGCGACAGGTTAACCTGACCATAACCAGTATGTGTTACAGAAACATAATCTTCCCTACGCCCCCCGTGTTCACATGTAGCTAGAAAGATAGGTTGTTTTAATTGATATTGCTCGATTAAATCCAAATGTCCCATACCATTTTGCATAAATACAATCGGCCAAGGCTTGTCCCTTAATTCCTCTAATACGTCAACTAATTGATATGATTTAACAGTCAATAAAAAAACATCAGCATTTTCTAATTCTTTTATTAGCTTTGCACGAACTAAGCAGTGACGATTATCCGGAAGATAGGTAATGCCGTGATTAGCTTTAATAGACTCACATTGTTCCTCGTCACGCAGATATAAGGTTACATTATGATGAGTCGATAATAAGGCAGCTGATAATAACCCAATTGAGCCACCTCCAACAATACCAATGTTCATAAGTTTACACCTCATCGCTTGTGCATAAATTATTAACATTCATCAGCATATACCATGTGAGCCATTTCGTCAAAATTAATTCTATTCTTTATCTATTCGTGCCTAATTGACAATCAAGTACGCGTTTATAGCCACAAAAAAAGACTAGTTAGGACAAAAGAGCCTCGCTAGTCTCACTAGATCTATTGGAACTGTTTAACTTCATTCATTAATGAAGCAATTTGATCAAATAATTTCTGATAAATAATTAATTCATCGTTTAACCGCTCATTCTCCTTCACAATTTTATCGTAAAGTAATGTTTTTTTATCACGTCCATCTTCAATTAATTCACCTTTTACTTTTTCTAACCATTGAATGGCTTGTTCTAATGTAAATGCATCGTGATTTATTTGGTTAAGTTGAGTAGCAGGTTGGTTCAATTTTTTTCTTTCTTTTTTAGCCTGCTCAATAGCGTCTTCGTGTAGCTTCCGAATGGTTGCATTCCATCTAAAACCACAGGCTGCCGGAGTTCGATTTAGCTGTTTAGCCACATCTTTAAAGCTTTCGAGTTGGGTCCGGCCGCTTTTAATATAGCCGAGAACGGTATCAGCAAGTAGCTGATCTTCTTCTAACGTCCAAGCATCTTGTCTATTTGTGCTCATATCTTACGCTCCTTCTTATTCTATTTGCTATAACTATATGCAAATTATCATACTGATAGAATAAGACACTAAAAAAATTAGTCCTAGCGTGTAAATCTTTCGAATCATTAAGTCCTCGGTATACTAGATGAAGTTAAATACTTTTGATTACGTACTTCAGAACTCTCCTCGTAGCTAGCATAAAGATGCTCCTTCTTCATTCATCCAATTTCTAGCTTACTTTTATGCCATAGCCCTCCAAATTCCCCTATACTAGCAAGCATCATCTTAACTAATGCTAGCATAAAAAAATACCAGCATAACTAAGCTGGTATTTCCCTATTAAGTCCTATACAATTAAGCTTCAACAACTTGCTTTCCATCATAATGTCCACATGCTTTACAAACATGATGAGGTTTTGTAAGCTCTCCACAATTTGAACAAGCAACTAGGCCTGGTACATGCAATTTTTTATGTGTACGTCGTTGGTTTTTTACTTTTTTAGATGTTCTTCTTTTAGGTACTGCCATGTCTTACACCTCCTTCACTTCCGAAACGAAAATCTCCTTAACTACAGGAATAGGAAGTGATGAATTACACTAATCCTTATTGATTTTCATTTTTATCATCATTTAATAGTGACTGTAATTTCTCCAAGCGAGGATCAATACGTTTCTCCTGTTGATCTTCTGAGATAACCGTCCAGCCCTTGCCCGCAGATAATGCGTTTGCTTCCATTTCTTCCGTATTTGCGTAAACACGAAATGGAACCTCTAGTAATACATTTTCCTTGATAAAAGGATCTAAGTCAAGTATTTCTCCGTCTACAGGATGAATTTCTGACTCATCTTCTTCTTTATAATAAGGGTCAATAGAAAATAATTCTACAGCCTCTATTTTAAAAGGATAAGCAACATCCACTAACGTGCGTGCGCAAGGCAAAATCATTGTCCCCTCTATCTGGAACTGACAGGTAATTGTTTTGCTCTGAGAGGATGCCGTCCCACTTACGGATACCGTGCCGATCTCCCTAATGTCATTATTCGGTAATGACGCAAGCTCAGAAAGATCAACCTTACCTTCGAAAGAAAATAAATCTGTTTGAAGAATCTTTTGAATCGAAATATTCATGTCTATCACCTCGAAAGCACAAAATTTATTGTAAAATGTATTCTGCAATTTGTCAATATTTTTTCTTTACAGCAGCCATGTTTTTCATCACCTAGCCACATGCGTAATTTTAGTAAACATGTTACAATCATGAGGATAGGAGTGAATGATATGAGAGCTGTTGGTCTAATTGTTGAATATAACCCATTTCATAATGGGCATCTCTATCATATCGAACAGGCAAAGCTCAAGTCAAATGCTGACGTTGTTATAGCTGTCATGAGTGGTCACTTTCTTCAGAGAGGCGAACCAGCGATTGTTGACAAATTCACTCGAGCAAGAATGGCAATTGAGCATGGGGTTGACCTTGTTTTCGAGTTACCCACACTGTTCGCGATACAGCATAGTGACTTATTTGGTTTTGGGGCAGTCTCCATCCTCAATCAGCTTGACGTCGATCATATTGTGTTTGGTAGTGAAATAGGTGATATCACTCCATTTTATCACGCTGCGAACCAAATCAAAGCCAACCAGAAAATAATTGAAGCTCAATTAAAACAGGAACTAGCAGCTGGTAACAGCTATCCAAAAGCCTATTTAGAGGCGATGCAGACATTGATCAGCGATACTGATCTTGATCTTCACCAGCCTAATAACATACTTGGATTAAGCTATGTTAAAGCCCAAGCTCAAATCAATCCGCAGATCAAGCTAGATACAATCCAACGCATCCAAGCTGATTATCATCAGGAGCATTTAACTCAACCAGTAGCAAGTGCCACAAGTATCCGATTAAAAGCTTTAAGTGATTTAACCAACACGGATTATAAAATGCTAGCCATGCCTCGATTAAGCTTTGATTTACTTAAAGCATATGCAAATCAAGCTGGACTTTTACATCACTGGGATGATTATTTCCCTTACCTTAAGTATCGGCTACTTTCAGATTCTTATGACCAGTTACAGCAAATCCATGGTATGACCGAAGGATTAGAATATCGACTTAAAGATAAAGTATCATCTGCAAACGACTTTCCAAGCTTCTTGGCTCAAGTTCTGACTAAACGTTACACCAAAACACGCATCCAACGCTTGTTTACACATATTTTATTAAATATATCAGAGCGAATGGTGCAGCAAGCTATTCGTGCGTTGACTAAGCAAAAAGCTGTTGATCGTATACGTCTATTAGGGATGAGCCAATTAGGACAAGCTTATCTTAATCATACAAAAAAAGAACGATCGTTCAAAATCATAAGCCAATTAAAGCAGGATCAAACTCAATTATTACAAATCGATGAACTCGCATCAAATTTATACTATTTACCACTAGCTAAAGAAAGCCAAGCTCAGCTTAAACAGCAAGAATTTGCACCACCTTATATCAAA
>NZ_BCQW01000004.1 GCF_001552275.1 Amphibacillus sediminis NBRC 103570
CATAGTGGGGGTAGTTCAATTGTTTTTGTTAGGACTACTTTGCTCAGCACTATTTTGTGCAGCTAACAGATCACGAATTTCAGCTAAGTATTGCTCTGCTGTCAGTGCTTCTACTGTTTCTTGTTCATCCTTTTTGCGTTTTTGAGCTAGCCTATTCATTGCTTTAATAGCAAGGAACAACACAAGTGCAATCAATAGGAAATCCATAACGGCTTGAAGAAATTCACCGTACTTTATTTGAGCCTGTCCAACTTGAATATATAATTCCTCTACTCTAGCATTCCCTGTTAAGGCAATAATGCTCGGCGTAATAACATGTTCAACGAGTGCTGTAACGATTGCAGAGAAAGCAGCTCCCATTACCACACCAACAGCTAAATCTACTACGTTTCCTCGCATAATAAACTCTTTAAATTCTTTGATCATGGGTCTCTCTCCTCATATAGTATATTTGGGTCCTATTTTCAATTCTTTCAGTATAAAGTAATTTGATAGAGAATAGATGATATTAAATTTATATAGGAATGCTAAGGACTATGAAATTGCTGCTAAATACTAATTATTTATATGGATTCTTAATCGATTATCAATTACCGCTCTTTAAGCAAGGACGCAAGATTTTACTTATTCTCTCTATATAAACCAACAAAACTTCACTAATGTAAGTAGTGGCAGTTTACCTTACTATGATATAATAAAATAAAAGTCTAGACAACAGATACTATTAAAAAGGGTGGTTGGTATGCCAATTTATCAAAAAATAAAAGAGGCTTTAGAGGCTTCTATAGCAGATGGGGTTTATCCGATCGGCGAACGATTACCGCCAGAAATAACCTTAGCGAAGCAATTCAAGGTAAGTAGAGAAACGATTCGATCAGCAATTAAACTGTTGGAACAGGAAAGTAAGGTATTTGTTCGACATGGTGTCGGAACATTTGTTGTTAATCCTCTCCCCTCTCTTCCAAACAGTTTGGAGAATTTAATGAGTGTAACTTCCATGCTTATGCATGCAGGGTTAGAGGATGGTGAACGAAGAGAAAAGTTGCACAAAGAAGTTCCAACTGATGAATGGAAGGAATTGTTACAACTAAAACCAAACGAAGATGTTATTGTTCATGAACGTATTAGAACAGCAAATAATGAACCTGTTGTTTTCTCTAAAAATGTCCTTTCAAGTAAATTAGTTGGTGAACATATATTAAATAAAAAGAAAATTGGATCACTCTTTCAATATTTAAAAGAGGTTCATCAGATTGAAATTGATAAAGCTTCGACAGAAATTATTGTTCCATTACATACTGATCCAAATTGTCAAAAGTTACTGATTCACCCTGCCACCACTGTCCTGTTATTAAAACAAATCCATTATGATTTACACAATAAACCTGTCCTTTTTTCATTGGATTATTTTCGTAATGATATTTTTAAATTTTTTATATCCAGAATTAGAAGCTGACCAATTTGTTTGTAAAAGCCTTCGCTCCTCGCGAAGGCTTCTTATTTTCCGCAATAATTTACAAATTCTAAACAGATCTATAATCATGGCTTAATAATTGAATGTTACATTAATGGTATGAGATGTATAGACTTCTTAGGTTTATAATGCTGAGTATATGCGGAAATAAGTTGTTAATTTCGGATAAAGTCTATACTTCATGTGCTTTTTATTCTGAAAAGGAGGTGAAGAAATGTGGTATTTCCGAACCTTAGGTAAGCGTAAAATTATTGAATTTATCTTTCTATGCCTATTTATGTTATTTTTCTTTGGGCCATTGCTGAACCTTCTTTTACTCGCATTTGCAGGTGAGTGGCAATATCCAGATATTTTACCAAGCGTCTGGTCGCTCAATTGGTGGTCATTTGTCTTACAGGACGAGTCATTAGTTCGATCAATGTGGTTATCCTTTGTAATTGCTACTGTCGTCACATTGATTTCCATTATCATCTGCATTCCCGCAGCATATGCCTTTGCACGGATTCGATTTCCACTAAGACGATTTTTTTTATTTTCCTTTTTGTTAACCAATGCTTTCCCGAAAATGGGTTTATATGTTGCAATAGCAGTACTTTTCTATCAAATGAATTTAATGAACACATTTACCGGAATTATTCTCATCCACATCATCAATACCCTGATGTTTATGACATGGATACCTTCCGCTGCTTTTGAAAATGTACATAAATCTCAAGAAGAGGCAGCTAGAGATGTCGGTGCTTCACCACTACGGGTTTTTTGGCACATTACCTTACCCATGGCTAAGCCAGGAATCATTGTCGCATCCGTATTTACCTTCTTATCTTCACTAAATGAAGCGGAAGGAACATTTTTAGTCGGGGTTCCTAATTATCAAACGATGCCAGTCACTATGTACTCGATCATAGCCGATTATCCAAGTACAGCCGGAGCTGTGTTTTCCGTAATTCTTACTTTACCAACGATTATTCTCTTGTTTGCCGCACGACGTTTTGTTGGTGCAGATGCCTTTGCAAATGGATTTAAAATGAAATAAAGGAGTGACCGATGGTTGACTATTAAACTAGAAATTGAACATCTAGCCAAAATTTATCCTACTGGAGATGGGGTAAAACAAATCGATTTTTATGTTAATGAAGGAGAGCTTGTTACACTATTAGGCCCTTCTGGATGCGGAAAAACAACTGTACTCCGAAGTGTTGGCGGTTTTATTGAGCCAACATCTGGCACCATTAAGATCAATAACAAAGAGGTTCACCATTTGCCCCCGGAAAAGCGACCGAGTGCCATGGTATTTCAAAGCTATAATTTATGGCCACACATGACAGTGTACGATAATTTAGCTTTCAGTATGAAATTAAAAAAAGTAAAAAAGAAAGTCATACAAGAAAAAGTAACAGAAGTATTAAAACTTGTCCATCTATTAGGAATGGAAAAGAAATATCCAAGTGAACTATCTGGAGGACAACAGCAACGAATTGCACTTGCTCGTGCACTTTTACTAGAACCGGAGGTATTACTGTTAGACGAGCCTTTCAGTGCTTTAGATGCGAAACTTCGTCATGAGCTTCGAGAAGAATTAAGAGAAATCCAAGCTAAACGAAATCTGACGATGTTGTTTGTCACACATGATCAGGAAGAGGCTTTATCCATTTCGGACAAAATTGTGGTGATGAATAATGGACATATTGAACAAATTGCTGAACCACAGGATGTTTATAATACACCGGCATCTTTATTTGTCGCACAGTTTATTGGAAGAATGAACTTTGTTAAAGGAAAAGCAGTTAACAATACGATTCGTATTGGCGATCTAACATTTCCTTTTGACGATGCTTACACTGGTAATGTAACCATCGGGGTTCGTCCCGAAGATATTCAACTAGCAGATAACCGTACAAGCAGTATCGACGCTCTAGTAGACAAAAGCATGATGCTTGGACATTTTGCTGAAATAACGTTACAAACGAAAATGGGTTCGCTCAAAATGTTTGTGGATCGTGAGCAAATGAAGCAAATTGCATTAAAAAGCACTATTCCAATTCATTTGAACCGTTTCTTAATTTTTAATGAAACTGGAGAAGTACTTAACATAATAGGAGGTTAGACGTATATGAAAATGTTTAATGGAGTAAAACGAGCAGTAGTAGGAGCAATCATTGGTTTAGGTGTATTATCATTAGTTGCTTGTAGTAGTGGGGATGGGCAGGATACATCAGGAAAAACAGAGATCTCCCTATACAGCTCAGGTTCAAAAAATGTAGAAGAATTCTGGGAAACCGTTATTCCTATGTTTGAAGATGAACATGAAGATATTGATGTGGACTTTGTTTTTGTTCCATCAGGTACAGGTGGGCAGTCGACAATGGACCGAATTCTGGCAGCGAAGGAATCCGGTAATGATTCAGGAGTAGATCTTTATGAAGGATCACTAGAGGATATTCTTCGTGGCAAAGAAGATGGTGATATCTTCTATCCTTTATCATCAGAAAATGTTGAGAACTTAGATAATGTACAAGATGAGAATTTAGCAGGTGCAAATGATCTGGCTGTTCCTTATCGTGCTTCTTCTGTTGTGCTTGCCTACAACGAGGACACCGTGACAGATGTTCCAGAAACAGCTGAGGAGCTGTACGATTGGATTAAAGCGAACCCAGGCCGTTTCGCCTATAATGATCCTTCTACTGGTGGCGCTGGCAGTTCGTTTGTGTTAACAACTATCTATAATCAACTAGCTGAAGATGCCATGAGCATCCAAGATGAAAGTATTATGGAGGAATGGGATAAAGGCTTTGATTTACTAAATGAATTAGCACCTTTCATGTATAAGGAAGGTGTCTATCCGAAGAAAAATCAAGGTACATTAGATTTGTTGGCAAATGGTGAAGTAGACATGATTCCGGCTTGGTCGGACATGGCTTTGGAGCAAATTAGTAAAGGTCTCTTACCTGAATCAATTAAACTCAAACAAATTCAACCGGCTTTTACGGGTGGTCCATCTTATTTAATGCTTGCTGATAATGGTGATGAAGCACGTAAAGAAGCTGCCGAAACATTTTTAAATTATGTCTTGACGTTAGATGTACAAGAAATCGTGATCGACGAAATGTATGGATACCCTGGAATTAAGTGGGATCTATTAACTGAAGAAGCCCAGGAGAAATTTGCAGATGTTATGGATGGTTATCGTATCTTTAATGGTGGCGATCTTAGTAGTAAATTAACCGAGCAATGGCAAAAAGAGGTCGCTGCACAATGACAAAGAAATGGAAATCAGCAATATTAGGATTAGGGCTTGTTATGCCCTCTTTCCTAATATTGTTAGTCCTTGTTATGTATCCAGTTTGGTCATCGATTAAAACGAGTTTTACAGGTGCTGATGGCCAGTTCACATTTGAACATTATATCTATATATTCACCGAGCCGCTTATTTTAAATAATATTCGCCATACTTTAACTGTAACGATTCTTTCCTGCTCGTTAGTATTAATTATTGCCTATTCAATTGCCATTTATTTACGTTTTAATCAGAGTCCAATTGCAAAATGGATCAACAGAACATACTTAATTCCAATGTTTATACCAGGTGTAATTGCGGTATATGGCTTTATTAATTTTTACCGAGATAATGGTTGGGTGGCGAGAATGATTGGTGAGGAATACATGCCATCGATTATTTATAATGTGAAAGGTCTGTTAATGATTAATATATGGTTTAACGTTCCTTTTACAACCATGTTGCTGATCTCAGCCTTACAAGCCATACCAAATTCTATCATAGAAGGTGCAAAGGACGCTGGTGCCAATCAATGGCGACTATTTTGGCATTTCATCTTGCCTTTATCCTATCGAACGATGCTTGTAGCACTTACTTTTTTATTTATGGGAATTATCGGAAGCTTCACTGCACCGTTTTTAATTGATCGCAATGCACCACAAATGCTTGGTGTTTCAATGCAGCAACATTTCTCAGTTTTTAATGCAATCGAACAATCAAGTAGCTTAGCTGTTTTTATGTTTTTACTATGTTCTATTGTCGGTTATTTCTATATTTACAGTAATATAAAAGGTTCAAAGAAGGAACTTTAAAAAAAAGAGCAAACTATCCAATATTCACTAATGCTAAGCAGGTAATATTAATGAGTGTTATACATTCCAGGCTATTATCTAGCCTAAGTAGCATACGGGAAATAGATTGCTTTTTAGTAGAACGTGCGTGATTTATCACTAGATCTTTCTAATAAAAGTAAATGCTTATAGGAGGTTATTATGAAGATTCAGCTACTTGATCAGCCTATTATGTTAACAGAAAAGTTGACATACCCTGTTCGTCTTCCTGATACAGGATTCTATTCGATAACATTTACAGTAAGCAGTTCAACCTCTTGGTCTGAGGAAGGCAATGAAGCAGCAATGATGAGGATATACATGAATGAATCACATCAGCAAGACATTATTCTCTTCTATGGACAAGAAAGCTTCAGCTATGAACGCTATTTAGGGGAGTGGCAGGCAGGATGCCATCAACTACATGTTGAACCTTTCACGAAACAATATACGATTCTAATTGAAGCCATTGAATTAGAAAAATTAACACCTACAAACAGTGAGTTACTGGCACTTCAACATGCCCCTATTTTACATGGTCGTACAATTTACGGCGAGTATGATAATTTATATACTGATACCCCATTAGAAATGCTTTATCGGATAGATAACTGGGAGAAAGGTAAGGTCATTGAATACCATATGGTGTTCAGTCATGAAGACGAAGGAACGCCCGCCATGATGTTAATGGCGAAGTGGGGACGATTACTCGATATTGAATATATGATCAGAGTCTACCTCAATGAAGATGAGACCATTGATCATGCCATTTATCAAGGTGCACATCATATTGATACAAAATATGAAAAAGGATTTATTGATGAAAAACGACCTGTGATGCAGACTGCGACAGGGAATGGGAATTTTACCGATGCGATTACCAGTCACTATCATTTCTCTTTCCTTCCTAGAAAGTGGCAAGCCGAGGAACAACCAAGAGAGTTTGTCATGGAACAATATCCATATGTTAATGATGTGATGGAATGGGAGGCCTACCGACAACTCAGTGAAAAACAACCACCATATAATAGACTAGAGTCACTATCTTCTTTTTTATTCATTCATTCTTCGATTTGGGACGTTAAACTCGGACAAGTTACCGTTGACTTTGCTTGTCAAATCGAAGGTGACGATCATTGGTACAGCAGTTCTTACGACCAAATAAAGCTGGGACCATTTGATGCGGCATACACTGGCCCTGATCATCACTTTGCCGTTGCAATCTATCTACCTATGACTTTTGATTTTTCACAAATAACTAAAATCAAAGTACGCCTTATTAACCCTGAATTAGAACATGTTACGGTAAAAGGTTTGAAGATTTTTACCTATCATAAAGAAAAAGGATTGCAAAGAGTACTTCATCAAAAAGAGTACTATTCACTTAACCAGTATCAAACAGAACATATTATTTGGAAGCGTTAGTTAGGAGTTAGACTTATGAGCATTTTATTTCAAACGAAAGCAGAATTGACACAAGCAAGTATGCAATCCCATTTAACCTATACCTTTTATGTACCAAAAGGGTCAGAGATACTCACTATTGACTTTGACTATAGACCAGATATATTAGCTAATGAGACAAAACAAAAAACAATTATTGCAGAAGCCTTAACATGCTACAATTTATTACCTAATAATAATGATATAGGCGGGCTTATTGACAAATACAGTCCATTAAAAAATCTGCTGACATTATCTATCGATGATCCAAATGGATTTCGTGGTGCAAGGCATTGTCATGAACCAGAACAGCATATCTTTATAACAACAGAAGAGGCTTCACCAGGCATACTAAGTGGGAAATTGTCAGCTGGACTCTGGTCCGTTACAATAAGTGCTCATGCCATTGTGACGGACAAATGCTATTTTTCCTTAATCGTTAAGACAGATAAAGAGCGAACAGACAATATATTACAAATACCTTGGCATTATCCAATGCAAATCAGCAATATTCCGGAGAACTCATTGAGAGAAAGTGTGATGACAGTAAGTGGTAAAGACACTGCATATGAATGGATAGCTGCCGAATTGCATGCTCACACCTTTCACAGTGATGGAAAACAAACAGTACCTGAAATGATCCAGGTTGCTGAACAACAAGGGTTAGACGTACTTGCAATTACCGACCACAATACAACCAGTCCATTACGTGAAATGGAAGAACAGCGTAATCACACATCACTTCAATTACTATATGGTTTAGAATGGACGACCTTTTTTGGTCATATCTTAACCTTTGGCTATCCTACACTGACATACACTGATTGGCGTAATATTGGACCGACAGATGTACACAAAGGATTAGAACACATACATAGACGAGGAGCCGTTGCAGGGATTGCCCACCCGTTTCGGATTGGTAACCCAATTGGGACCGGATGCCATTGGGAATTCACAATAAAGGATATCAATGATTTTGATTTTATTGAAGTTTGGAACGGTAATCATCCTAGTGTTTCCTATTATAATCACAGGGCGATTGAATTTTGGACAGAACTTCTGAATAAAGGCTACCGACTGCCCGCAACAGCTGGACGAGACTGGCATCATAATGATGATCAGCATTCAAAATATGCTATTACTTATGTGCATATGCCACAAGATTCTGGGAGATTCCGTCAAGATTTTTTACAATCTATTCGCGAAGGAAGAATCTCTATTTCTTACTATTCTGTTCTCTCGTTGGAAATCGAACAATCACAACAGACATATACGATTGGTGACACAGTGGTTAAAGAGGAATCAGAGGTTTTCTGCCACTTAACCATGAAAGGAGTGCCTGATCACGCAGAATATAAGCTTATTTCCAATCTAGGGGTAATCATGGAGGATATATTTAAAGAAAACGTGAAGGTATCCCTTAATTCTAATCTACTTACATGGATTCGGGCTGAAATGTACAACCAACAACAAGAATTGATTGCATTTACCAATCCAATTTATTTTCAGTAGAGTGATCTAAAGAATGTAATGCACGTATCAAAAGTCTAGCACATGACTCAAAGCATAGGAGATAGGTGCGGTAACTGCAGTTTAAACGATTGAGCAATTGTTATATTACTAACATGTAAGAGCTGTCTATAAAGACCATTCATAATTGGCCTTTAGGACAGCCCTACCCCTTTACCTGAACGAAATTCTCTAATTATTTATCTGTTTACTCGACTATGTGTTTATCCTAATGAAATACCATTTTTTTCCATGTTCTTTTTATCAATAAAACTCTATATTGATAATAGTTATAATTGCCTGTTGCTTATGTTTGTTAAGGTATGCCCTGCTTTCTTCTCTGGTTTATGTGGACAATAAAATTGTTTTAGTTATTGTCCATAGGTTTGTAAAGGAATCAAAGCAGCATATTTTTTTTGAATCTCTTTATCTAAGCGAGAGTCAGAAATAAGCATATTTGCGTGATCGAGTGAGCCAAAGGTTGAACTAGAATCTTGATCAAACTTTGTATGATCGATAAGCGCAATTTTTAATTTAGCTCGCTGCAAATTTTCTCTTTTCGTTTTAACCTCTTCAATGTTAAATTCTGAAAAGCCGCTTTCAATTGATAAACCTGATGCAGAAAAGAAATATTTATCAATATTAAATCGGTTTAAAATGGGATCTTGAAATTCATCATGGATCGTATTCGAGTCAGTCCTAGCAATTCCCCCCAAAATAATGACCGTTAGATTTGGATTCTGCTTTAATATCATCGCTGTAGACAACCCATTTGTTAGGATTGTATTTCTATTTGTATAGGATGGATGAGCGAGTAACGAAGCAAATTCAAAGCATGTCGAACTCGAATCTAACAAGAGTGTATCTCTCTCATTGACTAAAGAGATGGCCACCTGAGCAATTTCCTCTTTTTCTTTTTTATTAATTGAGGCTCGAATATTATACATTAATATTTTTTCTTTATTTTCTTCCTCTTTCTTTTTGTAAATAATTCCACCATGAGTACGTTCAAAGTCATCAGAGCTTGCCATAATTTTATCCAGATCACTTCGAATTGTTGGGGCAGAAACATTAAATTTCCTTGCTAACTCTGCGACATAAACCGTTCCTTTTCTATATATCTCATTTTTAATTTTTTCTTCTCTTTCTTTTGCAAACATGAGAATGCCACCTCTAAACTTCATTTTTTATTCATTATAGATGAAAATAAAAAAAAAATAAACCTAAAAAGTTATTGACTTCATCTTAATTTAGCACTATAATTTATCTTACAAAAGAAAGGAAAAGAAAATAAAAGAAAATAAAAAGAAAGAGGTTGTGTCTATGTTAATCACAGGTAAAGAAATGTTGGATGTTGCAAAGCAAAATCAATTTGCTGTCCCTGCATTCAATGCAGGAAGTGGTCAATTACTGACTGCAGTTATGGAAGCATGCGAAGAGGCAAAAGCACCATTTATGATGGCGATTCACCCAGCCGAATTAGCTTTTTTACGTGATAGCTTTGTCAGTCAGGTTATATATGAAGCTCAGCATTCTAAAGTTCCCGTCGCTATTCACTTAGATCATGGCGCAACACTTAAACAAGTTGTTCATGCCATTCAATTAGGATTTACTTCAGTAATGATTGACAGTTCGCACTTACCTTTTGAAGAAAACATTGCAGAGACGAAGAAAGTGGTTGAAATTGCTCATTCGGTTGGTGTATCCGTTGAAGCTGAATTAGGCACAATTGGTGATACGGGTAACACCGTTGAAGGTGGTATGAGTGAAATCATCTATACCGATCCAGAAAAAGCACGAGAATTTGTTGAACGAACAAATATTGACTCATTGGCGATTGCTATTGGTACAGCTCACGGTATTTATCCTAAGGATGCTGAACCTAAACTTCGTCTAGACATTTTAGAGGAAATTAACAAGTTGATCGATATTCCGTTAGTTTTACATGGTGGATCAAGTAATCCAAATCAAGAAATTGCTAGGTCTGTCGAGCTTGGCATAGCAAAAATAAATATATCTTCCGACATCAAGATTTCATTTACTAACAAGTTAAGAGAAATATTAAATAATGGTAATTCAGAAATTCGTGAGCCTAATGTTATTTTCCCTGACTGTATTAAAGCCGCTAAACAAACGTCTCTTGAAAAAATTAAACTATTTAATACAGGTAACAAAATGGAGCTTTATAACAACTAATCTCAAAACTGAAATGACGAGGTGAGGCTATGGATATTCTCAATCAAGAAATTATGGCAGTCAATTTACCAGCAACAACAAAAGAAGAGGCCATAAACACCTTAGCAAATTTGTTAAAAGAGAAAAACTATATCAGTGATGTTGCATCATTTGAAAAAGATATCTATTATCGTGAATCGCTGGGACAAACGGGCATTGGAAATTACATAGCAATTCCTCACGGCTTAAGTGAAAACGCTTTAAAAAATGGGGTTGCTATTGGAAAATTTTCAAATGAAATCGCTTGGGAAACCTTGGATGGAAAAGGAGTTAGAATTGTTTGTCTCTTCTGTGTTCAAGCTGGAGACGGTCGAGAAAATGACCATTTAAAAATGTTAGCAAAGTTAGCAGGTAAATTAGGGAATGATGAGGTTGTGAACAAAATATTGAAAGCGGATACAGTGAGTGAATTAAAGCAAGCATTTGCTTAAATGAGAGGAGAAGTTAATGATGAACATTGTTGGAATTGCAGCGTGTACGGCAGGAATCGCCCATACGTATATTGCCCGGGAAAAACTAGTCACAGCAGCACAAAAAGCTGGTCACAGCATCCATATTGAAACACAAGGCACCATTGGTGTACAAGATGAGATCCCGCAGAAATTGATAGATCAAGCTGATGTGGCGGTTATTGCTGCTGATGTTAAGGTGAGCGGAAAAGATCGATTTAACCATATACGAATCATTGAAATTCCTACAGAAGTGGTGATTAAATCTCCTAATAAGTTTATTAAGAAGGTAGAAGAGCTTATGCAGAAGGGGGCTAATGCATAATGGTCGAGCAAACTTCAGGTAAATTATTTACCAATTTAAAGCAACATGCACTAACCGCTATTTCATATTTAATCCCAGTCGTCGTTAGTGGTGGTTTTCTGTTAGCGATTGGTAGTCTATTTGGTGGCGTAACCATTGAAAATATTCAGGATCCTTTTGGCTTTTTTGACACCATGTACACGATGGGTGGACTTATATTAGGGATGCTGCCAGTGGTTATTGCTACTGGAATTGCCTTCTCAATTGCAGATAAACCAGGAATTGCTCCAGGGTTCCTAGTCGGATTAGTGGCCATTAATATGAATTCTGGTTTTATCGGAGGCTTTGTTGGTGGTTATATTGCGGGTTATATTGCAAAATTCCTCAAAGATAAAATGAAGGTTCCGCAATGGGCAGAGGGGCTTAAACCGATGCTGTTAATTCCATTCGCTGCCTCATTAGCTGTCGGCATCATTATGTACTATGTGTTAGGTACACCTATTTCAATTTTAACGGATGCCTTAAATAACTACCTTTTAGGCCTAGATACAAGTCAAAAATTATTATTCGGTCTGATCATTGGTATTTTATCAAGTGTGGACTATGGTGGTCCGATTAATAAGGTTGTATTTGCTTTCTTGCTTTCACTTCAATCAGAGGGTATCAATGAACCAATGGCTGTGCTAATGCTTGCATCAATGGTTACCCCTTTCGGAATGACGATGGCGTATTTTATGCAAAAAATCTTTGGCAAAAATATTTATGTGCGAATGGAAGTTGAATCGCTTAAGACTGCATTTCCGATGGGTGTTTGTATGATTACTGAAGGATGTTATCCAATTATTTTTAATGACTTGTGGCGTTGTATCCTCTCAACAGGTATTGGGGGAGCAATTGGGGGTGCTATGAGTATGTATCTAGGTGCAGCATCTCCGGTTCCGCATGGTGGTTTATTCGCGATGGTTACGATGACCAATCCTTTAGCATGGTTAGCTTCATTATTGGTAGGCTCATTAGCTACTGCCATTGTTTTATATGTACTGAAAAAGCCAGTCGCATTAGATGATATAAAAGAGCTAACAGAAGAGGATGAGCGAGAAATTGATTTTGAAGAGTTGAAAATTACCTAATAAACATATTGGAGGGCGCAAAGATGACGACAGTATCTAATGCATATAAAGCGCGTGTAAAAGAAATCTTTCTAAAATCTCAAATTGTTTTAACCGAGCAAGAGCTAGCAAGTATTGATTATGCTGAATTTGGATTAGACAATATTGAAGAAGAAGGATTAAATCTAATTTTATATGTGAATAACGATCGTTACTGTGCAAAGGAAATGGCGCTATTACCTAACCAGGCTTGCCCAGAGCACTGGCATCCTGATTTGGAGAATCGCGAAGGGAAGCAAGAGACCTTCAGGTGCCGTTGGGGAGAGGTATACTTGTATGTTGAATCAGATAAACAGCTTGTACCAGAGCAAATAAGTGTATCAATACCTGAAAAACATAAACCATATTATACAGCAAGTAAAGAGATTCACTTAAAGGCTGGTGATCAATATACTATTGCCCCACGTACAAAGCATTGGTTTAAAGCAGGAAGTGAAGGCGCGGTCATTAGTGAGTTTTCTTCTCCGAGCTTTGATGAATTTGATTTATTCACAAATCCAAATGTAAAAAGAGCCATTAGAGATAGATAAATTCTGAATCGATTGAAAACGCCTAAGTGGTAGATAAGTATCTATTTAAAGGCGTTTTCAAAGTTTTACAATTGATAGATAACAAGGAGGGGACTCAGTGAAAAAAATTTTAAATCAACGAGAGACAATCATTACTGATATGTTAAAGGGTTTTGTTAAAGCTGAAAAAGACCATATTGCTGTATCGAAGGAAAATGATCGGGTTTTGTATCGTAAAGAAAAGCAGGAGGGGAAGGTAGGTATTGTCATCGGTGGCGGCAGCGGTCACGAGCCCTTATTCTTTGGTCTTTTAGGTAAAAATTTAGCTGATGCTGTTGCTGTAGGAAATGTGTTTGCCGCACCAACACCGCAAACTGTTTTGGCGGCTATTCACGAAGCCAATCAAGGGGAGGGTGTCATTTGCTTATTTGGGAACTATGCAGGTGATGTATTGAATTTTGATTTAGCCAAGGAAATGGCAGACACAGAAGGAATTGCAGTAGTGAATCTGGCTGTTAGTGATGATATAGCTTCTGCTCCAAAGGAATATCAAGTAGACCGTAGAGGCATAGCTGGCGATTTATTTGTGATAAAGGAAGTAGCTGCAGCAGCTGCTAAAGGTTACTCATTAGAGAGATGTCAAAGGATTGCCCAAGAATGTAATCAGCGGACTTATTCAATTGGGGTAGGGATTAAATCAGGAACAAATCCCCTCAATGGGAAGCCAAGTTTTATTTTGAATGATGACGAAATTGAATATGGCTTAGGTATCCATGGTGAGCCTGGAATAGAAAAAATGCCAATTGTTTCAGCGAAAGATCTCATTAAAAAGATGTACCTCGCTCTTGACCAAGAGATAAAGGCTTATGTGGAAAAAGAAGTGATTGTCTGTGTAAATGGTCTAGGTTCTACTACTTTAATGGAGTTGTATATTATCACGAATGAATTAATTGATCTTTTGGAAAATAAGGGATTTTTAGTCATGGATACGGTTGTCGGCAACTTTTGTACGACTCAAGAAATGGCTGGTTTTTCACTCACTGTGCAAATATTAACAGAAGAACTAAAAGAACTCTATCAAATGGAAGCGACGAGTCCCCACTACTTTCATAAGGAGGGCTATTAATGTGTAATCAGTTAACGATCCAACAGGTAAAAGACATGCTACTTCATATTGCGGACGTATTGATTCAAAAGGAAGACGAGTTAGGAGAGATTGATCGACATATTGGTGATGGTGATCATGGAACTGGAATGGCTACTGGTGCGCGAGCCATTCAAAAAGAACTAAAAGAGCAAGAGTCAACAAGTGTTAACCAAGTCTTTCGACAATCTGGTATTGCTATGATGGAATCCATGGGTGGTGCATCTGGCGTACTGTTTAGTAGCTTATTTTTAGCACTGGGAAAAATAGAGCCTGAAGCACCTGAAATAGACGTGGCCAGCTTTTCCGATGGCGTCAGTCAAGCTGTTAAAGATATAAAAATAAGAGGCAGAGCCGGTCTTGGAGACAAAACAATGCTTGATGCGTTAGAGCCTGCAAGCGTAGCTTTAATAGAAAATAAAAATTCGACTTTTGTAGAGGCTTTGGCGGCTGCCAAAAGTGCGGCACAACAGGGAGTCGAAAATACCAAAGGCTATGTCGCAAAATTTGGTCGAGCAAAGTTTTTAGGAGAACGTTCGCTCGGTTATCAAGATCCAGGTGCAACCTCTATCGCTATGATTATCAATGAGATGTATCAATTCGTAAAGGAGGAGTTCAAA
The DNA here is from genome assembly GCF_001552275.1 of Amphibacillus sediminis NBRC 103570. Lineage (GTDB taxonomy): Bacteria > Bacillota > Bacilli > Bacillales > Amphibacillaceae > Amphibacillus_B > Amphibacillus_B sediminis. The sequence goes on from NZ_BCQW01000004.1 coordinate 14,964, forward strand.
TGAGAATAGGATTTGGGGCAGATCATAATGCTTTTCAATTTAAAGAAGAGTTATTAGCATACGTCAAAGAGTTAGGCTATGAAGTCGTTGATTTTGGTTCATATAGTGAAGACGACATTGATTACCCTAATATCGCGTTTCAAGTATCAAAGGCGATAAAAGATAAAGAAATTGATCGAGGGATTTTATGCTGTGGTACAGGAATTGGGATGGCGATTGCAGCAAATAAAGTTTCAGGAATTCGTGCTGCCCAAATATTCGAGTCGTATGGCGCACAGAGAGCTCAATTAAGCAATGATGCGCAGATTATTACCTTTGGTGCATTTGTGCAAGGCATCGCCTCAGCAAAAGAACTTGCCAAAGAGTATTTAGCCAATGGCTTTCAATCAGGGACAGGTTCAGAACGAAAGATCAATCAAATCTGTCAATATGAACAACAAGCTCTTGGTGAGTAATATGGATAGAAAACCAGTTGTTGGGATCAGTCTAAAGCTCTATTTGAATACGGTGGAAAAAACACGTGCATATGTACAGCAATTGAAGGAGCTTTGCCAAGACATATCGAATGTTGAGATTTTTATCTTCCCAAGTTTAGGAACGATATCAGGCGTTGCCGAGCTATTAGAGAATACGGATATCGGTTACGGGGCACAGAATATTGCACCTGTTGCCAATGGAGCGTTTACAGGAGAATATTCGATTGAATCGTTATTGGAATGTGGGGGTTCATTGGTGGAATTAGGTCATGCAGAGCGGCGAGCTAACTTTAATGAAACCGATGCGATGATTAACCAGAAGGTACGCTTGGTGCTTGAAAACGGAATGACACCAGTATTATGCATTGGCGAATCAATCGAGCAAAAGGAACGGATCAGCGATCATTTACGACAACAATTATTATCCAACTTAGCAGCAATTGATTCAGTAGAGCTTGAGAAAGTCATTATTGCCTACGAACCGATTTGGTCGATTGGTCAGCCAGAAGCAGCCTCGCCAAAGTATGTTCATACGATTCATAAAATGATCCGACAACTGCTAAATGAACTTTATGGACAAAAGGTTTCAGAGAAAGTACGTATTATCTATGGTGGTTCAGTAAGTAAAGAAAATGCGGGTGCTATTATTGCTAATGAGAATGTCGATGGTGTATTTGTTGGTCGATTTGGCCACGATCCAGTTAATTTTAAAGCCATTATAGAAGAAGTAGCAAAAGATAAGCTAATCAGTGAATCTTAGTTTGAAAGATAGAGTCATTAAGATTAGTCTGTAACGAATAATAGAGAAGAATGATTTTTTAGATGCTAGCAAAGCACTGAGTGATCATTAAAAGTTTTTATAGTAACTGATTAAGTGTTAAGTTGAACGCCTGGACGGCTACTTTAATCTTTTTAATTAAACAAACGATGAATCCGTTAATTCATAACAACGATGAGTTAACGGAATTCTATTGATGTGCTAGCGGATAGAGCAAGCAGCTTGTGCATGATTTGGAAAGAAGCTTTGACCAAATTATCCTCGTAATTTATCGCAGTGTGACTGGCTGGGGCTGCGATTACTCGCCCCATCGAAGGGCTTTTGTAAGCCTCCCACATCAAGAAATAAGGGAGCATGTCATCAACGTCTGCACGAGCACATCCTATCCGTCGAAACCCCCACTGAACGAAGTTTCACTTTATTTACCAAATCAATGATAGACTATCTTTTTTTAATGATTAGGTCTATTTGTTTAAAATGAATGGTTGTGCTATGCTAAAAAAAATATCCGATTTGGGAGTGACGATCATGCTTGAACTGATTAAAAAGCGGATGGAACATTTTGAGCAGGTGGGCAATCAATTAGCTGGAGCCAAAGTCTATTATCGAGATGATTGGCAAGTGATTTATTTTGATCTATTAGGCAAACAATTTGGTTTGATGACGCCGGAACCATCCGCTGATGCCATTATTACGTTAAAAGGATTACCCGAAGACAATGAATTTTTACGAAGTACCCATAGTGATGTCACCCCCGGTTATTATGCGAATAAGGTGCATTGGAATTCGATTAAGTTGGCAACAGATCAATTATCGGATCAAGAAATTGAGCAATTGATTGTGCAATCCTATCAGCTGGTCTATCAAAAATTAACTAAAAAAGATCAGGCAAAGATTAATCAACGATAAGTGAGCAAAGTCCAATTTATAGTGCAGGAGGTGGCTTGATGCGTGTGCTAAACTAAATATCTTAAAATAAAGTAAAGAAAGGGTATTTAGTAGTGATAACAAAATTAACCAAACTAAGTGAAGTAGAATTAGATCAATTAATCGATATTTGGTTTAATGCAAATGTTGAAGCACATAGCTTTATTAAACGTGCTTATTGGCAAGAGATGGCTCCAAAAGTTCGAATGATGATTCCTGAGGCTAGTATCTATGTATTTAAATCAGCCGACCAAATTATCGGTTTTATTGGTATGATGGATGATTATATTGCGGGATTATTTGTGAAAGAGCAATGGCGCAAGCAAGGTATTGGCCAAGCGTTATTAACAGAAGCTAAGCAATCTCATGATCGACTATTACTAAAGGTATTCCAAGAAAATCAAAATGCTGTTAACTTTTATATAAACAATGGCTTTAAGCTACTTGGACAGGAGGAAGATCCCAATACAGCTGCAATTGAATATACAATGCAATGGGTTAAGGAGGCAGTAAATGAATCGAATTAACTTAATTTGTCTAGGAGTGGAGAGTATTCCGAGATCGCTCGATTTTTATAAAAATATTGGTTTTGAGACGAGCGCAGGTCATGATGCCCCCGTTGTTTTCTTTAAAAATAGTGGGACACGATTAGAACTGTTTCAAATTAATCAGTTAGCCAAGGATATTAATCATGATTATCCTCCTGCCATAACGAAGGGTGGATTTAATGGGATTACCTTAGCGATTAATATGAAGGCAAAAGCTGAGGTTGATGATTTTTTTAAACGCATTGAAAAGTATGGAGCTACAATTGTAAAGCAGCCTGAAATGGTTTCATGGGGTGGTTATAGTGGCTATTTCACTGATCTGGATGGTTATTATTGGGAAGTAGCTTATGGAGACAATTGGAAGTTTGATCAAAATGACATGTTGGTGATCGACTAAATTTAGGAAACTCGAGTCACCGAATGATGATAGTTAAATAAGCAGCTATGACTAAGAATGTCATAGCTGCTTTTTACGTGTTATTACCATAGTCTAAAAGCTTAAATCTTCTCCATTACTAGCAATCACCTTTTTATACCAGTCAAAGGATTTCTTTTTTGAACGAGCTAGTGTGCCGTTTCCTTCATTGTCACGATCGACATAGATAAAGCCGTAGCGCTTTTTCATTTCACCAGTTCCCGCACTCACTAAGTCAATACAGCCCCAAGTGGTGTAGCCGAGTAAATCAACTCCGTCTAACTCAACGGCATCCTTCATCGCTTTAATGTGCTCAGCCAAATATTCAATTCGGTAGTCGTCCTCAACATATCCATTCTCATCTGGAACATCGACTGCTCCTAAGCCATTCTCCACAATAAATAGTGGCTTTTGGTAACGGTCATAAAGTGAGTTCATTGTCACTCTTAACCCCAATGGATCGATTTGCCAACCCCATTCACTTGCCTCAAGGTAAGGGTTTTTCACCGAAGCAAATAAATTTCCTGATGTTTTTTCGTTTACTTTAGGATCGGTTGAGACAACACGTGAAGAATAATATGAGAATGAAATAAAATCAACCGTATTTTCCTTTAGAAGCTGTAAATCTTCTGCCTCCATTTTAATGTCAATGCCTTCGCGCTCTAATTTTTTTAATGCATATGCAGGGTATTCACCACGTGATTGAACATCAATAAAGAAGTAATTCTCACGGTCTGATTGCTGTGCTTTAAAGACATCCTCTGGTTTACATGAATAAGGGTAGTAATGGCCAGCTGCAAGCATACAACCTACTTTATTCTCAGGATCGACTTCATGGGCGATTCGGGTTGCAATGGCACTAGCAACTAGCTCGTGGTGAGCGGCCTGGTACTTAACCTGCTCGACATTTTCACCCTCTTCAAAATATAGTCCCGCTCCCATAAATGGGGCGTGCAGGATCATATTAATTTCATTAAAGGTTAACCAATATTTAACTAAGCCTTTATAGCGGCGGAAGATCACTTGACAAAGGTTTTCGTAGAAACCAATTAATGCTCGATTACGCCATGCGCCATACTCTTTGATTAAATGCATCGGACAGTCAAAGTGTGTAATGGTAACAAGTGGTTCAATGCCATGCTTATGGCATTCTTTGAATAAATCCTCATAAAATTTAAGCCCTTCTTCATTTGGCTCAGTTTCGTCGCCTTTAGGGAAGATCCGACTCCAGGCAATTGATAACCGATAGGTTTTAAAGCCCATCTCACCAAATAACGCAATGTCTTCTTTATAACGATGATACATGTCAATCGCTTCTTTAGCTGGATAGAAGTGCTCATCATCAAACTCAAACATTTTTTTCTTCCCAGTAATAATAGCACGGCGATCTTCTCCAATTGGAACAACGTCTACATTGGCTAAGCCTCTGCCTCCTTCATTATAACCACCTTCACATTGGTTGGCAGCTGTCGCACCGCCCCATAAAAAATCTTTCCGAAATCCCATGTTATGCCTCCTTGATTGTAGATATTATGTGAATAAATAGAGAAGGGTTAGCTCTGCTGCAAAAATAAGCAGCTGCTTCCCTTCCTATTCTATAAATTAGCGTATCACTTTGATCATTTTTTTACCAGTTTCGACAACTGACTCATTTAAGGTAATAATATCACCATAATCGGCTGAGTTAGTAATCACTACCGGAGTAATTGTTTTATAGCCTTTTTCTGCAATTCCCGCTAAATCAAATTCAATAAGTTTATCACCAATTTCAACCTTCTGGCCTTTTTCAACGAAGTATTGATAGCCTTCTCCCTCTAGTTGGACTGTGTCAATACCGACATGAATTAATAACTCCAAGCCATGGTCGCTCGTTAAGCCGACGGCATGCTTTGAATCAAATAGCGCTGTTACCGTACCAGAAATAGGTGAGAATACTTTTCCCTCTTCAGGTTTAATGGCTACCCCTTTTCCTAAAATCTCTTCAGAAAACATGCCATCTTCTACTGCGGAAAGTGAAACCACTTCTCCTTTAATCGGTGACATAACTACTTCTTCAGATGCTCGTTCTGCTGAGGTAGTCGAAGTATTTTCATCCTTATTTGAGTCATCCTGGTCTCGATCAACTAAAGCATCTTCTTCTGGAGCTGGATCTTTGTAAAGGATGTATGAAATCGTAAATGCAAGAATAATACTAATGACTGCTCCAATACTAGCGAAAATAAGGTGCTGTAATGTGTCATCTCCAATGTAGCTTGGTAGGGTTAGTAGTCCTGGGGAACCACCAGCAAAGTTACGTACTCTAAAGATTCCCATGAATAAACCACCGATACCGCCACCAATCATTGCAGCATATAGAGGGGTTTTAAAGCGTAAGTTAACCCCATACAAAGCGGGCTCTGTAATTCCGAACAAGCCTGTTAAACCAGCAGATGAAGCAAGCTGTTTAACGGTTGAATCTTTACTCTTAAATCCGACAGCTAAGGCAGCTGCACCTTGTCCAACGTTAGAAGCTAACATACCTGGATAAATAACGGTATCGTAGCCACTTACCATTCTGTTGTTAATTCCAATTGGTACTAAACCATAGTGCGTTCCAGTAGCAACAAACAATGGTGATAGAGCACCAATCAGTGTAGGTACTAACCATGGGCTAAAGTTTTCTAAAGCGGTAATTCCAGTAGAAATACCATCACTAATAAAGTGGCCAAGTGGTCCAATAAGGACAATACTAACCGTACCTACAATCGCAATAGTAATTAATGGTTTACTAAAGAACTTAATGGCTTTTGGTGAAATTCGATCTGCGATTGGCTCGATATAAGACATAAACCAAACTGAAAGAATGATTGGAATAACAGATGATGAATAGGTAACTGGTGATACTGGTAAGCCAAACAGACTAATTCCACCCGTTTCTTCTACAGCATTTACCATAGCTACGAAGTTAGGATGGAGTAAAATTCCCCCGACCATCATAGCCAAATAGGCATTAGTATTGAATTTCTTTGCTGACGAGACAGCAAGTAAGATCGGTAAGAAGTAGAAAGCAGCATCTGCCATAAAGTCGATGACTTGGTAGGTTTGACTTTCATTACTCACTAAGTTAAATACAACAAGAACCGAAAGGACTGCCTTCAACATCCCAGCTGCAGTAATCGCAGGTAAAATAGGTGTAAAGATACCGGTAATCGTATCAATTACTTTCGCAACAGGAGAACGATCATCCTGCTCATCTTTTTTACCATCATTGTTATCAAGGGATGGGGCTTGATTGATAATTTCTTTATAGACACTGCCCACATCGCTACCGATGATAACCTGATATTGACCAGCCTTTGAAACAACCCCCATAATTCCAGGTGTATTTTTTAATTTTTCTGTATTCGGTCGTTTATCATCCTTTAAATTAAAACGTAACCGAGTGGCACAATGTCCTAAGTTGTCGACATTCTCGTCACCACCGACATGCTCTAAAATAACTTTTGCTAATTCTGGATAGTTCACGTTTTTCTCCTCCTTCAAGATTGCTAAAAAAAATACCCAAATAAATTCCAACAACTCAACAGAGAGTGGGAAATTATTTAGGTATAGCCTGCTTAACCAGTAACAATCCTATTCCAAATTATTTAATGACTTGTAATTCTTCTAATGTGGATCGTAAGATAGATCATTTCATCCTCTTTTAGATCCCGGCCAAATTCTTTAATAATATAATCACGAATTTTTAAAGCACAAAGATATTCCTCTTTGTATCTTTCCTTGAGCATGAATAGAAAACCAGCATCCTTATTCTCCTCAAGCTCAACACCACTATACAATCGATGGACGAAAAATTTTAAATGGGTAACAAATCGTTCATAATTTAATGAGTACTCGTCTAAGTCCGTTTTGTAATGGTATTTGATGATATTGAGTATGTTTTGGATAATCTGTGTCATTTCAGACACTTGGCTGACTTTTGACATGTCCAGCTCAGCATTTACGATATGCAATGCGATGAAACCGGCTTCATCCTCAGGCAATGATATGCCTAGTTTATTATAAATGATATTTAATGCTTCTTTTCCTATCAAGAATTCATGGTTATAAAATCGCTTGATTTCCCATAGTAAAGCATTTTTAATCGGTAACGCCTTTGTGTGACGTTCGATTGCATAGTCAATGTGATCGGTCAGTGTGAGATAAATATTCTCACTTAGCTTCTTGCCTAAAGACACCTTAGCAAAACTAATGATTTCATTGGCAACCTGTAGATGCTCTAATTTCACATTAGCAAGCAATTGCGTTAGCTTGTTGGTATTCATATCTTTATTGCTCGTGTAAATCTTTTCAATCGCATCAGGATCAATGGGATCACCAGCCTTCTTCTGAAAGCCAACTCCCTTGCCCATTACCAACACTTCATTGTTTGCGCTATCAACAGATTTGACAATATTATTGTTAATCACTTTTTTTACTTCCACAAATTCTATCTCCTCAGGTGAGATTAAATCAGCTAGCTAATAGAATAATGATAAAAATCAAGTATAGCCCGCACCAAGCGGTAACAATCCTGACTTTTATAATTATTAGAACATAAGGTATATTTAATGTCAAGCCTCTATTCCATAGAAAAGCAAGTCATTGTCAGGATTCTATTATTGGGCAATCCTGCGTCAGTTTGTTTTAGTTTCACTTTATCGATCGAAGCTTGATAAAATCTGGGCGCAAATACGCCAAGATTCATGTGATAAATTGCCTTCGTCATATCCACCTAAATTGTTTCCGCAACGATGCGGAAACATTATCTGTTCAAAATGATAACGTTTTCTCTTACGATAAGAGTGTAAAGCTCATGAACTAAGAGGGTTAAACAGCAGACCGAAAAATCTCATCGATGAGGACACGTTGTGTTAGGCAGGGCTCATAAAGTTTATCCAAGGATTATGGTGCAGCATTAATACTGATGAAACATTACCCGAAAGACTTGACTGATATACTGTTGATAGGAATGAGAGTGTTATTTTACAATGCTAGAAACCTGATCAATAAAGACGAGGAGGAGTTTATCATGAAAAAAGCATTGATCATATGCGCAGGTGGCATGTCTTCATCAGTCATTGCTAAGAAAACAACAGAGTACTTTGCAGGAAAAGGTGTAGAAATTGAGTTGGATGCGACATCAGCTTCGCAGGGTGCATCAACGATTGCCCAGGATCAATATGACTTATATTTAGTTAGTCCTCAGACCAAAATGTATTTTGCCAATCTAGAAAAAGCGGCGGTGAAACAGAATAAGCCAATTGTAAATATTCCACCACAAGCTTATGTACCGATTCCAATGGGGATTGAAAAGCTTGCTAAAGTCATCGAAGAGAATATTTAAAAAAGGTTGATCGATATGTTGAGTCAGAAAGAAGTTTCAATCCTTAAACTACTATATGAGAAACGTCATACTTACACGTCAAGTCAAGAGATTTCCACAGCCTTATGTGTGTCAGATCGAACTGCACGCAAGTACCTGCGTCATGTTCGAGATGCTGTTGAAAACCATCATAGTTACATTGAAGCTAAACCAGGTCTAGGTTATCGTTTAATCGTTAATGAGGGATCAACTTTTGAACAATTTTTCCAAACTGAAGTAAATGGTACAGCACCGACAGGAAATATAGGCACCATCCATGAATCAAAAGATCGTCAATATTATATCTTGCATCGATTATTTTTTGAACAGCATCACACGTTTGTTGATGACATCGCTACTGAATTGTACGTATCTCGCTCAACCATTTCAAATGATTTAATTGAAATAAAAAAACTACTTCATCCTTACCAGATTCAATTAAAGAGTAAGCCAAGTACAGGCATTTATCTGGAGGGGAGTGAGCAAAGCTTTCGTCATTTTATTATGAATTACTTTTTCATGAATCGATTGGTTGATAATTTGTACACCTTCTCTACGTATAGTAATTTACTTGGTGATATTAGCATTGAGGAACTTGTTATTATCGTACTCGATGAATGTAGAGAAACGGATTTGAAAATATCTGATTTTATTATTTATAACATTGTACTACACATTGGGCTTGCGATTAGACGAATCCAATTAGGATTTGAAATTGAATTAGAGAACAAGCTGGAATTTCCAGAAGATTCTGTCGAATATCAAACGGCATTAAGAATTATTAATCGTATTAAGGCAAGTATGGATATTCATTTTCCAGTGGAAGAGGCGACCTATATCGCATTGCATTTACGTAACAAGACGACGACAAGGCTGGTGTTTCAGCGGATACCTTATGATAAGAATCAAATTAAGCAACAGCTGCTTGAGGTCTTAAAAGCATTCGATAAAGAAACAGGATATGCTATTGCGCAGGATAAAATTCTTGTCAATGGTCTAATGATCCATTTTACTCCTTTATTGTTAAGACTTCAGAACAATACTAGCATTGAAAATCCTTTATTAACAGAAATTAAGGAAAAACGGTCACAACTGCTTGCCTTGACGATCAAACATTTTGCTAAGATGCCTGTTTTTCAGCCCTATGACGTGACCGAAAGTGAATGGGCGTACTTAACCATTCACTTAGCAGCAGCTGTCGAGCGCTATTATAATGGTCAAAAGGCACGGGTTCTCGTTATTTGTGCAACAGGATTGGGAAGCTCGCAAATGTTAAAAACTCGCTTAGAGCATGAACTTGGATCAAAGATTTTGATTGAACGTGTGATTAGCTACTATGAAATTTCAGAACAGTCTTTAGAAGAAATTGATTTGATTATTTCATCAATTAACTTACCAAATGTCATTCACAACATACCAATTGTCCATGTCAGTGTTTTTTTAGATGACCATGATATTAAAACAATCGAACATGAACTATCGAGATGTAGAGGGATCAAGCAATTATTTGACATTGAAAGTGATCTCAACTTAGATAAGCAAGCAAAGCAAACCGCACTAATCAATCAATGTTTTAGGCCTGAATTATTTCTAAAGGTTGACCATGTTGCAGATAAGGCGACCGTATTGTCAGAATTAATCGGTGCAATCGAACATGTCGAAGGCTATCCAATTAAACAGGCATTAGCTAAACAGCTGAAATTACGAGAAACCTATAGTTCGGTGGCCTTCTCACCTTATTTGGCCGTCCCTCATCCAATTGAAGCAGTTACCAATTCCGCCTATGCGGCGGTTGCGATTGCTCCTAAAGGGATTTTTTGGGATGACAAACATCCGCACGTTCAATTAGTCTTTTTGCTATCACCCGATCTATTAAACCTGACTGAGCTAGAACAAATTAGCATGATGCTGGTGCCAATTATTGAAAACGATATGATTCGACAGTCACTTGTTGCGAGTACAAGTTTTGAACAATTTATTGAGCGGTTTACGAAGTATCTGTCATAAATAGATTTACTAATTGAGGTAGGAGATAAAATGGATACAGAAAAATTACAAGAAATTGCGTTTGAAATCATTTTATATAGCGGGGACGCACGCACGTTAATACATGAAGCTTTCCAGCTAATGCGAGAAAATGCATTCGATGATGCTTTGGCCAAACTAGATAAAGCAAATGAATCACTTATGAAAGCACATAAAACTCAGACAGGTTTACTACAAGAATTTGCTGGCGGTAAAACAATCACGGTAGAGATCATCATGGTTCATGCTCAAGATCATTTAATGACGACCATGTCTTTGCGAGAAGTCGCGGTTGAAATGTTGGCACTTTATCAACGTGTAACGACTTAATCAAGTAGGCGATAACACCATTCACTTGATTAGAAAGGAGTTAGAATGAAAGTAGAACAATTAAATCCATTAAGGCAAGAAACAGCTATTAAAAATTTTCGGTTTAATCGCTTTTTGCTGTTGCGTTATCTGCTAGCTGTATTCTTCTTTATAAATTTATATTGGTTTTTGGCTCTGGTCATGAGTCGGAGTGTGATGATGCTACTGCCGCTTAGCTTACTCGTGATTTGCACAGGAGCCGTGATGGAACATGTAAAACTATACGGTGAAAAGTCCAATCACCTTGATAAACACCTTCATATTAATTTTACTTATCATTGCATTCAAGTGGTTGTTAATGTTGGCTTAGGTTTGACTAGTATGACTGGTTTGGCACATACACATGTCTATCCCTTTCTTGCTGATTCGGTTCAATTAAGATTAACGTTAGCTGCTATTCTCGTGATAGGAATCATTATGTCACTGATCTGTATAAAACGAATACGCGCCATTCAAAGGCAAGCTGATAAACATTTTCAATATATGCAGGAATTTGAAAAGATATTAAAGTGAAAGTGAGTGAACACAATGGAGGAATCAAAAAACAAATTATTTAGTGCCATAGAAAAAACAATTATGGCGCCAATGGGGAAAATCGCTCAGTTTAAAGTTGTCCGAGCTATTATGGCTGCCGGGATGGCTTCTATCCCTTTTACGATTGTTGGATCAATGTTCCTAGTTTTAAATGTTTTACCACAAACATTCACATTTTTAGAGGGGTTCTTCAATGCTGCTTTCTTTAGAGTAAGCGAGTTATATATGGTTGCAAATAGTACAACAACCGGATTGTTGGCCTTATATTTCTGTATCGTGTTAGGGTTTGAATACTCAAAAATTATTGCTGAAGAGGAAAATTTAAACATAGCTCCATTAAATGGGGCGTTGCTTTCAATGTTTGCCTTCTTTTTGACCATTCCGCAATTAGTGTTTGAAGGCGGTATGATGAGCCTGATTCATGATCCAGAAACGAGTATTATTAACGGATGGGCAATAGGCGGAGATGGGGTAGCTCGGTTAGGTACAGTTGGTATTTTTACGGGTATTATCATGGCTATTATTGCTGTACGGCTATATCGATTATGTGTAGCGAAAAATTGGGTGATCAAAATGCCTGAGGAAGTCCCATTAGGAGTAGCACGTGCTTTTACTGCGCTGATTCCAGCCTTTGTTGTCGCCTTTACTGTATTGATCATCAATGGTGTGTTAATTGCGCTCGGAACTGATATTTTCCAATTAATCGAGGTTCCCTTTGGATTTGTTACACAACTAACGAACAGTTGGTTAGGTCTAATGGTTATTTACTTTATCGTTCATGCCCTTTGGTTAGTAGGGATACATGGTGCAAATATTGTTTTCTCCTTACTCACCCCAATTACTTTAGGAAACTTAGCTGCTAATGCTGATGGAGCTATACTTCCTTTAGCCGGCGAGTTTAACAATGCTTTTGTAACAATCGGAGGTTCTGGTGCAACTTTAGGTTTTGCTTTATTCTTAGTCTATCGGGCAAAGTCTAAACAATTAAGTGTTTTAGGAAAAGCAGCGATTGTCCCTGCGATCTTTAACATTAATGAACCTTTGATATTTGGTGTACCGTTGATTTACAACCCGTATTTAGCCCTACCATTTTTCCTAGCTCCAATGGCATCAGCATCAATTGCCTATTTTGCAACTTCATTAGAAATTATTCGGCCAATGATTGCGCAAATGCCTTGGCCATCACCAGTTGGGGTAGGTGCTTTCATCGGTACAGGTGGTGATTGGAAAGCGGCTGTTGTTGCTATTTTATGTGCAGTGGTGGCCTTTCTAATCTACTTACCATTCGCACGCTCATATGATGCGCAACTAGTTAGACAAGAACAATAATGTGCATGTAGTAAACGAGATTACTAGGCAGCCTTGTGCTCTTGATAGAGTAGACGTGCGTCTTCTTTGTCTGGAGACAGGGCTTTTTGCTTTTGTTGGTACAATAACAATCTCCTAAAACGGTTTGCCCTCTTTGACTAACATATCCTTGCAGTCCTCTAAAATTTGATAAGCTCCTATCTATTTTCCATAACCCTCCTTTAATATCGGTAAACTTGAAATGCTTGCTAGCTTAGTAGATATAGACGAATGATGATCAAATGCGCCTTGGCGTATTGCGCCCAGTTTTTAACGAGTTTCGCTTGATCTATGGCATCCATCGGAAGCTTTAACTTTCTCGCAGTGTAACAGGCTGGGGCTGCGATTACTCGCCCCATCAAAGGGCTTTTGTAAGCCGCCTGCTACAAGACATAAGGGAACACGTCATGTCTAAGTGGGAGATCCAACAGCCAGTAACGGCCCGATTGGTTCAACTAACCTTCAGTGGTGGAGAGAGGAAGCTGACTAAGTTCGCGACGTCGTGTCGCAACGTCTGCACGAGCACATCCGATACGTCGAAACCCGCTGAATGGACTACAAATAGGCATTCATCCCACCACTTATCGACGTGAGCGACTTTTGCTGAATGAAGTTAAATCTAGTTTAGTGTCAATCGATACGATCAGTTATGATCAAATAGACTCATTTATCCTTTTTGTATTTTCTTGAAAATCTTAACAAAATATTGAAGTTTAATTTACATCTACTTAAAACTAACACTTTACAGTTATAGAGAAGGTAATTTTTTAATATTAATGGAGGTTAGTAAAAATGAAGAAGTTTTTTGCTATTGGATTTATTTTAACACTACTACTTGTGGGATGTAGCCAAGGTACGAGCGGTGACGATGGTACTTTGACTTTCGTCTGGTATCCGAATGAATCAGGTGCAGATTTAAAGGATGCGCGCGAAGCGATTGGTAAGGTTATCGAAGACGCTACTGGAAAAACAGTTGAGCATCAGACTACAACAGACTACAATATTGCCATTGAATCATTAGCTAATGGTAGTGCTGATTTAGCCTTTATGGGCGCCCAAGGATTCGTGGAAGCACATAATAAAAACGAAGATGTTCTCCCTTTCGTTGTACCGAGTGGCGCATCGGGTACATTGGATGATGCTGTTTATTATAGCTGGCTAAGTGTTAAAAAAGGAAATGAAGATGCCTATAAAGAAGACGATAGCTATTCAATTGACAATATTGTCGATAAAAGCTTTTCATTTGTATCGAATAGCTCTACTTCAGGTTTTGTTGTTCCTTCAACAGGTATCGTTGATTACTTTAGTCAAGTTAGTGGCTATGAAGACATAACAGCAGACGATTTAATTGAAGGTGGTCATTTCTTTAGTGAAGTATTATATGGAGGTTCGCATCAAGGATCGGCTGTTAACTTGTTAACAGATGCTGTCGACGTAGCCGCTTTCTGTGATTCTTGTGTGGATAATTATATTGAATTAGCTGAGGGTGAAGTAAATACACCTGGAGCAGTTTACCGTGTTAGAGATGATGCCGCTGAGCCATTTAATACCATACCAGGTGAAGAATTTGTGATTATTTCAGTGACCCCTGTATTGAATGCCCCATTCGCAGTAAACACTGCAACAGTGAGTGATGAAGATCAGCAAGCGATTTTAGATGCATTTACCTCAGATGAGGTAGCTAATAATGAAGATATCTTTGTTCCTGCTGATTCAGAAAAAGGTGGTTTATTCAGTAAATCAGCTGAAGAACGTTTTGTTCAAGTAGATAATGATTGGTTTAATCCGATCCGAGAACTTTCAAATTAATTAAATGACAGGGGAGGAGCTTTACGATGACAAAATTGTTAGAGCTACAAGGTGTATCAAAAACATACGGGAAAAACACTGTGGCATTGTCTGAGATAAACTTCTCCGTAAATGAAGGGGAGTTTGTTTCCGTAATTGGCCCATCGGGTGCGGGGAAATCAACTCTCCTTCGTTGTATTAATCGTATGATTGATTCGACGAGCGGAGAGATTAACTTTGACGGACAAGCTGTACAAAAGTTAAACAAAAAGGCATTAAGACAATTCCGGACAAAAATTGGAATGATTTTTCAACATTATAATCTTGTTGATCGTTTAACCGTCTTTGAAAATGTGCTGCATGGACGTTTAGGCTACAAATCGACACTTGCTGGGGCGTTTGGATTCTACACAGACGAAGAAAAACGTCAAGCTTTAGAGCTATTATCTATTCTTGGGCTTGAAAGCCAAGTCTATAAACGTTGTGATCAACTTAGTGGAGGCCAAAAACAACGGGTAGGGATCGCGCGAGCATTGGTACAAAAACCAAAACTATTATTATGTGATGAGCCAATTGCCTCCTTAGATCCCAATGCATCCAAAGTGATTATGGACTATTTACAAACTATTTGTAAATCAATGGGTATCACAGTTATGGTTAATCTTCATCAAGTTGATGTTGCGTTAAAGTATAGTGATCGAGTAATTGGGATAAGCAAAGGTGAAGTAGTCTATCAGGGTGATCCGCGCTTTATGAAGGAAGAGGAAATTCATCATATTTACGGTTCAGAAGCTGGGGAGTTAATTTTTAATTTAAGTGAGGAATCGCATTATGTTGGATAATTTCTTCTTGAGAAAAAGACTCAAATTGTCCTTGCTAATTGTTTTGATATTAGCGATCACATATGGTGCTATTCTAATTGCAGAATATGACATCATCAAAGGGTTTACGTCAATTCCCGAAGCGTTTGTATGGGGTGTACAAAATTTCTACCCTGATGCTAATGCATTTTCAAGACTGCCAAATATTTTAAACAAATTAATTGAAACTGTACTCATATCAGTTGCTTCCGCAAGTACGGCAGCGATCCTTGCTTTTTTATTTGCCATTCTCGGTTCACATACAACAAGGATAAATGGATTCTTTGCTTCAATTTCACGGTTATTTGCTACACTGTTTCGTAATATTGATGTCGCTGTTTGGTCAATGATTTTATTATTTTCATTTGGTCAGAGTGCATTAACCGGTTATTTTGCGCTGTTTTTTGTATCATTTGGATTTTTAACACGGGCTTTTACTGAAACGATTGATGAAGTAAGTAATGATTCAGTGGAGGCTTTGCGTGCAACAGGAGCCAGTTATATCTCTACCATTACGAATGCGGTTGTTCCATCAAGTGCTCCTCAATTGATTAGTTGGCTGCTATTTATGATTGAAACCAATATTAGAAGTGCAACGCTAGTAGGGATACTAACAGGAACAGGTATTGGCTTCTTGTTTGATTTATATTATAAATCCTTAGATTATCATAGTGCTAGTTTAGTTGTTATTATGGTTGTTATTGCTATCTTAGCTTTAGAAGCATTGTCGAATTTTATTAGAAGGGTGATCTTGTAATGAAAGATCTATCAACGAAGGATATCATTAAACCGCTCAAAACTGAGAAAAAAATTAAAGTGAAGCCTTTTTCTAAAGCGGGCTTAGTGATTAGGTTAACTTTAATTGCCTTGGCAGGATTGACTATCTACGGATTTATAACGTTTGATTATAAAAATATTACCTTCTTTGAGGCACTGGCAGGAAGCTTGACTAATTTCCGTGTCATGTTTACAGAAGCACATTTCAATCACTTTACTTTTTCTGAAGCTCTTTATCAAGTACTGATAACCCTATGCTTAGCTTTATTAACCACGATTATAGGAGCAATTATTTCATTGTTTCTCGGTTTATTTGCTGCACAAAATCTTTCTTCACCACTATTATCAAATAGTATAAAAAATGTTATCGCAATCATTCGTGCAGTTCCAACTGTGCTATGGGTGTTAATATTTGCTGTATCAGCTGGCCTTGGGAGTGTAGCAGCCGTCATTGGAATGACCTTTCACTCAGTAGGCTACTTAGTAAAAGCATATTCTGAAGCATTTGAAGAGCTTGACCATGGTGTTATTGAAGCACTTCAAGCAGGCGGTGCCAACTGGTGGCAAATTGTCTGGCAGGCTGTTATCCCTTCGACGCTTACTTATCTTGTTTCGTGGACATTCTTGCGCTTTGAGATCAACTTTGCAGCAGCCATTGCGATGGGAGCTGCGGCTGGTGCAGGTGGAATAGGCTTTGACTTATTTATGGCAAGTAACTTTTATCTTGATTTAAGAGAAGCTGGGGTCATTACTTTCTTTATTTTAGCGGTTGCTATCTTGTTAGAAATCATTGCTGTACGTTTGAAGAAATATTTAAAGACAGCTCAATAATAATAAATCCCATGTTCACAAAGTTCATGGTTTTTTCCTTTTTTAAACGCTATGAATGACAAGAGAGTCATTTTAAGTAGTAAAAATTTCGAATTACTATATATATGAAGAACTAACCCATTTACTAAAAGGTGAGTTTTATCGCAGTGTAACTGGCTGGGCTGCGATTACTCGCCCCATCGAAGGGCTTTGTAAGACTCCTCCTTCAAGATATAAGTGGACACGTCATGTCTAAGTGGAGATCCAACAGCCAGTAACGGCCTGATTGGTTCAACTCACGTTCAGTTGGGAGAGAGAAAGCTGACTAAGTTTGTGACGTCGTGTCGCAACGTCTGCACGAGCACATCCGATGCGTCCAGATCCCCACTGAACGAAGTTTCACTTTATAAGAGCAAAAAAATGGTTAGCTTTTGTTTCTCTACTAGCTCTACTAGGTAAATACTTCGTTATGATTCGGATTCAATGACGATCGTGATCACTTGAATCCTTAAGCCTCTTAATAACTTAATTTATTAATTTTATTCAGCAATAAGTGGTGCGATAAATACTAATGGTATTCCAGTCATCAGCGATTCAAATTCCGGCTAAATAAAGTTAAGCACACAGATTATCAGTGGAGATTTATCGAGCGAAACTTGATAAAATCTGGGCGCAAAAACGTCAAAGCATATTTGATCGATTGATTCGCAATGCTTTTGCCATGCATTCTAGGTCAAATGTAGTATAATAATCTATAGAGTTTTTAAGGGGGCAACTTACTTTGAGCTATGTAGAAGTGATAAATGAGTATAAACGCTATCAAATGGGTGAAAACACGATTGTGGCGAATAACGGCATCAGCTTTGAAATTGAAAAAGGTGAATTGGCCGTTATTCTCGGTCCATCAGGAGCTGGAAAATCAACCGTCCTAAATATATTAGGCGGTATGGATACACCAGATGAAGGAGAAATTCTAGTTGATGGTCGAAATATTGCCGACTTTTCAACCAAGCAGCTGACGCAATATCGACGGGATGATGTCGGGTTTGTTTTTCAATTTTATAATTTAGTACCAAATTTAACAGCCCGAGAAAATGTTGAGCTTGCTACACAAATCTCCCCTAACGCACTAGACATTGATCAGGTGCTTGAAAACGTTGGGCTTGCTCATCGGGTTAATAATTTCCCAGCTCAATTGTCTGGTGGAGAACAACAGCGTGTAGCTATTGCAAGAGCATTAGCCAAAAATCCGAAGCTGTTGCTATGTGATGAGCCAACTGGAGCGCTTGATTATGAAACAGGAAAACAAATTTTAAAACTATTACAATCGACAGCTAGGGAAACCGGGATGACCGTCATTGTTATTACCCATAATACGGCCATTGCACCAATTGCTGATCGTGTCATTTATATTAATGATGCCAAGGTACGTGAAACCATTTTGAACCCTCATCCACGTTCAGTTGAAGATATTGAGTGGTAAGGAGGTGTATTTATGGCCCGAAAAACAACATTAAATAAGATGATTGTCAAAGAAATTTGGCGATCAAAAGCTCGTTTTTTTTCAATTTTAATTTTGATATTTCTAGGTGTCGGCTTCTTTTCCGGATTACAAGCGACCGGTCCTAATATGCTAAAGACCGCTGATCTTTATTTTAACAGGCAGAGATTGTATGATATTCATCTCCAATCTACACTTGGCTTTGAAGAACAGGAACTGCTGCTCCTCGATGATTTTGTTGAATCAGATCTCGTAGAGCCAGGCTATAGTCAGGATGTATTGGCAGGGGAAAATCGTGCTGTCTTTAAGATCATAAGCTATGACCCTGACAAACAATTAAATCAATATGTCGTGGAAAGCGGCCGTTTACCAGAACAGAGTGGTGAAATTGCTTTAGATAGTCAAGAAAGTATCAAACAACAGTACCAAATTGGAGATACGATACAACTGCATCCTGATAGCCAAGATACAGATTTAGATGACCAATTTAATCAAACCAGCTATGAGATCGTTGGCTTTGTCACTAGTCCGCGCTATATTACCATTGATGCTCGAGGTCAGACTAATATTGGTCGTGGGCGAATTGATTCATTTGCGGTTATTTTAGAAGATGATTTTAACTTGCCTGTTTACACCGATTTATTTGCTACCTTTACTGGTTTAGATCAACTTAGTACCTATAGTGAGGCTTATCGTTCCTCCGCATCAAGGTATCAAGAAGAGATAGAGGAACTTTTTGAAGATTATGGTCCAATTAGGATTGAAACCATTCGATCAGATGCGGAAGAGGAGATGGCTGAAGCAGAGCAAGAAATCGAAGAAGCTCGTGCAGAGTTAGCTGATGCAGAGGCTGAATTAACTGATGCACGAGAGCAACTAGATGAAGGTTGGCAGCAAATCACTGAAGCAGAAGCAGAATTATCAGATGCTTTAAATGAGTTGGAGCAAGGTGAACGTGATTATCAGGATGGTTTGGCAAGCTTCAGAACAGAAATTTCAGATGCAGAAAGTCAGCTTGCTGATGGAAGAAGCGAACTTGAGGAACAACAAAGTAAGATTAAGCTAGCACGATCTGAGCTAGAAGCAGGTGAACAGGAACTTGCACAGGCTAGAGCAGAGCTTGAAGCTTCACATGAAATGATATCCCAACAGATTGATCAGCTTAATCAATTATCAAATGAATTAAAAGAAGTAT
Source organism: Amphibacillus sediminis NBRC 103570 (assembly GCF_001552275.1). GTDB lineage: Bacteria > Bacillota > Bacilli > Bacillales > Amphibacillaceae > Amphibacillus_B > Amphibacillus_B sediminis. The sequence continues at coordinate 34,697 of NZ_BCQW01000004.1, forward strand.
TTCAACTCCCCGTTGAATATATTCCTGAGCAGGTTCAGAAAACAATGATAGCAACAACTGAAGAGGTAGATTTAGGGAATGTTAGCTTAGCTGATTTATTGAGGGCTTATTTTGCTGGGGAGATAGATTCTAGTGTGATTGAGCAAAGTTTGACACAGCTTGAGACCGAGCTTAATCAAGGCTTGGATCAGCTTAATGCCGGGTTGGATGAGATTAATCAGCAAGAAAGAAAGCTAGATCAAGCTCGGAATGAGCTAGATCAGGGCCAAGAGCAGCTTGATCAGGCTGAGCAAACCTTAACCACCCAGACAGAGCGCTTAGAACAAGAACGTGCCTCAGCTCAAGCAGTGCTTGACCAAGCCCGGATAGATTTAGATGCTGGATGGCAGGAATATGAGCAAGGTCTTAAAACGCTAGAAGAAGAGAAAACCAAGCTAGAGGAAGCGGATGCTGACTATCAAGAAGGTTTAGCGACCTTTGAAACGGAACAAGCAGATGCGTTAAAGAAGCTTGAAGATGCTGAACAAGAAATTGCCGATGCCCAAGCAGAGCTTGATGATCTTGATCATCCGACTTATTATGTTAATGTCCGGGCAGATAACGCCAGCATAGTTGAATATGGTGATAACGCCGATCGTTTAACAGATCTCGCTTCAATCTTTCCAATTGTATTCTTTGCTATTGCGGCTTTAGTGACCTTAACAACCATTACACGAATGATTGAAGAGCAACGTATTGAAATTGGTACATTAAAAGCATTAGGGTACTCGAATTGGGAAGTGTCTTTAAAATATTATCTTTATGCGATTAGTGCGAGTTTATTTGGGACACTATTCGGTCTAATCCTTGGCTATCAGATCCTACCAAGGATTATCTATAACGCCTATCAAATCCTGTATAATCTACCTAAATTAACTGTTGCGGGCTATTGGTCTTTCACACTAATTTCAGCTGCTATAGCTTTATGTTCTACAGTTTTGACAGCATGGGCTGTGCTGCGTGTTGACTTACGTAGTCATCCTGCCAGTTTAATGCGACCACGTGCACCAAAAATAGGGAAGCGGATTTTAATCGAGCGAATCACTCTATTATGGAATCGACTTAGCTTTATCGAAAAAGTGACAGCACGTAATTTATTCCGTTATAAACAACGGATGCTTATGACGGTGTTTGGTATTGCGGGTTGTGCTGCTTTAATTGTGACAGGCTTTGGTCTAAAGGGAGCTGTTACAGGACTAGGTGGTTTACAATTTGGTCAGATCATGAAGTATGATGCAATGGTTGTTCTTGATAACGATGGCTCTGAGCAAGAAATGGCCGCTTATCGTAAAGAAATTGAAGCATTTAGTGATGTTGAAGATTTAGCTGTTTACCAGGAGCAATTTGAAGTTGATAGTGAAGAGAAGACCTATAACCTTAATTTGTTGGTTCCAGCAGATCCTAGCCAGTTAAATGACTTTATTAAATTAAGTAATCGAACAAGTGGAGAGGATTATCAGCTTAGTGAAGAAGGCGTCATCCTTACTGAAAAGATTGCCCGATTACTAGAGGTTGAGCCTGGTGATCCATTAACGATCACTGATAGTGACAATCAAAGTTATCAGCTTGTAGTCACAGCTATAACGGAGAATTATGCGACTCACTACTTATATATGTCAGAAGAGGCTTACCACGAATATATCAATAATGAACCCATTCGTCATAACGTTGATCTCCTCAAATACGAGCAGGATCACACATGGGAGGATGCATTATCGGAACAACTTATGGAGCAAGAAACCGTGCTTAATATTTCTTTCAATTCAAGCATCATTGAGAGCTTCGAGGAATCGATGGATAGCCTCAATATTGTCGTGATTGTTCTAATCATTGCTGCAGCAGGCTTGGCATTTGTTGTCTTGTATAATTTGACTAATATTAACGTATCTGAACGTATTCGTGAGCTTTCGACAATAAAAGTACTTGGTTTTTATGATGGTGAAGTAACGATGTATATTTATCGTGAAAACTTAATTCTGACATTGATGGGGATTATAGCGGGTGGTGTCTTAGGCCGTGCTCTCCATCTGATTGTTCTGGAAACAGCGTCTATGGATGATATGATGTTTAATCCAGCTTTACATTGGTCGAGTTATTTATATTCGGCAATCCTTACATTTGCCTTTTCAACCTTTGTCATGTGGATTATGCACCGCAAGTTAAAAGCGGTTAACATGATTGAAGCATTAAAATCAAATGAATAAGTTCATGAACTTGTCGGTTGGTTAATCCCTACCGACAAGTTTTTTAATAGCTCTGTTGTTTTCTGATAATTGGTTAGTTTCGCTATTGCCTTCACTAATGAAAAGAGCACTTTTTTCAGCTGGTCATGTCTACCTTAACAAGGATTGTGGATAAAATGCGAACGTTGAGAAGTTATTTTTAAAAAATATCCGTCAATAGGTCTTGACGCATTTATACTTCCTTAGTATAGTTAGTCATGTACTAAAAATAATTGAATCAATCGTCGTATAATCTTGAGAATATGGCTCTAGAGTTTCTACCGACCACCGTAAATGGTCTGTCTACGCAGAAGAATAGAAAAAATAGGTCTTTTTATACTTATTTTTATTATTTAGTTTTTCTACTTCTGAATAGCTAGCACACTCTTGATTATACTTAGGAGTGTGCTATTTGTGTTATAGGGGTTGGACGGGTCTGGGCTCATAATACAAGAAATAGCCTTTTCCATGGAACTTGGTATTTCCTAACGACGAAAAGAAGGGAAGAAGTAACATGAAGAAATATTTTGAGTTAGACCAGTTAGGTACAAACGTTAAAACGGAGTTTATTGCTGGATTAACAACATTTTTATCAATGGCTTATATTTTGTTTGTTAACCCATCTACATTAGCAGCGGAAGGAACTGGAATGGATGCAGGGGCTGTATTTACGGCGACTGCAATCGCAGCTGCAATTGGTACATTAATGATGGGATTATATGCTAAATACCCAGTTGCATTAGCACCTGGTATGGGACTAAATGCATTTTTTGCCTACACAGTTGTACTTGGCTATGGCATTCCATGGCAAACAGCACTAAGCGCAATTTTTGTTTCAGGGATCCTTTTTATGCTTTTATCTATATCAGGTGTACGTGAAAAAATTATTAACACAATTCCAGCGGCACTGAAACAAGCTGTAGGAGCAGGTATTGGTCTGTTTATCGCATTTATTGGCTTTCAAAATGCTGGTATTATTGTAGCGGATTCAGCTACGGTAGCAACACTTGGTGATCTAACCAATGGTCCAACTGCTTTAGCTATTTTCGGCTTAATCATCACCGTAATTTTAATTGTGTTGAAGGTTAATGGTGGGATTTTCTATGGTATGGTGATTACGGCAGTGGCAGGGATGGTATTTAGCTTAGTTCCGCTACCAACTCGAATTTTTTCCTTAGCACCGAGTTTAACACCTACCTTTGGACAAGCTTTCTTAAACCTTGGCGATCTCTTTAGTATTGAAATGGTGGCGGTTATCTTAACTTTTTTATTTGTTGACTTCTTTGACACAGCCGGTACATTAGTGGCTGTGGCTAAAAAGGCTGGAATCATGAAGGGAAATGAATTGCCAAGAGCAAATAAGGCCTTACTTGCGGATGCCTCTGCTTCAGTTGTAGGCTCAGTTCTTGGAACATCAACTACAACGGCTTATGTAGAGTCAGCAACTGGCGTTAGTGCTGGAGGACGTTCAGGATTAACAGCAGTTTTTACCGCTCTGTTCTTTATCCTATCATTATTTTTCTCACCACTGTTAGATGTGGTCACATCAGCTGTAACAGCACCAGCATTAATTATCGTTGGGGTTATGATGGCGACAGCACTAAAAGAAATTGAGTGGGAAGATTTCGCAGTAGCCGTTCCAGCCTTCTTAACGATTATCATTATGCCACTTTCCTACAGTATTGCAACAGGGATTGCGGTAGGGTTTACGTTCTATCCCATTACAATGGTTGCTAGTGGTAAAGCGAAAAAAGTACATCCTCTCATGTGGGCATTAGCCATTATTTTTGTCCTCTACCTTGTATTTTTAGCTGAATAATGAGAAAAAAGCGCTATGATCTAGTTTATCTCCAGATCATACGCTTTTTTTTTGAAGTGGGTAGTGATTTGTGTCCTGCAAACAAAATTAGTCATTGCCCACTTGATCTTCATTTAGCAGTAAGTCATATTTAATCATAGGTTAATCCATACTCGTAATATCAATAGTGGTCGTTGGTTCGTTGCTATCGATCAGGCGATGTAATCGAATGATCAGTAATCCTGCTCGATAAGTGGCACTAATTTGATCTGGTCGAACGGGGTAAGGTAAGTCAATTGTACGTTCAAATGCTCCGTGCAAAATTTCTTCTTGAACTAATTGACCTTCTGTTTCACTAAGCGCTATTTCTCCGATAATAAAGAGTCGACTTCCTTTTATATAAAGTTTAATATCATTGACATCATCCAAACCGGGGATGTTAACATAACAAGTGATTTCTTTATCAGCTTGATAAATATTTGTCTGGGGGATTGGTGGTTTTAATAAATGTTCAAATGAGTACCAAAACTGATCGCCAAAGAAATGATCAAAATTTTTTTTCCATTGTTGCATAAAGATTGGCCTCCTTGTCGATGATCTAGTGATAGCATATGCCTAATTAAATAATAAGGTTCATTGGAAAAATGTCCTTTACTTGTATAGAATAGCGGATAGGAGGGGATTAAAATGCTTGAAAATGCCATAACCATGATTATTATCATATTGGCGATAAATATTATCTATGTCTCCTTTTCAACTGTAAGGGTTATCCTAACCTTAAAGGGACAAAAGTATATTGCAGCAACCATTGGTGCTATTGAAATTGTCATTTATACATTGGGGTTAGGACTGGTGCTAGACAATATTGATCGAATCGAAAACTTAATTGCTTATGGATTAGGTTATGGAATTGGTGTTATTGTTGGTTCTAAAATAGAAGAACGGCTAGCGCTGGGCTATATAACCGTCAACGTTATTTCTTCAAACCCCGAGCTTGATCTAACCAAGCAAGTAAGAGAGAAGGGCTATGGAGTGACAAGCTGGCAAGCATATGGGATGGATGGTGATCGTTTAGCCATGCAGATACTGACACCACGTAAATATGAATTGAATTTGTACGAAACGATTAAACGGATTGACCCGAAAGCATTTATCATCTCATATGAGCCTAAGCACATTAATGGTGGTTTTTGGGTTAAACAGGTTAAGAAAGGGAAGATTAAACGAAGTGTCCAAGAAACAGAGACGAATGAAACAACAGCAGATGCAATCAAAGAAAAAGCATCAGAAGAAAATGTTCGAGTTAAAAAACAATGAGAGCATTGATTCCTGTTTAGCAAGGATAAAAGAGGAAGGCTATCTGCCGATTAAACGTGTGGAAAAACCTGTGTTTAAAGAGGTGATGATAAAAGGAGAAAGCCATTTAGAACCGATTGGACGACAACTCTACTTTGAAGCAGTTAAAAACGAACAATAAAAACTAATCCTAAGTGATTGTTCGATATTCGTTGACTAATGGCTGCTTCCTTGTTATGATTAACATGCAGAAATGATAAAAAATTATAATTAAAACTTACCTCATATAAATTTGAGAATAGGGCTCAAACGTTTCTACCCGTTACCGTAAATAACGGACTATGAGGGAAGATGATACATGACAACCGCTCTTTTTTGTGACAGTCATGCCTTATTTGTCGTATGCTTTTTTTGGTGTAACGATATCATCATCATTGAAGCTATAAGGTCATAACCTGTTCAAGATCGATTTATTGTCAATGCTACCTGCTTGTCTATATCATAGATTTTAGCGGTGGGTTTAAGTCGACCTATTCATCTTCTCTCTAAACGATGAGGGGATGAATAGGTTTTTTTATCGTATTTTAAGAAAGCAAGTTTACTTACCGCAGTGTAACTGGCTAGGGCTGCGATTACTCGCCCCATCGAAGGGCTTTTGTAAGACTCCAACTTCAAGAAATAAGGGGATACCGTCATTTCTAAGTGGGAGATCCAAGAGCCAGTAACGGCACGATTGGTTCAACTAACGTTCCGTGGTATATGGAAAAAAACTACTGAACGAAGTTTCCTTTTATCAGACTAAAGGATAAGAAAAACCAAAATTTTCCTATGTTGGATTAGGATTTAGCTATGGCTTATCTATTTCCGGTAACAATACGGGGCTAGACTTATTCTTATTCATAGCTTATGAAGGAGACATTACGTCTTAATGCGTTCTAACTAGTTAGAAAGTGATAGCAAACAAGCATTTTTTACAAATAGAAATGGGGGATTGGCTTGGCTCAAGTAGGTGTCATTATGGGAAGTATTTCTGACTGGCAAACGATGGTTCATACGTGCGAAGTACTAGACTATCTAAACATTGACTATCAAAAAGAAGTGATTTCTGCTCATCGAACTCCAGAAGATATGTTTTCTTATGCAGAGACGGCGCATGGCAAAGGTTTAAAGGTTATTATTGCTGGTGCAGGCGGAGCGGCTCATTTACCTGGAATGGTAGCGGCCAAAACTATTTTACCGGTCATCGGTGTCCCTGTACAATCGAAAGCATTAAACGGTCTTGATTCACTATTATCAATTGTCCAAATGCCAGCTGGTGTTCCTGTTGCTACGGTAGCAATTGGTAGCGCTGGTGCAAAAAATGCAGGCCTACTCGCTGCACAAATTTTGGCGACAGATGATCAAGCATTAGCAGACCGATTAATGACCTATCAGGCTGAAATGCGAGAAAAGGTATCAGAGATGAGGGATCAGCTTGCAGAACAATAAACCACGACTTTACGGAGAAACGATTGGAATTATTGGAGGCGGACAGCTTGGTCGAATGATGGCGACGATGGCGAGGCATATGGGTTATCGCTTAATTGTCTTAGATCCTACACCAAATTGCCCGGCCGCACAAATTGCCGATCAGCAAATTGTCGCATCATATGATGACCTTGATGCTGTTAAGCAATTAGCTGAACGATCTGATGTGGTTACTTATGAATTTGAAAATGTCGATTTATCAGCCGCACGCTATCTCGAATTAGAAGGACTGCTACCACAGGGAGCTCATTCACTTGAAATCACGCAAGATCGTGAAAAAGAGAAGCAAGCGATGGTCAAAAGTAACCAACCAGTAGCCCCGTTTTCAATCGTTAGTAATGAAGTGGATTTAAAGACAGCGACAGAGACAATTGGGTTTCCAGCTGTCGTGAAAACATGTCGTGGTGGCTATGATGGCAAAGGGCAAATCAAACTTGCAACTCATGCAGATTTGCATCATGCCAAGTCTTTATTAGCGGAAAGTGATCGGTTAATTTATGAAGCGTGGGTTGACTTTGATTGTGAAATATCTGTTGTATTTACACGAGCCAAAAATGGTCAGATCATCTTTTTTCCAATTGGTGAGAATATTCATCGTGATCATATTCTGCATACCACTATTGTGCCAGCACGTGTCGAACCTATTGTTATTGAGCGAGCGAAGCAGGCAGCTGTAGCCATTGCTGAGACAATAGATGTTGTTGGTACATTTGCGATTGAATTATTTGTCAAAAATACTGACATTTATATTAATGAACTGGCACCTCGACCACATAATTCGGGGCATTATACGATTGAAGCCTGTAATGTCTCACAATTTGAACAGCATATTCGTGCCATCTGTGGATTACCGTTACTGCCAGTACATTTTCATGGGGCAGCGGTAATGGTTAATCTACTGGGAGACAATCTGAATGATTACTTTACGGATGTTAACCGACTAAATCAAGGCCATGTCCACATGTATGGCAAGGATGAAATCAAATTGAAACGAAAAGTCGGGCACGTAACCTTTGTTGGTCAGGAGCTTGATCAACTTTTGGATCAATTAAAAACCGAGAGCTTAATTTAGGAGGATTTACAAAATGATTGGACGTTATACTAGACCCGAGATGGGATCAATTTGGACAGACGAGAACAAATATCAAGCCTGGTTAGAAGTAGAAATTCTAGCATGTGAGGCATGGAGTGAGCTTGGGATCATCCCCAAAGCAGATGTTGAGAAAATTAGGCAACATGCTTCTTTTGATATTGATCGTATTTTAGAAATTGAGCAAGAAACAAGACATGATGTTGTCGCTTTTACCAGAGCTGTTTCTGAAACCTTAGGAGAGGAAAAAAAGTGGGTCCATTATGGCTTAACATCAACGGATGTAGTGGATACAGCTCTTTCCTATTTATTAAAACAAGCCAATACAATCATTCGTCGGGATATCGAGCAATTTATTGAAATTCTTCAAAATAAGGCGATCGAGCATAAGCATACGGTTATGATGGGGCGTACGCATGGCGTTCATGCTGAGCCGACGACCTTTGGTTTAAAGATGGCTCTTTGGTATGAAGAGATGAAGCGAAATCTGGAACGCTTTAATGCAGCTGCAGAGGTGATTGAAACTGGTAAGCTTTCGGGTGCAGTTGGTACATATGCCAATATTGATCCGAAGGTTGAAGCATATGTTTGTGAAAAGCTTGGTTTGAAGCCTGCACCCGTTTCTACACAAACACTACAACGGGATCGTCATGCCCAATATATGTCAGTGTTAGCTCTTATTGCAAGCTCAATCGAGAAATTTGCTACTGAAATTCGCGGTTTACAGAAGACCGAAACACGAGAAGTGGAAGAGTTTTTTGCCAAGGGGCAAAAAGGGTCATCAGCAATGCCTCATAAACGGAACCCAATTGGTTCAGAAAACATGACCGGAATGGCACGTGTCATTCGCGGTTATATGATGACAGCTTATGAAAATGTCACCCTTTGGCATGAGCGTGATATTTCGCATTCATCAGCAGAACGCGTCATTTTACCTGACGCAACGATTGCGCTTAATTATATGCTGAATCGCTTTAGTACCATTGTGAAAAATTTAACCGTCTTTCCTGATAATATGAAACGCAATATTGATCGTACCCATGGCGTTATTTTCTCTCAGCGGGTGTTATTATCTTTAATTGACCAAGGTATGAGCCGTGAGGTGGCCTATGATTTAGTTCAGCCGAATGCGATGAAAGCTTGGGAAACAGGGACACACTTTAGAACACTCATCGAACAAGAGGAACGTATTACATCGGTTTTATCAAAAGAGCAGCTGGATGATTGCTTTGATTATACGTATCACTTGAAGAATGTTGATCAAATTTTTGAGCGTATTGGCTTAGCATAAGTAAGTCAGTGCATGGATAATCTCTCATCGAGCATGAGCACTTAAAAATGAAGGGATGTAGCTTTTATGAAAAAAGATTTGCTGTATGAGGGAAAGGCAAAAAAGGTATTTACAACACAGCAGCCAGATCAGCTAATACTTTCCTATAAAAATGATGCCACAGCCTTTAATGGAAAGAAAAAGGCGATTTTTGAGGGGAAAGGACGCTACAATAACCTGATCTCAGCTGAACTTTTTCAGCATTTAGCTGCAAAAGGGGTCCCTAGCCACTTTATTAGAGCGATCAACGAGACAGAGCAGCTAGTTGAACGTACAACAATTATTCCAATAGAAGTTGTCGTTAGAAATTTAGCAACAGGAAGTATTGTCAAGCGGCTAGGATTTAAAGAAAAAACCCCTTTTAGCCCGCCACTGATTGAGTTTTTCTATAAAGAAGATGCATTAGACGATCCGTTAATTAATGAACAACATGCTTTACTTTTAACGGATGCAGCAGAGAACGAGCTTGAACAAATAAAAAGCTACGCCCTAAAAGTAAATGATGTGCTCAAGACCTTCTTTGCCACGATTGGACTTAACCTAGTCGATTTCAAACTAGAGTTTGGTCGCAAACAAACAGGAGAGCTCGTCCTAGCTGATGAAATCTCGCCAGACACCTGTCGGCTTTGGGATGTTGATTCAGGAGCAAGGATGGATAAAGATGTTTTTCGGCAAGGTACCGGTGATTTAATGATCGTCTATGACCATATTTTACAGCGACTGGAGGCAGCAAAATGATAAAAGTTAGCATTCACATTACATTAAAAGAAGGTGTTCTTGATCCACAGGGTAAGGCTGTTGCTGGATCATTAACCACACTAGGATTTGCAGGAGTAGAAGATGTACGAGTAGGCAAACTTATTGAGTTAACCATAAATGATACCGATAATGTTGAAGCTCGGGTCGAAGAGATGTGTGCGAAGCTGCTTGCTAACCCTGTTATTGAGAATTATCGCTATACAATAGAGGAGGGGATTGTGCAGTGAAATTTGCTGTGATTGTTTTCCCAGGCTCTAATTGTGACCGTGATATGTACTATGCTGCTAAGGACGCATTAGGAGAAGACGCCGATTTGGTCTGGTATCAAGATACAGATCTGACTAGCTATGATGCGATCTTAATTCCTGGGGGGTTTTCATACGGAGACTATTTACGCTGCGGCGCGATTGCCTCAACATCAGAAATGGTTCAATCATTACACCGTGAAGCAGAGAAAGGAACGCCTATTCTGGGGGTGTGTAATGGATTTCAAATATTGCTAGAAGCTGGTTTATTGCCAGGTGCGCTTTTACGAAATAAAGATTTAAAGTTTATCTGTCATCATGAAAATCTAGTAGTCCAAAACAATCGGACCATTTTCACATCTGAATATGCACAAGGTCAAGTTATTTCGATCCCCATTGCTCACGGCGAAGGAAATTACTTTTGTGACGATGAGACGCTAAATCAACTAAAAGCCAATAATCAAATTGTCTTTACGTATCAAAACAATCCGAATGGTTCGGTTGCCGATATTGCCGGAATTATTAATCAACAAGGCAACGTTCTTGGTATGATGCCACACCCGGAACGGGCAACAGAGGGGATTCTGGGTAGTGAGGATGGTTTACAGCTATTTAAATCATTGCTTGCAAATTGGAGGGACAGCTATGTTACAAACGCTTGAAATAAGCCCAGAGTTGATTGAAGCAGAGAAACATTATCGTGAAATGGGCTTAACTGATGAAGAGTATCAATCGATTGTCCGTATTTTAGGTAGAAGACCAAATTTCACTGAAACGGGTATTTTCTCAGTGATGTGGTCAGAGCATTGTAGCTATAAAACGTCTAAGCCATTACTCCGCAAGTTCCCTACCAAAGGTCCTCATGTACTACAGGGACCGGGGGAAGGTGCTGGAATTGTTGATATAGGTGACGGTCAAGCTGTTGCTTTTAAGATAGAGAGTCATAATCATCCCTCGGCAGTTGAGCCTTATCAAGGTGCAGCAACAGGTGTAGGGGGAATAATTCGTGATATTTTCTCAATGGGAGCAAGACCAATTGCTGTGCTTAACTCACTTCGTTTTGGTCAGCTTACAACTGGAAGGGTGAAATATCTTTTTGAAGAAGTTGTACATGGGATTGCTGGCTACGGCAATTGTGTAGGGGTCCCAACAGTCGGAGGTGAGGTTCAATTTGACGATTGTTATGAAGGGAACCCGCTAGTGAATGCGATGTGTGTAGGTTTGATTGATCATAAGGACATCCAACAGGGTATTGCGGCCGGCCTTGGCAATACGGTACTCTATGTTGGCTCAAAAACGGGTCGTGACGGTATCCATGGTGCTACCTTCGCTTCTGAAGACCTTACAGAAGATTCTGAGAGTAAACGTTCAAATGTTCAAGTCGGTGATCCATTTATGGAGAAACTGCTTATTGAAGCATGCCTTGAAGCAATTCAATCTGATGCTCTGGTTGGCATTCAAGACATGGGAGCAGCTGGTTTAACTTCATCAGCAAGTGAGATGGCGAGTAAAGCTGGGATGGGTTTAGAGTTGAACTTAGATTTGATCCCACAACGGGAAGCGAATATGTCTGCGTATGAAATGATGCTGTCTGAATCTCAAGAACGGATGTTGCTCGTAGTCACAAAAGGACGGGAACAAGAAATTATCGACATATTTGAGAAATATTCATTAGAAGCTGTTGCTGTCGGGAAAGTAACGGCTGATAAGCAATTTCGTTTACAACATCAAGGTAAGGTCGTATGTGATATTCCTGTTGATACATTAGCAGAAGATGCACCTGTTTACCATAAGCCAGCAAAGGTGCCTGAATATTATCAGGCTTTCCAAGCCATGCCTGCCTATCTTCCAGCAGTAGATAACCATCAACAAGTGTTGGAGCAGTTATTGGCTCAACCTACGATCGCTAGTAAAGAATATGTCTATGATCAATATGACTCAATGGTGCAAGCGAACACAGCTGTAGCTCCAGGATCAGATGCTGCGGTTATTCGCATCCGGGATTATGATAAAGCTATTGCAATCACTACAGACTGTAATGCACGGTATATTTATTTGGACCCTCGAACAGGGGGACAAATTGCGGTAGCTGAAGCAGCCAGAAACATTGTATCTTCTGGAGCTAAGCCGCTAGCCCTTACCGATGGTTTGAATTTCGGTAATCCAGATAAACCAGAGAACTTTTGGCAAATGGAACAAAGTGTTGAAGGGATGGCTGAGGCCAGCTTGGCTCTCAATACGCCTGTGATTAGTGGCAATGTTTCCTTATATAATGAATCGAATGGACAGGCGATCTTTCCAACACCGATTGTCGGGATGGTAGGTCTACATGAATCCACTCAACATATTACGACATCCTCCTTTAAACAGCCTGGTGATCTCATTATCGTTATTGGGGAGACAAAACCGGAGTTTGGTGGGAGCGAATTGCAGAATCTATTAGAAGGTAAATACTTTGGCCATGCCCCGACACTAGATTTAGAGATTGAGGCTAAGCGGCAAAGCCAACTGTTAAAGGCCATTCAAGCCGGACTTATCCAATCTGCCCATGATATTTCAGAAGGTGGCTTAGCTGTCGCGCTAAGTGAAAGCTTATTTAATCCATCTGGTTTAGGAGCTAAGATTGAACTTAACGGTGATCCGACCACTGCTTTATTTAGTGAGACACAATCACGCTTCGTTGTTTCAATTAAAGAAACTGATCTAGCTGACTTTGTTAATTTAGTAGACGATACGGAGGTAATTGGTCTGGTAACGGATGCTGCCAAACTGGTTGTTACGGTCGATCAAAAGCTGATTATTGATAGTGAAATAGCCCAGCTAGAGCAAAAGTGGAAGGGAGCTATACCATGCTTGCTGAAATCAAAGGCTTAAATGAAGAATGTGGTGTATTCGCTATTTGGGGACATGAAAAGGCAGCCGAGATGGCTTACTATGGTCTACACGCCCTCCAGCACCGTGGTCAAGAAGGAGCGGGAATTGTGTCTAGTGATGGAGCACAGCTCCATGTCCATAAAGGTACGGGCTTAATTAATGAGGTATTTGAAGCTGGAAAGATACGTAACCTTAAAGGTCAAGCAGCAATTGGCCATGTCCGATATGCGACCTTAGGTGGGGGAGGTTATGAGAATGTTCAACCTCTTGTTTTTCGATCACAGACTAGTAGCCTAGCTTTAGCACATAATGGTAACCTTGTTAATGCCTTTGCTTTAAAGACACAATTAGAAGCACAAGGAAGTATCTTGCAAACAACCTCTGATACAGAGGTTGTTGCCCATTTAGTAAAACGAAGTGGTCACTTGGAGCTTGAAGAAGCCATCAAGCAAGCATTAGGAATGGTCAAAGGGGCTTACGCGTTTACCTTTTTGACCGAAAATAAAATGTTTGTCGCTTTAGATCCAAGGGGATTAAGGCCATTATCGATTGGTATGCTTGGTGATGCTTATGTCATTGCTTCTGAGACTTGTGCCTTTGATTTAATTGGGGCAACCTATGAACGCGAAGTACAACCAGGCGAGCTGTTAATTATTGATGAGAATGGGATGCGCTCCACAGCCTTTAGCTCCCCAATGAAACGGACCCTTTGTTCAATGGAATATGTGTATTTTTCCCGTCCTGATAGTAATGTGAACGGATTAAATGTTCACGCGAGTCGTAAGACGATGGGGAAACAATTGGCCACTGAAGCTATGGTTGAGGCTGATGTCGTTACTGGTGTACCCGATTCAAGTATTTCGGCTGCGATTGGCTTTTCGGAAGCAAGTGGCATTCCGTATGAGTTGGGCTTGATTAAGAATCGTTATGTTGGTCGTACCTTTATTCAACCATCCCAAGAGTTGAGAGAACAAGGCGTTAAGATGAAGCTTTCCCCAGTTCGGGGTATTGTCGAAGGGAAGCGTGTCGTGATGGTTGATGATTCTATTGTTAGGGGGACAACAAGTCGACGGATTGTGCGCCTGCTGAAAGAAGCGGGTGCGACCGAGGTACATGTTCGCATTGCTTCACCGCCGATTGTCAATCCGTGCTATTACGGCATTGATACATCAACAAAAAGTGAGCTTATTGCAGCTAACTTTTCGGTCGAAGAGATGCGTCAACAAATTGGCGCTGACAGCTTGGCTTTTTTATCCGCAGAAGGACTCGAAAAATCGATCGTTACCGATCCGAATTCAATAACACAGGGTGTATGCCAGGCCTGTTTTACCGGCAACTATCCTACCGAAATATATCCAGATACGATAATTCCAGCTTACAAGGATTAAGCAAAAGGAGCGAACCGGGATGAGTGACGTGTATAAAGCAGCAGGTGTCGATGTTAATGCTGGCTACCAAGCTGTTGAGTTAATGAAAAAGCATATTAAACGTACGGAGCGGAAAGAGGTAATAGGTGGTGTTGGCAGTTTTGCCGGCTTATTTGATCTATCTGGCTTTAGCTATCCAGAGCCTGTTCTTATTTCAGGAACGGATGGCGTAGGTACCAAGCTAAAGCTTGCCTTTGAATTGAATCGACATGATACGGTAGGGATTGATTTAGTTGCCATGTGTGTGAATGACATTATTGCGCAAGGAGCTGATCCACTTTTTTTCCTTGATTATATTGCCTGTGGTAAAAACAATCCAACTCAAATTGAGCAAATTGTTAAAGGGATTGCTGACGGCTGTGCTGAAAGCGGTACGGCGATTGTTGGCGGAGAAACAGCCGAAATGCCTGGCATGTATCAAGAGAATGAATACGACCTGGCTGGATTTGTTGTTGGAATGGCTAATAAACCAGATCTCATCACAGGCAAGCAGATAACAGCAGGTGATGCTGTGATAGGAATTAGCTCTAGTGGTGTGCATTCAAATGGTTTTTCGCTTGTTAGAAAAATTTTATCAGAGGCACAGATCGATTTGACCACCCATGTCGATCAGTTAGGATCCCGAGTCGGAGAGGTCTTACTGACCCCAACTAAAATATATGTTAGGGCGATTCAATCATTAAAATCCAACCTAACGATCAAGGGAATCAGTCACATTACCGGTGGTGGTTTTTATGAGAACTTACCACGTGCCTTACCAGGGACTCTGGGGATCGAGATAAAAGCAGGAAGTTGGTCTATTCCAGCGATTTTCACATATTTGCAGAAGCTGGGTGGATTCACTTTTAATGACATGCTTGGTGTCTTTAACATGGGGATTGGTATGGCAGTAATCGTTGACCAGGCTGAGAAAGATCGTGCCCTTGATATTTTGCAGAACTTTGGTGAAGAAGCATTCATAATTGGTCAGGTCACAAATCAGTCAGGGGTGACGATTGTTGAGTCATAAAACTAAGCTGGCGATATTTGCCTCCGGTACAGGCAGTAATTATGATGCTATAATGGCTGCGATTAACAACGGTTTACTTGAAGCAGAGGTGGCCATTCTAGTCTGTGATCGTCCAAATGCAGCCGTCATCGAGAAGGCCAAAAAAAAACAGACCCCAATTTTTAGTTTTGATCCGAAGCAATACTCAGCTAAAGCTGATTTTGAGCGGGAGATTATTCAACAGCTTTGCGTGAAGGGTGTTGAGTGGATCATTCTAGCGGGTTATATGAGACTGATTGGACAAACATTATTAAATCGGTATGAGGGAAAAATCATTAATATTCACCCTTCTTTACTACCGTCGTTCCCAGGTTTGGATGCAATTGGACAGGCGATCGAAGCAGGGGTTAAACTAACTGGTGTCACCATTCATTATGTAGATGCAGGAATGGATACAGGACAGATTATTGCTCAAGCGCCTGTGACTATTTCTGAGGATATGTCAAAAGCTGATCTTCAATCTGCTATTCAAAAGGTTGAGCATCAGCTTTATCCAACAATCATTAAACAATTAATTAACAGGGGGAAACAGCTTTGAAAAAACGTGCTTTGTTGAGTGTGTCAGATAAAACGAACTTAATACCATTTGCAAAAGGTTTAGTTGAACGAGGGTATCAGCTCATCTCTACTGGCGGGACACTAAAAGCTCTTACTAATGCTGGGCTAGAAGCCTTATCAGTTTCAGCTGTAACACAATTTGATGAAATCCTTGATGGTAGAGTAAAGACCCTTCATCCCTTTATTCATGCAGGTTTATTAGCCCGACGTGATGATCCCGCACATCAAGCACAGCTACAAGAGCGATCAATTACACCGATCGATCTCGTAGCCGTTAATTTGTACCCATTTAAAGAGACAATCGCCAAGTCTGGCGTAACGGAGACTGATGCGATTGAAAATATTGATATTGGTGGACCAACGATGCTTCGTTCAGCAGCCAAGAACTTTCGGGATGTCACAGTGGTGGTGGATCCAGTAGATTACGATGCTGTTCTTGATCAGCTTACTAACAGAGACGACTCCTTAGCTTTTCGGAAAAAGTTAGCGGCCAAGGTGTTTCGTCACACTGCACACTATGATGCATTAATCGCTGGGTATTTTGCTGAACTGACAGACGAAGCAGCTCCAGAAACCATCAGCTTGAGCTATGAAAAGGTTCAATCATTACGTTATGGTGAGAACCCTCATCAAAACGCAGCATTTTATAAAGAAGCAATCATAAAAGGTGGTTCAATTGCAAACGCTGACCAGCTTCATGGTAAGGAATTGTCATATAACAACATTCAAGATGCGAACGCTGCACTTGAGATTGTACTTGAATTTGACCAGCAGCCAGCCGCAGTTGCCGTTAAGCATATGAACCCATGTGGGGTTGGTATCGGTGACACAATTGAACATGCTTTTCGAAAAGCTTATGATGCAGATCCTGTTTCTATCTTTGGGGGGATTGTCGCATTAAATCGTGAGGTCGATGCAGCAACAGCAAGTTTACTAAAGGAAATCTTCTTAGAAATCATCATTGCACCGAGCTTTTCACAAGAAGCACTTGATATTTTAACAGTTAAGCCAAATCTTCGTCTCTTAAAAACACCGTTCAAAGCAGATGCAAGTGATGCCAAAAAAGTCGTTAGTGTCTTAGGTGGTTTGTTAATTCAAGATCGCGATAACGGTCAGTTAGATCCAGATGCACTTACTGTTGCGACTGATCGCGCACCAACTGAAGAGGAGCTTGCTGAGCTATTATTTGCTTGGAAGGTTGTTAAGCATGTTAAATCGAATGCGATTGTAGTGGCTAAAGATAACCAAACAATAGGTGTTGGTGCAGGACAAATGAATCGAGTTGGTGCAGCGCAAATTGCATTTGACCAAGCAGGAGCTAAAAGTCAGGGTGCTGTCCTAGCATCTGATGCCTTTTTCCCAATGCCAGATACGGTTGAGAATGCAGCCAAGGCAGGGATTAAGGCAATTATCCAGCCAGGTGGCTCAAAGCGTGATCAAGACTCTATTGATATGTGTAATAAGCATGGTATCGCTATGGTGATGACTGAGATGCGTCACTTTAAACATTAAGCGGATAGCTTTAAAGAGTTGTTGAATAACGGGCAAATCAAGGTGGCAATAGTTGAGCAATGATCGGTAGTGGTGAATAAGCACGGGAGATCTAACAGCCAGTAACGGCCCGATTGGTTCAACTAACGTTCAGTGGGGGAAATTCCACTGAACGAAGTTTCACTTTATATCTCACGATCACTCGGATTTAGGTTATTTTTCAACATTAATAAGATTGAGGGGATTTGAATGAAGGTACTCGTGATTGGAAGCGGTGGGCGTGAACATATGCTTGTAAAGAAGCTGTTAGAAGATGAACGGGTTGAGGAAATGTTTGTAGCACCTGGTAATGGTGGGATCGCGGAAGAGGCACAATGTATCCCGATTAAAGAAACAGACATAGATGCGTTGGTTAACTTTGCTAGACAGGAGCAAATGGATTGGACAATCGTAGGCCCGGAGCTTCCATTGATGCTAGGTATCGTCAATGCTTTTCGTGCAGCTAACTTAAACGTTTTTGGACCAACTCAAGAAGCAGCGATGATTGAAGGAAGCAAGGACTTTTCTAAAGCGCTCATGAAAAAATATCAAGTCCCAACCGCTAATTACCAAAGTTTTACTAATAGCGACCAAGCCAAGGCCTATATCAGACAAAAGGGCGCACCGATTGTAATTAAAGCAGACGGGCTTGCGGCAGGTAAAGGGGTTGTAGTGGCTTTGACAGAGGAGCAAGCTCTAACCGCTATTGATGATATGCTCGAGGCGAATCGTTTTGGTCAGGCGGGTGCATGTGTTGTCATTGAAGAATTTCTTGCAGGTAAGGAATTCTCCTTATTTGCTTTTGTTAATGGTGAATCTGTATATCCCATGCTTCCAGCACGTGATCACAAACGTGCTTTTGATGGTGATCAAGGACCGAATACTGGTGGAATGGGAGCATATTCGCCTGTACCAGATTTAGACCAAGAGCATCTAAGTTTTGCAGTTGAATCGATCTTAAAGCCGGTCGCCAATGCAATGGTTGCGGAAGGTCGTCCCTATACAGGGGTATTATATGCTGGATTAATTGTGACGGCAGACGGGGTTAAGGTTATTGAATTTAATGCACGATTTGGGGACCCTGAAACACAGGTTGTCTTACCTTTATTGAAAAATAATTTACTTCAGGTAATTGAGGATATTGACAATGGTAATGACCCAAAGCTTGAATGGAGAGCAGGCTATGCCATTGGTGCCGTTGTCGCTTCCAGTGGTTATCCTCATCAATATCGAAAGGGTGTCACGTTACCCGACTTACCTGACGATGACCAATGTTACTTAATTCATGCAGGTACGGTAAAAGAAGCTGAACAGTTTAAGTCAAGTGGAGGACGTGTTCTGCTGGTTGGAGCAATTAATCAAACGTTGAAACGGGCACAGGCTAATATTTATCACTATCTGGAAAGGTTTGATCAAAACAAAGCATTCTTTTATCGGAAAGATATTGGAGATTTCGAATAGTAGGATAATAAGGCAAGATGAACATAACGCATGATAACTCATTCTACGACAACCATTCACAATGAGCGAATCAAGACTTGGTGCAGCTTTCCAGTCAACTAAACATCGCCGTGACAATCTGTAAGCACGGCTTGTTTTACAGACCGGTCTGCCTGCTCTAAGTCTTTTTTGCATGAATCTTCTCGTTTAGCTACAGGGATCAATTTTCTGTAAGACTAATATATTTACGATGATAGTGCAGTAGAGAAATAGAAAATATGTTATTCTGGAAGAAGAATACATATTTAGGAGGCAGGTTATGTCAGACGAAATCATTTTAGAATTGAGGGATTTATCCATTTCATTCGCCGGAAAACAAGTACTTGACCGGATTAATTTAAAGGTGAAGAAAGGACAGATCATTGGCTATATTGGTCCAAATGGTGCTGGTAAAAGTACAACGGTAAAAATTATCCTTGGATTAATCGAGCAATATCAGGGAGATGTTATTGTTTTCGGTCAAAATATTAGGGAGACCAGTGTTCAATATAAAAAGCGAATTGGCTACGTGCCAGAGACAGGTGAAATCTATCAAGATTTAACAGCCCTTGAGTACGTAACATTTGTTGGTCAAATGTATGAAATGAAAGCCGAACTTATTGAACAGAAATTGACCGATCTACTCGAACTATTTGAGATGAAGCATGTGCTTCATTCTCGTATTGAAACATTCTCAAAGGGGATGAAACAAAAACTACTGATTATCGCCAGTCTGATACATGATCCGGATTTAATCTTCTTTGACGAGCCATTAAGTGGATTAGATGCTAATAGTGTGATGATTATTAAAGAGCTTATGGCTCGATTGGCTCGTTCAGGAAAAACGATTTTTTATTCCTCACACATTATGGACGTTGTCGAAAAAATCAGTGATCGGATTTTACTATTAAATAATGGTACCATTGTGGCTGATGGTAGCTTTGAAGAATTAAGAGCCAACCGCGAGGGTTCGTTGGAACAAATTTTCAATGAATTGACAGGCTTTGATCGTCATGAGCAGATTGCTGATGAGATAGTCAGATTAATTCATGGAGCTGATCATGATGAATAATACCTTAACATTAAAAATTCTTGATCGTTTTAGCGGCTTGTTTAAGGTACTTGGGGCAGATTACGAAAAGCTGCGGCTCGTTCTCGGGTTTAAATTAATGATGGATAAACGTCGAGTTCCTACCATTATGCAAGACAGTAGGCAGAAGGAAAATACTTTATTAACACCCTTTGTCAAGTCACTGCTACTCTATGCTTTTTACGGCTTATTCTTAATTCCCTTTTTGATTATGGGGGATGCCTATTTATTTCAATTAAGTATTGTGTTTACGATTGTTATGTTTATTCTCATGACTTCAATGATTGCAGATTTTTCATCAGTCTTATTAGATGTGAGAGATAAGGTTATTCTCGATACGAAGCCGATTGATTCAAAAACGTTATCGGTAGCAAAATTTACCCATATTGTTATCTATATGACTCAATTGACAGGTGCATTGTTACTCATTCCGTTAATAGTTAGTATTGTGATCCAAGGGGTCGCTTTTGCTCTAATCTTAATAATCAGCTTAATTTTCGTTAGTATTTTGTGCATCGTATTAACTGCTATCTTTTATATTTTGGTACTGAAATTCTTTGATGGTGAAAAGTTACGAAACATGATCAATTCGATTCAGATTGTGCTAACGGTTGGAATAGTAGTTGGTTATCAATTGATTGCCCGATCGTTTGAAATGATCGATATGACGTTAGCGTTTGAATGGCAATGGTGGCATTTGTTGTTACCACCAATGTGGTATAGTGCTATCTTTGAGCTAATATTATTGCAAAATACTAGCCTAGCAATGATTTTGTCAGCATTGATCGCTATTTTTATCCCTTTACTTGCTCTATGGCTATACTTTAAGCTCATGCCAACCTTTGAACGTAATTTGCAGAAGTTAATGTCTGCCACTCATACTAGAAAGCAAAAGAAATCAAAGCTAATGAACGGTTTGTCGAAATGGCTCTGTCGAGATCAAAAGGAACATGCAGCCTTTCACTTCGCGTTAACCATGCTCCGCAAAGAGCGTGAATTTAAGTTGAAAGTTTACCCTGTGCTAGGGCTGTCGCTGGTCTTTCCATTTATTATGATTTTCACACTAGGCAGTCAAGAAACAGAGATAGATTTTCACTTTAGTTATCTGTATGCATATTTTTCTGTGCTGATGATTCCGACAGTTGTCTATATGCTAAAGTATTCGAGTAAAGCCAAAGGAGCTTGGCTTTATCATGTCGTCCCTATTGAGGATACTAAAACTTTCTATCGTGCTACTTTAAAAGCTAGTTTAGTTCAGCTATTTATGCCGATAATTCTGGTACAATCACTTGTGTTCATTTATTTAGCAGGTCCAATCATGCTACTGCATGGTACCATTATTTTTCTAATCGGTTGTCTATTTACCGCCATTTGTTATCTCTTAGTTAATAAAGGTAAATATCCATTTTCTGAGCCGTTTTCCTTTGTTGAATCAGCAAGCACTGCGTTAATGTTTATTTCCATGCTTATTGTCGTAATTTTTGGTCTGATCCATTTTCTAGTGAACCTAGTTCCGATTGGCTTGATTATTTATGCGGTCGTATTAATGGTGTGCAATTACCTTGTTTGGAGAAAGATGCTATAAATGCCTGTGCAAATTACCGGACGTCATTAAACAAGTCGAGGGGCGATGGTATGCGTACACGATTTGTGAGTAATGAACAATACGTTCTGTCCCTATATCAAGAAATTCAAGTCAGAAAGTGAAACTTCGTTTAGTGGGGTTTCGACGCATAGGATATGCTCGTGCAGACGTTGCGACACGACGTCTCGAACTTAGTCAGATCTCTCCCGCACTGAACGTAAGTTGAACCAATCAGCCAGTTACACTGCGATAAATAAACACCCCAAAAGATTTACTTATGGGGTGTTTATCGTACTTGTGATAGGTTTTAATTAAAAAATTGTGGTAGATGTTCTTTGTGTGCTTCAAGCATTTCATCAACAATTTGCTTAGCAACTGTATCAGAAGGTGTAAGCGGGTTAATTGATAGAGCTAGTACTGCTTTATCGTAATCTCCTGTGACAGCTGCTTCAGCACTAATACGCTCAAATGACTTAATTTGCTGGACAAGTCCACGAACAGCTACAGGTAAATCTCCAATCGCAATGGGTTTAGGACCATCTTTTGTGATCACTGAACTAACTTCAACGGCAGAATCAGCTGGGATACTTGCAATTGCGCCATTATTACGTGTATTAACTGGCTGAATATCACGTTTGTCATTATAAATAGATGTGATTAAGCGTACAGCAGCATCTGAGTAGTACGCTCCACCTCTTTTTTCTAATTGAGGTGGTTTAATGTTCAAATCAGGATCTTTATAAAGCTCGAATAATTCTTCTTCAAGCTTAAGCACTACTTCTGCTCGTGTTCCCTTTTCTTCAGCATCCTTTTTGGTTTTTTCTAAGAAGTCCTGTGATTTATAGTAATAATTATGATACGGACAGGTTAAGACATTAAGGCTCCGAATGAATGATGGTTCCCAGCCTAGTCCTTCGATATTTTTAACAAAGCTGGTATTCTCAGGATTCGTTAATAGATTAATTACTTTATCTTTAACACTTACTCCGTCGAGGTAGACATCTAAGCCATAAACCATATGGTTTAATCCTGCAAAATCGATGTGGATACGGGAATGATCAACCTCAAGAAGCTTCGCAATCCCCATTTCAATTCCGATTGGCACATTACATAGACCAACGACTTTTTCAATGTTAGAATAGCGAAGAACAGCTTCTGTCACCATTCCAGCCGGGTTGGTAAAGTTAATTAACCAAGCATCAGGACAGAGACGTTCCATATCTTTACATATATCAAGGATAACAGGAATCGTTCTCAGACCTTTAAATAATCCTCCTGGACCATTTGTCTCCTGACCAAGTACATTATATTTCAATGGAATACGTTCATCTTTGGCCCGTGCTTCAAGCAATCCTACACGGAACTGAGTCGTGACAAAGTCAGCATCTTTGAGCGCAGCTTCTCGATCAAGTGTTAAGTGAACCTCAATTGGTAAACCGGCTTTTTTAACCATACGCTTGGCCAAATTACCGACAATTTCTAATTTCTCTTTCCCTGCTTCAATATCAACAAGCCAAAGCTCTGATAACGGAAATTCTTCATAGCGTTTGATAAAGCCTTCAATGAGTTCAGGTGTATAACTTGAGCCACCACCAATCGTTGCTACTTTTAAACCTTTTACCATTTGCAATCCCTCCATTAGTCTAAGTTTGATACCATTCGTTATTATTGTAACGTAACTCTGAAAGCTTGCCTATAAAGGAGTTGAAAACGGTTTAATATCACATCGAAAGTAACCTGTTCCATTTTAGGAACAGGATGTTTTAGGTTGGCGAAAGTGGAGAAAAGGGGCTTGACCCCATTTCAACAGCGAATGGTTTGGATGCAATGGAAATGGTTAAGACCTTGTAAGATCTTAACCATTTTTATCATTGACTTTGATTTAACCCAGAGGATTAAGAAGTCCTCATTGATAGATTTAATTGATAGAGAACAAACGATTGATCGGCAGATGGAATATTTTTTTGTACCCAAGCGATTAAGCTGCTGCAATCTATCGCTTCTGCATTTTGTTTGACTAGGTCTTCTTTTAATTTATTTTGCTGTTCTTCATTATCTTTTAGCAATTCGTATAATGTTAAATATCCTTCCTTTGCACCACTATTACAGAAAGACAAGTCTTCACAAACGGCTTTTTTAAATTTGTTGAACTGATCATGTTCTTTTTTGACATCGTCTACGCTATTTATCTTATCTAAGCCAAAATACGTATATAAGGATGAAGGAGCTTCATTTTCACGTAACAGTCTCTTCATCATTTCAATCATCTTAAATTCTTTTTCAGCATCGAGTAACGCATGCAATTGTTGCGGATCTTCCTGATAATTAAACAATTTATGGCCAAATCGCTGATAATTTTTTGCCATAATATCTTGTGATGGAAGCTCCAGGACACCTATCCCCTTTGTAAAACTAAATGAATCATTTAATTTGGCATCTTTTAGCTCATCTAAAGTGAAGCGACGATTGATCCGCATCGGCGAAAGGGTATATTCTTTTAATACATGTTCTTGTTCAGGAACGGGAGCACGCATGTAAACATACTCACCATCTGTAATATTGAGATTGCTACCAAAATAACCAAATAATACAGCATCGTGTATTGGCTGATCAGATTCAACAATATCCCTTAAAGGTCTGCCCTTCATATCTTTAGGTAAATCAATCTCGAAGAAGTCCAGAATAGTAGCCGGAATATCAATCGTTTGTGCTAATTGGCTAACAGCTTCTCCCTTTCTTTCTAATTGTGGATACCAAATAAAGAAAGGTAAATGTGCAATTTCGTTGTAGACAGGCATGATATTCTTGCCCCACCACTCATGCTCACCTAGAAGTAAGCCGTGGTCCGTATTGACAATTAACATGGTATCCTCCCACATGTTGTGCTCATCCATAAAATCAAGCACTTTTCCTAAATAAACATCACACATGGTAATTAATGCCTTATAGTACTTTTTGATAATGTCAATTTTTTCTGGTGAGAAATCATCATAGCTATATAACAGCCAGCCATTGAATTCATCCTCTGTTACATCATACATGTCTAAATACTTCTTCGGGACAAAGAAAGGTTCATGTGGATCAAAGGACTCGATTTGTAAAAACCAATCATCTGCGTCCACATTCGTTTGCAAGAATTCTAAACCAGCATCGAATGTTCGGTACATCATGTGGTCTTTCTCTTCAGGCATATACGTTCTATTGACAAAATCCTGTGACATACTCGTAAATTTTCTGCTTGCCCCTTCTTCTCCTAACTTGTCAAGGTCTTTTAACTGAAATGGTTTATTTACCATCCCTTTCCAACTATCACCTTCTTGGCCTCTAATAAATTCATATGAAGAATAGCGGGGATGATAGGTTGCCCCCCCATCTCGCCAATAATGCTTGTGGTCAGTAACAAGATGTGTATAGATGCCGTGTTGTTTTAAAATTTCTGGCATTGAATCATCGAAAGGCTCAATCGGCCCCCAGCCACGGTGTAAAAAATTATATCTGCCAGTATGCAAGTCTCTTCTTGCTGGCATACATGGTAAACTTCCTGCAAAAAAGTTGTCAAAGCGAACCGTTTTCTTCGCTAATCGTTCAAAGTTTGGTGTATATACATCATTCATCTCATACGGTGTTAAGTAGTTTCTCTTTAACGTATCAAACATGACTTGAATAACGCGCATAATTGTCGACCCCTTTCCATATAGATGAGTTCAAAAAAGTAGGTGAGTGTTTAATCATTTTCTCATACGAGAAAATGCACGCAAAAGTTTGATAGGGCAAGCTTAAGCTTGCCTGCTTCATGTCTTTTCGTGCATTAATTTTTTACTCGAATCTTTCTTAACTAAGTCTCATCTAAAAATGGTTTCTTTTTTTTAGCTATAATTTTTTGCTTTTCCTACTGTATACGTGATAATAAAAGCAGCAACAAAACCAACAGCGTAACTTAATAGATATTTTATATAATCACCATTTGCAATTAAAGGAACGGCAGACATCCCTGCAGCTCCTATCGCTGAGGCTTGTACATCTAATAGACGAATCATCATCCCGCCAAATCCAGCTCCAATTGAAGCGGTTATAAAGCCAAAACCGGATGGAATAACGACACCATACATGGTTGGTTCACCTACAGACAAAAAGGTTGTAGGTAGGGCACCCTTAGCAATTTCCTTCATTTTAGCACTTTTAGATAAGAGGTAAATGGCTAATCCAGCCCCTACTAATCCAGCATTACTCATGACCTGTACAGCAAAGATAGGAGTTGTTCCAGTTGTGTTGATTAATTCCATGTGAATAGGTGCGAGTCCGTGATGTAATCCCGTAGCAATTAAGGACGGGAATGCAGCTGCTAACACAAAGCCACCTAGAATACCGCTTACATCTAATAGCCACATAATTCCATTAATTAATCCATCTGACAGAAACCCAGCAATAGGCATTATGATCAAAAGATAAAGTGCACCTGTAATTAATATTGTTAGGGTTGGCGTCAGCACAACATCTAAGATATTAGGAATAATCTTTCTTAACCATTTTTGAATTTGGGCTAGAACAAATACACCAAATATAACACCAAATAGTCCACCTTGACCGCTTTGTAAGCCCAGTATGCTTAATTCTCCAGCAATAGTAACTGCCCCAAGAATTCCACCAAGGATCATATCTGTTTTAAATACTCGAGCAGCTGTGATACCTATATAAATAGCGAGAAAGGCAAAGGTTGCATCACCGACAATACCTAAAAAGGTACTAATCTCCAACATGTTCCATGAATCGAGTACAACTTGCTGAGAAGAAAGTGCTTCTGTTCCAGCAATACCTGCTTCAGCTGCCTCGATTTTTGCCATACTCAGGATAATATTATTGATCCCCATCGATACACCAGATGCAATAATAGCAGGGAGAGCTGGTACGAAAATACTTGATAAGGTTTTGAGAAAACCTTGTTTTTCTGCGCTTTCTGATTCATCATCTGTGTTTAGGTTTAATTGCTTTTCAAGTTCTGCTCTTACCTTTTCACTACGACCGGGTCCAACAATAAGTTGTGTCGATTCGGCCTGGTTAATGCCTTGAATTCCTTTTAACGCTTTTATTGCGTCTATATCTACTTTTGATAAATCTTTATAGTTTATTCGGACACGAGTCATACAGTTTGTGAGACTTTGAAAATTCTCTGGACCGTTCGATAGTTCGATTATTTTTCTTGCCAGAGTCTTATCATCCATTGAATTAACCCCTTTCAAATGTAATTGGTGGCGCTACCATGATTGCATTATAAACAGAAGGATAAACAATTAAAAGATATTACAGTAATATTGGGAAGCGGATTCACTTATCGGGAAACCGCTTTTAACACGTCTCAATCCATTGATCATGATTTGCAAATAATTTGAAGGTAATAAAACGGCTAACCTAATGGTTAACCGTTTGTTAATTTATTATTTTTATAGTCAAAAAAACTATAGCTTAACATTTCGATAATACAGTAAAAGACACTTGAAGAAAAGCCAGAATCACCAGCGAGTGGATCGCGATCTGAATAAATGTGGATCGAATAATCTGCGTGTGAGCTTAGCCAATTGTGCGATGTTGCAGTTATAGCTACTATTTTGACCTTCTTAATTAATGGGATGGCCAAAGCTTCTTTAATAGAAGGATTGTTACCTGTGCTTGAGAAAACAAACAATAAGTCATCTTCAGTCATTTTCTCAACAACCAATTGATGTAAATCGGTTCTGATATCTAAGGGGATTACTTGCATATTCTTTCCTAAGCCTAAAAAAATACGTTGCATTTCTATCGTGAGATTTTGTTGTAAAAAACCTGTTCCTGCTAAATAGACATTAGAACTTTGATCAATTTCTTGGCTTATTTTTAGTATATCATTCATATTTAGTGCTTCAATCGTTTTCTGGACATCATTTAAGATGATCTCACCATAGTTGCTATAATTCTGGTGTGACTGATGATTTACGAGCTCCCATCTGATAAAGTTCTTTAGCTCAGTATACCCGGAAAAGCCTAATTTTTGAGCAAAGCGCAAAACAGACGATTTAGAGCTTAAACTTCGCTCAGCTAATTCAGTAATGCTTAAATTTCTTATTTCATCTTTATGATCCAGTAGATATTTAGCAAGAACTTGATCGCCCTCACTAAAGTAGTCATATTTTTCATTAATGATTTGCTCTAACTTCATTCTATCGCCCCTTATTATCCGTCGTAAAAAATTGCTCGTCAAAAGTATCAACGAGGTCCTTTCCTCTATGGTGAGATATTATACAATCCGATATACATTTAAAAGCTATACAAAAGAACGCGGTTTGTTTTTTAATTAATTAATAGAATATTGGCACATTTCTTTTGATTGAAATGGCAGTGGGATCGGACATAACGAAAATAGATGGAATGAGATTCCGAACAAGCTGACATAGTGGAGGCAAAATACGAAGACGCCTTGAATATAAAGATCCATTTTTCTTCGTTCGATATATGACCGACGATGCTCTCCTTGCCCTGTGGAAACAAGTCTTTTTGGTGGGACGAGTAATTGTAGTCCCGATAAGAGCTGAAGATCCACTTAGGCTAAAACCACCACATCCTGAGGCTACGCACAACTGCTTACGTCCTGTAAGCCCGAGCCAGTGCTAACAAAAAGGGAGTTGATCTATAAGCATTATTTGTATTTAAGGTTAAAATTTTTGTTATGTCCCAGTCCTCGTGTAATAAGTTTGGGTACCGTTTTTAATCGTTAATCATTAAGATATGACTTTTAAAAAATCATATCATAAATAAGATAATATAAACATAGTGGATCTAAGAGACTGCCAAATTCTATCTGGCAATCTCATTGTTAACCTATTTACAGCTCATTGTTGTCCTACCAACAAACGCCACCTTCATTGCTTTTAAAGGGAGGACAGTGAGGTTTTTTTCTATGATTTATCGAATCTCTATTAAAAAGGATAGGTTAACTTGCTAGAATTTTGATATAATCGAGAAAAGAGTTTTATCTAAATGTTTAAGTAAAGGATGCGTGAAACGTTTATGCAAAAGAAAATCATCACGGTATTTACATTATTATTGTTATTGTTAATGGCTTGTTCAAATCCTGACACGGAGCAATCAGGGCAAAATCTTACAAAAAAAGATATTGAGCTAGACGAAGTGGATGCGGGTCACTCTTATCCACTAACTGGTGAAGCTGCATCAGCCCCAGTTAGCAATCGCATGGTTGGTGTTATGATTAATAATCATCCTGCGGCACGACCACAGTCAGGTTTATCTCAGGCTGATCTTGTTTTTGAAATTTTAGCAGAGGGTCAAACGACACGTTTTTTGGCATTGTTTCACAGTCAAACCCCTGAAGTTGTAGGCCCGGTACGTAGTGCTCGTCCTTATTACTTTCAACTAGCTAACAGTTATAACGCTTTATATATCTACCATGGAGCCGCTAATTTTATCGAAGATATGCTTAAAGCAGGTGCTGCTGATCATCTAAATGGTGCTTATTATGATGATGATGGTCATCTATTTAAGCGAGAATCCTTTCGCGTAGCACCGCACAATTCTTATTTGCAATTTAATTCAGTCGCAGAAGTAGCTGCTGCTCAGGGATATGATATTGAGGCGAGTTATGAGCCACTACACTTTTTAGCTGAAGACGAGCTGGATGATATTGAAGGCGAGACTGTATCAGAAGTCGAACTATTTTATGGGCAAGAATCCGTTCGTTACGTCTACGATGTATCATCTGAAACATATTTCCGCTACAATGATCAACAACAAACAGTGGAACTAAGTGATCAAACACCAATTCAGCTAAATAATGTCTTTATTATCGAGACCGAACATCAAATTGTCGATGATGCTGGAAGAAGAGAAGTAGATTTAACGTCAGGTGGTAATGCCTATTTACTTCAAAAAGGAATGATTCAAAAAATTCAGTGGGAAAATAGCGATGGACGAATTGTTCCAATACGTAATGGAGAACAGGTAGGGCTTATCCCAGGGCAAACATGGATTAATGTCATTCCAACAGATCCAGGCTTGTCTAGTGTGACTGAGATAGAATAGAAAGGAGTGCATCAATGCAAATTGATAAATTAAGAGGTGAGCAGCTGGACCAGCTATTTGATGCCATCTTAACCTTAAAGGATCGTGAGGAATGTTATCGTTTTTTTGATGATATCGCGACAATGAATGAGATTCAATCCTTGGCCCAGCGCTTACAAGTAGCTAAAATGCTAGCTGAAGGTCGTACGTATCACACGATCGTAGAAGAGTCGAATGCTTCTACAACTACGATCTCACGTGTTAAAAGATGCTTAACATATGGTAGTGATGGATATAAAATGGTATTAGAACGACTAGAAAAGAATCACCAAAATGAGTAGTGAGAGGATGAGGTTCATGATTCGCTTTGCTGTTATAGGTACGAATTGGATTACTGATCGTTTTTTAGATGCAGGTTTTTTATTGGATGATTTTAGTTTAACAGCTGTTTATTCAAGAACTGAAGAAAAGGCAAGGGCATTTGCTGCCAAATATCAGGTCGCTCATACATATACAGACTTGACTATTTTTGCTAACAGCTCAGAATTTGATGCCGTTTATATTGCAAGTCCGACCGCGTTGCATGCTGAGCAAGCCATTGTATGTATGGAGGCGGGCAAGCATGTTTTTGTCGAAAAACCGTTTGCGTCTAATCATGCAGAGGCTGAACGAATGATTGCAGTAGCAAAAGCAAATAATGTACTGCTAATGGAAGGGATGAAAACGACACATTTACCCAATTTCAGAGTGTTAAAAGAGCAGCTTGCAGAGCTTGGTCCGATTCGTCGTTATTTGGCTAATTTCTGTCAATATTCTTCACGCTATGATGATTATAAGCGAGGGATCGTCCATAATGCTTTTAAGCCTGAGCTTTCAAATGGGGCTTTAATGGATATTGGTATCTATACCGCTTACCCTATGGTTGCCTTATTTGGAGCGCCGAAATCAGTGCAAGCAACTGCCTATATGCTCGATTCTGGAGTTGATGGTATGGGGACGATGACGGTTAAATATCCAGAGTTAACAGCAGAGCTAATCTTTTCTAAAATCACCAATTCCCATGTTCCTTCTGAAATTCAAGGAGAGAATGGAACGATTGTCATTGAAAAGCTTAGCGATATGCGTAAGCTGACACGAATTGATAATGATGGAAC
The DNA here is from genome assembly GCF_001552275.1 of Amphibacillus sediminis NBRC 103570. Lineage (GTDB taxonomy): Bacteria > Bacillota > Bacilli > Bacillales > Amphibacillaceae > Amphibacillus_B > Amphibacillus_B sediminis. The sequence continues at coordinate 65,794 of NZ_BCQW01000004.1, forward strand.
AATAACGGACCTTACCGTTGAACAGAAAGAACAAACCATGTACTATGAAATCAAACACTTTATTCAATTGCTTCAAGCTGATCGACGAGAAAGTGATATTAACACGTATCAAATCTCACTTGATACCATCAAAGTACTCGATCAGGGCCGTGCTGCAATAGGCTTGGTTTTTCCTGCTGATCAAGCATAGAAGGTCTTTAAATAGTTTGGGCATGGGTTCAATATTGATATTGAATCCATGCTTTTTTGCTTACTTTTTTGCTTTGAGCATCGTCTAAATAACCATAAGACCAAAAGTGCCTATATGGGGATTGTTTTGCTCAGTCTGTTACGGTAAATAAGTAGCGAATAGCTTCCACCGCTCTCTTATTTTGATGCGATGTTTCGTCAATATTTAGCTTGCAAATTTTACTTAAATAGTCACGCTTAGAGCTGTTTTTTGTTATACTAGAAGATGGTATTTATGATAGAGCAATTAGGCTAAGGTTGGCGTAAGCCACCTTTTTCTACTAGGTACAGTCTAGGTTGAAGGTCACCTTCCTTAGTCACAGCGAGGTTGATTTGTTGAACTGACACATTGTCAATCTGGCTGAAAAAAGATAAGTAAGTATAGGGGAGATCTTAGTGTACAATCAAAAAACATGGAGACATGTATTTAAATTAGATCCAAATAAAACATTAACAGATGAGCAGCTTAATCACGTTTGTCAATCAGGTACAGACGCCATTGTGGTTGGGGGCACAGATCATGTGACCTTAGATGGTGTGCTTGACCTGCTTAGTCATATTCGGCGTTTTACCGTTCCTTGTGTTTTAGAAGTGTCAACTCTGGATGCAGTTACTCCCGGATTTGATTATTATCATATCCCAATGGTGTTGAATAGCCAAGAAAAGAAATGGATGATGGATATCCAGCACAATGCGATTAAAGAATATGGTCATATGCTCAATTGGCAGGAGCTTGTTGCTGAAGGGTATGTGATTATGAATGAAGAGTCGAAGGCGTATCAGCTTGCTAATTGCCAATTACCTGATTACGACGATGTCATTGCCTATGCGCAAATGGCTGAGCATCTTTTCAGATTGCCACTGTTTTATTTGGAGTATAGTGGTAAGTATGGTGATCCGGAGTTAGTGAAACGGGTTAAAGCAGAATTATCACATACCCAGTTTGTCTATGGTGGAGGAATTACCACCCTCAAGCAAGCAGAAGAGATGGCTGCCCTTGCCGATACGATTGTAGTAGGGAATAGCCTCTATACCGATTTTGATCAAGCAATTGAAACTGTTGCGATAAAGCACAACGAGTAAGGTGGTGAGAAGAGATGAGTCAACATGTTAGGGATTTATTAAGCGGTTTGAATGAACGTCAACAAGAAGCCGTGCGACACACAGATGGTCCACTACTTATTATGGCAGGGGCAGGAAGTGGTAAAACACGAGTGCTAACCCATCGGATTGCTTATTTACTTGAGGAGAAAAATATAGCGCCACGTAATATTTTAGCTATTACGTTTACTAATAAGGCAGCAAGAGAAATGAAAGAGCGGGTAAGGCATCTTATCGGTCCAACAGGTGACTACATGTGGGTATCAACCTTTCACTCGATGTGTGTCAGGATACTGAGACGTGATATTGACCGTATTGGCCTAAGTCGCAGCTTTACAATTTTAGATAGTGGAGATCAATTAACGGTTGTGAAGAATGTGTTGAAAGAATTAAATATTGATAGTAAAAAGTTTGATCCTAGAGCGATGCTGTCAGGGATTAGCTCGGCTAAAAACAATCTCCAGACAGCGGATCAGTTCGAGGCACAGGCAGGCAATTACTATGACAAAACGGTTGCTCAAGTCTATAAACACTATCAGAAAACATTAATAAAAAACCAATCATTAGATTTTGATGATTTAATTATGCAAACCATTAAACTATTTGAGCGTGTTCCAGACGTTTTGGAGTACTATCAACGTCGTTTTCAATATATCCATGTCGATGAATATCAAGATACTAACCACGCCCAATATTATCTCGTTCAACGCTTAGCAGAGCGTTATCAAAATATTTGTGTGGTTGGGGATTCTGATCAATCGATTTATCGCTGGCGTGGTGCTGACATTGAAAATATCTTATCTTTTGAAAAGGACTATGCCGATGCGCATGTCGTACTACTTGAGCAAAATTATCGCTCAACCAAATCGATTCTTGATGCAGCTAATGCGGTTATTAAGCATAATACGAGTCGTAAACCTAAGAAATTATGGACAAATAATCAGGGTGGTTCTAAGCTGTATTATTATCAAGCAACCAACGAACAATATGAAGGAATTTATGTTGCTGAAAAGATAGAAGCGTACATGCGCAGTAGTGATTATCAGTACCGTGATATAGCGATTCTTTATCGGACAAACGCCCAGTCACGGGCAATTGAGGAAACCTTTGTTAAAGCTAATATCCCGTACCAGATGGTAGGGGGAACTCGATTTTACGACCGTAAAGAAATTAAAGATATTTTGGCTTATTTACGACTCGTCTCAAATCCAGATGATGATTTAAGCTTTGCAAGGGTGGTCAACGAACCCAAGCGCGGGATTGGTAAGACCTCCTTAGACAAATTACAGCAGTACGCTCTAGACCATGATATCTCACTTTATACGGCAACTAAGGAAATTGATTTTGTTGGCTTAAGTACTAAGGCCACAAAATCCTTAGCTGAATTTGGTCAAATGGTTCATGACTGGCATCAGCAACAAGAATATTTGACTGTTACTGAAATGGTTGAGGAAGTCCTTAACCGAACAGGCTATCAGGAAAAGCTTATTAGTGAGCGTACGATTGAAGCCCAAAGTCGACTGGAAAACCTAGATGAGTTCAAAACCGTTACACAGCATTTCGAGCAAGAAAATGAAGATAAAACACTACTGGCTTTTCTGACTGACTTGGCACTCATCGCAGATATTGATCGAGTAGATGAGGATCCTTTTGCTGATAACAAAGTAACCATGATGACCTTGCATGCGGCCAAGGGACTTGAATTTCCAGTCGTCTTCTTAGTTGGGATGGAGGAAAATGTGTTTCCACATACGCGTTCATTGCTGGATGATGATGAAATGGAAGAAGAGCGTCGTCTTGCCTATGTAGGGATAACCCGTGCTGAAAAGGAGCTTCATCTTACGCATGCTAAACTCCGTTCACTTTATGGTCGTACCAATATGAACCCTGTCAGTCGTTTTATTAAAGAGATTCCAAGTCATTTACTTGAAGGAGTAGACGAGCAAGAGTCTGAGCGAGTGAGTTTTGGTTTCTCGAGAGCAGAAGAAACACAACCAACGAAGCAAAAATCGCTTAAACGATTTGCCCAAAAGCAAAGTACGGGTGGAGAAAAGCAAGGATGGCAAGTTGGAGATAAAGCTAACCATAAAAAGTGGGGCATAGGTACAGTGGTAAAAGTGACAGGTACAGGAGAATCGATGGAGCTTGACATAGCCTTTCCTGCGCCAACGGGTGTCAAACGTTTGCTGGCGAAATTTGCGCCTATCACGAAACAATAAATGAAAGAGGTGACGTAATGATGGCATCTTTAGAAGAAAAAATCTTATCTTTACGACAGACGTTAAACGATTATAACTATCAGTATCATGTTCTTGATCAGCCAACGGTACCTGATGCAGAGTATGATCGATTAATGCAAGAGCTACGAACATTAGAAGAACAACATCCTGAGCTCGTTACGTCAGATTCACCCACCCAACGAATTGGTGGAGCGCCACTCGAAGGCTTTAAAAAGGTTGAGCATCATGTACCGATGTTGAGCCTTGCTAATGCCTTCGATAAACAGGATTTACTTGATTTTGATCGTCGAGTAAGAGACGGTCTTGGGGTTGATCAAGTAGACTATGTTTGTGAACTGAAGATTGATGGTTTAGCGGTTTCGCTCCGCTATCAGGACGGCCTCTTTGTTCAAGGTGCAACGAGGGGTGATGGTACAACTGGTGAGGATATTACCCAAAACCTTCGGACAATCCGCAGCATTCCATTGAAAATTACTGACCAAAGTACGATTGAGGTTAGAGGTGAGGCGTTTATGCCACAACGTTCTTTTCTCGCCCTAAATGAAGCTCGAGAAACACGTCAGGAAGAACCTTTTGCTAACCCTAGAAATGCAGCGGCAGGATCGCTCCGTCAGCTTGATCCGCAGATTGCAGCCGAACGTCATTTGGATATTTTTATTTATGCTGTAGGTGAATGGCAAACAGGGTCACTAACTACCCACAGTGAACGGCTTAACTATTTACGAGAACTTGGCTTTAAAATAAATCCAGAATGGCGTCAATGTACAAGTATTGATCAGGTCATTGATTTTGTGGAGAGCTGGGTCGATCGACGGGCAGACTTAAGCTATGATATTGATGGTATTGTCATTAAAGTCGATCGGCTTGACTATCAGAATCAGTTAAAGACGACGGCTAAAAGTCCACGCTGGGCGATTGCTTATAAATTCCCGGCTGAAGAAGCCGTAACCAAGTTGAAGGATGTTATACTTAGCGTTGGTCGTACTGGAGCAGTAACTCCTACAGCCCTACTTGAACCAGTTAAGGTAGCAGGTACAACTGTTCAACGGGCATCCTTGCACAATGAAGATTTTATTAAAGAGAAGGATATTCGAATAAATGATACAGTTGTAATTAAAAAGGCGGGCGATATTATTCCAGAGGTCGTTCGTGTCATACCAGAACAACGTCAAGGTGATGAGGTTTTATATCGTATGCCTGATCATTGCCCTGCTTGTGGTGCTGAGCTTGTCCGTCTTGAGGAAGAAGTAGCACTTCGCTGTATTAATCCGAGCTGTCACGCTCAATTAATGGAGGGGTTAATCCACTTTGTTTCACGACAAGCGATGAATATTGACGGTTTGGGCGAAAAGGTCGTTGCCCAATTATACGAGCATAAACTTGTTCAAGATGTCGCCGATCTTTATCAATTGGATCGCTCAGAACTGCTTAAGCTGGAAAGAATGGGTGAGAAATCAGTCGATAATTTACTTGAAGCTATCGATGCTTCAAAGCAAAATTCACTAGAACGCTTATTATTTGGCTTAGGTATTCGTTTTGTCGGGGCCAAAGCTGCCAAAACCTTAGCCATTGCCTTTGATGACATGGATAAGCTTAAACAAGCTACACTAGATGATTTAATGGCTGTTAATGAAATCGGTCATAAAATGGCTGATTCAGTTGTTCGTTATTTTCAAGATGAAAAGGTCTTAAAGTTAATGAATCGCTTAAAAGAACTAGGGATTAATATGCGGTATTTAGGTGCCAAACCGGAAGCGGCTTCTGAAGCTTCTGCTTTTTATAATAAAACCGTCGTCTTAACTGGAAAGCTAGAGCAGCTAACGCGACAAGAAGCGAAAGAGCGGATTGAGGCCTTGGGTGGAAAGGTAACTGGAAGTGTAAGTAAAAAAACAGATATTTTAATTGCAGGAGCAGAAGCTGGCTCGAAGCTTACGAAAGCAGAACAGCTTGAGATTACCATTTGGAGTGAGCAGCAGTTAGTCGAAGCTTTGAATCAGTAAAGAGAGAGGAGGGATTAAATGAAGCGTCTAATCCGATTTGCTAGTTTAATTTTAATCATGATCACAGTAGGCTGTGCTCCTGACTATTCCAATCAAGGAGAGGTAATTGATGAAACTTTACCAGAGGAAGTCAATCAGGAGCTGGCGATTGTGCCGAATTATAGTGTTTCAGACAATGAATATCAGGTGTTGTTACCCTATAAACTTAGTCAATCCCGGGGAGTTATTACGAACCAAGTAGCCAATCGCCTCGATATTAATGCATTAGAGAATGACTTACGCCGACACTCAACTTCGGTCTTTGATCCTGAAACTCATGTCTTTCAGGAGGGACAGCAGATTAGTACAAGTGAATTATACAGCTGGTTGGAACGAGAATCTGATTCAACCGAGTTGGGATTGAATCCAGCTGTTAATTATGATGAAAATACAGAGGAAGATGAGATTAGGAAGCAAGAGGAAGAAAACCCGAGATATCTTTCCCATATTTTAGAACAAAACTATTTAGCCAGAACAGATGATAATGCCGTTCAATTAGCGGGTATTTCCTTAGGGATCGCAATGAAGTCAAACTACCGATATCAAACCGAGATTGGCGGGCCATTTTATTATCATGATATCCCAAAACAGAAAATGCTAACTGAAGCCAATAGGATTGCGGAGGAAGTTGTGAGACGAATAAGAGCAAAAGAGGGTCTTCAAGAAGTCCCTATTATGATTGCGATTTACCGTGAGGCACCAAGAGATGGGCTAGTACCCGGAAACTTTGTTACTAAGACGACGGTTAAAGGGGGGAGTGAATCGATAGGAAACTGGGAAGAAATCGATGAGCAATACGTGCTATTTCCTTCAAAAGAGGGCCGTGATATCGATCCTAACCTAGCAGCTACTATCGATAAGCTGAAAACAGATGTGGCAGACTTTTTCCCAAACTATGTCGGCTTAGTTGGAGAAGGATTTTATCAGGATGGCCAAATTCGTAAACTAATTTTAGAAATTCCGATCCAGTTTAATGGGGAGGCTGAGGTTGTAGGCTTTACCCAATATGTGTACGGATTGATTTCAGATAGCTTTCAAACCCATTTTGATATTGAAGTTAATATCAAATCAAACGACCGTCAGGAAAGCCTAATTACCAGAGCAGCAGGAGAAGAGGAACCTATTATTCATATTTATAATCGATAGTGTGAACTTATCTCGATGCTCCAAGGCTAGAGGCAATAAAGGAGCTATTTTGGGAGATTATAAGTTTCAGTTTCTATATACTACTGCGGGGAGTAGAGCGTTTTACTTTTAGGTTTAAGGCATACTATCCATTAATGGATAGTTGCCTTAACCCGCTATTCTTTGCTATTATCATAAGTATGTATTAAATGCGGCTAAGCGTATTTGCGCTCAGATTTTGAACGAGCTTCGCTCGATAAATTCCGCTGAAAATCTGTGGCATTTACTAGAGGCGTTAACTTGATTCAGCCAAGCTTTAAACCTCTACTGAATGAAATACAATTGTGCAGACCTCTTAAGTAGAAAACTTCTGCTGAATGAAGTTACTGGGCTAAGGTTGATAATTTTATACCTTAACAAGGATTGAAATTTTAGCAAGTGAGTCTTTGAAGTAGTAAAAATAAAGATAAAGAAAAGCTAATACATTCACTAATAGCGAGCGAATGCGAGTTTTTCTAATAATGGAGGTGACCATAATGGTTGAAATTTCAAAAGAACAGGTCAAACACGTGGCACATTTAGCTAGACTGGCTATTACAGAAGAAGAAGTAGACGTTATGACGAAGCAACTCGGTGATATCATTCATTATGCAGAACTATTAAATGAATTAGATACAAGTCATGTTGAGCCCACTACCCATGTTCTTGATTTAAAGAATGTTATGCGTAAGGACGAGCCACGAAAATGGATCGAGCGGGAGGATGCATTGAAAAATGCACCAGATCAAAAAGATGGACAATTCCGAGTACCATCGATTTTAGAGTAGGAGGCTAGATACAAATGTCAGTTTTTGATTATACATTAAAAGAATTACAGGACAAGCTACATAATAAAGAATTAACCGTGACAGAACTTGTGCAAGCGGCATATGATCAGATTGATGCCGTTGATGATCAAATCAAGGCCTTCTTAACCTTAAATAAGGAAGCAGCGCTTGAGCAAGCCAAACAATTGGATAATGAAACAAATCAAGCCGACCATCTATTATTTGGGATTCCAATAGGAATAAAGGATAATATGGTAACTAAAGGGGTCAGAACAACGTGTGCAAGTAAATTTCTTGATAACTTTAATGACCCACTCTACAACGCAACAGTCGTTGAAAAGCTTGCAGAGGAAAAAACAGTCATGATTGGAAAATTAAATATGGATGAGTTTGCCATGGGTTCTTCCAATGAAAACTCTGGGTATGCGACAACACGTAACCCGTGGAATATTGACTATGTACCTGGTGGCTCTAGTGGTGGTTCAGCAGCTGCTGTTGCCGCACGTGAGGTGTTCTTTGCCTTAGGCTCAGATACAGGTGGTTCGATCCGCCAGCCAGCGGCTTTTTGTGGAGTAGTAGGTCTTAAGCCTACTTACGGCTTAGTTTCTCGTTTTGGCTTGGTTGCTTTTGCTTCCTCTTTAGATCAAATTGGTCCGATTACCAAAACAGTTGAAGATAATGCGCATCTACTTCAGGCAATTGTTGGCCATGATCCAATGGATTCGACTTCAGCAAATATTGACATCCCAACATACAGTGATGCATTTAAGCAAGATGTTAAAGGATTAAAAATAGCGGTACCAAAGGAATATCTTTCTGATCAAGAAGGTGTAGACCAGGAAGTACGTGAGTCTGTTTTAGCCGCGTTAAAGGTCTATGAAGATTTAGGTGCAACATGGGAAGAGGTAACATTGCCACATTCTAAGTATGCTGTAGCTGCCTATTACTTATTAGCGTCTTCTGAAGCATCAGCGAACTTAGCTCGATTTGATGGGGTTCGCTACGGTGTTCGCAGTGAAAATGCGGACAATATGATTGATATGTTTAAGAAATCACGTAGTGAAGGCTTCGGTGATGAAGTAAAGCGGAGAATTATGCTTGGAACGTTTGCACTTAGCTCAGGCTACTACGATGCTTACTATAAAAAAGCTCAAAAAGTGCGGACATTAATCAAGAATGATTTCGATAAAGTATTTGAAAATTTTGATGTGATTATCGGTCCAACGACACCAACACCAGCATTTAAGGTTGGAGAGAAGGTGGATGACCCGTTAACGATGTATGCTAACGATATTTTAACCATTCCGGTTAATTTAGCAGGCGTACCGGGTATGTCGATCCCTTGTGGATTTGCTAAAGAGACAGGCTTACCGATTGGCTTGCAAATTATTGCTAAGCATTTTGATGAAAGCATGATTTACCGTGTTGCTTATGCCTTTGAACAAGCAACAGATTACCACAAACAACGCCCAAGCTTGGGAGGTGTACAGTCATGAATTTTGAAACAATTATTGGATTAGAAGTCCATGTCGAGCTCAAAACGGAATCGAAAATATTTAGCCCAAGCTTTAACCATTTTGGGGCTGAACCTAATGAGAATATTAATCCGATTGACCTTGGTTATCCCGGTGTATTACCCGTTTTAAACGAAGAGGCCGTTAACTTTGCTATGAAAGCAGCAATGGCGCTAAATTGTCAGATTGCTACTGATACTAAATTTGATCGTAAAAACTATTTCTATCCAGATAACCCAAAAGCCTATCAAATTTCTCAATTTGATCAACCAATTGGTGAGAATGGCTGGATTGATATAGAAGTAGATGGCAAGTCAAAACGGATTGGAATTACGCGACTCCATTTAGAAGAGGATGCAGGTAAACTGACGCATAGTGATGATGGTTACTCGTTAGTAGACTTTAATCGTCAAGGCACGCCTTTGATTGAAATTGTCTCAGAGCCTGATCTTCGTTCACCAGCAGAAGCCTATGCCTATCTTGAAAAACTAAAAAATATTATTCAATATACAGGTGTTTCGGATTGTAAGATGGAGGAAGGTTCACTCCGTTGTGATGCAAACATTTCTTTACGACCAATCGGCCAAGAAGAATTCGGTGTTAAAACAGAATTAAAGAATTTGAACTCTTTCTCATTTGTTCAAAAAGGATTGGAATTTGAAGAAAAACGTCAGCAAAAAGAGCTATTATCAGGTGGTGTGATTCTACAAGAAACACGTCGTTATGATGAGCAAACAAAAGAGACAATTTTAATGCGTGTCAAGGAGGGCTCTGATGACTATCGTTACTTCCCTGAGCCTGACTTGGTACCACTCTATATTGATGAGGCTTGGAAAGAACGTGTCCGTGCTGAAATTCCTGAACTACCAGATGCACGTAAAGCACGTTATATTAATGAGCTCAACCTACCAGCATATGATGCGATGGTGCTAACAAGTACCAAAGAAATGTCAGACTTCTTTGAAGCAGCTATTGCTGGAGGAGCTGATGTGAAGCAAGCTTCAAACTGGTTGATGGGTGAAGTTTCCGCTTATATGAATAAGCAACAAAAAGAATTACATGACCTTCCGCTAACACCTGAAGCCTTAGCCAAAATGATTACCTTAATTTCAGACGGGACACTTTCGTCTAAAATGGCCAAAAAAGTATTTGCTGAACTCGTTGAGCATGGTGGCGATCCTGAGCAAATTATTAAAGATAAAGGTTTAGTGCAAATCTCTGATGAAGGTCAGTTAACGGAAATTATTAATGCCATATTAGATAAAAATGAACAGTCTATTGAAGACTTTAAGAATGGTAAAGATCGAGCACTTGGCTTCTTAGTTGGTCAGGTCATGAAGGAGACAAAAGGACAAGCCAACCCACCACTCGTTAATAAAATTATTTTAGCCGAAATAAAGAAACGCTAAAGTCATTCAAATGAAATGAGCAAAGTGACACGAGCACTTTGCTCATTTCAATTATTGATAGTTGAGCCCTTGCAGTACGTGCTAAGTGAGGCAGTATGATTATGTCTAAACATATGCTATGTCTGAGTTTATATGGATTTAAAAACTACTAACTGTGTATGATTAGAGTTTCGCTTATAAACATGATATGATAAGGCAAGATAGAGTTACGTTATATTGGGGGTTTATGAATGAAACGTGCACGAATTATATATAACCCAACATCAGGTAGAGAGGCTTTTAAAGGTAAGCTTCCAGATGTGTTGAAAAGGTTTGAACAGGCAGGCTATGAGACCTCTGCCCATGCTACAACCTGTCCAGGTGATGCTACCAAAGCAGCCCGCCTTGCTGTTGCTCGCCACTTTGATCTGGTAGTAGCGGTCGGAGGTGATGGTACACTAAATGAGGTTGTGTCCGGTATTTCAGAGGCCAATTATCGACCACGGTTAGGAATCATACCAGCAGGAACGACCAACGATTTTGCTCGAGCCTTATCGATTCCAAGATCGATAGACAAGGCGATCGATGTCATTCTAGCAGGGCATACCTGTAAGCTTGATGTTGGACGTGTAAATGAGCATTATTTTGTTAACATAGCAGGTGGTGGAAAATTAACGGAAGTGTCCTATGAGGTACCAAGTAAATTGAAAACCATGCTTGGTCAGTTAGCTTATTTCATGAAAGGAATTGAGATGCTTCCTAGGCTTCGACCGATTTATACGCGAATCGAATACGATGGTCAAGTTTTTGAAGATGAAATTATGCTTTTTCTAGTCGCCAACACGAATTCGGTCGGTGGCTTTGAAAAGCTAGCACCACATGCAACGATGGATGATGGTTTATTTGATCTCCTTGTTTTGAGAAAAAGCAATCTAGCAGAATTTGTCCGCATCGTCTCCCAGGCCACCCGTGGAGCCCACTATAGTGATCCGAAAGTATTTCATACCAGAGCACGAGAGATAAAGATTTATACAGATGAAAAAATGCAGCTAAATATTGATGGCGAATATGGTGGGTTGTTACCAGCAGAGTTTTTAAACCTTCAACAGCATATTGAATATTTTATTCCTACACCAGAACAAGCCCAGCTTCAAATAGAAAGTTCAAATGAGACAGAAACTCCCGAATCGTAGTTTGGGAGTTTCTTTATGGTTTTGAAATTTTCCTATAAAAATTTTAAAATTTATTCCATCATTCGACCAATTTTACAAATTATTCATGTTATATTTTGATTGTTACTTGATGATTATCGAGAAAGGAGGTTAGATAAAAGAAGTTTAGACATCTAGATTAAGACAAACGCAACCTTGTTTTGACATAAACTAATAAAATGAGGTGATAAGATGCGGTTAAGTAATTTTTTAAAATTTTGCTTTGCTACACTACTGCTATTAAGTGCAACAGGTTTTATGGCGGTTAATCCTGTATTAGCAGATGCCTTAATTGAACCATTTGAGTTCGAAGCTGATCTAAAGCAGTTCGAATTCGAAATTAATGATCAAGAAATAGAAGCATCCTTTAGTGATACTGAACTAAAAACTGATCGTAACGAAGAGATCACATTAGAAGATAATCGAATGTCAACAAGTAGCTCATACTTAATTGACTCAGATCGATTTATTTATAGTGATTCATTGACAGAATCTGATCCAGATGATTGGTGGTTTTTTTCAGTTGATAGTGATCGAAGTATCCTATTTCAACTTGATTCTGCCATTAGTGACTATTATGTTCAGCTTTATTTAATTGATTGGAGCACAGGTACAGCTTATCCTACTGCCTTAGGTGGACAAGCTGGACAAACGATAGCTCATAGCTCACTACCTGAAGGTGATTGGGCTTTACGTGTCTTTTCTGAAGGGACCGTGGGAGATGCCTACACACTTAGAATGAATGCAAGTAATCCTGAGGGAGCAAGCGGGGTTATCTCATCCTCAACATCATTACAATACCTTGTACTTAGCTATCCCAATGGTGACATTTATGTGAATGGGAGCTATCTAGCTAATCAAACCGGGAACAACAGTCACCTCGACTGGGAGCGAGTTTTTATGTTTAGCTGGGATGGCAATTATAATCAACGAACCCATAGTATTTCTAGCGTGAAAATTAGAAATATCTCAGCTCCGGTAAGCTATCAGTCTAATTACGCTAAATCAGATAATGCAATCATGCTTTATTTGGATATTGATACACTTTTCATGCATCATGAGTCATATTTTAGATCAGGCCCACCGACACAATATGAAAGCTCATTTGTTGATACACTGGGAAAGGTGACACCGCGAAGATTAGATCAAGATGATTTGACAAACTGGGGCGATCATATTCTCATTTATGATTTAAATACAAATAAATCCATTGATTTTTTTAGTGTACTAAATTTTTACTATGCTAGCGGTGCTGAACCAATCCCAACTATTACTTATTTAAATTAGTGTAGATTAAGCCTGCCGACAATTACGCCGTCAGGCTTTTGCTTTAGTTTTGACAGCAACTTTGTAATGGCAGAGTGCTTTTTCTGTTAAGATTAGGATCATTCTTTGCTCAAGAATTTACACCATACTGTCAGTCGATCCAGAAATATTGACAAATATCTCATTTCTCAGGAAATATTAAATAGAAAGTCGAAATAAGTCTATCTTTCCTTTCGTTAGCCTTTCTGATACACTATCTACAGCAATTAAAAAAGGACGTAGATAGAATGAGTAAACATCAAGCACCTGTCAAGAAAAATGAAACAGTTACTTTATATTTTGAAGATGTCACCCATGAAGGAAATGGGGTTGGGAAAATAGATGGTTATCCTATGTTTGTTCCTCATGTATTACCAGGAGAAACAGCTCAGGTTAAAGCAATTAAGGTCAATAAGAATTTTGCCATAGGTAAGTTGCTTGAAATTGAACAAGTAAGTCCAGATCGAGTCGATCCACCATGTTATGTCTATAGCCAATGTGGGGGATGCCAGCTTCAGCATATGAGCTACCAAATGCAGCTTAGAATGAAGGCTCAACAAGTTCAAAGTGCACTTCAGAAAATAGGTCATATTAAAGAGGTACAGGTTGAACCAACTCTTGGAATGGAGGATCCTTGGCGTTATCGAAATAAGGTGCAGATTCCTGTTGCTGAAAAAAATGGTCAACTGATCACAGGCTTTTATCGAAAAAGAAGCCATGATATCATCGATGGGATGGATCGTTGTATTATTACTTCTGAAAGCAATGATCAGATGGTTGAAGCAGTACGTAAAATTGCAGATGACCTTGGTATCTCAGCTTATGATGAGCAAACACACCGAGGAATTTTACGTCATATTATGGTACGCTCAGGACAAGCTCATGATCAAACAATGGTTGTATTAGTAACCCGAACAAGTGAGTTGCCGCATAAGAAGCAGTTGATTAAACGGTTAACTGAGGCTAATCCAAATATAAAATCGATTATGCAAAACATTAATCCAGAGCGGACCAATGTTATTCTAGGTAAAAAAACAAAGTGTCTTTGGGGAGAGGCATACATTTATGATTCAATTGATGAGATTAAGTTTGCCATTTCAGCCAAATCGTTTTATCAGGTAAACCCATCTCAAACACAAGTCCTTTATCATAAGGTATTAGAATACGCAGCTCTTACAGGAAATGAGACAGTGATTGATGCTTATTGTGGTATTGGGACAATCTCTCTCTTTTTAGCACGAAATGCTAAAAAAGTGCTCGGTGTCGAGATCGTGCCAGAGGCAATTGAAGATGCCAAACGGAATGCAGAGTTAAATCATCTCACCAATACTGAATTTTTCGTGGGACAAGCGGAAAAGGTAATGCCATGGTGGACGACACAGGGGTTAAAGCCTGATGTTATTGTCGTTGATCCCCCTCGTAAAGGATGCGATCAAGCCCTACTTGAAGCTATGCTGGCCATGCGACCAGATCGCATTGTCTATGTCTCATGTAACCCTTCGACCTTAGCTCGTGATTTAGCCATTCTTGAAAACGGGGGATACCAAACAAAAAAAGTCCAACCTGTCGACATGTTTCCTCAGACGAGTCATGTGGAGTGTGTGGCATTGATGTCTAGGGTGGATGAATAAGTATAGTTGAAGTGTTGATAGAATAAGGTTTATAGGGTTTCACCTATGTTTATTTTATATGAATAAACGGGTAAAACCCTTTTTGTTATTGGTGTTGGAAGAGCTGGAAAATGGGGTTGAGTTGACAGATTAGGTTTTGGGTAGGGGAGTTGACAGGATAGATAATTGAAGGAACTCGTGTTATATTTAGACTAACTAATATTGCCGAAAATACATTGAATGTGATTAGTCTAAGTATGATATTTTCAATATGATTTCTGGAGGATAAAGAAAATGTCTGAAAATCGAAGGGTTCATTTTATTCCACCAAGACCTGTACTACGAGAGAAACGTGTGGGGATATATTGTCGAGTCAGTTCGAACAGCATGGAACAATTAAATAGTTTAACAAACCAAGTATCTGCACTTACCAGGTTAACGGCCGTCACTCCGAATTGGTTGCTTGTTGATACATATATAGATATTGCATCAGGAAAGTCTGGTTCAAAAAGAAAAGAATTTATTCGTATGTTAGAAGATTGTCAGGCGAAAAAGATTGAAATTGTTATCACTAAAAATATTAGCCGCTTTGGTCGTGATACAGTTGAAGTGTTAGAATCACTGAATAAACTGAAGGAACATGGAGTTCGTGTCATATTTGAACAAGAAGGACTCGATACAGCTGATACAGATAGTGCCTTGATGATTTCAATTATCGAATCGATTGCACAAGCGGAAAATGAATCTCGTAGTGAAAATATTAAATGGGGTTATAGACGTCATGCGGCACAAGGCACATCAAAATTATATAACCGAAAATGTTACGGTTATGAAAATGATATAGATGGAGAACTGATCATTAAGGAAGATGAAGCTAAAAATGTCCGATTAATTTTTGAACTGTATTTGCGCGGGTTTAGTATTATTGGTATAAAGCGAGAGTTAGAAAAACGAGAAATAAAAACCCCAACCGGAAAAGAAAATTGGAGTAAACGAACGATTGATGTCATGCTGAGCAATGAGAAATATATCGGTGTAGTTAGGCTACTTAATGCGGGAGAACACCAAGAACATTATGTTTCAGAAAATAACCATCCAGCAATTATTTCAAAAGAACAATTTGAAGCGGTACAAGAGGAAAAGAAAAAGAGAAGTAATGTTGTGAAAACTGAAGATGGAGTACAAAGAAAGAGTAAGAAATATAGTTCGAAAAAGTAATAAGCAGGCATGATAATTTATTTTGATTTCTTAAAAAATGTTGTTTTGGAGAGTGGGGATACTTTGGGGTATGATAAATTCAAAAATAAAGTATGTAATTATTATAGGACATACCAAAACACAAAAAATAAAATTGAACAGTTTAAGTCTACTCTGGATAAAATAGTTTCTCACGAACTTCCAAAAAGAGATAATGAACAGTTTTTTCAAATTAGGGATTTTACAAACACTTCAGAGTTAAAATTAAACTTAAATTACAACAACATCTTCTGCTATTATTCGGATGAAGAAAATGTACTAAAGGTGGGCATTGTGTGCCCTAATTGGAGTCATGGGTGGAGAGATATATCGAAGGACAAATTTGTGTCTGATCAGATTGATATTTTGTTCCATTTTATATCTCAGTATGTTTATCGTAGTTATCAAGTAAATTTGATAGGAGCCATTGCGTTATCTACAGGTATTCCAACAGATTTTAGAGGAAATACCCTTACGAATATCTATGGAGATAATGTTGCGCAAGAGGTGAACAATTTTAAAAATTATATAGATAGAGAACCTTCCATTTTAAACTCGAAAACATTAGGTTATCTAAAGTTGATAAACGCGCTTGATCCTTATGTAAATAAAGCAGTATTTTATTATGTTAGATTTTTGGAACTATATGAATTAGACTTTACAGAAGAATCATTAACGGCAGCGGATAATATGGTTGACGTTATATTTCAGTCGTTAAAGAAGCGGCTTAAAAAACCAACACAAAGTCGTGAACAAATGAGTGATTATGTATATGATGAAATTAAGTTTTACGATAGTGTCGCAAAATATCATTTAGAAAGATTATATTTGTTAAGGTGTAGATTTACTGCCCACCCGTCAAAATCAAAATGGTGGGATTTTTATGAAATATACGAAGATGAGATAGAAACAATAAAAATATCTGTTCGTAAATTGTTGATAGCCTATTTAAAATATGAAAATGACAATAGAGAAATTGATGCAAATCCTATGTTATGGAGTTCATGGTTTAAAGAACACTGTGACATTATATATGATGCTGTATGGTTTCATGAAGTACCGTAAAATAGCCTAATCAAAATCTACATCTCGGCTTGAAAAGATTGATGTTAAAATACTTTGAAATAAGGTTTTAGTTGGTTTTTTCGGAGTATAGAATAGACTAAGTATATCACGTTGAGTGTGTTGCCTTGATGTCAAGGATGGAGAAACAGGGAAATTCAAAGCATTGATAAATAAAGGGTTTCCCGACATTGAACGTTTCTCACGGCTACTTTGCCGTAGATGTTAATGTCGGGAAACCCTTATTTTTATTCTTCGAGGAAACATATCAACTACCCTGAAAGCTATAGGGTCGAGTTGACAGATTAGATTATTATTGAGGTTGAGGAGACAGGATAGATGTATTATTTAATCTTCTCGTACAGCATCTGTATTGAAAATTCTATCCAGTTCCTCGTTTGATGTTATGCCACGAACTTTATTCCTAATCGTTGTTTTTCCCATATCTAGTCGATAGAAATGTTCACGACCATCGACACCTTTTTTAAGTCGAATGAGCTGAATCCTGCCAAATATATCCCAATGCTTATCTGCGAATTTTGCTAAACCCACTGCCTTAGGATAATTGTCTTTTCGGCTAGGATCGTGTGGTTCTAAAATATCAAAAACATAACCTTGTGCATCAGATCTAACAATAACTAAATCCGGGAACATAGAAGTTGTGACACCGCTCACTTCGTAAGGGATTTCAAGTGACCACTTTTTACGGTCAAGATTACGTAACCAGCATACAGCACCATTGTTAAGCTCTTCTGTAACAACTCCGCTTTCCCATGGATTCAGTGATGTTTCAAATGTGCCATCCTCTGAACAATAAAGATGCTGCTCAAATTTACTGCTATTATCTGGTTTAGAAAAATCAATAGAATCTGGTAATATCCATGGTACAGATATCGGTTGTACAGAAGCATTAGTTAATCTTTCATAGACATTCTTTCGTGCCTCGCTAAGTCTAGCAATGGATCTCTTGTTGTTTTCGTACAGTGTTATGAATTCTTCCTCAGCATAGTCATTAATCCTTTCCATTGCATCAGTATCATGTGTAAGAATGATGATTTCTTTTTTTACATCAATATGGTCACAGGTACTATGACGAATCCAATATTCCTTGTGTAAACCCTCTCCCAACAACTTTCCAGCTTGCTCAAAATGTCGGGAAATATCAAAATCGGACATGGTCATTGTCTGTGTTTCTTCATCAAAGGAGTAGGCGTTGTCTCCGTATTCAAATATCAGTGTACCGAGAGCAAAACCAGTAATTGAAGCCCCTCGAGTGTCAAAGTCTCCACTTTCTTTTATCCGTGAAATCTCACCATCCATTTTTGATAAAACTGCATTTTTAACAGTTTTCTGCGCCCCTAAGTCAATACCATCCATCGTCAGTGCACGTGAAAGCTGTATTAATAATTTAAGTGGTGCCTGCTTTCGAGATGAATCTATCCGATAGGTTATAAGGTTATCCATCGCCTCAAATACATCAGAATAGGCAAGGTTTCGTTCAAGTGTAACAAGCTCTTTACTGGTGCCCGTTTCGGTAGGCATAGCAGCCTCACTGTCACGTAGGGCATTAACTACATTCTTCACTGTTTCTTCATCAAAGTATGGAAGAAATAGACTGACACTATTAAGCTCAGCATCAGAAGAAATCCGTCTTGCCAAAGGTGTACGTATCATACGTCCTAGCAACTGAGCAATATAAGTATAGTCTTGGGCACTGCGGAATGACATCATCGTTTCAGCTCGGGGGCAGTCCCAACCTGTGGAAAGATTCATTTTGAAAAACACGATCAGCACATTTTCTTCTTCTTGAATTCGGGATGCTTCAATTTGCTGAATTTCAACATCACGCACTTTAAGTGTGCCACGGTCATTAAAAGTATGTACCGCTTCTCCGGGCTGTAATTTGCGTCCCAGCGTTTCTTCTAGTAAATCGATGCAAGCTCCCAAATCTGTTTGGGTTGCTATACGATCATTTCCATCTTCAACTTGGATAACAAGAATAGGGTTTACTATTTTTTCATCTTCACGCTCACAGTAAGTCTTCCAGTGAGAGCATTTTTTGCGCCAATTATCAACTGCCCCTTTAAACATGGTCATATCGGCATTAAATTGAATATCTGGATAGTGAATAATAATTCTATCTTTCAAAAGACCTGACTCACGAACCTGCTCAGGTGGAACGATGACTTTTTGAACCGTTGAAGTCGTTCCGGCAATTAAGTTATCAAATCTCTGAGGAGTTGCAGTCACACCTATAACTAAAGGCATGACGCAAAGACCGTCATCTTCACTACCCTTAATGAATTTTTGCATGATAGATTGCGCCTTATTTTCTGCTTGCACAGATGTATAAGTTCCTCTATGTGCTTCATCTATCACCACATAAAATTTTTTAGGAATCCGTTTTGCAGTATTAGTAAGTGTTTCCCATATGGAATACTGTCGCTTATCAGATGTTGCAGTCAGTAGCTTATCAGAACCGAGCTTTTGTGTATTTAGAAAATAAACGTGACCACCTTCGAAGTACTCAGCACTAAAGTTTGAATCTATAGTTACTAAGTCTCTAACAGGAATTTTATCTGACTTGCTTTCAATTTTTAACCGTGTTTGTTCATTGAGCTCTGGTGAATCGGAAAGCCAAACAAAAACTGAATCTGGATCTCCGAGGTTGTCCTCGTTACCATAGAGTATTTCCTCAAAAAGAGTCGTCATAATAATAGTTTTTCCCGAACCAGTAGGTGCGGAAAACGAGATTATCTGAGGCTTATTTTCACGCCACACTGCATGAGCATCTTTAATTGCAGAATGCAGTTCACCAAGGGCTGTTTCCTGAAAAGGAAATAGTATATCTCTCATTTATGAATCCCTCCTGCTCCCTAATACAAAGTTATCGATGTAATCACGATATAGTTGGTATGTGTTATTTACTTTAACTCCCGAAGTCATTTCGCGGAAGGCTTCCTCGGAGTTGGTTACGAAATAGATAACCCTAATATTATCTTCCTCCGAGAGTTTTTCAGCAAACTCAGCATACTTTGTTTCATCAATTAGAATAGCGAAGCCGTTCTGCGGTAGAATTAACATTTCCGGTTCTTCATTGTTGCTTACTTCAGGTCGCTTACCGATTGCACCTGATTTAAGCCAAAGTAAGGGTAATATTTCACGGAACTGTTTCCCTAGTGATACGCTGTCTTTATCCAAAAAGTCAAGCTTAAAGTATTCGGTATTAGCAGAAAAGCCGTCGCTCATGGAACGTTTAACTTGCGATGTTACATTTATAGGGCCTAGCAAGTCAGAAACCTGTGCCTTAATTCTCTTAAATACCGCTGTTTCCTTTACTACTATGTAAAAGTCAATGATATGGTCTTGATCCTCCAGAGCATCTAACCATTCATCAATAGCATTTACATCAAATAGAATTGAAGCTGTATGTTTATCCGAAACAATGAATTTGCTCTCCGTTTTTACCAACGATTGCGGTAGTTGTGTTTTTCCTTCCTTACTGCGAAGTAAAGATACAAGTTGCTTTTTGGTACTGTTCGTTAGAACTTCGAAGCTTTCAGCAAAACCAAGTTGATAGAATGAACGTTCAACCTCCTTTGTTTCAGTCAGGGTTGTAAAGTAATCGCCTGTCAAGACTGTACCGTCGTCACGCTTGCCAAGGATGCTATATTTTGTCCTCGGCCAAGTTACTGCACGACATATTCCAAACTTTTCCCATTCTGGATCACCAGGCTGATACCCATTACTTCGTAAGTTTTTTGATTCAGCGTCCGATACTTCATTATTCGTCACTAAAATACAGCGGCGATTCCCGTTATCTTCTGCATTAAGCAAATTTACTGCATGTAACGTTGTTCCGCTACCGGCAAAGAAATCTACAATAAGGGCATTTTTGTTATTACGCACTATTGCTGCAATTGCATCCTTTGTGGAATAGAGTGATTTTGGGAAAGAAAATGCTCTTGACTGTCCAATTATGCTTGAAACCAGGTCAGAACCATATGCACCTGCATCATGCAAACTCCTATGCCAAACAGTCATAATCTGTTTAGATTGTGAATTCGCAAACTCTACATCAACAACGTTTCTTTCTTTATCACGTCCAGTAATTATAATTTCACCATTCTCTATTTGTTGTTGAAATTTCTGACTAAGGTAGGAAACCCCCCATGTCTTTCGTTTTGAATCATATCTGCCGAGTGCGGCATACCCTTTTTCTATAAGGGCGTTAAGTGTAGAATTACTTAGCATCCAACGGCCTTCAGATAGGTCACTTCTTATCGGCCAGACTACATCATAGCCATCAATTTTTGCACCTAAGTCTGGTTTTTCTGGGTATGGTAATGGTTCAAGGGCCTTAACTAATTTGTTCTTTTCTGCATCTATTAAAATTGGATAGAACTGGTTTTTACTATCTTCACGACGAGAATCTGCTCCAGAACGCAATAGTCCCTTCCAACGCGGTTTCATAGAAGCGGTCTTTATTTCCCCTAACAAAGGGTCAGAACCTCCAGCGACATAAGCATTTGGCATAAAGCAAAAAATAGCGTATTCTTCTACTCTTGAAAATCTACCCTGTGTTCCTCCCTTAGGATTAATTACAATGGTTACCATTTGAATGTATGCTTCGGGAAAAAGCTCTTCAAGCAAAGTTCGCAGGTGATGAACTTCGTGTTCATCAATTGTAACTATCAATACGCCAGTATCGGGATTCAATATTCTTTTTGCAATTTTAAGCCGTTTTTGCATCATAGATAACCACTTGCTGTGGCGCCAACTATCAGCGGAATCCACATAATTATTATTGTATTTCCAATCCCGCGCACCTGTGTTGTATGGTGGATCAATATAAATACAATCAACCTTCTTGGGGTAGAGATATTCCAGTAACTGAAGTGCATGGTAATTATCTGCTTCAATGATTGAATGCCATAAATTACTATCAGGCGCATTTTCTACAGAATCAATTGGCTGAAGTGTAGGAAATATCGGTTCCCCAAACTGAGCTACTGAAACTAACTCCATAAGTGGGGAGTTCATTATATCCCCTGTTGTTTTGTTACGGCAAATAGCATAATCACCATCTATTTTTATTACTGTATATACATCATTAATGTGGCCAGTTTTTAACGCAACTGTCGAACCTCGTTTGATAGGAACATTGTAAAGAGGAGTACATTCTGGGATATGCTCCTCAAATACAAGACCAAATTTTTTGTTTTTTGATATGCGGGCAAATTCCTGTTCCAAGCGATTACGCAAAGAAGTGTCAGGGATTTGACGCAGTAAATCATTGATTGCAGCCATTTTTTAAATCCTCCTATATTTAATCATTCGTTTCGTACTTACTCCACGAACGACCAAAAAGTTCATTTCCGTCTGATAAGCGCAAGATTGCTGTTTCTTCTAAAATTCTATGTGCTTTCTCGGTTGTAGAATCAGCTTTATCAAATGCAATAAAAACCTGGTGCTTGGTAGATTGATAACGTTCCAATATATGCTCCAGATGAACATCCTCAATACGTTTAAGAATATTGGAGTCATGGATGATCGCAGGAATTGGGCGTAATTCAAGTACACTCAAATCGTACACAACAAGGCTCTTGAATGCTGTTCCTTCACTTGTGTTGCCAGGAGTTTCGAAGATGATGTCCTTCTGGGGAGTGATATACAAAAGAGGAGCAGTTTCCTGTTTCTCAGTTACTACGCCGTTAATTGTTTCCATACGAAGATTGATGTCATCTTGTATCTCGCCTAGTTTTTCAGTTTGTTGCAACAATAGTTTTTCAAGTTTTTGCTCTGCTTCAGCTCGAGCATCCTGCAACTCTTTTTGATGAATCAACTCGGCTGTTTCTTCTTCAAGTCTATCAATGCTTTTTGATACATTAACACACTGAGAGAGTACTCTCTCAGACATCTCTTTTGCTATACCGGACTCTTCAATTTTTCGATTTAGGCGTCTGATTTCCTTATCATATTCTTCGATTAGTGGTTGTAATCGATAGATTTCCTGATCCATTTCTTCGCCTAAAATCTCTCTGATTTTTATATGAAAATGTTCAATTTCTTCAAATGCTTTTAAATTTGCATTTGGAAAGAAGCGTAGCAAGGATTCAAATTCACTTGCGGTTTCAGCCTTGCTGTCAGTTATATTGCTTTTTATAGCATTTAGCTGTGATTGCAGACGATTGCGCTTACGTATTATGCTATTCAATTCTTTTTGAACAGCTGTTATTCGTTCGAATGTTTGTGTATCAAACCCAAACATTGCTAATTGAGCCTCTTCGCTGTTTTTCATTAGCTTTTGGAGTCTCTTTCTCAATGACTCGATAGTCTTTTGGTTACTTTCGATTTTATCTATGTCCACCTTTTGACGCTGACGAGATTTAAGCTGTGAAGCTTTAATTCCGAGTTCTTCCTCCATAAATTTGATAGAAGCAAGGATTTTGTAATGACCAAATAGCTTCAATAGAAAATCCACAGCCTTTTCATTTTGCTCACGAGGTTTCACTAACAATGGATACTTTTCTAGTGTATTTTCACGTCCATAGATACGGAAAAAACGCTCGGTTATTTCTGAAAACGTAAGGGCTGGTAGCCCAATTTTATATTCCTGAAACAGAAATCTTCGAAATTCGTCAAGCGTCAATTTTGTTATGAAATGGCGCTCTTTATCGATTCGATATACACTTTTAGGATCGTCAGTGCTTCTATAGAAATAATATGGCTGTCCCTCAAATTCGAAAGTGAAATAGATGGTATGTGGGCCTATTTCCTTTTTTATATCATCTGTCAGGGAGTAGTAGCTTTCACCGCCGAATACATAATCTATAATCCATAGGAATGTTGATTTTCCGATTGCATTGCTACCGCCTGCGCTACCTAGAACTGTATTTAAGCCTGAGTTAAACCGGATAATTTGATGCTCTGGAGCAAATTTATCACATTGAATCTCTATCAACATATCGTAGCACCCTCCCTTCTTCAATTAGTCCAATTTTACCTAATGCAAACAAGCAGTCTAAAGCACTCAGGAAATCAGCCATGTCCTTTTCACGATATCTAGTTAGTTCAAATAACTCTTTAGGTGACATATCCTGTTGTGCTAATGCCTCTAAAATATCTGGGAAAAGAGAAATAACGCTGTTTGTATAGGAAGTTACTTTATTTGGTAATCTCATCGAACACCTCACACCTTTGAACGAAGTAGGAGATTATTATCTCGCAAGCTTCTCTATATTTGCGGCCGGTTTTTTCAAACAAAGTTTCAACAAGTAGGTTGTATATTGCGCTTTGAGATATATGTGATTCACTTGCATCTTCATACATCCGTTTGACGCTTTTTGCAAATTTATCGACGTTCAGCTTGTTTTCTCCGGCCAACCGATCTAATGCATCATTGACTCCCTGATACAACCGCCGAACATCAAAAAGCACTCTTTCTTTCAAACGTTTTTCAGTGATTTTATTCTCAACTTTTACAGGTTCAATTTTGAGTTGTGTATCATCAGTAACATCCATTAAGTCAACTTCCCGAAGTACTTGTTCGATTTGCTTTTCTATTGTATATCTCGAGGTTGCATCTCTTGCAGCCATAAGAACTTCCAAGTCATGCTTTTCTGATAGTAAAGCTAATTTTACTTCCTCAGAAGCATTTTGAATTTCGCGCTCACATTCAACACATAAAACCACTTCATCAGTTTCTGAAAGGCGAACGACTTTAGCATAGTTAACGTCGTTGCCTTCTTTTTTTATACCTAAAACTCTTCCGCACTTTTGGCATTTGCCACCTGTTTCTGCAAGCAACACTAAAGAGCGGGCATCAATCGCAATTTCGTAAGCAGTTTCCATAGACAAATTGCTATACGTTGTAATGAAACTAATATCCATTTTTTGATCTTCAAAGGACTGTATGTACTCGGCAGTTGTCTCTTTCACGCTATCTTCGCAATTTCGGTTCTCGACATTTAATACTGTGTAAAGAAAAACTCCGGCGATAAAGTCTTCAAAAACAAAAGCATCACGTCTTACTATAGATTTCTTGGTCATGCCATTCACTATTTCGACTATTGTGTCAGGCTCAATTGTATTATCAGACGCAATAATGTCTTTCAGAGCAAGAATGATGAGGCTCCTTTTATTGCTATCCAACATGTTAAGAATGTGCTGTTTAAAGTAATTAGAAACAGCGCGTGGGTCTACTGTTGGAGCTTTATCAGTTATATTAGGCGATAGATTCTTTTTACCCAGAATTAAATCTGAAACAGTACCGTCCTCACCACGAATATCATAAGTAGGCGCAATAGAAAGCAGCATGGTACCACATAGAAGTTTTTGTGAAATTCTTTTTGCGCTACAAATCTTTAAAATTGTTGCAAAAGTACCAAAACATAGCTTTTTCATATATTGCGCCTCCTTTCATTGAATTTAATCTGTTGAAGTATCGTCATCGACGTAGTCAACAATATCTCCAATGTTGACATCAAGGGCTTTACAGATTCTTCCTAACACATCCATGCTTACCGGCAGATCTTTACTCATTTTTGCTATCGTTGTCGACGTTAAGTTCGTTATTGCCATTAAATCCTTTTTCATCATTTTTTTATCTATTAAAAGTTTCCACAATTTGTTATAACTAAAAGCCATTATAATCGCCTCCAAGCACAATTGGATGGTATCCAAAGACGTGTCTTTATTATTATAGCAATTTACTAAGCGAAATACAATCAATTATTTAAATATGCTTATTCAATCTTTACGAACGCTTAGTTCGTTTGACATCATAAAAACGAATTGTATTTGTGGAGTCCTAGCGGAGTGTCAGCGGAGTTGTAGCTGAGGATTTAAAGTGTATGACTTTATAAAATTTAGTTAGACGGTAAGACAAGCTGAACTTTTTGAAAAGGGGGTAAAGTCATGGAAGAAATTCGTGATTGTAATGGTCGCATAGCTTGCAAGGGCAATGCAACAACAGGTCTCATAGAAGTGTTATATAAACGCTGTAAAACCAGTACACAAATACCTATTGGAGGAACTTTAAGAATTGAACGTGATGGTGTTGTGACGATAGTCACTCGATTAAGCGATTCTGCTTTTCATGTAGAAAGTCATGCTAATGTAGCATAGGAAGATAGCTAACTAAATAAAAAATCCGCAGAGCTGCACGACGGCCAGGATAAGTTCTCACACTAGAGAACTATCTTGGCCGTCCTTTTTTGTTCTACGGATCTTTTCGGCTTCTGCGGATTTTTCAAAGCCAAATTTTGAAAACCAAAGGAGTCAAATTATGAAAAGAGCGTACAAAACAAGTAAAAAAAAGAGAACTAACTACATTTATTACACCGCTGAAGGAACAAAGATTGTGATTACCCCAGGCGAAGATGGAGTCACCGAAGCTGATATCGAGCTTTTACATACTATGGATGATGACGAAGTGGACGAGCAGCGCCGCTATGATTACAGAGTTACAACTCATTTAGATGCCTATCATGATGGTGAAAATGAATTGGCAAATGACCGCAATAAGTATCTTGCGGATGATACTGCGAATCCCGAACATCTTATGCTCCAAGTTGAAGATGAAACTGAGTATCAAGATATGCTGGACAAGTTAACTAAGGCAATGGAATGTCTTTTACCACAACAAAAAGAACTCTTCAAAAAAGTGTACCTTGAGAAACGATCCAACACTGATATTGCAGCAGAAGAAGGTGTTACAGAAGCGGCTATTCGCGGTCGCCTTAAAAAGCTTCAAGAAAGACTTAGAAAAATTCTATCCTAATTGGGTTCGCAAGGACCCATTATAAAAATTCTTTTCTCTAAAGGGGGTTCGAAAGAACTCTCTTTTTCGCTTATCGGTGAGGGGCAGATAAATCGCCCCCGGAAAGGAGATGGAATATGAGCCTTAAACACAAAGTTACTATCAATGTGGCAAGGCCCGGTGGCGTAAGAAGTCCAGTAATTCAAAGCAGTCGGAAGACAATCCGAACGAGAATGCTTGATTTCCTATTCGGAAAGAAAGTCAGTCTGCTAGTAATTACTCCCGGCGACTCAGTTGAGACGGTAGAAATTAAGGAAATCAAGGAAGGAGGTGTGGGACATGAGCAGGGTCAAGCTTCTACTCGATGTGGTGTCAGATCTTAGATCGCTAGCGGATAGCGTTCAGGCTGTAGCTGATGCAATAGCAAGTAATGGGCCTGATGAGATTACAAAGCCAGAGCAACCAAAGCCTGAAAAACAATCTGAAGAAAAGCAGATCACCTTAGAAGAAGTAAGGGCGGTACTTGCGGAAAAAAGCCATGACGGATTTACAACTGAAGTAAGAGCACTTCTAGAAAAGTATGGTGCATCAAAACTCAGCCAGATTGATCCAAGCAAGTATGCTGCACTTCTTGCCGATGCGGAGGGATTGAAATGAGTAAACATGCAATTCTCTCTGCATCTGGAGCCCATCGCTGGATGAACTGTACACCATCAGCGAGGTTGGAGCTGGAGTTTGACGACAACAGCGGTGAAGCTGCGGCTAAAGGCACTGCTGCCCATGCGTTAAGTGAACACAAACTCCGCAAGGCGCTTAAGATGAGATCAAAAAAGCCGGTTTCTCCATATGACTCAGATGAGATGGACAATTACACCGATGATTACGTGGAGTATGTACTTGAAGTAATTGAGCAAGCCAAGCAGGCCTGTAGTGATCCCTTGATCTTGATAGAACAGCGGCTTGATTTTTCAAAGTATGTGCCTGATGGCTTTGGGACCGGGGATTGTGTAATTATCGCTGACGGAACTCTTCACATTATTGATTTTAAGTATGGTCAGGGTGTCTTAGTCAGCGCAGAGGACAATCCTCAAATGAAACTATATGCCCTTGGTGCACTGGATCTCTTTGATGGTATTTATGACATCGAGATGGTTTCAATGACAATCTATCAGCCCCGTCGTGAAAATGTCAGCACGTCCACAGTCTCAAAAGAAAGCTTGTATCAGTGGGCTGAAGAAGTTTTGAAGCCTAAAGCTGAACTGGCCTTCGCTGGTGACGGAAACTACTGCCCTGGAGAATGGTGTCAATTTTGTCGAGCAGCAGTGAAATGTAGAGCAAGAGCAGAAGCAAAAATGAAACTGGCTACATTTGAGTTTGCGCTACCGCCACTTTTATCAGATGAAGAAATTGCCGGGATTCTATCTTCTATCGGTGATCTCACCAGCTGGGCAAATGAGATTATAGCCTATGCGACAGATGCAGCAGTTAATCATGGAAAGAAGTGGCCCGGCTTTAAAGTAGTCGAAGGCCGTTCCAACCGTAAATACAAAGATGAAGAAGCGGTCGCAGAAGCAGCAAAGAATGCAGGTTATCGTGACATATACAAGCAAAGTCTCATCACCATTACTGAAATGGAAAAATTGATGGGCAAGACAAAATTTAATGAAGTCCTTGGAGGACTAGTTATAAAGCCACCAGGTAAACCAACGCTAGTACCAGTTTCAGACAAGCGTCCTGAAATGAACACATCATCAGCAAAAAATGATTTTATGGAGGTATAAAACTATGTCAAAAATAGCAAAAAGAATGAACCCAACGAAAGTAATCACAGGAGTGGTACGACTCTCTTATGCCAATGTCTGGGAACCTAAATCCATCAATGGCGGTGCTGAAAAATACAGTGTGAGCCTGATTATCCCTAAGAGCGATACTAAAACCTTAAGTGCTATCAACGAAGCGGTTAATGCTGCTATTGAGGAAGGCAAAGGTAAATTTGGTGGCAAGATTCCCAATAAAGCAGTTCTCAAGCTCCCTCTGCGTGATGGCGACATTGATCGTCCGGATGATGAGGCTTATGCCAACAGCTATTTTATCAATGCCAACAGCAATACTGCTCCACAAATTGTAGACAGAAACGTCAATCCAATCCTTGATCGTTCAGAAGTGTACTCCGGTGTCTATGCAAGAGTGAGTATCAACTTCTATGCCTTTAACTCCAATGGAAATAAGGGTATAGCGTGTGGCCTTGGAAACATTCAAAAAATCCGCGATGGTGAGCCTTTAGGCGGTAGAACCAATGCAGCTGATGACTTTGCCACTGACGTGGATGACGACTTTTTATCATGAGAACCCTCAGCATAGATATAGAAACATATAGTAGCGTAGACCTCGCCAAAAGCGGGGTCTATCGTTACGCTGAAGCACCGGATTTTGAAATCCTACTTTTTGGCTACAGTGTGGATGCTGGTCCTGTACAGGTAGTTGACTTGGCGTGTGGTGAGGCCATCCCACAAGAAATACAGAATGCAATTTTAGATAGTAAGGTTATAAAGTGGGCATTTAATGCTCAATTTGAACGAATCTGCTTGTCTCGTCATTTTGGTGTCTGGCTTGAGCCTGCTACATGGCGTTGTACGATGGTATGGTCTGCCTACCTAGGACTTCCTCTATCTCTGGAAGGGGCAGCAATCGTAACAGGAGCAGATAAGAAAAAGCTGACTGAGGGTAAGGAGCCCATCCGATATTTCTCTGTTCCATGCAAAGCGACTCAGTCTAATGGAGGCCGAACTCGCAATCTACCGGAGCATGCTTTAGAAAAGTGGGAGAGTTTCAAAGCATATAACCTTCGAGATGTTGAAGCTGAACTTTCCATACAGGCAAAGCTTCATAAGTTCCCTATGCCAGAAGAGGAGTGGCAGAACTATATTCTAGACCAGCAGATTAATGATCGAGGTATTCAATTGGATTTAGAATTGGTAAGGCAGGCTATCCAGTGTGATGAACAAACCCGAGAGGAATTCACAAGCCGACTAAAAGAGCTTACTAAACTTGAAAATCCAAACTCAGTGACCCAGATGAAAACCTGGCTATCGGAAAGTGGTCTGGAAACGGATAGTCTTGATAAGGCGTCAGTTAAGGCACTATTAAAGGAAGCTCCAGATCACCTGAGTGAAGTGCTGGAATTGAGGCAACTACTAGCCAAGTCCAGTGTAAAGAAATACACCGCTATGGAAAATGCAGTATGTGCAGATGAAAGAGCACGTGGTCTATTGCAGTTTTATGGTGCCAATCGAACCGGCAGATTTGCAGGGAGGCTTATACAAGTTCAAAATCTTCCGCAGAACCATTTGCCGGATCTGGAGCAGGCGCGAAGGTTAGTTAGAGGTGGTCATTTTGAGGCCTTGGAATTATTGTACGATTCTGTTCCAGGAGTTTTGTCCGAGTTAATCCGTACTGCCTTTGTTCCAAAGAAAGGATATAAGTTTATTGTTGCTGATTTTAGTGCAATTGAAGCTAGAGTGATTGCCTGGCTCGCAGGCGAGACATGGAGAAATGAGGTATTCGCTACCCATGGCAAGATTTACGAAGCATCCGCTTCCCAGATGTTTAGGGTCCCCTTGGAAGAAG
Source organism: Amphibacillus sediminis NBRC 103570 (assembly GCF_001552275.1). Taxonomy (GTDB): domain Bacteria; phylum Bacillota; class Bacilli; order Bacillales; family Amphibacillaceae; genus Amphibacillus_B; species Amphibacillus_B sediminis. Next base: position 96,070 of record NZ_BCQW01000004.1, read on the forward strand.
TCACAAAAGGTAGTCCACTCAGACAAAAAGGAAAAATTGCGGAGTTGGCCTTGGGGTATGGTGGATCAGTTGGTGCGTTAAAAGCAATGGGAGCACTTGATATGGGTCTTACCGAAGAAGAATTAAAACCTTTGGTCTATGCATGGCGAAATGCGAATCCAAACATTGTTAGGCTTTGGTGGGATGTCGATAGAGCAGTTAAAAAAGCTGTAAAAGAAAGATGCGGAACAGAAACTCAGCGTATCCGATTTGAATATCGTAGTGGAATGCTGTTGATATGGCTGCCATCCGGGAGACAGCTTACCTATGTCAAACCAAGGATGGGGATTAACAGATTCGGCAGTGAAGCAGTGACGTATGAAGGCGTTGGTGCCACAAAGAAGTGGGAGCGTATTGAAAGCTATGGTCCGAAGTTTGTTGAGAACATCGTGCAGGCCATTTCAAGAGATCTTCTTTGCTATGCCATGAGAAAGCTTAATGAAAAAGGTTTTGATATTGTAATGCATGTCCATGATGAGGTAGTTTTAGAGGTTCCTTTAGAAGTATCTGTTCCAGATATATGTGCTCTTATGGGACAGACACCACCTTGGGCTCAGGGGCTTTTGCTTCGTGCTGATGGGTTTGAATGTGATTTTTATAAAAAAGATTAATTTGAGGGGGTTCGAAGCCTCCTCTTTTTTTGCTTATAGCTGAGGGCATGTTTTATCGCTCTACAACTATATGCTGGAGGTTCGATATGAACAAATTAACTATTTTCAACTACGAGGGCAACAATGTCAGAACAATTTTAAAGGAAGGTAGTCCTTGGTGGGTACTTAAGGATGTCTGTGCTGTACTCGGTATCTCAAAATATCGAGATGCGGCAGAAAGATTAGATGCCGATGAAAGGGAGCCGGTAAGAGTGGACACCCCTGGTGGTCCGCAGGAAATGACATGTATCAATGAAAGTGGACTATACAATTTAATTCTTCGCTCTGACAAGCCAGGGGCTAAAAAGTTCAAGCGCTGGGTAACTCATGAGGTTCTTCCTTCAATCAGAAGGCATGGACTTTATGCTACAGATGAGTTGCTTGCTAATCCAGACTTTTTAATTAAAGCATTGCAGGAACTTAAAGCTGCAAGAGCCAAAAATGCCGAGCTAACAACTACGATTAGTATTCAGGAACAGCAGATTGCAGAAATGAAACCAAAAGCCAGTTATTACGATGTGGTGCTTAATTGCAAGGATGCGGTGTCTATCACAACAATCGCCAAGGATTATGGAAAGTCTGGTCGCTGGTTCAATGAATATCTACATGATCTTGGCGTTCAGTTCCGTCAAGGGAAAATCTGGCTCTTATATCAAAAGTATGCCCAACATGGATATACAACAACAAAAACCCATACGTACCCTGGAAAGGATGGAACGATACATTCAAAGGTTCATACCTATTGGACTCAGAAAGGACGCTTGTTTATTTATGAGCTTCTAAAGGATCATGGCATTTTACCACTGATTGAACAAGAGTCTGAATTCGAGGGGATGTAGTTATGGATAGATATAACGCCGATAGCTATCCAGATCCAACTGCAGCAGAAGCCTTGGAAAATGTCATGCGTGAAGAAAAAGTAAAATGCTACAAACCTTGTGTCTTTATTTGTTCACCTTTTGCTGGGGATACAGAAAAAAATCTGAAGAAGGCCAGAAAATATCTGAAGTTTGCAGTGGAGCAAGGAACTATTCCTTTTGCTCCTCATCTGCTATACCCTCAAGTTCTAGATGATAGCGATCCAGAACAAAGAAAACTAGGACTATTCTTTGGAATGGTTTGGCTTAGAAAGTGCGAGGAACTGTGGGTATTTGGTCGCAACATCTCAAAAGGAATGCAAGCAGAAATAGATAAAGCATCGAAGCATCGTATTCCTATTCGGTATTTTACCGAAAACTGCAGGGAGGTGCAGAAGATATGAAGATAGCGGTTGGTAACAGCCGAATGGATAAAAAGTGGAAGAACAAAGACATCACATGGGAGGACTTCATCTCCCGAGTTAAATCTACTATACGAACAACAGAAACAGTATCTGAATTCCGAAAAATGAGTCGCGCTCAGCAGGACTCAATAAAAGACGTCGGTGGATTTGTGGGAGGAGCTCTTCGTGAAGGAAAGCGCAGAAATGGTTATGTCCTCTCCCGCTCCCTTCTGACATTAGATATGGATTATGCCAAACCGAGGATTTGGGATCAAATTGAAGCATTACATGATTTCAAATGCTGCATCTATTCAACCCATAAACATACACCAGATGCACCGCGATTAAGACTTATCATTCCAATTAAAAGAGAAGTAACAGAGGATGAATACCCAGCTCTTGGCCGGATGGTTGCAAAGGAGATTGGGATTGATTTATTCGATGATACCACTTATGAGCCATCTAGGTTAATGTATTGGCCATCCACACCGTCTGATGGAGAATTTGTCTTTAAAGAAAAGGATGGAGAGCTTTTAGATCCTGATGTTTATCTTTCCAAATATGCAGATTGGCGGGATACATCCATGTGGCCTGTATCCACAAGACAATCAGAGGTTGTACAAAGGAAAATCACAAAGCAAGCAGACCCTTTAAGTAAAGAGGGCGTTGTCGGGGCATTTTGCAGAGCTTATACCATTGAAGAAGCTATTAATACATTCTTGACGGATGTATATGAGTCAAGTGCTATGAATGGTAGGTTTGATTATATCCCTGCAGATTCTTCTGCGGGCTTGGTAATCTATGACGGTAAATTTGCTTATAGCCATCATGCCACAGATCCAGCATGTGGAATGCTGCTAAACGCTTTTGATCTGGTCCGAGTGCATAAGTTTCGCGACTTAGATGAAAAGGCGGCAGAAAATACATCACCTAGCAAACTACCTTCGTTTAAAGCTATGACTGATTTAACTTTAGAGGATGAACGGGTAAAAGAGCAGTTTGCAGAAGAACGAAAGGCTCAGGCTGAAAAAGAGTTTATTGATGAAGATTGGGAAAAGCAGCTGGAGCTTGACAAGACAGGATCAGTTAAAAATACCCTTAGAAACTTGATTTTAATACTTGAAAATGATCCAAACCTGAAAAGCATTGTGTTTAATCAGCTATCAGATAGTCTCGAAATAAAAGGTGATGTTCCTTGGCCGCATCCATCAAAGTTCTGGAGAGATGCAGACGATGCTCAGTTGATTAGTTACATCGACACCCATTACGGAACCTTTTCTGCAAGAAACTATGATGTGGCGGTAGCAAAGGTAGCTGACGACCGATCTTATCATCCTATTCGTGAGTTTATTGATGCACTCCCTGAATGGGATAAGGTACCGCGAGTAGATACCCTGCTCATCGATTATCTAGGTGCATCAGATAACTCTTATGTTCGGGCTGTAACAAGAAAAACTTTATGTGCAGCTATCTCTCGTGTGCTAACTCCTGGTATCAAATTCGATTCCATGTTGGTTCTTAATGGCCCGCAGGGAGTTGGAAAAAGCACTCTCATAGCCAAGTTGGGTGGAGACTGGTTTTCAGATAGCTTGAACTTATCGGATACCAAGGATAAGACCGCCGCAGAAAAACTTCAAGGTTACTGGATTTTAGAAATTGGAGAACTAGCCGGACTTAAAAAAGCTGAAGTCGAAACACTTCGAAGTTTCTTGTCTCGCCAAAATGACATTTATCGTGCCAGCTTTGGCAGGAGAGCTACTCCGCACTTAAGACAATGTATCTTTTTCGGAACCACCAATGCTGAGAAAGGCTATTTGCGGGACACCACAGGAAACCGTCGCTTCTGGCCAGTAAAGACTCCGGGAAATGGCACAAAAAAATCTTGGCAGCTAAAGCAGGATGAAATTCTGCAGATATGGGCTGAGGCTCTTACCTATGTAAAGGCTGGAGAGAAATTGTACCTTGATGCTAGCCTTGAAAAGCTTGCAAAAGAAGAACAGCGAGAAGCTATGGAGTCCGATGAGCGAGAAGGTTTGGTTAGAGAGTACCTTGATATGCTTTTACCTGAGGATTGGGACACCATGGATCTATATGAACGTCGAGCCTATATCAACGGGACTGAGTTTGGTGAAAGCCAAAGGGTTGGTGTTTGGAAACGAAAATCGGTTTCTAATATGGAAATCTGGTGTGAGTGCTTTGGCAAAGATCGAGCCAATCTCCGAAGAATGGATGGCAATGAGATATCTGCAATTATGGCAAGTATCGGAGGCTGGACTGGACTCGTGAAAAAAGAACGTATCCCGCTTTATGGACCACAATGGGTTTATGTTCCCAAAACATAATTTAGTTTGGAACACATGGAACAATTTTTTCTCGGGAACAGATTTCACCTGTTCCGGTGAAACAAAAACGGTCTTTTGGTACACCTCATCGGAACAGGCGGCAGCCCCTTGTAAAGTAGGCTACTTTATAACTTATGTTCCATCGTTCCAAAAATAATTATTAAAAATAATCCTAAAGACAAAAAGAAGAAATTACCTGCAGACGCGTATATACGCGCGTATAGAGACTTTTTGGATTTATGGAACATGGAGGCTATATGAGAGAAAAATGGATTGAACAACAACTGGTAAAAGCAGTAAAAGATATAGGCGGCATTGCACTGAAGATTGCATCACCAGGTTTTGATGGAATGCCAGACAGATTGATTCTTTTGCCGGATAAAAAAATAGCTTTTGTGGAGGTAAAAGCTCCAGGTAAAACCTTAAGGCCTCTACAAGAAAAGCGAAAAAGACAGTTAGAATCACTTGGATTTTTGGTATTCTGCCTGGATCACATAGAACAGATTGGAGGGATACTTCATGAAATACAAGCCTCATGAATATCAGGTTTATGCCACTGAGTATATCCTCACCCATCCCATAGCAGCAGTGCTTTTAGATATGGGATTAGGTAAGAGTGTCATTACCTTAACTGCCATCTTTGATTTAACACTGGATAGTTTTCTTGTTCGTAAGGTTCTGGTCATTGCACCTCTTCGAGTAGCCAGAGATACATGGCCTGCAGAGCTTGAAAAGTGGGATCACCTAAAAGGTCTTAAATACACCGTAGCAGTTGGCTCTGAGGTACAGAGGAAAACAGCCCTTATGAAAAGAGCTCAGGTATACATCATCAATCGAGAAAATGTCGAATGGCTAATTTCTAGAAGTGCCATACCCTTTGATTTTGACATGGTAGTAATCGATGAGCTGTCATCCTTCAAATCCCATCAAGCGAAACGGTTTAAAAGCCTACTTAAAGTCAGGCCAAAGATTAAAAGGATCGTAGGGCTTACCGGAACGCCATCATCCAATGGACTGATGGATTTATGGGCTGAGTATCGCCTGCTGGATATGGGACAGCGATTGGGCAGGTTTATTGGCAGATATCGAGAGGACTTTTTCGTACCAGATAAACGCAATCAGCAAGTGATCTTCTCCTACAAACCAAAACCGGGAGCAGAAGAAGCTATTTATAGGCTCATATCTGACATCACTATTAGCATGAAAGGGACAGACTACCTGAAGTTGCCGGAGTTGGTTATAAACGAAGTGCCAGTGAAGCTTTCTGAAAAAGAAATGAAAACTATCGACACTATGAAGCGGGATTTAATTACAACGGTGAAAGGTGAGGATATTACTGCTGCTAATGCAGCAGCTCTTTCAGGAAAGCTCCTGCAGATGGCAAACGGAGCAGTCTATGATGATCAAGGTGTAGTTATTCATATACATGACCGTAAGCTGGATGCACTGGAAGACTTAATCGAAGCCGCTAATGGCAAACCAGTTCTAATTGCTTATTGGTTTAAGCATGATTTATCTCGAATACAAAAGCGCTTTGAAGTTGAGGTATTATCCACTAGCGATTCTATTAAAAGGTGGAATGATGGAGAAATCCCCATTGCAGTCATCCATCCAGCATCAGCAGGCCATGGACTGAACTTGCAAGCTGGAGGTTCAACTCTTGTATGGTTTGGCCTGACTTGGAGCTTGGAGCTTTACCAGCAAACCAATGCCCGTCTTTGGCGTCAAGGACAAAATGAAACGGTAGTGATCCATCACCTGATTGCCAAAGGCACCATTGATGAGCGTGTAATGAAAGCTTTAAAAGATAAAGACAATACCCAATCCGCACTGATAGATGCGGTAAAAGCAACACTAAAGGAGGTCTGATACGATGAACATTGTCTGGCAGTATTTAGATAAAAGAGCAGCGGCAATTAATGCCTTAAAAGATTACAGCAGCATGAAGTACATCATAGAACATACTGATGAGGACATTGCTACTCTCAACGAAGAAATGAGTTCCACTGCTTCTCCAGTTCTAAATGGCATGCCATCGACCCATGATCCAAAAGCAGGAGAGAAAAGGCTCATTGCCTGCATCAATGAAATTGATGTATTGAAAGAACGCTATCGTCAAGCACTGGAATACATGGACTGGTTTCAACCGGCGTGGGATGCCTTAACGGAGGATGAACAGTATGTGTTAAAGGAGTTCTATTTGGATGATGAACAAAAGCAGATAGATGCAGTGTATAACATTTGTGACCGCTTTAACATTGAACGTTCCTCTGCATACAACAAGAAGAATCGGGCGCTTCAGCATCTAGCGCTACTGCTCTATGGAAAGTAATGAGTAATATCGTGGACGATTTTATTAGAAATCGGTTATACAATGGTATTGTGAAAAACTGTAGAGAGCCTTCGTGGAAAAACCGCGGGGGCTTTTTCTATACCCAAATGGAGGTGCGAAATGCCAAGGAAACCTAAACGACCATGCTCTTCTCCTGGTTGTCCTGAGCTGACAGATGAACGCTTTTGTCCGGAGCATGCCAAAAAGGAAGCTTCACGATATGAAAAATATCAGCGCGATCCAGAGACGAGGAAGCGTTATGGTCGTGCGTGGAAAAGAATACGTGACGGTTACATCACAGCCCATCCTCTGTGTGAAGAGTGCAAAAGGCAGGGAAAGCTGACACCGGCTGCTGAAGTGCATCACATCCTTCCTTTGTCGCGAGGGGGAACACACGATGAAAGTAACTTGATGGCTCTTTGTACTCCTTGTCACTCTGCCATCACAGCAAGAGATGGAGACCGTTGGCCATCCCGATAGGGGGAGTCGAATCTCTACAGCCTTTTAAGTGGACAACGGGCGTGGGGCTTCGTGCAAAAAGTCGCAGTTTCAAACGGGGTAATACCCCCTTAATAAGAAAAGAGGTGAGTTAATGGCCAAAGATGGTACAAATCGAGGTGGTGCCCGTATTGGATCTGGCCAGAAAAAGAAAGCACTTATAGATAAAATTGCTGAGGGAAATCCCGGAAAAAGAAAACTGGAAGTTGTTGAATTTAAAAATACCGCAGAACTTCAAGGGCAGGAGATGCCACAGCCAAGGGCTATGCTTTCAGCAGTACAAAAGGATGGTAAAACCTTAGTAGCTAGCGAAATTTATGAGCTTACGTGGAAATGGCTTGAGGAGCGAGGGTGTGCACATCTAGTTCTACCACAGCTATTAGAAAGATATGCCATGAGTGCTGCTAGGTGGATACAGTGTGAGGAAGCAATAAGTGAGTTTGGTTTTCTTGCTAAGCATCCAACTACTGGCAACGCTATCCAAAGTCCATACGTTTCCATGAGCCATAATTTTATGAGTCAAACCAACAGACTCTGGATAGAAATATATCAGATTGTTCGTGAAAACTGTGCGACAGAGTATTCCGGTACAAATCCACAGGATGATGTGATGGAACGACTGTTGACTGCCCGTAGAGGTAAATAATAATAAGGAGATGTGAGATGAGTAAGAGATATTTAACAGCAGAAAGTGTATGTGCAGGACATCCTGATAAACTGTGCGATATTATTGCTGATAATATTTTGGATGAATGCTTTAGAAGAGATAAAGCGTCACGCGTAGCGTGTGAGGTTATGGCTACTAAAGGGAAAATTATCGTGGCGGGCGAGATCTCCTGCAGCGAGAAAATTGATATCAGATACATTGTCAGGAATGTATTAAAACAAGTGGGTTATAATCCTTTGAAATTTTTGATTTATGTATATGTACACAATCAAAGTCCTGATATTGCAGCTGGTGTAAATACTGCACTGGAAGCACGAAATGGTGTAAACGAACAATATGGTTCTGTCGGTGCCGGAGATCAAGGGACCATGTATGGGTATGCCACAATAGAAACTAGAGAAATGCTTCCCCTTCCCCTTGTCTTATCTCATCGAATTGTAAAGAGACTAGATGAGGCAAGGAAAGGTAAACTTATTAAAGGTATCCTTCCCGATGGAAAAGCACAGGTGACCATTGAGTATAATGATGATGTTCCAGTGAGAGTTAAGACCATTGTAGTGTCAGTTCAGCATGAAAAGAATAAAACTCAGGAAGAGTTAAAATCAGATATTCTAAATAATGTGTTATGGCAGTGTTTTGAGGATTTCCCTTTTGATGATGAAACAGAAATTCTTATTAATCCATCTGGACAGTTTGTATTAGGAGGACCTGCTGCAGATACAGGTTTAACTGGAAGAAAGATCATGGTGGATACTTATGGTGGACTTGCATCACATGGTGGCGGAGCACTTTGTGGGAAAGATCCGACCAAAGTTGACCGAAGCGGAGCTTACATGGCTAGGTATATTGCTAAACATATTGTGTGGTGTGATTTGGCAGAGAAATGTGAAGTGGCTATTTCCTATGCCATTGGCAAGGCAAATCCTGTAGCTTTTTCTATAAATACTTTTGGAACCGGAACAGTTCCTGATGAGATTTTAGCCCTTGCAGCTCAGGAGGTTTTTAACCTTAGACCAGCAGCAATTATTGAAAAGCTGCATCTAAGAAATATCCTCTACTCGGATACAGCGGTTTACGGGCATTTTAACAGCTACCTGTTTCCTTGGGAGGATGTTAATAGATACAGCAAGTTAAGGGAGGTGGTGGAAAAGTATGCTAATAGAGAAGATTAAAACGGAGCTACTAATCCCTGCTGATTATAATCCTAGAAAGGACTTAAAGCCAGGAGATCCAGAATATGAGAAACTTAAACGCTCTCTTGAGGAGTTTGGATATGTCGAACCGGTTATTTGGAATAAGACCACAGGCAGAGTCATCGGAGGTCATCAGCGTTTGAAGATCCTGCTGAGTATGGGCATGGATGAGATAGAATGCGTGGTTGTTGAAATGGATGAGGATAAGGAAAAGGCTCTCAATATCGCATTAAATAAAATAAGTGGCGATTGGGATAAGGAAAAACTGGCACTTCTCATCACAGACTTAAACGCCGCAGACTTTGATGTATCTCTCACAGGTTTTGACCCCGGAGAGCTGGATGATCTTTTCAAGGATACGTTGAAAGACAAAATAAGAGAAGATGATTTCGATGTGGACAGCGAGCTGAGTAAGCCCGCTGTTTCGCGTTTAGGAGATGTATGGATACTTGGTAAGCACAGACTGGTATGTGGAGACAGCACAAAAAAAGAAACATATAACATTTTAATGGAAGGAAAGGTCGCCAATCTGGTGGTAACTGATCCCCCATACAATGTCAACTATGAAGGAACCGCTGGGAAAATCAAAAATGATAATATGGCCAATGACGCATTTTATCAATTTTTATTAGATGCCTTTAAGAATATCGAATCGGTATTGGCATCAGATGGAAGTATATATGTTTTCCATGCTGATACAGAAGGACTTAATTTTAGAAAAGCCTTTGTTGACGCAGGCTTTTATCTTTCCGGTACTTGTATTTGGAAGAAACAGTCATTGGTTCTTGGAAGATCCCCTTATCAGTGGCAGCATGAACCGGTGCTATTCGGTTGGAAAAAGAAGGGGAAGCATCTCTGGTATTCAGACCGTAAGCAATCAACCATTTGGGAATTTGATAAGCCGAAAAAGAATGCAGATCATCCGACTATGAAGCCCATTGCTTTAATTGCCTACCCCATTATGAATTCTAGCCTTACTAATAGTATCGTACTTGATCCTTTTGGAGGTTCTGGCTCGACGCTGATTGCCTGTGAACAGACCGATAGAATTTGCTATACCATCGAGCTGGATGAAAAGTACTGCGATGTTATTGTGAAGCGTTACATCGAGCAGGTTGGCACAGATAAAGAGGTATATGTCATTCGAGAAAAAGAGAAGATTCCATTTAATGTGGCAGCCACATCTTCTGATGAATTAGATTGATAGAGCAAGTTTTAAATTCATTTTTGCACAGAAATAACTTGCTATTGTATAGCGTTAGAGTGATATATGGTACTACCAAATAAGAAAGGTGGTATGTAGGATGAAAATTGAATTTAATCGTACTGGTGGTGAGAGAAAGGCCCTCGTTACTGCGATTGGAAAAGTACTAGGTGAAAAGCCTGAATACAAAGGCGCACCAACATTTATTTATCAAATAGGCAGATTTGAAGTGGATAAGGAAGGTGCTCTTATTTTTGATGAGGGTGTTGTGGGCGAAAAAGCGGTCAAACTGCTTGATGAACTTAATAGTCGAGGATTTACTTATGTGAAACCAGAAGGCCTGGAACAGGGGCTTACAGATAATACAGATTTGTTGGTAATTGAAATACCTAAGGAAAACTTCACCGACATTGCCTTAAGTAACTTGGAAAAGATTCTGGAAAGCAAAGGAGATCTCATTAAAAAAGCACTTGGAGTAGAGGAATTACCTATTGAGCAAACAGAGGAAACTCTACGATTCCCTTGGTTTTCCTTTGATGAAGATGCTGAGAAAGTTAAAGCTTACACGCATTTCATTACAGCCCTTTGTGATATGGCAAAAAAACAGAAGAGAATCACTGCCACAGCTAAGGAAGTGGATAATGAAAAGTATGCCTTTCGTTGTTTTCTGTTAAGGTTAGGATTTATCGGTGAAGAATACAAGGCCGCAAGAAAGATACTCCTTTCCAAACTGAACGGAAGTTCTGCATTTAAAAGTGTAGTTGCTAAGCAGGAGGAGGTAGATGGAATTTGAAAACCATTAACCCTAATGTCTTAGAACAACTCAGAAGTATCTATAGGCCTGGAACACGAGTGGTTTTAGTAAAGATGAATGATCCCTATACCAAACTGGAACCTGGGACGAGAGGAACTGTCATTAGTGTAGATGATATTGGAACCATCCATGTGAATTGGGACTCTGGAAGCTCATTAGGTATTGTATATGGCGAGGATTCCTGCAGAAGGATTGAAGAATAAAGCACACGTTTTATCCTGAAAAAGTAAAGAAAAACTGTGTAAATTATGCTCCTTATATCGAATAATTGTCTTGCTATTTAACCCTTTTAGAGTGATATATGTACATGCCAAAAGGATAAACACACTTTAAAAGGAGTGAGGTACGATGTTAAGTGCAAAATTCGGAATCGAGATTGAATTTACAGGGATTACAAGGGAAAGGGCAGCCAGAGTTGCTGCAGAGTTTTTGCAAGGCACTTATAGTGAAGGCGGGACTTACTACGACACTAAGAAGGTAAAAACTCCAGATGGTAGAGTTTGGAGATTTATGTATGATGGGAGCATTCACTGTCAAAGAAAAGAAGGTAGAAGAAAAGTAGCTGCAGGTAGAGATTATAGCGTTGAGCTAGTTAGCCCAATCCTAACTTACCGGGAGGACATTGAAACTTTGCAGGAGCTAGTAAGAAAGCTTCGCAAAGCTGGAGCCTTTACAAATACATCTTGCGGCATTCACATTCATCTAGACGGTGCTGAACATACCCCAAGAAGTATTCGAAACTTTATAAATATCATTGCAAGTAAAAATGACTTATTTTATAAAGCACTACAGATTGCACCGGAGCGAATGCGCTACTGCAAAAAGATGGACAGCATTTTGGTTGAGAAGATGAACCACAAAAAGCCTAAAACCATGAGACAAATTGAGGACATTTGGTACGAGGGTTACAGCGAGAGTAGAAGCACTCATTACCACAACAGCCGCTACCATTTCCTCAACCTTCACAGCTTTTTTACCGGAAACCATACAGTTGAACTTAGAGGTTTTAACAGCGAGCTTCATGCTGGAAAGATGAGAAGCTACATTGTTCTAGCGCTTGCCATCAACCATCAAGCCTTAACACAAAAGTGTGCATCAGCAAAGAAGCCACAGGTGGAGAACGAGAAATTTGCCATGAGAACCTACCTAAACCGGATTGGTTTCATTGGTGATGAATTTGCAAACTGCAGAGAGCATTTGACCGCAGCACTTTCGGGTTCAGCTGCATGGCGGTTTCGGGCGGCCTGAGCTGCCCCTAACCCACAAAGCTAAGAAGGAGGATTACAATGAATAATAAATTATATCTTGCCTATGGCTCCAACCTTAATCTAAAGCAAATGGCCGACAGATGCCCCACAGCGAAGGTGGTAGGAGCAAGCCAAATCAATGACTACCGCCTATTATTTAGAGGGGCACACGCGGGCGCTGTGGCGACAATCGAGCCTTTTGAGGGTGGCAACGTACCAGTTTTAGTTTGGGAGATTACACCGACCGATGAAGCGGCACTTGACCGTTACGAGGGGATGGCCGTTCCTTTATCGCAAGGAAACAATAAAAGTGAAGTTGGGAGGCAAAACCGTCAAGGCAATGGTCTACATCATGAATGATGGTAGACCGCTTGGACAGCCGAGTTGTTATTATTACAGTACAATTTTAGAAGGCTATAAGAGTGCGGGCTTCGATGTGGAAATCCTGCGCAAAGCTACAACTGATTCAATAGAATCGGAGGAGGTAGCCAATGAATGAGATAATTAAGCAACAAATCCTTTCCATCCGAGAAAGTGGAGTCACAAATATGTTTGATGTGGACCGAGTACAGTATGAGGCAAATGAACGAGGGTTTTATGAATTGGTAGTCTATTTAATAGACCATAAAGCAGAATATGCCCATTTCATACTGACGGGTGAAGTGGATAAAAAGAAATAACTAAATCTAAATAGGATAGAGAAAAGGGCTTCATCTATAGGATTGAGGCTCTTTTCTTATGTCCTTTTCCATAAAAGGGGCGGTGTTTATGCGGAAACTGAAGAAATATAAGCCGACCGCCTTTATAGCTGAAGGGTCATATTACGATAAGGACGCTGCTGATTACGCTGTGGCTTTTATCGAAGCACTCTCCCATACGAAAGGTTCATGGGCAGGCAAGCCTTTTGAACTTATCGATTGGCAGGAGCAAATTGTCCGTGATTTATTCGGTATCTTAAAACCTAATGGATACCGGCAGTTTAACACGGCTTATATAGAAATACCTAAAAAGATGGGAAAAAGCGAGCTTGCAGCAGCAATCGCACTTCTCCTCACTTGTGGAGATGGTGAAGAACGAGCAGAGGTATACGGTTGTGCCGCAGATCGCCAGCAGGCATCAATTGTATTTGAAGTAGCAGCCGATATGGTGCGGATGTGTCCAGCGCTGAATAAACGAGTGAAGTTGCTGGCTTCAACTAAACGACTGGTGTACCTGCCGACCAACAGCTTTTATCAGGTATTGTCGGCTGAAGCCTATTCAAAACACGGCTTCAATATACATGGTGTTGTTTTTGATGAACTTCATACTCAGCCAAATAGGAAACTATTTGATGTTATGACAAAAGGGTCTGGTGATGCGAGAACCCAACCGCTATATTTTCTTATCACCACTGCAGGGACGGATACCCAGAGTATCTGCTATGAAACACACCAAAAAGCGGTTGATATTATTGAGGGCAGAAAATACGATCCTACTTTTTATCCCGTAATCTACGGTGCCAAAGAAGAGGATGATTGGACTGATCCTAAAGTATGGAAGAAAGCAAATCCAAGCTTAGGAATTACAGTAAGTATCGATAAAGTTAGAGCCGCTTGTGAAAGTGCAAAGCAGAACCCTGCTGAGGAAAATAGCTTTCGACAGCTGCGTCTGAACCAGTGGGTTAAGCAATCTGTCCGTTGGATGCCAATGGCAAAGTGGGATGCCTGTGCGTTTCCAGTAAAACCAGAGAGCCTTGAAGGTAGAGTATGCTATGGAGGACTTGATTTATCCTCTACCACTGACATTACAGCCTTCGTGCTGGTGTTCCCACCGGAAGATGAAACAGATAAATATACCGTTCTCCCGTATTTTTGGATGCCGGAGGATAATATTGACCTCCGAGTGCGACGAGACCACGTGCAATACGACCTTTGGGAGAAGCAAGGCTATATTTTAACCACCGAGGGAAATGTAGTCCATTATGGATACATTGAAAAATTCATTGAAGAACTGGGGGAAAAGTACAACATTCGAGAGATTGCTTTTGACCGCTGGGGCGCTGTTCAGATGGTGCAGAACCTTGAAGGGTTAGGTTTTACTGTAGTTCCCTTCGGTCAAGGTTTTAAAGATATGTCACCACCTACAAAGGAACTTATGAAACTGACATTAGAAGAAAGAATAGCACACGGCGGGCATCCAGTACTACGGTGGATGATGGATAACATCTATATAAAAACAGATCCGGCTGGAAATATAAAACCGGACAAGGAAAAAAGTACAGAAAAAATAGATGGAGCAGTGGCAACTATTATGGCACTCGACCGCGCCATCCGCTGTGGACCAGGTAATAGTGGAGACTCGGTGTATGACGAGAGAGGTTTAATAATTCTATAAATTTCGATGATTGTTTGTGGTGTAATTCTTTCAATTTGGAGGTGAGGCCTATGAATTTATTAAAAGGACTGTTTCGTTCAAGGGACAAACCGCAAAACCGTGTGGGTAGCGCATTTTCCTTCCTATTCGGCGGTACATCATCTGGCAAAACAGTAAATGAGCGTACTGCAATGCAAGCAACAGCGGTGTATGCCTGCGTAAGAATACTAGCTGAAGCTATTGCTGGACTGCCACTACATGTATATAGATATCGTTCTGATGGAGGTAAAGAAAAGATTCCGTTCCACCCTTTGTATTACCTTCTTCATGATGAACCAAATCCAGAGATGACTTCATTTGTGTTTCGAGAAACACTGATGAGTCATCTTTTACTTTGGGGCAATGCTTATGCACAGATAGTTCGAAATGGTCGTGGCCAGGCAATTGCGCTTTATCCCCTACTTCCTAACAAGATGGAAGTAAGTCGAGCATCAAATGGTGAACTGGTTTATACCTACTACCGGGATACAGACGAAAGTGGCCTAAATCCAAAGGGAGGCTATGTCACACTTCGCAAAGATGATGTACTTCACATACCAGGCTTAGGCTTTGATGGACTCATTGGCTATAGCCCTATTGCTATGGCAAAAAATGCAATCGGTATGTCACTTGCTACCGAAGAATACGGTGCGGCATTCTTTGCTAATGGAGCCAATCCCGGCGGTGTGCTGGAGCACCCAGGAGTAATTAAAGACATACAGAGAGTCAAGGATAGCTGGAATAGTGCTTACCAAGGCACAGCTAAGGCACATAAAATCGCTGTATTGGAAGAGGGCATGAAGTTTCAAGCCATCGGTATACCTCCAGAACAGGCTCAGTTTTTAGAAACACGGAAATTTCAAATCAATGAGATTGCGAGGATTTTCCGTGTGCCTCCCCATATGGTGGGAGATCTTGAGAAATCTAGTTTCTCCAATATCGAGCAGCAGTCTTTGGAGTTTGTAAAATACACTCTCGATCCGTGGGTGGTGAGATGGGAGCAAAGTCTCCAGCAATCGCTTATTTTGCCTTCTGAGAAAACATCAGTATTCATCAAGTTCAATTTAGATGGTCTGCTGCGCGGCGATTATCAAAGCCGAATGAATGGCTATGCTATCGGGCGGCAAAATGGCTGGATGTCAGCTAATGATATCCGTGAATTGGAGGACATGAACCGTATCCCAGCTGAGGAAGGTGGCGATTTATATCTGGTTAACGGAAATATGACGAAATTGGCTGACGCAGGAGCGTTTGCCAAAACCGAAGGAGGTCAGTAAATGAAGAAGTTCTGGAATTGGGTGCGAGATTCTGATGAAGGGCGCACTCTCTATTTAAATGGAGTGATATCCGAAGAAACGTGGTGGGGTGATGAGGTCACACCTAAGATGTTCAAAGATGAACTGCTGGCTGGCACCGGTGATATTACAGTGTGGATTAACTCTCCTGGCGGGGATGTGTTTGCAGCAGCTCAGATTTACAACATGCTTATGGACTATACAGGAAAGGTCACTGTAAAAATTGACGGGCTTGCGGCAAGTGCAGCTTCCGTTATTGCAATGGCGGGTGGAGATGTATATATGTCGCCGGTATCCATGATCATGATTCATAACCCTTCGACCATTGCCATCGGTGATAGCGAGGAAATGCTGCGAGCTAAAGCTCTACTAGATGAAGTTAAGGAAAGTATTATTAATGCCTATGAGTTAAAGACTGGTCTTTCTCGAACAAAGCTTTCTCATCTGATGGATGCAGAGTCATGGATGAATGCAAATAAAGCCATCGAACTGGGTTTTGCAGATAAGATCATGTTTATGGAAAATGAAACACCGGATTTGGCAGATAGCCTTATCTTTAGCAGGATGGCGGTTACTAACTCACTTATTAGCAAACTACCCAAAAAACAAAAACAAAAGACAGGTACACCTATAGAGTCGCTGGATAAGCGGCTTTCTTTAATTTCTCACTAATTTAAAGGAGGAAATACAATGAGTAAAATTCTTGAATTGCGCGAGAAACGCGCTAAGGTTTGGGATGCGGCGAAGGCATTCCTTGATTCAAAACGTGGCGGTGATGGATTGTTATCCGCAGAGGACACACAAACCTATGAAAAGATGGAAGCTGAAGTTGTAGCACTTGGTAAGGAAATAGAACGTTTGGAACGTCAGGCGGTTATTGACTTAGAACTTTCAAAAGCCACTAGTAGCCCTATTACAAACACACCGTCCAAACATGCTGAAGATAAGACAGGACGTGCGTCTGCAGAGTACAAGAAAGCATTCTGGAATGCTATGCGTACTCGTGCAGGGGAAGGTCTTGATGTAAACGTAAGAAATGCCCTTCAAATCGGTACAGACTCCGAGGGTGGTTATCTTGTGCCTGACGAGTTTGAACGTACCTTAGTAGAGGCTCTTGAGGAAGAGAACATTTTCCGTTCACTGGCCAATGTTATCAATACATCTTCTGGTGATAGGAAAATTCCTGTTGTAGCTACAAAAGGTACTGCTTCTTGGGTGGATGAAGAAGGCACTATCCCAGATAGCGATGATAGTTTCGGACAGGTTTCTATAGGAGCTTACAAACTCGCTACCATGATCAAAGTTTCCGAGGAGCTTCTTAACGATTCTGTGTTCAATCTTGAAGCCTACATCTCTAAGGAGTTTGCAAGGCGTATCGGTAACAAAGAGGAAGAAGCTTTCTTTACCGGTGATGGATCTGGAAAACCGACAGGTATCCTTGCTTCTACAGGTGGTGCCCAAATTGGTGTAACTACTGCAGGTGCTACGGCAATCACTATGGACGAGGTTCTTGATCTGTTCTATTCATTAAAGGCACCTTACCGTAATAAGGCTGTATTCGTTATGAACGACGCCACTGTAAAAGCAATCCGTAAACTAAAGGATGGTCAAGGACAGTACCTATGGCAACCTTCCTTACAGGCAGGTACACCGGATACTATCCTCAATCGACCATTGTATACTTCTGCATATATGCCAACTATTGCTGCAGCTGCGAAGAGTATCGCATTTGGTGATTTTAGTTATTACTGGGTAGCTGATCGTCAGGGTCGTGTATTTAAGAGGCTTAATGAACTTTATGCTGTTACTGGCCAAGTAGGCTTTGTTGCAACTCAGCGTGTGGATGGAAAATTAATTCTACCTGAAGCCATAAAAGTACTTCAGCAGAAAGCTTAATGGAGGTGCGTTATGAGCTATAACACTAAGAATTATACCGAACAAGGCGGAGAAAAAACTGTTATAGGCGGAACACTTGAAATCAAGGAAGGAGCCTCGGTAACGGGGCTCTCCGCCAATCCGCTTCTCGTGGCAACAGAGGAGACTCTCGGTGGTGTAAAAGCCGCAGCTGCTGATGAGGGTGATACTGTCGAAATCAAAATTGGTGAAGATGGTAAACTGTATGCTCCAACATATCCTACCGATGCTACGGAGTCAGTCTCTGGGCTGGTAAAAATGGCTGCTAATCAAGCCGACAGCATAGCCGAGGATACAGCCACTCTTGTCACGGATTTTAATGCTCTGCTCGCTAGACTAAAAGCGGCTGGGTTAATGGCTGCAGACGAAGAATGACCGGAAGGAGGCGGACGGCATGACAACTGATAATCTTCTCCCTAAAGTAAAAGCAAATCTGATCCTGACGCATGACGCAGACGATGGACTTCTGCTGCATTACATCAAAGCCGCCGTCTCTTATGCGGAAAGTTATCAGCATGTTGCTGAGGGTTATTACACTGAGAATATTATGCCCCCAACTACTGAACAGGCAGTAATCATGCTGTCGAGTCATTTCTACGAAAGCAGAGATGGCTCGACGGCTGGTTTCTTCGCCGATAGCGTACAAGCGGGGCAGCAGGTTTGGAACACAGTGAACCTACTACTTCGGTTAGATCGTGAATGGAAGGTGTAGCCTATGAGTTATGGGAAAATGAATACCTTTATCGATATAGTTTCCGTTGAAAACGATAAGGATAGCGAGGGCTTTGGTACACTCAGTGACACTATTATTGCCTCGGTTCGTGCGTATAAGGAAGAACGACATGGTAATGAGAAATGGGCAAACAGGGCGGTATTTTCTGAAGCAACCGCTCTTTTTTGTTTTCGAAGGATCCCTAGTATCCATGTGACAACAAAAATGGTCATTGTAGATAGTGATGGGCGGTATGAAATTACCAGTGTAGAAGATGTAAAAGGCCGAGGAATGTATATTGAGGTTTTAGCAAAAAAGGTGGTGGCATCGAATGGCTAAAATGGATGTAAGAATGCCTGAGGACTTTCTTCTTAAGGTATCTAAATTGGCTGAGCAAACTGATGTGATTATCCCAAAGGTACTAGAAGTTGGTGGCGAAGTTGTGCTTGATAAAGTCAAAGATAATCTACGCTCTGTTGTTGGAAAGGGAACAAAATACCCATCCAAATCCACGGGAGAACTTGTATCCTCCCTTGGTGTTACTTCAGCAAAACAAGACCGTAGAGGTAATTATAATGTCAAGGTTGGGTTTTCAGAACCGAGAAGCGATGGTGGTAGCAATGCAAAAATTGCTAATATCATTGAATATGGTAAACATGGGCAACCTGCAAGGCCATTTCTAAAACCCGCAAAATCTAAATCAAGAAAGCAGTGTGTGGAGGCCATGACTGCCAAACTGGAGGAGGAGATTAACAGTCTATGAGTATATTATTGGAACTAAATAGAATTGTGGATGGTCTAGGTATTCTTGTGGAAACGGGTGTGTTCAAGGACAAAGCCCCTGATGAGTATGTTGTTATCACACCTCTTTCGGATACCTTTGATGTTCACGCAGACAATCGTCCACAGTATGAAATACAGGAAGCACGGCTTTCGTTATTTAGCAAAAATAACTATCAAGTACGAAAGAATCAGCTTGTCCGTGCGTTCCTGGATGCAGACTTTACCGTGACGGATCGTCGTTATATTGGACATGAGGATGACACGGACTACCATCATTATGCCATTGATGTGGCAAAAGAATATGAATTACAGGAGGTTTAATTATGGCAACGATAGGACTTGACCGTCTCTATTATGCTCCCATTACAGAGGACGAAAACGGAGACGAAACCTACGGTACGCCCGTTATGCTGGCAAAGGCAATCTCCGCAGAGCTATCCATTGAGCTTGCGGAAGCTACCCTTTACGCTGATGACGGAGCGGCAGAGATTATAAAAGAATTCAAAAACGGAACACTCTCCCTTGGTGTGGATGACATTGGACGTAAAGCTGCTGAGAGTCTCACAGGAGCAACTACAGATGATAATGGTGTACTTATTTCAGCTAGTGAGGATGGAGGAAGCCCTGTTGCTATCGGTTTTCGAGCGAAAAAGGCAAATGGACATTACCGCTACTTCTGGCTATACAGGGTAAAGTTTGGTGTTCCTTCAACCAACCTGGCTACAAAGGGAGATTCTATCACTTTTTCTACACCAACCATTGAGGGAACTGTATCGCGCAGAAATAAATTAGATGGAAATGGTAATCATCCGTGGAAAGCGGAGGTCAATGAAGATGATGAAGGAGTTTTACCAGCTACTATCAGTGGTTGGTATACGGAAGTCTATGAACCTGTTTTTGCTGTTTCTGGCGGAGGTGAATAAGGATGGATAACGATAGAAGTGCAACGATAAATATTGGCGGACAGCAACATGAGCTTATCCTCACGACCAAAGCTACAAAAGAAGTCGCCCGTCGCTATGGTGGTTTGGAAAATCTGGGAGACAAATTGCTGAAATCCGAAAACTTTGAGATGGCTTTGGATGAGATAATATGGCTTATTACTCTCTTGGCAAACCAATCCATTCTCATTCACAATCTTAAAAATAAAGAAGCTCCAAAGGATGTGTTGACCGAGGATGAGGTGGAACTGCTCACCTCACCACTAGAACTTGCAACATATAAAAGTGCCATTACAGAAGCTATGTTCAAAGGAACAAAGAGAAATATTGAAAGTGAAGATAACTCAAAAAACACCGAGGCCGAGTAAGTGATGATGAATTGTTTACTCGGCTTCTTTATTACGGAACAGTGCATCTGAACCGTACTGAGGAAGAAACATGGCTCACACCATTAGGGCTTCTCATGGACTTGTGGGATTGTCATCGCCAGTTCTTGGGGCTTGCTAGCCGGAAGCGAGAACTCTTCATTGAGGATATTATTCCCGAAGGATTGAATTAGAAAGGAGGGCATTAACGTATGTCTGATAATTTTGGCTTAAAGATTGGCATTGAGGGAGAAAAAGAGTTTAAGAATGCCCTTCGTGATATCAATCAATCCTTTAAGGTTCTAGGTAGTGAGATGAAACTCGTGTCCTCGGAATTTGATAGAAATGATAAAAGTGTTCAGGCGATAACCGCTCGAAATGAAGTTTTGAACAAAGCCATTGAAGCACAGAAGGATAAAATCTCTACACTGGAAGCCGCTCTAAAAAATGCTTCTGAGAGCTTTGGCGAGAACGATAGACGTACACAAAATTGGGCTATTCAGCTGAATAATGCAAAAGCCCAACTTAATGATATGGAACGAGAACTAGAAGAGACAGCTGATGAAGCAGATGATCTTGGAGAGGAACTTGAGGATACAGGTAATATTGCAGATGAGACTGGTAGCAAGTTTGAGAAGCTGGGCGGTGTCCTTAAAGGTATCGGTGTGGCGATGGGTACAGTTGCTGTTGCCGCAGGAGCTGCTGCGATTAAGCTTGGTAAAGAGGTAGTTGCTCAGTTCGGAGAGTTAGAACAGAACCTCGGTGGCTCTGAGGCAGTATTCGGTCAATATGCCGCATCAATTCAAAAAGATGGTGAAGAGGCTTACAAAAATCTCGGTGTTTCCCAAAGTGAGTATCTTGCTACGGCAAACAAAATGGGTGCATTGTTCCAAGGCTCTGGCATAGAACAGCGCAAAAGCCTTGAACTGACAGAAAAAGCTATGCAACGAGCAGCGGATATGGCATCTGTAATGGGTATTGATATGCAAGTGGCACTGGACTCAGTAGCAGGAGCAGCAAAGGGTAATTTCACCATGATGGATAACCTTGGTGTTGCTATGAATGCTACCAATATCGAGGCCTATGCACTGGCAAAAGGCCTAGATTTCACTTGGAATACAGCTACACAAGCAGAAAAAGCTGAAGTCGCAATGCAAATGTTCTTTGAAAACACAGAGCAATATGCAGGGAACTTTGCACGAGAGTCAACAGAAACCGTCACAGGTTCGCTTGGTTTACTCCAAGCCGCACTCGGCTCGTTTACAGCAGGACTTGGCAATGCTGATGCAGATATGACGAATTTGACACAGAATCTTGTAGATGCATTTCAATCGGTTGTTGCTAATATTGTCCCAGTTTTAGAGAATATCGTAACTGCATTACCTACGGCAACAGGTGCGATATTATCAGCTGTGGGAGACTTGCTTCCTATGCTTCTGAGGACTGTTACGGAACTGTTTTCTCAAGTACTGGGGGCAATTCTGAGTCTTTTGCCAGAACTCATACCAGCCACTGTTGAAGCTGTAATGACGATTGTTGGGGCATTGATTGATAATCTTCCACTCCTAATTAATGCTGCAGTGGAACTGGTCACTGCACTTGTAGAAGGCATCGGGTTGGCTTTACCAAAACTCATACCAGCAACAGTTCTTGCTGTAACACAGATTGTACAAGGATTAACTGACAACTTGCCAATGGTACTGGAGGCAGCCTTTCAGCTTATTATGGGGCTTGCCCAAGGTCTAGTTGACGCTATTCCGCAGTTAATTGCCGCATTACCCGCCATCATTACCGCTTTAGTTGACTTTATTATTGGTTCCATTCCGCAGATTATCGATGCAGGTATACAGCTTTTGGTTTCACTAGTTGAAGCATTGCCGGAAATCATTGCAGCAATAGTTGCTGCAATCCCACAGATAATTGATGGTTTAGTTAAGGCGATACTTAGCTCAATCCCCCAAATAATTGATGCCGGGGTGAATCTGTTGATTTCCTTAATTCAAAATTTACCACTCATCATCACTACTGTGGTGGCGGCGATACCTAAGATTATTACCTCGCTTGTCAATGCAATTATTGGCAGCATCCCACAGATAATTCAGGCGGGTATCCAACTTTTAGTATCACTGATTAAAAACCTACCTACTATTATCGTAGAAGTTGTCAAAGCTGTCCCACAGATAATCGTAGCTTTAGTTAAGGGTTTTACGGGTTCAATTGGGCAGATGGCTCAAGTTGGTGGCAATCTTATCAAAGGTCTATGGCAAGGGATCTCTGATGCGGGAGCATGGCTCTGGGGGAAAATATCTGGTTTCTTTGGTGGTGTGGTGGATAAAATCAAAAACTTCTTTGGTATTCGTTCACCTTCTGCACTTTTTGCAGGACTTGGTGACAATATGGCACAAGGGCTTGGTCAAGGTTTTGAGAAGACGATGGCGCAGGTTGGTGAGGATATGCAAAATGCTATCCCCACAGACTTTAGCACACCAGGTATAAACCTTAGAAGTTCTATCAATGGGTCAGTCGGTACTGGGGGTTTTGGTGGTTCGCTTATCACCATACAGCAGATGATAGTTCGATCCGAGGACGATATCCGCAGGATTTCACAGGAACTGTATAACTTGATGGAAACCGGATCGAGGGCACAAGGACGATTCAATCCCGCTTAAGGAAGGAGGATGAAAATGGGGTTCACATTTAACGGCATATCATCGCAATCAATGAATATAAATGCTAGGCTTACAAACTGGCAAGCATCGCCCTCATTGAGAAATTCCTTTGTAACGATACCTGGCAAGCCTGGTATTGCTGACTTTGGTAGCGATAGTGCAGAAAAAATAATCACAGTTCATTGTAATGTCTACCCACAATATAAATTTTCTAAATTGGTATCTGTTATGGATAACCTTGCTGATTGGCTGAATCCTGAACGTGGGGTGCAACAACTTGTGTTGGACGATGTACCTGACCGTTATTTCATTGCCCGTCTGTCAGAAGCAGTAGACTGTGACAGACTCATTCTTTCAGCCGGTGCATTTGATTTGAAATTTGTTTGCCCAGATCCCCATGCCTACGCTTTAACGGATGAAACCTATACCATAACAGCCGAGGGAGAAAATATCGTTACAAGGCTAAAAGGCAATGCCGACTCCGAACCAGTGTATTTGATAAAAGGAATAATTCCTTCAGGAACAAACACATATGCTTCCATTCAGACTAACAATGAAGAAATTCGTGTTATTGGTCCTTTGTATGATGGTGAAACATTAATAATTGATACAGGAAAGGTCACAGCAAAGGTCGTTGATACTAGTGGTGAGACACTACGTAACGGCCTACCGCTTATGCAAGAACTTAATTTTCCTGTGCTTCGTAAGGGTAACAATACTGTGACGATTACTCCTGTAGGGGCGGATTTTATGGAGCTTAAAATACAAGCAAAAAGCCGATGGAGGTGATGTAAATGGCAATTAAATCAATATTGACATCACAAACTGAC
This sequence comes from Amphibacillus sediminis NBRC 103570, assembly GCF_001552275.1. Lineage (GTDB taxonomy): Bacteria > Bacillota > Bacilli > Bacillales > Amphibacillaceae > Amphibacillus_B > Amphibacillus_B sediminis. The sequence continues at coordinate 120,217 of NZ_BCQW01000004.1, forward strand.
TTTACGGGTGAGTTTCCTGTAAGCGAGAATACACTTGCTCTTTGGCGATTCAATGAGTCTGGACCCGACTCCGATGTTAAACTTGTCGATGCGAGTGGTCATGGTCGGCACATCGCTATATCGGGCTGGTCTGGCACATCGGCAAGTCTCCCAAATGGTCGCTATGGACGTTTTTTTCGCCAGAATATTGTTAATCCGACATCAGAGAAAACCTACTTGATTGCAAAGAATGATGGTACATTTTTCTCCAATTTAGGCGATAAAATCGCAGTAGGTGGATGGATAAACCCAACTACCTACTCTGTAGGACAGACATTTATTCCGCTGTTTAATACAAGACAAGGTCCGGGTCAACCTATTCTATACTTGTCCCTGTACCAAGGCAGACCTCGAATGATGTTATATAACTCTTCTGGTTCACTGATCCTCGACCAGAGTGAAACACCAAGTTTTAACATGGTTAATGGTGGATGGTACTTTATTGCAGCAATTATTGAAGTGAATGCCAAGGCATCGCAGTTTATTCTATGTAACCGAGCAGACGGAACGGTCTGGATTGCACCCAAACGGACATTCACGGGAACATTAAATCCATCTTGTACAGCAGACATTGTGATTGGAATGCATGCAAATCAGTATTATTATGCAGGTGGATTTGATGATTGGTTTATCGAAGTGAATTCACAGCTTACAATTGAGGATTTAGAACGCCATTTCAAACAGTCATTGCTTGCCAATGGCGGTGATACTAGTGGTGCGATTGATGCTATTACAGAACCTGGTGTGGTAACTCTCCTCAAAGATAATAACAACAGATATCCTGAAGTTGGGCAACTTACGACTATAGCTGCAGAATGTTCTCTTGCGGGTAGTGGTCGAGTGTCTGTAACTTCGGAGTATACAGCAGGCGTGACTTCTATTTCTACTATAGAGACGGCTACGTCAGACGATTTGCAGGATTGGTCGGCGTGGCAGGAGGTGGGTTCCAACGGTGAACTGATTTCTCCAAACCGTAACTTTATTCGTTATAGGATTACACTTACAACTATTGATCCCTTGGTTACACCGAAACTTTTGGATATCACACTTCACGACATACCGAAAGCTCCATATGAAAAACTGGGTTTTGCTAGACCTGTCGTGCTGGACGAGAATGGCGCATGGGAAGCAGTACTTGAAAATGCATATGACATCATCGTAACGGGAGAGATTAATGGCGCAGATACTTTGGAATTCAAACTGCCATGGAATGATAGTAAACGTGTATATTTAGATAATGAAAAACAGGTTCAGGTTGCATATGACATTTATCGCATAAGGACACTGACAGATGAAAAAGGAGCAGATGGAACAGGGATTCTGACCACCGTATATGCGGAAGCAGCATTTTATGATTTGACCTTTTCAGATGAAAAACAGCCGCGAGAGTTTAATGCCGATTTACCCTCTGTTCCAATGAGTTATGCGTTGGAAGGCACAGGATGGTCTCTTGGTGTAGTTGATGTCACTACCAAACGGACATGGCAATGCCAAGAGAAGAATGCATTGGCCATACTCAGAATGACGCAACAGATTCACGGTGGAGACTTAGTATTTGATAGTCGAAACCGTCTTGTAAATTTACTTACATTTAGTGGTAGAGATAGTGGTGCATTATTTGCCTATAAGAAAAACCTTACAGGTATCAAGAGGGTTGTTGATACCCGCTCTCTGGTGACAAGGCTATATGCCCATGGTAAAGATGGCATGACCTTTGCCACGATCAATAGTGGCAAGGAATATGTAGAAAACTATGAATATTGCAATGAGGTGCGGGTTTCAACACTCGATCTTTCGAATTTCACAAATCCTTATCAAATGCTTGAGTTTACGAATATGCGACTCGCAGAATTTTCAAAGCCCCGTGTTTCCTATGTGCTATCAGCGATGGATTTGTCTGTGCTGACAGGTTATGAGCATGAAAGGTGGTCACTTGGCGACATTGTGACGGTGGATGATAGAGATTTGAATCTTACTATCAAAACAAGGGTTGTTCGCAGACAATACAATCTTCAGGAGCCATGGAAAACTGTACTTGAATTATCATCAAAACTTCGTGAACTTGGGGATACGTCTTCTAGCATTCTCGCTGATCAGCTCGGCCAAAGCAACCTCATTGGGCAGGAAATTAAAGATATGGTGCCGTTTAACCATCTGCGTAATAGTAGAGCAGACGATGGCTTTGCTTATTGGCAGAATTCAGGTTTTGAGGTGGACACTGAAAAAGGTGTGACAGGTACAGCTTCATTTAAAGCGGTAGGTTCTGCAACCTCTACAAAAAGTATGGCTCAAACAGTATACCCTGCATCCCGCCGTAACTACACCATATCAGCACAAATAGGATCAGAAAATCTCCAAAAAGGTATAGATGGACAAGTGGGTATCGAGGTAGTATTTGAGTTTGAAGATGGAACTACTGAAACGAGATTTATTGACCTGTTTTAAGAAAGGATGGTGATTGATTTGGCTGTATTTCAACAAATTGCTCGTGATGCAACACCTAAAGGGTATGGGAAGCTTCACTCTATCACCATTCGGTTGGTAGTTTCAAACTGCACGGGAGAAGTATATTTCACTGACATTATGCTGCAGGCAGGTTCTATAGCCACTGGCTGGGTCGGTCATGTATGCGAAATCAAGTGGACGAACGACGGGTAGGTGATGGCTATGCAGGAAAGTAATTTTATACGTTTTGCGGAAGTCATAAAAGTAAAATCAGAAAAGCGTATAGTTAGTATAACTGTGCGTCCCCTTATTACCAACTGTACGGGTTCGATTTATTTCACCGACCTACAACTTCAGGAGGGTGACAAGCTGACAGGATACACGCTACACACGGAAACGTTCCTAAAGCATTCGCCTAATCCGGTACGTTTCCACAATGGTGTAGTCCGTAGTGGAGACACAATCATTATTTTTAACCTCGGAGAAACTTCAAGCGGGCTAGATTGTTATATCTACCCCCTGCAAGCTATGGAAGCTGGCAGTATTCAGCTTTCACAGGGGATGGGTTCACATAAGGTAAAATTTGATTCAGAGGCTTACCCAGGTGATGAATTTGCACTAAAGGCTTCAACAAGAGAGTGTTTGAGAAACGGCTATCCCACGCCGAAGCATGGATTCTATCAATACACAGCTGCTACTGATAGTAAGCACCAAGTGAAGCTACAAGACAGAAAATCTGCTAGGGTATATTTCGAATACAAAGAAATGCTGAAAGGGGATCTGCGTCCATGAAAGATTATATTAAGGGTAAACGCTGTATGGTATGGTCCTTCATGGGCAATGCTCGGATGTATCAGGCTTTGAACGATTACGGTGCCCGCTTAGATACTGTTGGTATTTTCACTTTTGAGGTAGACATCACAGGCACGATAATGGAAACAGGTACTAGCGTTTCTTCCCTTACTCCATATCGTACAAAGTGGCCACATATCAAATGGTTACTTACCATTATGAATCATGGGACAGAGAGCATATTTACGGCTCTGAGAAATAACGAAGGTGGTGCAAAGTCGAAATTCCTCTCAGAAATAGTACGTATTATGAACAAATACCCTTGGTGTGCAGGTGTAGATATCGATTTAGAGCGCGGTGGTGGATTTGAGAACCGTGCTGCCGCAAATGCTCTATTCGCTGATATATACTCGACTGTTAAAAACTATGATTCATCAAAACTAGTAAATATCTGCTTACCTGGAATGACGGGTGTGCAAGGCTCGGTTGGTGGAGAAAATTGGTGTGTTTATGCCGACCTTAACGATTATTGTGATACGGCAGCAATCATGAGTTATGGCATGGCATGGGCAGGTTCAGCTCCAGGCCCAGTATCACCAAGGAGCTGGCTTGAAGGTATCTACAATTATGCTATTACAGCTATGTCACCACAAAAAGTATATATGGGTTTACCTGGTTACGGTTGGAATTGGCAGATTTACGACTATCCATCCAACCTAGGTAAGACTTATCGCGGTACATCGAACACTTACTATGCAGCTAAGAACTGGATGACTGGGGTGTATAACTTTACAAATGATCAGCCTCCACAACCATTTATCCCAATCATTTCCTACTGGGATGATCACGATAAAGTACCATGGGCGCTGCCACATGTCTACGATTATATGGAAGGCTGGGATGCAGTATCACGAGAAGCTCCTATTATTGCTGAAACATATAATCGGCGAAAATATCTTACTTGTTATGGGAAAACACAAAAGTCGGAGTTTGGAACTATATATGTTAACCGAGATGGTGAACCAGACAGCTACACAGATGGTGTTGTGGTTGGTAATGGAATGATCACTCTTTCGTCAAGTGAAGGTAAAGCGGAGTACAACTTTACAATTGACAAATCAGGTACTTATGATGTAGTTGTACAGCTTTGCTTTCCGTTCTGGGATAAGAATGGTATCACAATTGCAATTGACGGTACAGTGGTTAGCTACTCAGAGAATCGTCTGTGGTGGCCATACTGGAGGAAAACTTTCTGGGCAGAACTTGCCACTAATGTAAATCTCCTAGCAGGAACACATAGCATCACGATTGAAGGTGGTGTAGTTGGTACTCAATTTTATGGTTTCCGGGTTTGTTCTAATTTTAGTGAATATCCTTCTGCTGGAGAGGCAACCTTCAGTTTATCTCCACGAAGCTTCAAAGACGTAAATGGTAACATGGCTGTTCCCGACAAAGGGTTTAAGCTTACTACAGAGGTTTTGCGCCGTAAGCCGGATTCAGCGTTAGCTTGGTATGAAGACTTTAGAGATCCCGTCATCCTGCCAGAAAGCTACTGGCAGACGTTATCGGGGAGTTGGAGTGTATGGCAAAATCCTGATGACAATGGCAATCGCCCGTATTCTCAGCTTGAAGGAAGTGGTCAGCTTGCCTGGAAATACGACAGCTTTAGTGATGTGCATATTCGTGCTAGAATTGCCTTTCCTATGAGCGGTAGCGGAAGAGCAGGAGTGTTTTGTGGGAATGTGTTTTGTTGTATCAACATTGATGCCCAACAAGTGGAGCTTTACCAAGGCTCTACATTACTTGGTAGTTATCCGGCAAGTTACTATAAGACTTCAGATGCTGACATCCGCACCAATCCGAATATGTATCTCATTGAAATGAGGAAACGTGGAAATAAGGTGCGTGTCTACTCTGGGAATTCCAACACACTTCGTTTTACTGCAAACATCTCAAGTACGGGTGGCTATTGTGGGATTCAGTCCGATGGGCATATAAAATGTGAACTTCTCCGCTTGGGAGATGCATGGACTTATGAACCTTACGAAGCCTTTGATGTCACCATGCCAGACGGATCACTTATGCAGTATGGCAGAATTGCTAGGAATGGTGTAACTTGGGATAGTAAGTTTCATGTATTTACTCTTACAGCTGATGTAGAGGAAGCCTCCACCAGAAGTGAGGATATTTCCATGGATTATGACTTTTATCATAGTAATCTCTTGCAGATACCATGCAATGCAGATTATACAGCGAAGGTTATACCAAAGGATATAAACGTCTGGATATCTCGGTTGTTTCTCGGTGATGCAGATGGCTTTTCAATTTTGTACTATCAAGATGTGGATTCACTGGTCTACTGGTCAAACGAAGCGGCTTATCGTTGGGACCTACGGGGTATTGCTATCTGGTCATTGGGACAGGAAGATATGCGGCTATGGGAAGCTTTGCCAAAGCAAATATAGAGGAAAAATAAACTATAAAAGTATACGCTTGCCTATTTCGGTTGGCGTTTTTTTATGTAATCAAAATGATAGGAGGTTAAGATAATGAAGGAAATTTGGAACTGGATTCAAGTGACATTTGCTGTTGTTGGTGGTTGGCTCGGATATTTTCTCGGAGGATGGGACGGATTTTTATATGCTTTACTTACTTTTGTTGTGATTGATTACATCACAGGTTTGATGTGTGCTGTGCTTGATAAGAAACTATCCAGCGAGGTAGGCTTTCGCGGCATATTCAAGAAAGTACTCATCTTTTCATTGGTAGCAATCGGTCACATTATTGATAAAAACGTTATTGGAGATGGCTCTGTTATACGAACAGCGGTCATATTTTTTTATCTTTCAAATGAAGGCATATCCATACTTGAAAATGCTGTTCATGTTGGTCTGCCTGTACCACAGAAACTCAAGGATGTATTAGAGCAGCTTCACAACAGAAGTGAAAAGGAGGACTATAAATGAATCTACGTAAATTAATACTTACGAACAATGCCTGCTACAAAGCAGGCAAAACTATAACACCAAAGGGTATAATGGTTCACTCAACAGGGGCTAATAACCCGTGGTTGAAGAGATATGTTGGTCCGGATGACGGTTTGCTCGGAAAGAATCAATACAACAATCATTGGAATCAGGATAAACCCGGAGGTCGTCAAGTTTGTGTCCATGCTTTTATTGGAAAATTAGCAGATGGCTCCGTTGCCACCTATCAAACATTACCATGGAATCATCGTGGTTGGCATGCTGGAGGAGATGCGAATAATACCCATATAGGTTTTGAAATTTGCGAGGACGGTCTAACCGATGCCTCGTATTTTTCTGCTGTTTATAAGGAAGCAGTAGAGCTTTGTGTACATCTTTGCAAACTCTATGGACTAAGTGAGAAGGATATCATCTGTCATAGTGAAGGCTATAAGCAAGGTATAGCTAGTAACCATGCGGATGTTATGCACTGGTTTCCTAAGCATGGGAAGACCATGGATACCTTTAGAGCAGATGTTAAGAAACTTCTAAGCGAAGAAGAAAAATCAGCAGAATCAGCGAAAAAGAAATATTACCGTTTACAAATTGGGAGCCCTTCCCATAAAAATGGCCGAAGTAGACAGCCATAAATTATTAAAGCATTCTGAGTGTGTACAGGAAGAAAACTTTGACTAAATCCATCCATCAATATGAAGTGAAGACTCATGTGGCAATTAAAAGTAATATTTACACATAATAAATGCCCTCCAAACTTATGAGCCTAGAGGGCAAAGGTATTTGAACAGGAACGCTTCCCACCAAACTCACGTTTTTTTCATATGGCGGATATTAGCTATTTTATTGGTTTATCGTAGCACGTAGCAGAAAAGCATTGGTTTAGGATTCTTTTATTCACTTTTTATATTTTCATTTTTTTGAAAGATATGTCCATATCCTTTGACAAAAACTAGTACTACAAGGAGACTAGATAAAATATCTGCTATTGACTGTGCGAACCAAAGACCATTTGTTCCAATTAATCTCGGCAAAAAGCAAATAACTAATGTTAAAATAATGGCTTGTCTTGTTATATTTATGAATACTGCAGTTTTAGCTCTATTCGTTAATGACATAAAACCGGAACCGAATGTTGGAATAACAGCAAATGGAAGTAAAAGCATGTACTTTGTAAGACCAACAAGCGTAATGTTCGCAAGCTCTGAATTATGGTTAAACAGTCCTACTATGGATGTCGGGAATAATAATGTTAGACAAGTACCCGTTCCTAATATAGCAAGCCCTAATATAATAGCTTGAGCCAGAGTCTTTATAACTCGTTTATATAACTTTTTTGCATAATTATATCCGACAATTGGTTGCATTCCTTGTGCAATTCCATAAACGGGCATTAAGAACATAGAGGCAACTGATGTTATAATAGTCATAGCTCCGACCGCTGATTCTCCACCATATAGCCTTAAAGCGTAGTTGCTTACAAACTGCGCAACAGTAATAGAGAGTTGATTGGAAAAGGGTGATAAACCGATAGAAACAATTTCCTTCACTAATTTAGGCTGGACTTTGAAAATTCTCTTTTCAATATGTAGCGTCGTCTTCTGTGTTTTAAAATAAGCTAATCCAAGAATGACCGTTACAAACTGTGACAATACAGTTGCTACGGCTGCGCCTTCTATTCCCATGTTTAATACAGGAATAAACAGAACATCTAATCCAATATTAAGAGCACAACCTGTCAATGTTATAATCGCAGAGAAAGTTGGATTACCGTAAGAACGCACAAGAATTGGCAAGGCAAATCCTAACATGTTAAATACAGTACCTAGTACAATAATTGTTGTATACGACTTTGCATAAGAAAGCGTTTCTCCTTGAGTTCCGATAAAAGCAAATACTTTATTTTGAAAAACAAAAAACAACGCAGTAATTGTTATACCTACCACTATCGAAAGTACAAAGGCATTTCCAAGCGTATTTTCAGCTTCTTCTCGCTTATCTTGTCCTAATTTGATAGAAATATTGCCAGCGGAACCAAATGCAATCATCGCTGATAATGCCAAAATGATCGTAGTGATAGGTACTGTAAGACCTACCGCGTTTAAAGCTATAGCCCCAATATTAGGTATATTTCCAATAAATATACGGTCTATAACAATATAGAAAGAATTTGCGAATAACCCAAGTATGGCTGGCATGGAATATTGTAAGAGTAATTTTCCTACTGGTTTGCTCTCAAGCTCATTAATTTTACTCATATCATTTCTCCTTTTGAAGATATTATAGACATATATAGTCCTTAATTATTGTAAATAAAAATATTAGATGATTCTTAAGCAAAGCATTATAGTTTTTCATCTGTCACTATAGAAATAGTATCAATAAGTTTTTTCTGCAATATGGAATTGTAAGGATATTATAGACATATATAGTCCTTAATTATTGTAAATAAAAATTATTAGATGGTTCTTAGCAAAGCATTATAGTTATTCATCTGCCACTATATAAACAGTATCAATAAGTTTTTTTTTCTGTAAATACTGTTCCATCATGGTTTCAGCCTCATTCATTACCTTTTGTAGAGGACATTTAGATTCGTGTTGCAGACCACATTCAAAAAATGCACCAGTTCCTTCAATTGCCCAAATTACATCCATGAAAGAAATATTTTCGGGAGGTTTTCGTAATGTATAGCCCCCGTTAGCGCCAGATACAGATTCAATCAGCCCAGCCTTAACAAGTTGGGTTAAAATTTTAGATAAATAAGTAACAGACACTTGGAAGCGTTCTGCTAGTACATGTACACTTAACTTTTCGTTTTGCCCCCTTTCAATCATGAATGATATTGTGTGCAAAGCATAATTCGTAGCTTTTGTATATTTCATATTAACACTCCTTAAGGATATTAAAGACTGTATTTATCTATGATAATATCAGATGCCTTTAATTTTGTCAATATTAATTTCCTTAGTTTTATCTACATAGGCCTGAGCTAAACCATGTTTTATAAACAACTTTCAAAAAATGTCCCAAATATAAGGAATCTTCTCCCTTTTTAATGTAAAATTAAGCTATCAAACAAAAATCTTACGAAACAAAAAAGGTGTAGCACTTCTATGCGTCTATTTTGTACTGACTGGCATTGTCCCCCCTTCCCGAATTGACGAACAGAAAAAAACTAATAAACTTAAACGACCACCTGCTTAAAGCAGGTGGATTTTGACATAAATGTCGATGACTAAAGTCATTACTAAAGACTAAAGTTCTTCTGAAAGTCCCTAAGCTCAAGCTCACTCAAAATTAGACTAGAACTCATCCTCTATTTTGAAGATATCATTTCTCTCTTCAGTAAATTGATTAGCAATATAATTTCTTATTATTTCTTCCGTTACATTTCCTACTGTTGCACAGAAGTATCCTCTTGCCCACAGATGTTGTCCCCAATATCTTTTTTTCAACTCTGGAAACTCATCTTGCAACAATCTTGATGATCTTCCTTTTAAGTACTACATGATTTTACTTGGAGCCAAACTTGGTGGACATGAAATCAATAAATGAATGTGGTCTTTCCCTACACTTCCTTGTAAGATGGTAACTCCTCTCGCTTCACAACCTTGCCTGATTAACTCCCTTACTCTCAATGCTATTGGTCCATGTAGTACCTTGTATCTATACTTTGTCACCCAAATAATATGGTACTTGATATCAAATACTGCATGTCCATTTCTGTTGTATCCGTCCATACTGTCACCTCACTACTAGTATGGACATCGAAAACAAAGGCTAAAAGCTTATACCGTCTAAAGCCGGTGGAGTTAGACCACGCATTTGGAAATTAAATAAGAAAAAAGCAAATGCTGAGGCACAGCTTGCCAAAGCTAAAAAGGCAGGATTTACGGATGCATTTATTAAGTATGATTGATCAAAGGGAGCGAGTAAAAAAGCATTTTTGCTTTAGCTTTACAGAGTTTCCCTAAAAAATTAACTATTAGATGTATATAGCCTGTGGGGGTTATTCCCTTGCAGGCTCTTTTTTTATGCTCTGATTCTATTTTATTTTTACAAATCCTCAACTTCGACCTGTTCCCGCGGCTATTAGGTAGGAGGTGATTCTACGTGAATCAGCATGAGGATAAAAAAGTAATGAAGATCTCGGACGAGGTTATAGACAAAAGCATCGAATTAAAGAAAATGTCACAGGAGCAGCTACAGCGTGAGTTTGATTATATTCAAGCAGAGAAATTACTTAGAAAGATGCTCCAAAAAGGTTTAATAACAGAAGTAGAATTCAACAAGATAGACGCACTTAATCGCCAATCTTTCTCTCCTTTCTTAGCAGAGATAATGCCCTAAATTCGTTGATATATAAGGATTTCAGAGGTAATATGTGACCTACCAAGAAGGAGGTGAGGCGATGAAAAAGATAACGAAAATAGAAGGAAATAAGGTTACATCGATTATCAAACCCAAACTACGAGTAGCCGCATACTGTCGTGTCTCTACGGGTAGTGATGAACAGTTAGTAAGTCTACAAGCACAAAAATCCCATTATGAGACTTATATAAAGGCAAACCCAGAATGGGAGTATGTTGGCTTGTATTATGATGAGGGAATTAGTGGCACCAAAAAAGAAAACCGAACGGAACTTCTCAGGATGCTGTCAGATTGTGAAAACAAGAAGATCGACTTAATTATTACAAAGTCCATTAGTAGGTTTGCAAGAAACACTACGGATTGTTTAGAGATGGTTCGTAAGCTGTTGGACCTGGGTATTTACATCTATTTCGAGAAAGAGAATATCAATACCCAGTCAATGGAAAGTGAGTTGATGCTTTCTATATTAAGCGGGCTTGCAGAAAGTGAGTCAATCTCCATTTCGGAAAATAACAAGTGGGCAATTCAAAGGAGATTTCAGAACGGAACTTTTAAGATTTCTTACCCACCATATGGCTATGACAACATTGATGGTCAAATGGTGGTAAACCCTGAGCAAGCAGAAATTGTGAAGTATATTTTCGCAGAAGTATTATCAGGCAAGGGTACACAGAAAATAGCAGATGATCTTAATCAAAAGGGTATCCCCTCCAAAAGAGGTGGTCGTTGGACTGCTACAACAATTCGAGGAATTCTAAAAAATGAGAAATATACCGGGGATGTTATACTGCAAAAAAACCTATACAGATTCCCGTTTTAATAAGCGCACCAATTATGGTGAGAAAAACAGATATTTAATAGAAAATCACCATGAGGCAATTATCAGCCATGAAGTGTTTGAAGCAGTAGAGGTTGCCTTAAATCAAAGGGCAAAAGAAAAGGGAATAGAAAAGCGTAATGATAAGTACCAAAACCGGTATTCTTTCTCCGGAAAAATTATTTGCTCGGAATGTGGTAGCACCTTTAAAAGACGAATTCATTCATCCGGCACAAGAAAATATGTAGCCTGGTGTTGTAGTAAACACTTAAAGCAGATAACAGAATGTTCAATGCAGTTTATTCGAGATGAGGATATAAAGACGGCCTTTGTTACTATGATTAACAAGCTGATTTTCGGTAGAAAACTTATTCTACAACCACTATTAGATGCTTTGCGTGGAATGAGTAACTCAGATAACCTTTCAAGAATTCAGGAATTAGAGAAGCAAATTGAAAAAAATGCAGAACAGAGAGAACTGCTTGTAAAGCTTATGGCAAAGGGTTATCTAGAACCTGCCCTTTTTAACAGAGAAAACAATGAACTGCAAATGGAAGCAGATAGTTATATGGGGCAAAAAGAAGCTTTAATTCATGCTTTAAATGGAGAATTATCAAAGGTGCAGGAAGTCAGTAACTTAATAAAGTTTACAAATAAGGCTGAAATGATAAACACTTTTAACGAGGAAATTTTCAATGATCATATTGAAAAAATTATCGTTTTCTCAAGGGTAGAGATAGGTTTTGTTCTGAAATGTGGAATCACACTAAGGGAAAGGATGTGAGAAAAGTGGCGCATACGCCTTATGGCTATAGGATAGAGAATGGAATAGCAGTTATCGATGAAGAAAAAGCTGAAAAGGTTAGGAATTTGTATAAGGGTTACTTATCAGGCCTTTCCTTATCGGTCGCGGCAAAGTCTGCTGGAATAGATGCTTATCATGGAACTGCTGGAAGGATGCTAAGAAATGAACGTTATCTTGGTGATGATTATTACCCTGCCATCATTGATAAAGAGACCTACGAAAGAGCAGAAGCAGAGAGGGTAAAGAGAGCAAAAAAGCTAGGTAGAATCTTTGAACCCAAGACAGAAGATAAACCTACTATTTATAAGAAGTTTTCCATAGGACAAGTAATTCAGAAGTATACAAATCCTTTTACACAAGCGGAATATGTATACAGCTTAATAGAAAGTGAGGTGCAGCAAGATGGCAGTTAACAAAAATGTAATGATTATACCTGCAATAAAACGTGTAGGCAACAATCGAAAAGAAGATGAAACACCAAAACTTCGGGTCGCTGCTTATTGCCGAGTTTCTACAGACAGTGATGAGCAGGCTAGTAGTTACGAAGTGCAGATTGAACACTATACAGAGTTTATAAAGAAGAATTCAGAGTGGGCTTTTGCAGGGATCTTTGCTGATGATGGTATCAGCGGCACAAATACAAAAAATCGCAACGAATTTAATCGAATGATTGATGAGTGCATGGCTGGGAAAATTGATATGGTTATTACCAAATCAATAAGCCGATTTGCTAGAAATACCTTGGACTGTCTACAATACATCAGAAAGCTTAAAGATAAAAATGTTGCGGTATATTTTGAGAAAGAAAATATCAATACACTGGATGCCAAAGGTGAAATTATGCTTACCATTATGGCATCCTTAGCGCAACAAGAGAGCCAGTCATTAAGCCAGAATGTAAAGCTTGGTTACCAATACCGATACCAACAGGGAGAGGTAATGGTCAATTGTTCTAGGTTTTTAGGATATACCAAAGATGAAAATAAGCGATTAGTAATTGTGCCGGAGGAAGCTGAAATAGTCAAAAGGATTTACCGAGAGTATCTTGAAGGCTCCAGTATGGATAAAATCAAAAAAGGACTTGAAGCTGATGGCATACTTACGGGAGCGGGGAAAAAAAGGTGGCATTCCAGTACTATAAGGAAAATATTAAGCAATGAAAAATACATTGGTGATGCACTGCTCCAAAAAACTTATACGGTAGATTTTCTTACAAAAAAGAGGGTTGTGAATAACGGAATCGTACCTCAGTATTATGTAGAGAATAACCATGAAGCCATTATCCCGCGTGAAATTTTCATGCAGGTACAAGAAGAGTTAGTTCGTAGAAGTAGAGGACATATAAGTACTAGTGGAAAGAAAAGAAACTTTAGTTCAAATCATGTATTTTCGCAAATTATCTTCTGTGGAGAGTGTGGCGAAATATACCGTAGAGTTCATTGGAATAATCGAGGTAAAAAATCGATTGTTTGGAGATGCGTCAGTAGACTTGAGAATACAGGGTTAACTTGTCATTCCCGAACTGTGCTGGAGGATATGATAGGCCTTGCTACGGTGGATGCAATTAATAAACTAATAGGGCAAAAGGATGGCTTTTTGCTTACCTTAAAGGAAAATATAGAAACAGTGATAAGTGAAACGGACAATAATATTGTTTCCGAGATAGATAAAAAGCTAGAGGAATTACAAAAAGATCTTTTGAGGCTGGCCAATTCCAAAGAAGATTATAACGATATAGCCGATGAGATTTATAGGCTTAGGGAGGAAAGGCATAAGGCTTTAGCAGAAGAAGCAGGCAAAAAAGGTTCCAAGCAAAGGCTAGAAGAGATGGAAAAACTCCTTAATGAACAATCCACCCTTCTCGAGGAGTATGATGAGCAGCTAGTAAGGAGACTTATAGAGAAAATAACGGTCTATGATGATAAACTAACTATTGAATTTAAATCTGGTGTAGAAGTAGATGTATAAACATAACCTTCATGAATGACCACCATTCAGGAGATATATTCTCTTGATTGGTGGTTTTCTTTTTATTGACTAGGATTGGCAAAAGGCATATAATCTTATTAACAATGTTGTTGATATTGTTATTGATAAGGAGATGACAACATGGGCGATGTTAATGAGTTACTAGAACAAGCTATTAAGGAAACTGAAAACTTGAACAAAGGTGAAGTCTTTCTTGTTAAAGATCTGTTCAAGGGTTATGTATGGAATAGAATACCCAGAAAGTATCGACTTCTGCTTGGGACTTTATTTTTAAACTACGTAAATAAAATGGAAGGTAACATAAAGGCTATTGAAAAGACTTCATCTAACCAGCAGCGGTATAAAAAGACAATTGGCAAGTAGGAAGAAGGGATAAAATTTATGAGTATCAATATTTTAGTTGTTGACGATGAACAAGCTATAGCAGATCTAATTGAAGTTTATCTAAAAAATGAAGGTTTTACAGTATACAAATTTTATAACGGTCAAGATGCGTTTCGATGTGTTGAGTCGAAACAGTTGGAGCTTGCGATACTTGATGTTATGCTGCCAGATATTGATGGTTTTACTATCTGTCGGAAGATTAGGGAAAAACATAATTTTCCGATTATTATGCTGACAGCTAAAGAAGAAGAAATCGATAAGATTACCGGGCTGACATTAGGTGCCGATGACTATATCACTAAACCATTCCGTCCTTTGGAATTAGTTGCTCGTGTAAAGGCGCAGCTCCGAAGATTTACCAAATATAATTCTCCAGAGCAAAAACAGGAAGAACGCTTGATTACCTTTTCCGGCTTGGTGTTAGACATGGATGCTCGTGAATGTACGCTGAATGAGAAAAAGTTATCGCTTACACCTACGGAGTTTTCAATTCTTTGGGTTCTTTGTTCCAATCGAGGACGAGTGGTAAGCTCTGAAGAATTGTTTCGCGAGGTATGGGGAGACAAGTACTTTAGTAACAGCAATAATACGGTAATGGTTCATATTCGACATTTAAGAGAAAAAATGGACGATAGCGCGGAACATCCTAAATATATCAAAACGGTATGGGGGGTTGGTTATAAAATTGAAAAGTGACAGAGATAAGAGAAACAATGATTATACAAAATTAAAAAGAAAAGTATTTTTTAGAGTGCTCCTTATTGTTTTTGCCACGATCGCAACTGTTATTTTTTTGCGTGATGTAATTCAAGACAATTTCAATATTGGAGAGAGTATTGTAGAATTTTTAAAGAATAAGTTTTATTTGAGTGAAAGCGATGCTGTAATAATTTATCGGTATATTTTTCTTTATAATAAAGAGCTTATTACACTTATTGTGATCATCATCTTATTAATTATTTTGCTTAGATTTTCAATTTCGTGGTTTACTAAATATTTTGATGAAATAGGTAGTGGAATGGATAAACTTGTTGAGGAATCCAATGATGAAATTACATTATCACCGGAATTGGATTTTATGGAAAATAAGCTTAATCAAATAAAAAACAACTTGGAAAAGCAAAAAAAAGCTGCACTTGATGCCGAACAGCGCAAAAATGATTTGGTCGTTTATTTGGCTCATGATATAAAGACACCCCTTACATCCGTTATAGGGTACTTAAGTCTTCTGGATGAAGCTCCTGATATGCCTCCTGAACAGAAATCAAAATATGTCGGTATTACTTTGGAAAAAGCTTATCGATTAGAAGAGCTTATCAATGAGTTTTTCGAGATCACAAGATTCAATCTTCAAACTATTGTTTTGAATAAAGAAAAAATCAATTTACTGTTCATGCTCCAGCAAATGGCAGATGAATTCTATCCAATGCTGGCTCCACAGGGAAAGCAGATATCTGTCAATGTGCCTGACGGACTCACTCTGTGGGGAGATGCAGACAAACTAGCCCGTGTATTCAATAATATTCTGAAAAATGCCATAGCCTATAGCGATGAAAATAGTGTCATTGATATTTCTGCATGGCAGCAGGACGAAAATATTGTTATAACTTTTATGAATCAGGGAAATCCAATTCCACAGACAAAGATTGATACTATTTTTGAAAAATTTTACCGATTAGATGCTGCACGCTCCTCAAAGACCGGTGGAGCAGGGCTAGGTTTGGCAATCGCACAAGAAATTGTCACAGCTCACGATGGAACGACTTCTGTAGAAAGCAACCCGGAAAATACTACATTTACAGTAAAGCTTCCGTCTTAAGAAAATCTTAAGAAGTTCATAAGATTGAATTCCAACATAGCTTCTTGTTCTGTGGTTAAATAATTTTACGCAGAATAAGGAGGTATTTATTATGGTACGAAAAATAAAAAAGAAAAAGTCAGGAATACGCGAATTTGTAATATTTTTATTGATAGTTGTTGTTTTTGCTTTTGTTTTCAAATTCAAAATTACTCCGGGAAACCAACATGAGTTTGAGAAAGAATATGTCGATAAAACAACGCCTATTCCCTCGTCAGAGATAGAACCCGATTCCTCTATTTCTATATCTCCCGATAAACTGAACAGTACTAATGCGATTCTGATCCGTTTAAAAGATCAAACCACTCTGATGCAAAAAAATAGCGAGGAAAAGATCTATCCTGCTTCATTGACTAAAATGATGACAGCTATTGTTGCTATAGAAAATTTGACAAATTTGCAGAAAGAAATACAACTTACCCACTATACCTTTAATGGTCTTTACAGTGCTAATGCTTCTATGGCCGGTTTCCAGCCAGGTGAGAAGGTAAGGGCTATTGACCTTTTATACGGGGTGATGCTTCCAAGTGGTGCAGAAGCTTGTATTGGGCTTGCGGATCAGATTGCTGGTTCGGAGCAGGACTTTGTAGCTATGATGAATCAAAAGGCGGCAGATCTAGGGATGGACAACACTCATTTTGAAAATACCACCGGACTTCACAATGAAAACCACTACACAACAGTGAAAGATCTGGCTGTTCTTCTAAGCTATGCTTTGCAAAATGATACTTTCAGGGAAATTTTTACTTCGTCTCGTCATTCCACACAACCCACGAATAAGCACCCTGGAGGGATAACCTTTAACAATACCATGTTTGAAAAACTCAACAATCAAAACATTATTGATGGAGAAATTTTAGGAGGGAAAACTGGATATACCGATGAAGCTGGTCTGTGTCTTGCGAGTCTTGCCAAAGTGGATCACAAAGAATATATATTGATTACAGCTGGTGCAAAAGGAGATATCTATTCTGAACAGTATAATATTACCGATGCATTAGTTGTATACAATAGAATCGGGAAACAATAAGTTTTTCATAAGATTTTATTAAGGTGTTGATATGTTCCCGCCTACCGATAGTGCAAAAAGTGCCTTTGACTTGTTTCCGACTACCGACAATGTAAAAGACATCAAACCAGCCGGCTCGTTGCATCTCGATTGTCCGACTGTTTGAGTGCACGTGCTATCACCGAAAGATAGCTTGTATACGCGTGCTTAAATTCTTTGTTTCTTGCATGTGTCTCCCCCCTAAAATGATGTATTCTCCATGCAAAATATGGTATAATGGATGGATTATCATAACAGAAGGGAGTGAAAGCATTGCTCGCCAACAAAGCCTATCCATTCCGTCTCTATCCAACGAAAGAACAGGAAAGACAGATTGCGAAAACCATCGGCTGTTCTCGTTTTATCTTTAATCATTTTTTAGCTAAATGGAATGATACGTACAAAGAAACGGGGAAAGGACTGACGTATCGTGCTTGTTCCGCTCAACTACCGCAGCTGAAGCAAGAATTAAGCTGGTTAAAAGAAGTAGACAGCATTGCGATCCAATCCTCCCTTAAAAACCTTGCAGATTCCTTCTCCAGATTCTTTAAGAAGCAGAATGGCAAACCTCGTTTTAAATCGAAGAAAACCATGTTCAATCCTATACAACGAAGCAGACAAACGGAAATATCTCGATTGAAGGTAACCAAATCAAACTCCCTAAATTGGGGCTTGTTCGCTTTGCTAAAAGTCGTGAAGTAAAAGGACAAGTTCTCCATGCCACCATCAGACGCCATCCAAGTGGGAAATACTTCATATCCATTCTTGCTAAAATAGACATACAACCCTTAGAGAAAACAGAATCAGCTATCGGCATCGACTTAGGTATTAGGGACTTTGCGATTCTTTCTGATGGTCAAAAGGTGGATAATCATCGGTTCACCGCTAAAATGGAAAAGAAATTAAAACGAGAACAACGAAAAAAGCAAGATTGGAATATGGGGCCTCTATTTACTGGTAATTTTAAGGGAGTTAGTAATGTTGTAGTTCAAAAATGGGAGGAATTTGTAGGTGAACTTAATAAACTACCAAAGGATAAAAATGGGTATGGACTGATACATAATGACCTGCATCAAGGAAACTTCTATGTCCATAATGATGAAATTATTGTATTTGATTTTGGAGATTGTGAGTACAACTGGTTTATTTATGATATTGCAATTGTTTTATATCATGCTGTTCAATCTATTGATGAAAATGAAAATAAAGCAAGAGAGAAATTTGCACAACTATTTATTAAGGCATTTTTGGAAGGCTATTTAACCGAAAATAATCTCAGTTCATTTTGGCTTGCTAAATTGTCTTTTTTCCTAAATTATAGAGGGATTTACTCCTATATTACTTTTCCCAATTTCTAAATAAATAGCAAAAAAACAATGAAAAAGTTAAAATTCTACTAGAAGATATGCAGAAAAAAATAGAAAGTAATGTACCCTACTTGGAAATGGATTTCAGATATTTAATCCAAGCGTAAGCATTATGTGTCGTTATTGTCTGGAAGTCTTTTTTTGCATTGGCGAACTGACACACGAGCATATGCCTTAGGTAAAAAAAATATAAGGAGCATTCCTGTGAAATAATAATCATAAAATAGGTTTATGATTTTAATTCATACTGTTTCTGTTGGAATTATTAACATCATTTTTGAGGAGGAATATAGTCAATGGATAATTGGTTTATTGCATTAAATGCGGTTGTTTTCCTTACCTTAATTGGTCTATTGGTTTATATGCAAAAAAAGCACATCTCTTATGCGAAACGTGTTTTTACAGCTATGGGACTTGGGATCGTTTTAGGTGGATTACTGCAACTTATTTATGGGGAAGGCTCTGATATTCTTATAGGTACATTAGATTGGTATAGCATTGTTGGGAGTGGCTATGTCCGCTTTTTAATGCTAATTGTTGTACCACTAGTTATGCTTTCCATTATTCGTTCCATCATTAATCTAAAAGAGACAAAACAGCTAGGTAAAATGGCTGCTTGGGTGATCGGTGTCCTTATTTCTACCACGCTGATTGCAGCAATAGTCGGGATTGGAAGCTCGCTTCTGTTTGATTTAAATGCAGAACAAATTGAAGCAGGGCAAGCCGAAACAGAACGTGGTGCTTCTTTGGAAGAAAGATTTGAGTCAATGGCAGAGGAAACAATGCCACAGCGGATTATTAATTTTATACCGAATAATATTTTCTTAGATATGACAGGAGCGCGTTCGACATCCGTTATTGCGGTTGTTATCTTCTCCTTGCTTGTCGGTGTAGCCGCACTTGGCGTAAGCAGGAAACAACCAGAACAGGCCGAAATGTTTATGAAAGTGATCAATTCAATATTCGCGGTGGTCATGCGTCTTGTTACGATCATTTTGCGCTTAACACCATTTGGGGTTTTAGCGTTAATGGCAAACATGGTGGCTTCCACTGATTTCGCTGGTATTGTGCAACTTGGGAAGTTTGTCATTGCTTCTTATGTCGCAATGGTTGTCATGTTAATAATCCATATGCTTATCTTAAGTGGATTTAGGTTAAACCCGGTGACATTTATTAAGAAAGTCATGCCAGTATTGGTATTTGCCTTTTCCTCTCGCTCCAGTGCAGGAACGATTCCATTAAACATTACCGCTCAAAAAGAGGCGCTAGGGGTAGATGACGGTTCGGCAAATATGTCCGCATCATTTGGTGCTACCATGGGTCAAAACGCTTGTGCGGGAATTTACCCAGCAATGCTTGCGGTTATGATTGCTCCAACGGTTGGAATTAATCCATTCTCGCCGGAATTTATTATTCAGCTTGTTTTAATTACAGCGATCAGTTCATTTGGTGTTGCTGGAGTTGGCGGTGGCGCTACATTTGCAGCCATTATCGTCCTATCATCGATGGGCTTACCAATCGCATTAGCTGGTTTGCTTATTACCGTTGAGCCATTGATTGATATGGGCCGAACAGCGATAAATGTTAACGGAAGTATGGTATCAGGTACCATCACGTCGAAAGTGCTTGGTACTCTGGACCAAACGAAATTTAATAATAAACATGCCGTTGTTGAAAATACGGAGATTTAATTTGAAAGCAGTTATTCCTGTGCATGGGGAATAACTGCTTTTTTAGGTGTACGCTCTTCTGGTGTTAGTGGATAAGACTAATGTTGCTCTAGCAAGTAAGGGGCTCCAATTGAATTGATTAACATGCAGGACTATGGGTTAATGAATGGTGAAAAGGCAAGCGTTAGCCATTGATCAGTAAAAGGTAAAGTAAGAGGCACCTCATGCCTCTTACTTTACCTATATTTAGCCATTAATCAGCTTACTTCGAAGTTTATTAGAGACGAATTCTACGATTAAAATAAGGATAATGAGACCGACGAGAATCGAACCAACTTCATTCCATCGGTAAGCATTCATGGCAAAGATCAAAGGTGCCCCAATACCGCCAGCTCCTACTAGACCAAGGACAGAAGCGTCTCTTAGATTGATATCAAAGCGGTAGATCATGATCGATAAGAACATGGATATAAGCTGTGGAATAATGCCGTAACGAATTTTTTCAAAAGTCGTGCACCCAATTGAAGTCAATGATTCTAAGATGCTGGTATCCAAATTTTCGATCGCATCTACATATAGTTTTGCCAACATTCCAATGGAAGTAAGACCAATCGTTAAAACACCAGCAAATGGTCCAGGTCCTGTCACACGTATGAACATTAATCCGTATACGAGTGCAGGGACAGTTCGAATAAAGATAAGAAATAGGCGTGTCACAAAGGCAATGGGCTTTGGCACAATATTTGAAGCGGACAAAAAGGCCAATGGAATTGCTAGAATGGAGCCGATCAGTGTTCCTAAAAAAGCAATGGCAATGGTCTCAACTAATAGATAAGCAACACCTTGGGTATTAAAGGATAAGAGTAATTCCAAGTCCGGAGTGAAAATGCCGGAGACAATGCTTTTGGCAATAGCTAATCCGCTCACTTCAATCCCGTTTACGTTGACAGCAGTCGCAGACCAGACAAATAAACCGGTAACGATCAGCGTTATAAACAGGATATAAGTATAGTTCTTTGGCGCTGCAGCTAACTTTCTTTCAATATGATTCATGGTTAAACCCTCTCTATATCAACTTTTTCCTAAAATATTCACTTACTGTTTCAATTAAAAAAACAGTGATAGCAAGTACGAATAAAATCATCCCTACACTGGCATAGTCCCGCCAGCCTAAGCCTTCATTCAATAGTATTCCGATCCCGCCTGCGCCAACATAGCCTAAAATCGCAGCATAACGAACGTTACCTTCAAAACAAAACAGAGCTGTAGACAAATAGTTTGGTAAAACTTCAGGTATGATGGCTTGTTGAAAGGCTTGCATCTTCGTCAGTCCTAATGACTCCATCGCTTCAAATGATTCCATGCTAACATTCTCAATTTGCTCGTAAAGTAATTTACCCACATAAGATAGTGTGAATAAAAAGATCGCGACCGTTCCAGCAAATGTTCCTAAACCAAAAACAAAGGTGGCAATTAGCGCTGAGACTAGTGATGGCAACGTTCTTAGTAGACTAAGCAAAACTCGCGCAGTCCCATTAATCGCTTTGTTTTTGACGATATTTGATGATGCAAAGTAGGCAACAGGAACAGCAGCTAATGCCCCTAGCAGTGAGCCTAATAGTGACATCTTAATGGTATCCATTAATGGCTCCCATATTTGCTCGAAGTGGGACCATTTCGGTGGAATCATTTGATCTACAATGACAAAGAATTCTTTCCAACGTTTCAGCAATTGCATAAGATCAAAACCTGTCAGCTCTATGGATAAGACGATTCCAAATAGAATTAAAAGCATAACCATTGGTGTGCGTGACTTTTTTTCTAATACGACTTTCCCGTTAGGTAAGACCAGTTTCTTTGGGGGGAAAATACGATCATACATAAGCTTCTTTCCTTTCGATCGGCTCCAAAACCTCTTCACTACTGCCCTTATAAATTAAATCTAACGTTTGTTGCGTGACATCGTGAGCTTTCCCATCGTAAACAATCTGGCCGTCCCGAACACCAATAATACGGTGCGCGTATTCTAAAGCAATTTCAACATGATGAATATTCATGATAACAGAGATTTCCATCTCTTGATTAATTCTTTTGAAATCATCCATCACGACTTTTGATGTAACGGGATCTAAAGAAGCAATAGGTTCATCAGCTAGGATAATATCAGGGTTCTGTGCAAGTGTCCGTGCTAATGCGACGCGTTGTTGCTGGCCACCGGATAACTGATTAACCCGGACGTAGGCTTTGTCTAAAATACCGACCTGATCAAGTGCGGTCAAAGCTTTTAATTTCTGTTCTTTCGAAAACATGCCAGTTAGTTTGCGACCAAAAGATAATTCAGGTACAAAGGAGGCAAGAACGTTTTTCAAAACAGTTGTCCGTGTGACGAGATTAAAGGATTGAAAGATCATCCCGATATTGCGACGAAAGCGTCGTATTTCTTTTCCACCCAATCTTCCTACATCTACACCATCCACAATTAGCCGGCCACCTGAAATGTCATGCATGCGATTAATACAGCGAATTAACGTTGATTTGCCTGCTCCTGATAGTCCAATAACGGCCACAAATTCCCCTTTATTGATTTTTAAATTAATATGTTGTAAGGCTTTAACATCGTTCGGATAGGTTTTTTCTACGTTTATAAACTCAATCATGGTAAAACTCCAATCTATTTTTCTAAACTATTTTTTGAGTGAGAGAAAATGAGAACACCTAGGTGATGTTCTCATCTCTTTTATCACAGTAGCTATTTAGTTTGCTTCTTGAAGGATGACTTGTGCGTCTCTTTCTTTGTCATAATCTGAATCTTGTGCTTCTTGGTAACCTTCATGACTATAGATAGATATGACTTCTTTACCTTCATCAGTTTCAGCGATGTTGATAAAAGCTTGCTGAACAGCTGCTTTAAGTTCATCTGTCATTTTTTCTGAGTTTTTGCTTGCGCTGATGGTGTCATTGTATATTCCAGCTGTGACGCCAACGACATTTGTTTCATCCCAAATGCTATTTTTGCGTTCAAATTCACCTTGCCATGCTTCTTCATTGTCGCGTCTAGCATCTGCATATGATACTAGAATATCCACTTGTTCTGCTGCTAGCCTTGCAAAAGCACTTCCGTAAGAATCAACCTGCACTAAGTTATCTAAGTCGGTAATTTTCTGACCATAGTTATCTTGTAGCCATAGGGTTGGATAAATGTAGCCAGCAGATGATGAAGAAGTCATAACGGCCCATGATGCACTATTTAAATCTTCAAATGTAAGTTCTTCACCGTTATTCACTTTTTCTGCTAGTTCTTGTCCTTTCGCAGATGGACCTGCAATTATTAATGAACGGTAGTAAGTCACTTGCTCTTCTGTTGGTTCTGTCGGTTTATTGTCATTCCAATCAGCTGGATCTTCTGAATCAATGCTTAAGCCCGCGCGAGTAGATGTGAGTAAAACTTCTGCACCATCATCATAAAGAACATAAGTTCCACCTGGAATGAGGCCAATATCTGTTGTACCAGCAGATAATGCTTCACCAACAGCTTCATAATTTGTACCAACAGTAATGTCAACTTCACCAACATCAAAGCCTAAGCCTGCTAGTTCTTCTTGCAACAATGCTTTAAGTGGTTCTGTTGCTGTAATAATTTCTTCTGGGTCTCTTGATGGAACAAACCCAACTGATAGCTTATCAATTTCTGTATTTGCTTCTTCTGTTACGTCGTTTTCATTTGTTGCATTATTTGTCTCATCCGCAGAGCTAGTGTCTTCGCTATTCCCGCAAGCTACTAGCACTGTCGCAAACACGACTGCTAATAATAAAAACCAAACTTTCTTCATTTCTTTCACCTCGTATGATAAGTTTAAGCGCCTATTAAGATGTTAATCTCTCAAAGTACTTGTGTTTGTTAAATAAACCAGTTGTCAATGCCGTGGTTCATTCAGTTGTATGTTAACACTTTAATAGTATTACGGAACTATTAAGTGAACGTTCGTTTTTTGTAAAAATAACGTAAAATAGTTTTTCAAGTGTTTTTTGCGTTTTTTGGAGTAAAATCTCTCAATACCATGATTGAGTAAAGTAAAACTGAGATAATACCATACTTTTTCTAGGTAGTGTATATATGATTGAAGCAGTTTATCTACTGCGTGAGCAAGCGTATATTATGCTAATCAATATGTCTGCAACTTAAATAATAAGAATTGAAAAATAAGTTTTACTACAGCTTTTTTAATAGGGCATTGGCGGTCAAGCGCATTGTATAAATCCATGCTATCTTATTGATAAGGAGGTGCTTATGATGCACGCATGGGAACAAATACAAAAAACAGTCGATTATATTGAAGAAAAGGTGTCTGAAGAAATTAAGATTGAAACTCTCGCGAATATGGCGGCGCTTTCGCAGTTTTATTTTCAGCGCTTATTTAAGCGATTGGTAAAAAGGCCGGTGAACGAATATATAAAGCTTCGTCGTCTGGCAAGAGCGTCTGAAGTATTGTCTGATAAGAACAAGCGGATTATAGATATAGCTTTGGACTTTGGATTTTCTTCGCATGAAACCTTTACACGCGCATTTAAAGATGCGTATGGGATAACTCCGGAAGAATACCGTTCTGATCCCGTCCGACTCAATCAAATTTCCAAGCCAGAACTGTTGCTCAATTATAAGATGATTGATGAAGATGTACCACTGATTACCGATAGCATTGTTCTGGAAATCACGCGCAGGAAGCTGGACGTGGCCGAAACCTATGTCGGACTTTCCGCTCAGGTACCCATATCCCAAGTGCCAGTAGGTGAAACAACTGGCATCGATGTACCCGGTCAGTTATGGGATTCATTCCACAGCCGCAAAGCGGATATTCCCAATTTACTAGCGGGCGGTATAGAATTAGGCATGTCTATGATGGGCGAAGCAGCGGATGGAACGTTTACTTATTTTGTTGGTGGCGCAGTGAAACCAAACACATCTGCTAGTGGAGAGCTTATTACATGGGAATTACCTGCAGGTGAGTATGTGGTATGCTGTTTTGAAGCGGAGAGTTTTTCCGAGCTAACTACTTATGCGTTAGGTAAAGCCATGAATTACCTCTTTGGAACATGGTTGGCGAATCGAGATCTGACGACACAGCCTTTTTCAGCAGAGAAATATTATAAGGCCACGCTGGACGTAGCTTATATGGAAATATGGGTTATTCCTGTTCCGATGAAAGATGTAGAGATGTCATAAAAATTCTATATTCAAAAGATCACTAGAGCGATCTTTTTTTTAGGAAAAGAGTTATGACCTTAATGGTGGAGTATGTCTATTTTTTTCGACAGTAAATAATATTACTCTCTTGACTCTTCCTTTGGGTAATACTTTATACTAAGATTATATCCAATTATTTGAAAAGAGGTCAAAACTAATGAGCAACCTAATCAAAATCAAAGATGTGTCAAGAAAATATGATATTACAGCTCGTACACTGCGTTATTATGAGGATATGGGATTGCTATCTAGTACCCGAAGTGATGACTACGCATACAGAATGTATGATGAAAAAGCTGTTAGGCGGCTTGAGCAAATACTCATTTTACGCAAGTTAAATATCAGTATAAAAGACATTCAACGTGTTTTTAACACTTCCGGTACCAATGTAGTCTTGGAAGTGCTAGGGAAAAAAGTTCAGAGCATAGACGACGAGGTTGCACTTTTGTATGAGCTGAAGGAAATCGTGCTGGATTTTATACGTGAAATCGAACAAGTAAACTTTTCAGATAACTCCGACATAAAACTGCTGTATAACAAGGCTAAAGAGATTGAAACACAATTGATAAGCATTGACTGTATCGGCAAGCCCGCCAATATAAACCGCTTGATTGAAATAACGGAAAAATTAGATAAAAAAATCCCTGATATAATGGTCATCAGGATCCCGGAATTTAGAGCGGTGACAGTGGGTGAACAATCATGGGAGGATATGTTTAAAAACGGTGGATACATGTATCAATTGTGGCAGCATGTACATTTATATAAAAATGTGATTTTCGACTGTTTTGATTTTTTGCTATTTAAAGATGACAAAGCCGAATGGATATGTGCCGTTATAGATGGTGTTACTAATGCGGATCTAAGCCCTTTTAAATTGTTCGATTTTCAGGGCGGCTTATATGCTATGGCAGTCAGTATTGACGAAGATAATGAGAGCATACAAAAAGTCGAAGATAAGGTTCGCCGATGGATTGAAAACACAAATTTTGAGCTTGATCATGGTCGCGATGTTATGTTCAATATGCCTTATTTATATGAAGATGGAAAGGATATTGCCTATAAAGACATAGAAAAAGGACTGGGTTATAAACAAATGCAAAGATATTTTCCTATAAAGCTGAAAGATAATATATAAGCAAATTGACAAACTATAATGAAAAAATACAATCTTTGATAAAGAATTGCGATAATAAAGTTATTTTAATATGATCAGGCCTACACCAACTATGGATTATAAATTTTTTCATTCTGCTTTCCTCCTATTCCATTTTAGAGCTTCTTTAATTGCAGGGATATAGGTCCGAGACACATAGTCTTTCTTTCCGGATTTGAAGTAAACGCAGAGTGTATCATTAAACGATACTTTAAAACGGATCAATTGATTCACATTAGCGATAACAGATTTTGAAATGCGACAAATTTTTTAGATGGGAGTCTGGCCTCTAGCTCATATAATTTTTCTTTTAAAATATATGAATCCATTTCTGTTACAGCCATAATATGATCATTCTCAGTATGAAAATAGAGGTATTCATTAAGAAAGCTATAATACTGAATATTATGTTAGTACCGACATGGCACATCAATACCATGTCGCTTTTTTTCATTGGCTGAAAATAATAATGATACGACTTTTACGGTGGTAATATTTTATCGAAGTGGCATTAAAAAAAGAGATGATTATATAAACATGACAAAAACATTTAATTTTTTCATCATGTTTATACAATGATTATGAAGTGATGGTTTGATATTATCTGCTCATAGGCAAATAGAAAGATATTGGGTTGTTTCGTATAATTATCTTATAAGGGAGGGATAAAAATGAAAACGCTTAACAAGAAAGTTAAGCTATGGCAGAAATCAGATATTGATGGATTCTTTGGATTATTTACGAACAACTTAACAAATTTACTTGTCATGGCAGGTTTGCTTTTAGGGATAGGCATACCTGTACATATTATTTTCGGAGCAATACTGCCAGCAGTTGGACTTTCTATTTTTGCAAGTAGTTTGATATATAGCTGGATGGCTTATTATTTAGCAAAAAAACAACAAAGAGATACGGTTACTGCGCTACCATCTGGAACAAGTGTCCCGCACATGTTTTTAATCGTGTTTTTAATAATGGGGCCCGTATTTAGGGAAACGAACGATCCATATCTGGCATGGTCCGCCGGGTTAGCGTGGGGATTCATTGAAGGCGTGATAGAAATACTCGGCTCATTAATAGGACAAAAAATTAGAGATTTGCTTCCAAGAGCTGCTATGCTTGGCTCTTTAGCCGGTGCATCGATTACGTTTATTGCTATGTCACCAGCAATGCAAACTTTTGATTTGCCATATGTAGGCTTGGTTTCCTTTATTATTATTCTTTTAGGCTGGTTCGGGAAAATTAGGTTCCCATTTCATATCCCTGTTGGATTGGTTGCCATATTGAGTGGGGCACTAATTGGCTGGGTAACAGGCTATATGGATTTTTCAACTATGTTAGCTTCTGCCAGTGATATTCAGATATCTATACCGACCTTTTCAATTCATCGTATCGTGAATGGTTTTGCTCAGGCTGCACCGTTTATTATCTCAGCTATTCCCTTAGGGATTTATAACATGTTTGAAACCATTGATAACATTGAAAGCGCTGAAGTAGCGGGTGATGCTTATAATACTTCAGTAGCTATGATATCTGATGGGTCGACTAGTATTTTGGCTAGTATATTCGGTAGTCCTTTCCCCACTGCCGTTTTCATTGGACATGCCGGATGGAAAGATGCTGGAGCAAGGATTGGTTATACCTGGGCTACAGGATTAGCTGTTTTGTTAATGACATGGTTAGGTTTAATTTCGTTATTATTGACGGTCATTCCTCTAGAAGCGATTTTACCAATTCTGATCTATATTGGATTGATTATTGGTGCTCAAGCGTTTCAACAAGTAGAGAGAAAATATGCACCTGCGGTTATCCTCGCGATTATCCCTTGGCTAGCAGATTGGGGAGCCAATATTATTGGAAATGTTCTTTCAGCTGCAGGTACTGATGCAGAAACATTAGGATATGAAGCTATATCAGCTACTGGTCTGGAATTTAGTGGTCTTATCACTTTAGGATCTGGAGCCATATTAATTGGTATGGTATGGGCTAGTATTTTGTCGTTCATTATTGATCAGAAGTTTAATTTAGCTGCCATCGCTACGTTTGCAGGAGCGATTCTATCGTTCTTTGGTATTATCCATACAGAATCAGTTGGTCTAGGAGTTGGACTTGAAATGTCTATAAGCTATTTGATTATTAGTTTAATTTTAATCGTAACTTATATATTTAGAAAACAACAAATGGAGGAATAAAGGATGAGTAGACAATATTCAGTAAAAGCCAAGCCTTATAATTTCACATTCGATTTAGATAAGACCGCACTAATCATAATCGATATGCAACGGGATTTTCTTTATCCAGGTGGTTTTGGAGAAAAGCTAGGTAATGATGTTTCAACAACAAATGCAATCATTCCAACAGTAAAAAAAGTACTAGATAAAGCGCGTGAGAAAGCGTTGTTTGTCGTTCACACACGTGAAGGTCATCGACCAGATCTTTCTGACGTCCCACCAAGCAAACAACGCCGAGGTGGAAATATTGGTGAACAAGGACCAATGGGAAGAATACTTGTGCGTGGTGAATATGGACATGATATTGTAGATGAGCTCCAACCGATAGAGGGAGAAGTCGTACTTGATAAACCAGGTAAAGGGGCATTTTACCAAACTGATTTTGAAATTATTTTAAAAAATAAGAACATTGAAACTTTACTTGTTGCAGGTGTCACGACGCACGTTTGTGTGCAAACAACCATTCGAGAAGCAAATGATCGTGGCTATGAATGCTTAATGCTAGAGGACTGTTGTGCGGCATTTGACACAAAAGACCACGATGATTCCATTCGAATGATTAATCAGCAAGGTGGTATTTTCGGATGGACAACCCGATCAGCAAGCTTATTTGAGACGTTGAACTAAGGAGGAATGATTATGTCAGCAAAAACAAAAAGCACACCTTGGTTCGTCAAGGGCGATACAAATGGATTTTTTGGTTTATTTAGTAATGTTCTAACTAACTTTTTGGCAGCAATCGGCTTGCTAGCAGCCATTAATATGCCGAATGACATTATTTATGGCAGTATTGTGCCGGGTACAGCTGTTGCGATTGGATTGGGCGGCATTATATTTGCTATTCAAACACGCCGTAAATCTATAGAAATTGGTAAATCAGATATGACCGCCTTACCCTACGGCCTTAGTGTCCCACACTACTTTATCGTTGCTTTTGGTGTTATGTTGCCTGTTTATGCTCAAACACAGGATTGGGTAATTGCTTGGTCGACTGGCATTGCTTGGAACTTAGTGCAAGGAATTATTATGACCTTAGGTGCATTTGTCGGACCATTTATTCAAAAGTACATTCCACGGGCAGCATTGCTGGGCTCATTAGCGGGTATTGCGTTAACCTTTATCGCAATGAATCCAATGGGCGCCATCTATAGTACACCATATATTGGGCTGCTAACGCTTGCTATTGTGTTAGGTGGTTGGATTGCGCACAAAAAACTACCGGGTAATATCCCTGCTGGTTTACTAGCAATTATTATCGGGATGTTACTGGCTTGGGTAACGGGTTATATGGACATAGCAAATGTTCAAGAAGCAGCAAGTGGATTTTCAATTTCGTTTCCGTCCTTGGCTTTGGGGCGTCTAATTGAAGGGTTCGCATATTTATCTCCATTTTTAGCAGCAGCTATCCCTTTAGCTATCTACGACTTTTTGGAAAGCTTAGATAATATCGAAAGTGCTGAAGTGGAAGGCGATAAATATCCAACAACATTAACCTTATTAATTCCAGGTTTATTAACAATGCTTGGTTCTACTTTGGGAAGTCCTTACCCGACTATTATTTATATTGGCCACCCTGGCTGGAAAAAGGCTGGAGCGCGGATCGGCTATTCATTAGCTACAGGTATAGGTGTAATGGTGATTGCATTTGTTGGTTTATTGCCAATCTTTATGTCTATTATTCCACTGGTTGCTTTATTACCTATCTTAGTCTACATTGCAATGACAATAGGGACGCAAGCCTTCACAACAGCTGATCCAAAACATGTACCAGCAATGATCTTAGGCTTAATGCCATTTATTGCAAGCTATGTTATTTTGCAAATAGATAATGCTTTAAATGCAGCAGGAACAACCGCGGCTGAAGTTGGGTTTGAATTGCTCGGAGATAATGGTGTCTATTATGAAGGCTGGCAAACACTTGGTGCTTCAGATATTTTAGTTTCAATGCTATTGATTACTATTGTCATCTTTTTAATCGATAAGCAGTTTAATCGAGCAGCCACTTATAGTTTAATCACAGCAGCACTCGCGTTTTTTGGATTTATTCATGCAGCAGAAATAGGTCTTGGTACAGGAAGTAGTGCTGCACTTGGGTATTTATCAATGTCAATCGGGTTGTTTGCTTTTCACTATTATCGTCATCCAACAGAAAAAGACCAATTACCTCATTAGATTAGGAGGGGGAGGGATGTACCTCGACATAACTGATATTGACATTTACTTGAAGATGCTTACAAGGAAAGTAAATCGATTCTATTGTTAGTGCACAGTTGATTCAATAGCGCCGTTAATATGATAAATGATAGATGAAATTTTTGATAATAAAGAAGTAGAGTATATTCACATTCATAACGCTAAACCAGGATGCTATAACTTCCTTGTTAAAAAGCGTGTAGAATGATATTTATAATTCGCCTACTGTGTGTTCTCAAATAATAGCTGCTGAACTAGCAATGACTTCTGTCCATTTTAAATTATAGATACTGAACGGACAAGCACCGATGAACCATAGATATTCATCTATCTAAGGATCTGAATTCCAGAGGAAAGTTTGGAATTGATCGGGAATTGCTCAAAGAAAACTTCGTCTTGTGGTCAATTAAATGGTGTGTTCTAGGTAGTGGATAAGCATTTCCAATTCAAATCCGGTTTTCGCGGAAATAAACGTTCGCGCTTTCCGGGTTTTTTAGTCTGAAAATATAAGTTGACTGGACACCAATTAGTGTCGTATAATTAGGACACTAATTGGTGTCTAATTATAGAAGGAGGGAGGATTTTGAATAATACTGACCAAAAGCATGATGTTTTTGTAGCTATTGCCGATCCAACCAGACGTAAATTAATCCGTTTGTTGGCAGGTGCAGAAGAGTTACCTCTTCATGAACTGACTGCACAATTTAAAATAGGTCGTACGGCAGTTTCTAAACATTTGACTATCCTTAAAGATGCGGATTTAGTAACTAACCGTAAAATGGGGAGAGAAACAAGGTATCGTCTAAATCCAGCTCCGTTAGAGGAAGTGAAAGATTGGTTATCCTATTATGAGAAGTTTTGGAATGAAAGAGCGGCTTTACTAAAGAATATTTTGGAGGAATAGATAATGGCAGATTTATCATTAAATTTTCAATTTAAGCAACCAATCAATAAGGTATGGGACGCCTTAACAAATTCAGATACACTTGCAAAATGGGTAATGGAAAACAATTTTAAACCAATAGTAGGTTACAAATGTCAGTTTCGAAATCAGGAAATCGATTTGATTGTAGATAGTGAAGTATTGGTCGTGGACAAACCTAACAAGTTATCTTATACATGGGTAGGTGGCCCAATAAATACTGTAGTCACTTGGACGTTAAAACAAGAGGGTGAAACAACCTACTTACATCTTGAACAATCCGGATTTGAAAAAGAAAATCAAGCGTTCAATGGTGCAAAATATGGTTGGGCTCATATGGTAGACACCCTTAAGAAAGAGTTAGAGGAAATATAAGATAACCAAACCCTTTGAAGTATTTAGTATTACGCGAACGTATAGAAAACTGTAAATAGCTCCGGATTTTTTTGATTATATCTAGAGGTTTAAGAAACTTAATGAAAGTGACATTAATATTGGAGGGTATGACATGGATGTTTTTGTTGAATATTTAGCGGGAATCGATGACCCGTTTCACCGAGAAAGAACAGAAGAAGTGTTTACATGGATAATGACTAAATATCCACATTTACAAAAGGAAATTAAATGGAAGCAACCAATGTTTACCGATCATGGCACATATATTATTGGCTTTAGCGTATCTAAAAAGCACTTAGCTGTCGCTCCTGAAAGTGTAGCGATTACTCATGTAGAGAATGGTATATTGAAGGCTGGCTATGACTACACAAAGGAGTTAATCCGTATCCCTTGGAAAAGTCCAGTTGACTATGACCTACTTGAGAAAATGATTGACTTTAATATTAAAGATAAGTTGGATTGTACGACCTTTTGGAGGAAATAGCCCCGATAAAACTTTACAAGGGCTATAAAAGAAGCTAAAAAGGAGTAGTAAAATGAGCTTTTTACAGGATACATTATCAATATTTAAAAAGAGAGAGCTAATGCTTATAGAAGGCTACAAAGAATCAGAAGATGTTTATACTTTCCTATTTGAAAAAGAGGATAATTTAAGCTGGAAAGCTGGACAACATGGTTTGTTTACGATTACTCATAAGAAAATAAAAAACAATACACGAGCATTGACTGTGGCATCAGCCCCCACAGAAGATACGGTTAGAATTACGATGCGCATTAGTGCAAATCCAAGTGAGTTTAAACAAGCCATGTTAGAACTGGAACCGGGAATGAAAGTAAAAATGGCCGGGCCTGTAGGGTCATTTTATCTAAAAAATAACAGTCCTACTCTTCTGATTGCAGGTGGAATTGGAATCACACCTTTTCGATCAATCATGAAACAAATCGTGGCGGAAGGAAATGGGATCGAGCAGCCAATACATCTACTCTATCTGGATCGTAAACAGTCATATTTATTCAAAGATGAACTTGACGCAATCGCAAATAGTCCCTCTATAAGTGTAACTTACCTTGAATCAAGGGATGAGTTATATCAGGAGATAGATACGTTTACCACCTTAAGTGAGAATACTGGTAAATACTTGATAGCAGGACCGAAGTCAATGGTAGATTCGATTACAGCCTATTTAAAAAATAAAAATATTCCAAAACAGAAGATTAAAAAAGATGCCTTTTACGGGTATTAGTTTACTCATCAAAATTAGCAAATGATAATAGATGGATAATTACGAAAAAACTAAGTTAGGGATTTGGTAAGACTAATTACTCGTGCAAGATAGAAAAACATTGAACACATAGAGGCTTATCATTTTATCAACTACTACTTAACATAAATTAAACTAAAGTAAGAAAGGATAGTGGATAGTAGTTTAGATGAAGAAAAGTGAAAACGTAGCGGTATTATCGTGACTATACCCATGCCTTATCCAACGGTGTGCCTCTGCTGTTAGTACATTAGAGAAAGCAAGGAAAAAATAGTGAGCAGATAACGATGCCCTCAACCTCTATTCAATAGAATGTTCAATCAACTATCAGTTTAAATTTCGGTCTGGAACAAATAGTGTTTCAGTCTTTTTCTTTTTGTCCAATATCCTTTTATCCCTTACCACAGTTGTTGCATTCGTGTCAAATACCTCTCTCGTAAGCCTCATTACTATATCAATCTGATGGAGTTTCAGTCACTATACGTGTGATGTCTACACACAAAAGTCATTGCACTGCTAATCTTTTCTCTTAATTATTTCCTCTCGCACGGTATGAACTCCGTAATATTTTGTAAATCCAGAAGGGTGAATAACTGGGAATCAGCCGACTTAGTTCCATTGCTTTCAAGAGCAAAAGAGTAGATAAAACTTTCTGGTAAGTGAAAATTGGTGTCATAATTTGCGGAAAATAATTAGTAGTGTGAAAGATCATCATTTACAAATAAAAAAAGATTATTTTACAACATAATGATATAATAAGTAAAAAAAGTTAGTTTTAAGGAGTTGCATTAATGAATAGGATTTTATCTAGTATTATTATTTTCTGTCTACTTTTTTCCTTGTATTTTCCTACAGTCATGAAAGCTAGTACTGAAACGATTTCTGATCTAAACCCTGGTGATCTCGTCACGTATAGCGATAGAGAGTGGGTCTATTTGCAATCCATGGCTAGTCAGCCGCAAGGTTTGTTCATGAGGACAGACAGCGAAATCAGCAGACACTATTACAATTCGGGGAGCCCAGTTAATGTAAATACGAGCTTTGATCTGAATGATCCACTAACTGTTGCTAATTGGCTAAATGTCACATATCTCAACCAATTAAGCAATACAGATTGGATACAGACAAGCACGTGGGGGGGAGCCTCAGCAAAAATAGGGCTACCTAGTCGTGATGAGGCAGAATTAAATGAAACGATCATCTTAAATCGGTTAAATCCCGCTCATGATTATTACACTCTGACAGCCGCTTCGGATTATGACATCAATATTATAAATGTACGATCTCGTAATATTAGAAATTGGTTAATTTCCGCCGTAGATGCTACAGTAGGGTTTACACCAGCTGTGGTCGCCCCGGCGATCTATTTGCATCCTGATTTGTATGTCTACGAAGGTCAGGTCGTTTCATGTATCCCACCCGAAATAGAGATGACACCAGCTGATGCCGATGAAAGTTGGAAGCAGAATGTCTCGGCAATATTACAAGGTGGGTCTTGTTACAATGGAGCAGGCAACGCTGAATACCGCATCCAAACACCTGATGGAAATTGGAGCGCTTGGGCGAATTTTACAAATGTTATCGAATTTGATCAAGAAGGTCGTTATGTGCTACAAAGCCGGATGTCTGAAGAAGGGAGCGGTGTTCGGAATGTGCATATATGGATTGACCAAACAGCACCAACGATTGATTTGAGTGCTGCCCCGTCGACATGGACTAATCAAGATGTGACGATCACTGCGAACGTTACAGATAATGGGGCAATCGATACGAAAAAATGGGCGGAGGGCTCTCAAACAGAAGCATGGTTTTTAAATGATGATAATGGAACGGTTTTTGCTGGTAATACCATTACTGTCTCAGAGAATGGTACATACAGTGTTTTTGCCAGTGACGAAGCAGGGAATACGGCCGTAGCTACGATAGAAATCAGTCATATTGATAAGGACAAACCAGTGATGACGCTTAAAGGAGAACCATCGATATCCCTTGAACGTGGAAGTACATTCGTCGATCCCGGAGCTACTGCGAATGATGCTGTGGATGGGGATCTTTCGAGCTCAATTATGGTAGCTGGTGTCTTAGATACGGAAGTACCAGGTAAGTACACGCTCACCTATTCAGTAAGCGATAGAGCAGGAAACAAAACAATTCTTGAGCGGGATGTCCGTGTGGTTGACATTTTGGGCGTGCAGCTGAATACAGAATCTAAGCAATGGTCTGTTGGTGATACGCATGTTCTTGAGGCGAATCCGATATATGAAGATGGTGTGATACCAGATATAACGACACATTCGTTCTCATATACGAGTAGTGATGAGACGATTGCGACTGTGGATGAGGCTGGAAAGATTACCTTTCATGCCGATGGGAATGTTCAAATCTCTGCTAGCTACGGACCTGTACAAGAAACTGCCACTTTCCACGTTGAAGAAGCTACTATAAGCTTGAATGAAGATAAAGTTGTATTACCTGGACTAACTTACCGCATTGTTGGTCTTGATGTTGGAGATGTATGGTTACGTATGCCGGCGAGCTTACCATCAGGTACACGTTTACGTATTGAGGAATATGCGGGACCTAAACAAGAAGGACTTAGAAATGTTGGCCCCGCCTTATCCTTTCATTTTTCATATGGGGATGGGATAGGTCCTGACGAATCGGATCCTTTTACTCTGACCTTTTCTTATGAGGAAAGTGTAGATTCAGATCGTGTGGCAATTTATTATTTACAGAACGGTAAATGGGATTACCGGGGCGGTACAGTGAATGCAGAACAGCAAACCATTACATTAGACGTTCCTCATTTTTCGACGTATGGGGTTTTTGTCGAAACAACAGCAGGAGTGGATTTCATAGACGATGATGATAGTGAACAAGATATGCAGGAAAAGGTTATCGATATAACAGAAGCTGGAAAACAACTGCCGAATACAGCATCCTCGCATTTTAATCTGCTTACTGCCGGTTTGTTGTTACTGGTAAGTGGCGGTATCCTTTTGTTTTATCATTACACAGCACGAAGAAGACAACAGGCTAAATGATAGGGTTCAGAGGTATTTTAATAGAAGAAAGCTTAAAAATAAGGCATAATGCTTGAAGAACTTCTTTTTACCTTCTTCAGTAGTCCTTGAAGATAGTGGTAAAATCCTTTTCATTTCTTTTTTTATGGACGGTCGAAATTAAATATCACCAACATTAACATCCCCTTACAACGAGTCAAGAGTTGTGTAAGGGGATGTTATATTTCACCGATCCATCAGAACTATAATAGGTGAGTTGAGTATAGGATTTACCTCAACAAAGAGCTTGTACCGTTTATTTTAATCCCTCTTTAATTTGACGCCTTTTATTTACAAATAATAAAGCGACACCAATAGTTAGCAAGGCTATACTTATTAGCATGTAATTATACATAGAAGTTGCTGTATTTGGGAGATGTTATCCATTATCATCAGTATCTTCTTCGATCGAATCATTAGATCCAGACAGGTTCCCTGATTTACTATTCCCACCTTCAATTCACCGTAAACTTTAAAGAAGTTAATGAAAGCTTAGATATTTAGAAAATTACTGCCGAATTTAACAGGTATAAAGAATTAGCTCGCAAATTGGCTATTCTCTATTGTAGCTTACCAGATTGTGTTGCCGCATAACAAAAGAACTTCTTGAGAAATTGCATTGACGTCCATCTCCGTCAATAAAGCCGATAACTCTCATATTATGTGTCGAAACCCTAGTATTCTATTTAATGGAGGAGGTTATTTACCTCTAATCGCTTAAATATCATTTTAAAAATTTATAACTTTTTAAATATTTGACATTAATGGTTTTTAATTTATATATTGACAATATTTTGTTATTTATGTTAGATTTCTATTAAATAATTATATTTTTTACTATTATTACAATGTCATTTTTTATTACGCCTTAAACTTCTCATCTTTCATAAGACATTTCAGATTTTACTTGTATAGTAATTTATTGTTATATAAATTTTCTGAATATTACACCAATTACTTCTATATAAGGAGATTCTCTTTATGTTGAAAAAGTATCACGTTGTAAAACAGCATGATAAAAAAGACTGTGGGGCCATGTACTTTTTCTTGCATGATTTGACAGATAATATTATAACGAGCACGTGTCAATTGTTGAAGAGCAACGAATTGTTCCACTTATACAATCGACATCGGCAAATGACTAAGCGGAAAAAAAGCGATAATATATACGAGGAGTTTTGTATATGAAAAACAACTTTTATAAACTAGGTATTTTTTTTGCTTTGTATTTTGTCTTGTTTACATTAACAGTTTACTTATTTAAAATTATTAACTTAAATAATATTTTTTTACAATCTTTTATAACTGGATTTATTACTTTATCTTTTTCTGACAAAATTTCAAAATTAAAGTAATAACAGGCGTCTTGTGAAATCTAAGATAGTAAACTATATCGAGATATTTGCAAATTGACATGGCGCCTTGCCTTAATATAAATATTCAAAAAATAGGAAGGTGTAATGTTATGGAGATGCTAGGAATTCAAAGTTTCAATCTATTAATAAAGTAGAATTGGAAGCGATTAATGGCGGAAGTACTTGTGAATGGAAGATGCTTTTTATTAGCACAGGAGCTTCAATGGGGTATGGAGCAGCTATAGGATCAGTTTTTCCTGTAGCCGGAAATATAGTGGGTGGTCTTGTTGGACTAGGATTGGGGACAGTTGGTCTATTAGGATGTGGAAGACATGGTAAATAAAAAGACTAAGAACAGAAATATTACGTTTAGACAATCTATAAAGTACTTGATTAGTGGAACTGTATTTTCTTTATTAGGTGCAGTGCTTGGAACACTATTTGTTGACAGTAATATAAATATTACCTTTGTTTTACTATTTGCAGCAGTTGCGATACTTTGCTTTATTAGCTCCTATCGAATAGTAGTGGGCTCATTTGGTGAAACATCGCTAAAAACATTAATACTAAAAATTTTACCATTATATTGTTTGGTTGGTTTCATTATTGGGTTTTTAATATATCGATAGTTAATACATTAAAGTCAAGATATTGTATAAACACTTGATCTAAGCAGCCCCAAAAAATAAAGCACCTACTCAATCTACTGATTTAAAAATGAAATAGGGGATGAATGTTTAGTGAATTTACATGATTATTTTTCCAGATTAATTAAAAATTACCCACTGTTATTCAAAGTTGCTTGTGCATTAAGTATATGGATATTAATCTACTATTTAGGATTAGCAATAGGAGTGCATATTGCGCATATTTTTCACTAGAAAAATTCTATTTTAAGGTGTAAAGTGAAATTCATGTGATTAAAAGATACAGAGATGGCTCCTGTATTGGTCCTTGTTAAATTGTAGTGAGCAGAATCTTTGTTGGCAATTTTGTTAAGTTTATCACAAACATTCAAGTGCGTTTAGGTGCTTGGATGTTTGTTTTTTGGTTATTTGTTTTGGTCAACTGCTTTTAATATAAACTGCATAGTGCAGTAACGATAGTATCGAAAGTTCCTATAGCTATATGCCCCCGATAGAACCTTAATCTTATTTTTATTCCCTCAATTGTCAATCACTTTTAGAAATGACGATACGTTATTTTGATTATGCTTGCAACCAATACATTGTGAATCAAGTATTCTTCCCAGGCTAGTTTACGAACCAAGGCAAGCGTGACACAGCCCGATTGGTTCAACTAACGTTCAGTAGGGGAGGGAAAAATCCCCCCACTGAACGAAGTTTCACTAAATTTAGATAAACTTAATATACTAATGATATTAGTCGGGGGAAAATATGACTAAAAAAGTAGCACAAACCATGTTCTGATCTGTACTACCTTTTGTACGTTTTACTCGTTTAATGTGATCCAAACAAAGGTTAGGTTTCCCCTAACAAATTATAGTCGAACTATCTTTATTGAGTCCCTTTCTTTACCCATTCGGCAACTGTTACGGTACGTTTAGCTTGGTGTTTTACAGCTGCTTTTGCTTGACTTGCATCTTTCATTTTCCCATCTTCGCCAACAGTGACACTGGTCCCATAAGGATTCCCACCTGCAGCGTTTAATACAGGGTCTGTATATCCTGGTGGTACAATGATTGCACCCCAATGCATCATGGATGTATACAGTGCCAAAATGGTCGCTTCTTGTCCGCCGTGCGGATTCTGGGCAGAAGTCATTGCACTAACTACCTTATTTACTGTTTTTCCAGTTGCCCATAATCCACCTTGGGTATCAAGGAATTGCTTCATTTGGGAGGGTACATTACCAAATCTAGTAGGAACACTGAAAATAATCGCATCTGCCCATTCCATATCTTCTGATGTAACAACTGGAATATCCTTTGTAGATTCTGTTGTTCGTTTCCACACTTCATTACCTTGAACGACTGACTCTGATGCTAGTTCTTGTACCTTAAATACCTTTACATCTGCTCCTGCTTCTTCCGCTCCTTCTTCAGCCCATTTTGCAAGTTGAACATTTGTACCACCCATACTGTAAAAAATAACAGCTAATTTCACATTTGCCATGTTTCTTTCCTCCTTTATCGGTGATTTCCCGAAGATCTTCGAGAAGAAACCTATACTGAATGATCACTTTATATTCTTTTTAAATTCAGATATATTATTCTTACTTTTTTTAATTTTGGTATTATATTATCTAGACCAGATCTTTGATAAAATCACTATAATGAGTTACTTAATTTTTTGATGGGGGCAATAACAATTGGTTTAAACAGGACTAAAGTTGGTAAGTGGATTGGACTTGGAGCGAAAATTGAGGGGAGTGATCCATTGATTTTCACTGGATATTTACACATGGATATAGTTAAAAAGTTTATATAGAAGATAAAGCTTTATGCTATAATCATCAAAAGAAGGCAGGAAAAGGGAGGGGCTATGAAATTACTACCCAATATCTTAACATTGATTAGAATTTTCTTGTCTGTTCCATTGTGGTTTATCTCACCATTAAGCTTAAGCTGGTTACTTGTTTATTTAATTTGCGGGATCACAGATGTTTTAGACGGGTATTTTGCTCGAAAATATAATCTTACAAGCAATACGGGGGCGACATTAGATAGTATTGCGGATTTCATCATGGTAATTCTTGTATCATGCGTGTTGTTTACAAACTATAGCATTCCAATACAACTTATAATATTATTGGTATTTGTCTTTTTTACTAGAAGTATTTCAATAATAATTGGGTTTATTCGATATAAAAAACTAGTATTATTGCATACTTATCTAAATAAATTAGCAGGCGCAGTTATATTCATTATCACCCCTCTCTATTTCCTTTATCCCAATTTTCGCTTCTCCTTATTTATAGTAATTAGTTTATTTACTATCATACCGGCTATGGAAGAACTATTTATAAATTTGACTTCTAAAGAGTTAAATCTGAATATAAAAAGTATTCTTTGAGAGTGCTTAGCTTAATAAGGTGCAAGGCACTTTTTTTCTTATTTAACCATCGAAGATTACTTTAAGCAGGATTATACCGCTTAATGATCGATTAACTTAAAAACAATTAAATTTGGAGGGCAACTATGAAATTAGTATTTATATTCGGGCCTCAAGCAGTTGGCAAAATAGCAGTAAGGCAGGAGTTACAAAAGATAACTGCATTAAAACTCCTCCATAATCATATGACCATTGATTTACTTGCGCCAATCTTCAGGTTTAATTCAGAAATGTGGAGATTAGTAGAGCTGTTTCGGAG
This sequence comes from Amphibacillus sediminis NBRC 103570, assembly GCF_001552275.1. GTDB lineage: Bacteria > Bacillota > Bacilli > Bacillales > Amphibacillaceae > Amphibacillus_B > Amphibacillus_B sediminis. The sequence goes on from NZ_BCQW01000004.1 coordinate 161,938, forward strand.
AAATATTTGAGGCAGTCGTAAAGAGTGATCTAAAACTACAAAATCAGTTGAAAAAATAGGATTTGCCCTTGAATCAGAATAAAGTGAAGGAATTGTTTCGTTTAAGTGAAGAACGGTTAGCATTTTGTTACTACCAGCTGGTAGATGTGGTGAGTCTATTCATTGATTATAGTGATATGATATAAATGGAGGGTTTAGTTAGTAAGAGGCTTTCTAAATATAAAGATAAAGGAGGAATAGCTAAATGGAAACTAGCTTTTTAAAGTTAAGTGAATATGAGGAAATGAAAGCATTATTTTTAGATGTGTTCTCAAGAGAACCTTGGTTTGACAAATGGAAAGACGAAAAACAAGTCGACTTATACTTAAAAGACCTGATAGATAATAAAAACTCATTGTCACTCGTCTTTTTTGATGAAAATAAAAAGCTAGTTGGTGGCTCATTAGGGTATGTGTTTAACTGGTGGGAAGGTCGCGAATATTTTATTAAGGAATTCTTTGTCTCAAAGGAAAAACAAAATCAAGGGATAGGTAGTATGTTTCTTACCCAAATAAGTGATATTTTGAAAGGCGAAGAAATAAAACATATCTGGTTAGCTACAGAAAGGACTGTATCAGCATATCATTTTTATCATAAAAATGGCTTTACAGAATTAAAAGATTCAGCCTTTCTAATGAAAAAAGTGTTTAACGACAATGGTTAGGTCAAAAAAATAATATTTGTTACATAATTGGCTAACTCAAGAGTCCGTGCTTCATGTAATGGGCGGCTAATTAACAGTGAAATAAATGGATCAAAACATCAATGATTTTAACATAGCAAAGGGGACATTTGAGAATGCAAAATCTAAAAAAAGTTTTTTATGTTAGTATTATCCTACTTTTGTTGGCGGGATGCGCTGGTCGTAAAGACGAAGAACCTGCAACTGATCCCTCAGGTTCTACGCTAGAAGCAGCTAATGGACAAACAATCGAACCAGATCAAAGTGAATCTCACAATAAACAAGAGGAATCGAAGTCAGATCATGAACAGGGTAACACTTCAGATCAATCGATTGATTACGATAATGACTCAAATGTAAGCAGTAAGCAAGATAGTGAAGCTTTAGCTCAGTATTCGAGTGAACAGATTGAGTACGCTCGGGTATGGCTGCAACTAGGACCAAATCAAGAGGTAGATGAACTGAATGTTCGGCATATTTCTGCTGGTGAATTAATTAATCCTAATGATGACACAAGTGCACGCTACCCAGAAGATGTTATCCAATTATCCGGCTCTCGTTCAATAGATGGCTCAGTTACTTATAGCGGCAATGGAGATGGCACCATTAATGTATACAACGTTCCCTTGCGCTGGGAGTCTCCTGCTGATGTAGATGAAAACTTCATGCAAGAATACACAAAGGATATTATTGAACATACAGAGTTAGTCAACGTTAACTTAGGTAGTAATCAAGAAGTTATCAAATTAATCAACGTTCTTAATGTTAGTGGTTAAGTTAGTGCTTTGCTTGGATAAGGAAAGAGGGAGACTGAATTGATCATAGATTCACAGGAATTTCAACATCATCATATCAGTTATATAATAAGGTCAGCGAAAGCGAGTGATGCAAAAAGCTTGTCCGAAGTTCGGTTGCAGATCGATGGTGAAACGGAATATATGGATAGAGAGAAAGGTGAGGCAGTCATAGACGAAATTGGTTTTAAACAGCTAATCGAAGCAGATAGTAAAAAGCCCCATCATCTATTTTTAGTTTGCGAAGCAAATGGTAGGGTAGTGGGTTTCTCAAGGTGCGTCGGTAGTCCGTTAAAAAGAATGTCTCATAAAGTGGAGTTTGGTATTTGTGTTTTAAAGGATTTTTGGGGATATGGCATCGGTACAAATCTTTTAAAGAGAACAATAAAATGGGCTGATAAAAATAATGTTAAAAAGATAGCTTTGACTGTACTTGAAACCAATGCAAAAGCGATAAAGCTTTATCAAAACTACGGTTTTGAAGAAGAAGGAATTTTGAGAGGAGATAAGCGATTATCTGATGGGAAATACTATAATACTGTAATAATGGGGAGATTTAACGACGATAACTAGGAGAGAGCTAGAAAAATTTAGCTTCGCCTCAGGGTTATTAACTTGTTTTAGCAGAAGTCTCCCACTACTATGAGTGGAGATGAACGCCTATTTATCATCCCTACAGAGAGGGTTCAAACATCAGGCTAAATAAAGGAAAGCCTCCAACAGATGCCACAGATTTTCAGCGGAAATATATCGAGCTTCGCTTGATAAAATTTGGGCATACATCCCCCAAGATGCATTTGATTTCCTTAAACCGAAATAAAAAGCTCAAGAAGATTTTCCGCTGCTTGAGTTTTTTTAGGTTAAAGGAGTATATCGACACTTTACGTTATATGATAACAATTTCATGCAGAACTTATGAGAAAAATGTTAAACTATATATTAATTTTTGCAAAATTATGATAATATAAAATTGAAATACTAATAATTTGTTTTACGTCAAAATTTTGGTTAAATCCCATACTGGTTCTACATTTTTAACAAATACTAATATTATTCTTTTTGAGTAAACCTTATTTTTATCAACACTCATATTACTTTTCTCATTGGGATTTGCACCACAAGACAACTACTTCTCGGTATTTTTTAAACTTATTAATCTGTTATGTATTTAAACTGTCATTTGAAGGGGAGGTGTTTTCCTACGTAATAGACTAGCATATATCCTAAATCACTAGAAAGCTGGATTATATCGCAGCTAACTGGCTGGGGCAGCGATTACTCGCCCCATTGAAGGGCTTTTGTAAGGCTCCCAGTTCAAGAAATAAGGGAACACGTCATGTCTATGTGGGAGATTCAACAGCCAGTAACGGCCCGATTGGTTCAACTAACGTTCGTTGGGGGAGAGAGGAGGCTGACTAAGTTCGCGACATCGTGTCTTAACGTTTGCACGAGCACATCCTATGCGTCGCCCTCCACTGAACGAAATTTCACTTTTTAGTTCGCAGAAGAGGTAATTATAATAGACAAAGATGGGGATGGATGAGCAATGAAAAGATTTTTTTCGTTAATACTAATTTTTATGATCATTAGTAGTCAATTTAGTCCGCCAATTATTATGATAGCCAATAGTATGTTAGACACTAGTCACATTAAAATTGAAATTGAAGAAGGTGCCAGTCAGGATTTAGCTATTCTAGATGTTTTAGCCGGAGAGTCAATAGATAAAATAGCTTTAATCCTGCCAGAAGGGGTAGAATTCAATGAAAGCGCTACTATTAGTGAAAGCCAAGAGGGTCAACATTTAACCTATGATGCTAATCATCATCAAGTCACAATTATATTTGATGTCGAGGCGCCTAATGACTTTAAACTGGTATTAAATCACTTAGCCGAAGGTATGCATCAGCTCTCTGCTATTGGATATCAGGCTGGCTCTGATGTAACGAGCGAAATTTTCATCTTTGAGATTGTTGGAAACGATCAAGACTTCAATGAAAAAGAAGACAATGTTGTTGTGAAACAAGAGAGTGAACTAGAACAGAGTCAATCTAATGAAAATGCCAAATTAGTGGTGGATGATTTAGAATCTGAAGTGGAAAAGAATGAAACAAATGGTGAAAATATTTTTGTCCCATATGTTGGTAACTTGAATGTGGATTTAGATATTTCTCCACTGCGAGAAACGATTTTATCAGGAAATGATGCAGTATATCGAATTGTATTAAAGCTTACTGGCTCCCGTACTGAATATACCGATGCCACTATTGTCATTGATTTGCCAGTTGGCGATCATATCCAATTTAACCAATTGACTAGTGACCTAATCATTGCAGGGGTTGAACCAATTTTTGATTCAGATACTAATCAATTAATTTATCAATTCGATTCAATTGCAGCAGGACAAACCTATGAAAATATAATCAGGCTTTCAACTGAAAATGGCTATATTGTGGATGGTACTGCATTAGATGTAACAGCATCTTTTGTGGCTAATGAGCAAGTAGAGTTAACTGACTCAGCTACTATAATGGTAGAAGCAACTAATCCAATTTCTTTATCGAAAAGCTATAAAAGAACTCTAGGAAATAACCTTAATATCCCAACCCCAAATTCGCAAACGGTTTGGGAGATCACTATCGATGTCCCAAAGAATAATCTGGGACAACACTATATTGATGAGAATGAACACATAACAATTGTAGATACGTTGCCTCCAGGTCTTGCCTATCATTCAACTATAAGTGGTCCTGAGCCTGAACAAAATGGAAATGAGCTTATCTGGACATTTGATGCTCCTAGCTTTGAGGAGCAAGAACAATCGACTAACCAACTCTTTACAGAAAAAATTGAAGTGATGTTGGTTGTAGGAAGTGGAACTATAGACGAAACCCTTACCAATCAAGTTGTCGGTGAATTAGTCTTTGTTGGTAACCACAGCGACAGTGTGTCGGCATCTGATTCGATCGTGGTTGTTGATTCCGATACGGCTAATGGAGATATTACCGGTACTTGGTATGTTCCACAGCATCTTGGACCAGCGAATGGAGAGGGTGGTGTTGCTAGTGCTTCAAATAGAAATCCAAATCCGATTGTATACGATGATGCCCTACTTGCTTTTTCGCATGGAATAGCACCACTTCCAGAAAGTCAATATGGTGATTTTCAACAGTATACAACATCCTATTATATTGACCGTCATTTAATTTTCAAAGAGCTTCGTACACCTAGAGGCTTTGTCTTTAGACCAAATGCTAATTATCCAAGTGGGGTACCTTTACGAGATGACCCTGTGTTTAATATTGAGGCAACGGTTAACGGGGTAAGACAACTACTTGTTGAAAATGCTGAGACTTCTCGAACCTACAATCGTTCAGAATTAGGAATTGAAACAGATGATTTAGTGACTGAAATACATTTGAACTTTACGTATGCCCCTAGCGGTATGCTAAACAATGGCTTAGCGACCTACTATTTTGATGTTTCGCCTGGATATGTCGGTCCAGTTACTAATACATGGGATGTTTATGGTGTAAATGGAGCTGGCCGTTCATTTGCAAATAGCTATAATAACGATCCTCTAGCGGGGGCAAGGTCAGCCGTCATCGCTCCTAAACCAACAGATCAGCCGCCAATAGCAACGGTTGGAGTCGAGCTTATTGAACATGTTGGCGGTCAGGTTATGGTAGGAGAGAATCGCATGCGTGTTGACTTAAATACACAAAATAGTTCAACTTTAGCCATGACAGGTGCTTTAGAAACTGTCGTTCTTTTACCATACGGTGTGAAATTGGCCGAGCAAACGAATGAGGCTTTTATAGATGCCGATGGTCGTTCAACGTTAGAATCAACCGGGGCAATTGGTGGCGACTTTGAAGTTTTAAGTGATAGTTATAATGCCAGCGGTCGCCAGCTCGTTAAGTTTACCTGGTATGACCATTTATTGCGGCCTGGCCAATCCGTTTACGCTGAGATCGACTTGGAAATAGATAGCATAGCACCTAGTTCTCTATTATTTGAAGTATATGGCTTCTCAGGAGATAATGAGCTAGCTGTGCCCAGTGTAAGTGATCCAGCTTTAACAGATACTGTGCTGCAAACAGATACTGGGGATTTGAATGACAATGGTAATGAAGATCAACCGCGAATAAGGTCAGGGAATATTTATTCCATCAGTGGAAACTACAATATCCAAACTGAAAAACTTGTTAGAGGTCAATTGGATAACGACTTTTCCCACTTCGGTAAAACTGTACCCGGAGGTTCAATTGATTATCGTTTAATATTGAGCAACACTACGAGTCGAGATATTTCATTTCTAACACTTATTGACGTGCTACCTTCAATAGGTGATTTAGGTATTACAGATAATATTGATCGTGGTAGCCAATTCACACCTAATCTTTCAGGTCCGATTCAATTACCTATTGAATGGGAAGAGTTAGTGAACGTCTATTATAGTAGTGCCAAAAATCCATATCGAGATGATTTAATTCAAAATACTATTTATCCTGATTCTACAGAGCAGCTATCTAATCCATCAGGCTCTGAAAACCCTGACTGGGTACTAGAAGCAAATGTAGCAGATTGGTCTGAAATTCATTCTTTTAAAATAGAGCTTAAGGATGATACAGAATGGATAGCAGGACAAGACATGGTGATTGAATATACAATGCAAGCTCCTTTATGGTCTGAGGTTTCTGAGGATATTCTTGATCCAACTGTTGACCCAGCTACTCGAGCTGCGTGGAACTCGTTTGCCATTGCAACCGACAATGGACAGCCAGTTGAACCATTACGCGTGGGCATTTATATGGAATATGATAATTCAGTTCTTCTTTCTAAGGTCGATGAGGAAGGTGAAACGTTAGAAGGAGTAGTATTTGATTTAGTAAATGAGCAAGAAGAAGTAGTGTTGTCGGGGTTAACGACTAATGAAGAGGGAGTTATTTCTGTCGAAAATCTTCAGCCTGGTCGCTATGCCTTTATCGAAACCGATACATTACCAGGCTATCAGTTAGACCCAACTCCTATTCCTTTTACCATTGAATTTTCTCAACAAGAGCAGATTGAAGTAGTAAAAGTCAATGAATATGCGACAGGATCAGTTGAATTGACTAAGTTAGGAGAAGACAATGATGGGTTACAAGGGGCTGTTTTTACGCTTGTTAATGAAGATGGTGATGTAATAGAAACAGGTTTAACAACAAATGAGCAAGGTATTTTAATTGTTGAAGAGCTTAAGCCTGGCAATTATGCTTTTATTGAAACTGAAGCTCCATTTGGACATGAAATAGACCCAACTCCTATTGAATTTGAAATCGTTTTTAATCAACAAGACGTCCTGCAAATCGAAACTATTAACGAACAAGCGCGGGGATCTGTATTATTAATTAAAGAGGGAGAAGATGGCTCGCTATTGGAGGGCGTTACGTTTGAGTTACAAGATCAAGAAGGACAAACCCTACAAACCGATCTAAGAACGGATGCAGATGGTGAGTTATATATTAGTGATTTAAAGCCTGGTTATTATCAGTTAGTTGAAACTGCTTCAATTCCTGGCTATGAGCTGGATACAAGTCCCATAGAATTTGAGATTGAACTTGGTCAGTCTCAAACCTTAGAGCTTACCTTTGTTAATCCACTTTCTACTGGTTCGGTTCAACTACTTAAAGTAGGTGAAGATGATGAATCATTGGCTGGGGCTGTTTTTACCCTAGTAGATAACTTAGGGGAAGAAATTGAAATAGGGTTAAGGACCGATGACGACGGTCTTTTGATGGTAGATAACCTTAAACCAGGTGAATATGCCTTTATTGAGACTGAGGCACCATTTGGATACCAGTTAAATGAGACACCAATTCCCTTTGAAATTGTGTTTAATCAACAAGAGACAATTGAGGTAGAGGTTGTAAATAATTATATACCTAGTTCCTTTGAATTAACAAAAGAGGGAGAAAACGGTACCTTCTTAGAAGGGGCTGTGTTCGAGCTTCAAGACGGAGCAGGAAATACCCTTCAAACCAATTTGATGACAGATGAAAATGGCAAATTGTTGATTACAGGTTTAACTCCTGGTGCATACCAGTTAATTGAAACAGCGACTCTACCGGGTTATGAACTTGATTCAACCCCAATTGAGTTTGAAATCGGCTTAGGACAAACTGAGGTTACAGAGGTCACTTTTGTTAATAACTTGACGCCAGGTTCAGTTCAGCTTAACAAAGTTAGTGAATTAGGAGAAGCACTGGAAGGGGCTATATTTACTCTAGTTGATGATCTAGGGGAAGAAATTGAAACAGACTTAAGAACAGACGCTGAGGGAATTTTGCTTATAGAAAACCTATTGCCAGGTCAATATAGCTTAATAGAGACCGAAGCACCATTTGGTTATGAATTAGATAGCCGCCCAATAACTTTTGAAATTGACTTTGATCAACAAACTGTTATAGAGTTGGAATTTGAAAATGAACAATCAACTGGAGCTGTTCAGTTAATTAAGGAAGATGAGGACGGCAAGCGTCTAGAAGGGGTTGCATTTGAACTTCAGGATTCAGACGGGAATATTTTACAGGAAGATTTAATAACTAATTCTGATGGAAGGTTACTGATTGAAGACTTGAAACCGGGTAATTATCAACTTGTTGAGACAGCAACAATTCCTGGTTATGATCTTGATACGAGTCCCATTGAATTTGAAATTGAACTTGGTCAGTTAGAAACTGTAGAGGTTCATTTTATTAATCCGCTAACACCGGGTGCTTTTCAGTTATTAAAAGTAGGTGAGGGTGGAGAGACATTAGCTGGGGCTATGTTTACCCTGTTTGATTCAGATGGAAATGAAATGTTAACAAATCTTGAAACTGATGAACAAGGGCTGTTAGTCGTTGAGGATTTAAAACCAGGTCAGTACACACTTGTTGAAACACAAGCTCCATTTGGTTTCCAGTTAGATGATACACCAATTGAATTTGAGATTGCTTTTAATCAACAAGAAATACTGGAATTGGTAATGGAGAATCTTTATACACCGAGTGCCTTTGAGTTAGTGAAAGAGGGAGAAGATGGTGTGCTTTTAGAGGGGGTTGTATTCGAGCTTCAAGACGGAGAAGGAAATACATTACAGACGGATTTAGTTACGAATGAAAATGGTCGGCTACTGATTTCAAATTTAAATCCAGGTATTTACAAATTAATAGAAATTGAAACAATCCCAGGCTATGATTTAGATCAGACGCCAATTGAATTCGAGATAGGTTTAGGCGAGTCTCAGGTTAGTGAGTTTACCTTTGTTAATACACTCACACCGGGTTCAGTTGAATTAATTAAAATAGATGAAAAAGGAGCTACGCTTGAAGGGGCTGTTTTTACGCTTGTTAATGAAGATGGTGATGAAATAGACACAGGTTTAACCACAAATGAGCAAGGTATCTTACTAGTTGAAGAGCTTAAGCCCGGTAATTATGCCTTTATTGAAACAGAAGCTCCATTTGGATATCAGTTAGATGACACGCCACTTAACTTTGAAATTGAAAAGAATCAACAGGAAACCTTAACGCTTGATTTCGAAAATACAATACTCTTGAGTGAAATTGAAATAATTAAGGTAGATAGTGAAACGGATAATACGTTGGCTGGGGCTGAATTTGAGTTAGTTAATGAGTCTGGTGAAATTATAGCTAACGTGGTAACAGATAATAGTGGGAGAGCGGTGATTGAAGATCTACCTCCGGGTGAGTATCAACTCATAGAAAAGCGTGCACCATATGGATATAGCGCTCTTACAGAGCCTGTTGAAATTTTAATCGAGTTGGGACAAAGTCACCTAGAGCTGGTCATTGAGAATAATCCAGTCGAGCACGACATTCAACCACCAGTTTCTGAAGAGAATGAAAATCCATTTCAATTGCCACAGACAGGTGAAGAATGGTTAAGATATTTGATGATTCTGGGTGGAATGTTAGTGGGTACAGGAAGTCTAATCGTCATTAATCATTTTAAGAAAGTTAGAAGAAAGCTCGGTTAAGTTGAAAAAGGGATGACAAGCATAAAATGTCGTCATCCCTTTTGTCAATAAAATAACTTAGCTGTCAAACTACTTAAAGGATGGACTTACATGATCAATAAACGGTTAATATTTGGAATCATTTTTATTGCAGTTGGGGTTATTTGTATATCTGTCCCTTTAACCTATGATTGGTATACTACACATAAAAATCAAGAGTTGGTTGATGCAATGAACTTATTAAAACGCGACGGATTAGATGGAGACCAAAAAGAATTAAACTGGTCTAGAGAAGAACTTGAAAGTGTCTATCATCTAGAAATACCCTCTATTAAGCTTGAACAATTTGTACTACCGGAGACTACTGAAGAGAACTTAGCCATTAGCTTAACCCAAATTAAATCAGACCAGAATCCAGAGTTGGATAACATTTCAATTGCAGGCCATCGTGGCTATCGTAGTGATCGTCATTTTAGCCAATTACCTAATGTTAGGGAAGGTGAAGAGATACTGTTAGAAACAGATGATAAACGATTTGTTTACAAAGTCAGCACAATTATGATTGTTGAAGCGACCCAAGTCGATGTCCTTGATAACAATGGGCCAGAAATAACGCTCATAACATGTACCATTTCTGGTGAAGAGCGAGTCGTTGTAAAGGGAACGTTAGTAGAGGTACAAGAATTGCTATAGCTAAGTTATCAATTGCTTTAGTTTTAGCTCTGTAATATTTAATGTTGATAAATTCGGTCATTTTAGGGGAACCCAATGTTAGACGGTTTCCCTTTTTTCCTTACTCGATTAATTTCTATTGTCGTCCATCAACATAGTAAGAAAGAGGAATTTTGCCACCAACTCCTCCTTCATTCAGTAGCATAGAACCCTAGCTTTCCTTCCATTTTCCATAAGAATATTTTAACATAATTATCCTTTAAAATTTATTATAATTACTATTCTTTTAAAATTTTAACAAGTGTACTCTGAATGTCTCTGTCCATTCTCAAATAGAAATAACATAGAGATTTAAAAAAGGTTTTGTGTAAGCTGCTTATATAAAGAGAGATTAACGGTTTAAGTCTCCAATCTCTCTTTTGTTCTTCATATTAATCTATCGTGTCTAACCAATTTATAATTTTATAGTACAATGTTTCCGATTCCACTAAATTTACATGTCGATCAAAATCGTGTTCCAAGCCGTTTACGGTAAATAATTCGTTTTTCGGAATCGATTGCGCTAACGTCTCGGTAAAATGGTAAGGGACATCCTGATCATCGGTACTGGCTGATAAAAAGGTTGGTGGCAGTTCTTTTAGATCTTCTTCTGTCAGTGAATAAGTTGAAAGAGATTCCTGCTCTTTAATTAATTGATAAACCCATTTGCCGGTTTGGCGGTAATAGAGATAAATAGAATATCTTTTTTCAAGCGGGCCGTTAACGATCGGCTTGTCCTCTAATAATTTTAACAGATCATTGTATTTCATTTTTGGGAATTTCGCGTAGTAGCGATTAGGTCCTTTTAGCCGTCCATCCATTAAAGAATAATAGCCGTATAAACATATAATCGCAAGCGGACGCTTGAATAGAGCTTGCTTGTTCATTAATAAGCTTAAGTAAGCCCCACTTGACCGCCCAAACAAAATATAATCGGTAGTTGATAGTTCTAATATGGAGCTGGCATGAGCATTAAACCACTGCAACGCCTTTTGGATACTATTGACGATGTCGTCTAATTTGGACTCTGGTGCTAGGGGATAATCAATCGAAAAAAAGTCATACCCTGCATTGACAAGCTTTTGAATATAGACGTCTGGTAAATCATCTCTGCTGCCATACACTAACCCTCCACCATGGATATAGATCATTGTTTTTTCTTTTCGATTTTTTTGCTCAGCTTTGATAAACGTTCCTTCTAATGGAATTTGTCCAATGCTGCCATATTGAACTGTTGTTGTTTTCATTCTTTCATCAACCCTTCATCAGTGGTATTCAAAAATTCAAGTAATCTTAATCCGACATTAATTTGTAAGAGTTCCTCAGCATTGTCAAAGTTTATTTGCGTGAGTTGCATGACTCGTTCAATTCGATATTTGGCTGTTTTCGGGTGAATAAAGAGCTTCTCAGCCGTTATCTTAAAGTTTTGATTATGATCGAGAAACACTTTTAACGTTTTGACAAGCTCAGGGTTTTGTTTTTGTAAATCTAATAGTTTATCTGGTACGAAGTGGATTAAATTTTCAACGTTATTTGATTCAAGGAAAATCTGAAAGACCCCGATCTCTTTATAACTAATCACCCTATTTTTGTGATGGGCTTTCCTTAATAGTTTTAATAGATTATAAGCTTGTTTATAGGCGATCGGTAAATCAAAAATATTAGCCTTATTGCTTATACCTGTATTTAAAATTAATTTTGAGAAGTGGGTAATGCCTGTTAATGATTTAATCGCTGTCATTACATTTTCTTTTATCTTTTTGTCACTATCTGTATTCGAGATTAAAAAGATAATTTTATCCTTCTTGACGAGGTAGATATATTTCTTCCAATGTAATTTAATATAATTTGAGAGTTCTTTAGCAATTGAAGTCGTATCCTCCCATTTTTTATTTTTTATATTATGATCCTCATAGACATCTACCACAACAATATTAAAAACATCTTCTTCATGAAACTTTAAATAGTTTAATGTCTCTTTCAACTCATCTACACTTTGGTAACGTCCATAGATTAAATCATTAATAATTTCATTTAAATGACTTAAATTTTGCTGTTGTAATGCATACTTTTTTAGAAATTCCATTTGGAGAAAGCTAACAGTATTTTCAATAGCCATAAAATTCTTTTCAGACGTTGTTTGATTTAATTCATGAATAATAAGTTTATATGTGTTCTCTCCTAACGTTGGAATGTCGACGACTAATATTGTTTTTTCATCATTCATCTCTGGGTTTTGATAATAAACATATTGCTTTTGATATTCAAATTGGGTGTAGCGTGTTTTAGGTAAGCTGGTAGTTCTTATGGTTTGAAATTTGTCTAGAGCCTTATTGGTACTTATATAAACGGTATGATTTTTCAGTAGAGTAACCGGTTTTTGAATTAAACGTTCAATAAATAACAGGATATCGATTAGGCTTGGTTCTTCTAGTGCCATTTTTGTTAAGACATGATTGATATCATAATAATGATCGAGCAGGACTTTATTTTTATTGATCAGTGTTTCCATCACTTCTAGTATAATTGCTTCGTATTTCGTTTTCTTTTGGATCTTTATTAAAGGGATATTAAAGAAGTTGCATTCTTCAATAAAGTGTTCTGGAATAAGTTGGACTAGACGATCCATTTTAACAATGAGTGCAGAAATCCCTACATCGTTCGCTTTAATAAAGAATTGCTTTGTTTCATCCTCAGATAAATCCTTTAAAGCGAAAAAGCTCGTTAAGATAACTTGTCCATGACTTCCCCAAACATCAATATCTGGTGCTTCCATGACCATGATGCCGGTTACTTCTTTACCAAGCCCGTCTAAACCGCCAATTAGTTTTCCTTCTATTAGTGAATCAAACGTGAGTATATCCTCAACTGTTAGTGGCATATTGACCCCCCTGTGAAAGTTAATGTAAAAGCAATCTATCATTTATCGCAGTGTAACTGGCTAGGGCTGCGATTACTCGCCCCATCGAAGGGCTTTTGTAAGACTCCCACTACAAGAAATAAGTGAACACGTCATGTCTAAGTGGGGAGATCCAACAGCCAATAACGGCCCGATTGGTTCAACTAACGTTCAGTGGGGGATGGAGGAAGCTGATTAAGTTCGCGAAGTCGTGTCGCAACGTCTGCACGAGCACATCCTATGTATCGTCCCCCACTGAACGAAGTTTCACTTTATCCATCGCGGATAAAAGTATAGCACTTTTTTTATCGTCTATCCACAATGAAAACACTTTCTTTCAAAAGTATAATAAAAATATCACAAAGAAAGGAGATCTTAAATGCTCTATACAATAATAAAAGCAAATAGTTATCAAGACTCGATTAACCTAATGCTGTTAACCAATTCAGTTAATAGTATCGAAGGGGTTAATAAAAGCTCGATTATGATGGGGACGGATGCAAATAAAGATATTTTTAAAAACTCAGGCTTGCTAACTCCTGAGGCTGAAGCCGCAAAAGGCAATGATATGGTCATCGTGGTCGATACAGATGATGAAGCAGTAATAGAACAGGTACTAGCAGAAGTCGATCGCTTTTTAAATGATCTGTCAGTTAAGAAGGATTCAGAGGGGATGGCAGCAGTGAAAAATTGGGAAAGCGCAATGGAAGCTATGCCTGATGCTAATTTAGCCCTTGTTTCCATTCCTGGTGAATATGCTGCAGATGAAATAGAAAAAGCATTGGATCATAACTTAAATGTCTTCTCCTTCAGTGACAATATTTCCATTGAGGATGAAGTAAGACTGAAAAAGAAAGCGCATGAAAAAGGATTACTCCTAATGGGTCCTGATTGTGGAACGGGAATCATTTCAAGTATTCCGATGGCTTTTACCAATGTCGTGAATCAAGGTAATATCGGAATAGTTGGCGCTTCTGGTACAGGGATTCAAGAAGTAACAGCGATGATAGATAAATTAGGTGGGGGAGTGGTCCACGCAATTGGTACTGGAGGCCGTGATTTAAGTGACAAAGTCGGTGCTATTACGGTAATGGACGCCATTGTTGGCTTAGAGCATCACGACCCAACAGAGGTTGTCGTGGTCATTTCCAAGCCACCTGCACCAGAAGTAAGAGATAAAGTCGTTCAACTTCTTCATGATATTAGTAAACCCGTAGTAGCCATCTTCATTGGAGAGAAACCAGATCATCATGAAGGCAATGTCTATCTTGCTCACACTCTAGAAGAAACAGCACGAATAGCAGTTGATTTGGCAAACGGCAATACGGTCAAAGCTAATTACCAAGAGCCCGCATCTCATATAGTTGAACAGGCACTTTCAGCAGGTAAGACGGTTAAAGGCCTATATTCTGGTGGAACGCTAGCTGCTGAAGCAGGCATGTTAATTTCTGAAGCATTAGAACTAGGTGGCTTAATAAAAGCAGAAGGCTATATTTTGAAGGCAGATGGATTTGAAGTGATGGATTTAGGTGATGATATTTATACGCAAGGTAAGCCTCATCCTATGATTGATCCAGAAGTTCGAATCAATAAAATTAAAGAGTACGCAAACGATTCTTCAACAGGTGTTATCTTACTTGATTGCGTGTTAGGATACGGTTCACATCCAGATATGGCATCCGCTCTAGCACCTGCTGTGAAAGAAGCAATTGCGACTGCTCAAGCGGATGGAAGAGACTTGCATTTTGTAGGAACAGTGGTTGGAACCAAACAAGACCCTCAAGATTACAATCAAGCCGTTTCAACCTTAGAAGAAGCCGGTGTTATCGTAGAAGAAAGCAATGCCAAGGCTGTTCAATTAGCACTTAAATTCATGGGTAAAGAGTTAGTGGAGGCTGATAAAGAGGTTGTTCCATATTCAAATGAGAAAAAACCATTACCTAAATTAAGTGCGGCGGTTGATGAATTATTAAACGCGATGCCTAGAGTGATTAATATTGGTCTAGAAAGCTTTACCGAACCGATAATTAAATATGGCGGTGAGACCGTTCAATTTAATTGGAAGCCTATTGCTGGCGGTAATAAGAAATTGATCAAAATTTTGAATGCTTTACGTCAAAAAGAAGATGAAATCAACGAAGCAAACGAAGAAGTTTTAGAACGATTGAAAAATGCTCAACCTTTCCTTGTTGATGTTGTTCCTGCTAAATCTGTGATACCAGAGCTTAATGGTAAAGTTTTATCACATGCAGGTCCACCAATCACATGGGGGGAAATGACAGGCCCAATGCAAGGATCCTGTATCGGAGCAGTACTATTTGAAGGATGGGCTTCAACAGAAGAAGAAGCTAAAAAGTTATTGGAATCAGGCGAAGTAACATTTGTTCCTAACCATCATGTTCATGCAGTTGGACCAATGGGCGGTATCACTTCAGCTAATATGGCTGTCCTAGTTGTAGAAAACAAGCTAGATGATACCGTAGCATACTGTACGATGAACGAAGGGATTGGAAAAGTATTACGCTTTGGTGCCTACGCTCAAGAAGTAGTGGATCGTTTACATTGGATGAAGGATGTATTAGGTCCGGTACTGAGTCAAGCCATAAAAACAAAAGACGGTGGAATCAATGTGAACGTTATTATTGCCAAGGCAATAACAATGGGGGATGAGTTCCATCAAAGAAATATTGCGGCATCTTTAATTTTCTTAAAAGAAGTAACGCCTGCGATTGTTGCGCTCGATCTAGAAGATAGTAAGAAGAAAGAAGTGATTCAGTTCTTAGCGGATACCGATCAATTCTTCTTAAATATTATGATGGCAACAGGAAAAGTTATCGCAGATTACGCTAGAAAGATTGAAAAAGGAACTGTAGTTACCGCACTAACTAGAAACGGTAAAGATTTTGGCGTTCGAATTAGCGGTATGGGGGATCAATGGTTTACAGCACCAGTAAACAAACCAACAGGATTATACTTTACCGGCTTCTCAGAAGAAGATGGAAACCCAGATATCGGTGATAGTGCCATTACGGAAGCTGTCGGTGTCGGTGGTATGGCAATGGTGGCAGCACCGGGTGTGACCAGATTTGTCGGCGCAGGAGGATTTGAGGATGCCTTAAATGTATCAAATGAGATGGATGAGATTTCAATTTCCAATAATCCTAACTGGGCCATCCCAACTTGGGACTTCAAAGGTGCGACATTAGGTATCGATTTAAGAAAAGTGGTAGAGACAGGTATAACACCATTAATCAATACCGGAATTGCTCATAAAGAAGCAGGAATCGGCCAAGTAGGTGCTGGAACTGTCCGTGCCCCACTCGCATGTTTTGAAAAGGCGTTAGCAGCCTATGCAGAAAAAGTTGGCATTAAAATAGATTAATGGAGATCAAGCGTTATTTTCAGGTTGAATATGGGGTAGTAAGTAATTATTTACCCCATATTCTGTCATCTGAGTTGAAAGGTAAAATTCATAGTGTTTTTAACACGAGTTTTAATATTGAATTTAACCATTCACTCATCCATTTAGGGGCATTGGGCACTCCTCTTTCGGCTTTTGGGATTAATATACCTGCTCAAATACTAAACAAGTTGCTGGGTGATATTCAAGTAGGCGGCACGACAGAATGGATGAATGGGAAGCTCATGATTCATACGCCTCATCTTATCTATCAGCTTAAATTAGATAAGATTGCTCAAATCGATTTAAGCATCAAGCCGATTCAAATTCAAAAAGAGTCCTTGGTTCATAATGCGTTATTTCAAAAGATTGAACAGCTTGATTTTTTGAACAAATCTGATGTTATCTATTCTGATCAAGATTTAACAATCATTAACCAATTGATCAACGCCGCACCAACCAATAGGCACTTAATTAAAGACTCCATTCATTATTTTTTCGGAAGAGGAATCGGATTAACCCCAAGTGGAGACGACTTTATCTCAGGCTTGTTAATGGCTGAGGCTGCATTAACTCCAGATTCATATTGGAAGGATGAGTTAAACGAACACTTGAGCAAGCATTCAACAACAGATGTAAGTCGCCATTACCTTAATTGTTTAATCGCAGGTTACGTCAGTGAACATTTCAAGCAATTATTAATTAATTTGAATCAGGCAGTCGAAAGCACAAAGGCGGAGAGACTTGTTAAGGATGTTACAAATTATGGTCATACATCAGGGTATGACACATTGTTTGGTTTATATGTGGCATTAAAACAAAAATATTGGAGGAAATAACCATGGAAAGTACAGTAAATAAGCATCGAGCTGTCGAAGTCTCAGATAGGTACTGGTGGAAGGTTGTTATCTTATTCACCATTGGTTGGGCGATTATGTATGCTGATCGTACCATATTAAATCCTGTTCAAAATATTATTGGTGAACAATTCGGGATAAGTAATTCCCAAATTGGATTAATTAACAGTATTTTCTTCCTGACTTATGCCATCACACAGATCCCTGGAGGGGTGGTAGGTGATAAGTATGGGAGAAAGATGATTATTTCTGTTGGCTTTATTCTATTCGGAATAACAACAGGTTTAACGGGTATTGCAGGTAGCTTTGGTATTTTTATGATTTATCGTGCGATAACTGGTATCGGAGAAGGCTTCTACTATGGTCCACAATATGCTTTATCTACAGAAGCTATCCCAACAAAAAGTTTAACTTTAGGTACAGCTATTATTAATAGTGGGATGGCGCTTGGTATATCTGGAGGATATTTATTATCCAGTTATTTAGTGCTAGAAAGAGGCGGGAGCTGGAGCCAACCCTTTTATGTTATGGCAGTGGTCACTATTGTTGTCGGGATTTTATTCTATGTCATGCTTCATGAGAAAGTGATTCGACCTGAAGATCGCAAAGCCGCACAAGCTGCCAACGCTAATCAAGACACAGATACACCAAAAGAGAAAGTAAAGCTTTCGACAATTTTTAAAAATAAAAATCTACTATTCATTTTCATCATGTGCTTCTGTTCTCTATACGGCTTTTTCGTTGTAACAACCTGGTTACCACAATTTTTACAGGTCGAGCGTGGCTATGCTGGGGCTGAAGTAGGTTTTATTTCTTCATTAGTTCCATGGGCTTCAATACCTGGAGCGATCCTTTTCGCTAGATTATCTGACAAACTAAAAAAAGCAAAATTACTGATTTTTATTTTAGTACCACTTGCAGCTATTTCTATTATTGCTGTTGCGAATGTACAAAGTCATACCGCTTTAGTTATTGCGCTCGTTTGCTATGGATTATTCGGCAAGTTAGCTTTAGACCCAATAATGGTTGCGTTTGTTACCAAACACGCACCAAAAGTTTCCTTAGCTACAGCATTAAGTGCTTACAACTTTGTTGGAATGAGTAGCTCGATTTTATCTCCTTATTTCACTGGTTGGTTCGTTGATGCGATAGGTTCAATGGAAATTAGTTTCTATATTTCTGGTGCCCTTTTAATTGTCGGGTTAGTCTTTATCGCGTTTACTAAAGAAAATCCTGAACCAGAAAAAGCATAATCATTTTACAAATTAATCATAAACATAAAGGAGTTCAAGATGGGAAAAAGAATTGTCGTTGCATTAGGCGGAAATGCTATCTTAACAGATGATCCAACTGCACAAGGTCAACAAAAAGTGCTAAAGGATACAGCTGAAAAGTTAGTTAGTTTAGTAGAACAAGGACATCAGCTTGTGATTACTCACGGTAATGGTCCACAAGTAGGAAATTTATTAAATCAGCAACTAGCAGCTGATTCTGAAAAAAATCCGGCATTGCCATTAGATACATGTGTCGCTATGACGCAGGGGAGTATTGGTTATTGGCTCCAGCATGCTATGAATGAGGCTTTAAAAAGCAAACAAATTGCGAAGCAGTCTGTTTCGCTTGTTACTCAATGCTTAGTCAACAAAAATGATCCAGCATTTGAAAATCCAACGAAACCTGTCGGACCTTTCTTAACTAAAGAAGAAGCCATGGCTGCAAGTGAAAAGGATGGCGCGAATTATAAAGAGGACGCAGGTAGAGGATGGCGGAAAGTCGTAGCATCGCCAAAGCCTGTTGAAATTATCGAATATCCGATGGTAGAATATCTTATCGAAAATGATTTCATTACAATTTCTGCGGGCGGCGGGGGTATACCTGTTGTGGCAACTGAAAATGGTATTGAAGGTGTTGAAGCTGTTATAGATAAGGATTTTGCCGCAGCAAAGTTGGCTGAAATGGTTAAGGCAGATTATTTTATTATTTTAACAGGTGTAGATAACGTCTATATTAATTTTGGTAAAGAAAATCAACAAAAATTAGAGGATGTAAGTTTAGCAGAATTAAGAGAATACATTGATCAAGGTCAATTTGCATCAGGAAGTATGTTGCCAAAAGTTGAGGCGGTTATTCAATTTTTAGAAAATAGTCCAGCTTCTAAGGCGATGATTAGTTCATTAGAGAACTTGGAAAATTTAAAAGATGGCTTAATTGGAACCGTAATATCCAATTACCACTCTCTTTAATATTCCGTCAATCTAGTAAGCTTAATCATTATTAATGGTCATACTTACAGGACTAAAAAAGATCTAAATTTAGGACTGGAGCATATCATCTCTAGTCCTATTTTTGATCATAGTGTTGTTGCATAAAATAATTTGTAGCAGTCAATTAAGAAAACGGACATGGAGTTTATTTTCCATCAGAAGAAACGGAAGCCAGCATGATGGGTTGCTGTTTCTCCTGATGGAAACACCACACTTAAGTGTGATAGATAAGCTCCTCATCCGGCGGATTGGAAGAATAAATTTACTAACAATGTTAGCAATTTTAGAACAAATAAATATCTGACCATGCCCAATCCGTACATATTGTCCCAGTACCTCCAATAGATAAGGAGAGATACGTGTTGAAAACAATAAAATCAGTAAATTTAACCACTCAAATTATTATAGCGACAATTTTGGGAGTGTTATTCGGCCTGTTATTCCAAGAACAAATGACTTCATTTGATCTAATTGGATCCATATTTCTTAGACTAATTCAAATGTCAATAGTGATACTAGTAATGGGACAAATTATTGAAGCGGTAGGTCAATTAAACCCTAAACAATTAGGAAAATTAGGAGTCAAAACCTTTATTGTATTCATAGGTACATCCATCTTAGCTGCTTTGTTCGGAGTTTTAATGGGCTTGATCTTTAAGCCTGGATCTGGAGTTGATTCTACTCTAATCGTGGATGGTACAATACCGGAAGCGAGTACAAGTACATTTAAAGATACATTACTAGGTTTTTTTCCAAACAATATTATTCAATCTATGGCTGAAGGCAGTATCATTCAGGTCATCGTTTTTGCCGTTTTATTTGGTCTAGCGATAAGCTATGTGAGATTAGAGGACCCGGCTAATCAAATTTTACAAGTAACAGTCAATTTCAACGCAATTGTTATTAAGCTTATCTCTATTATAATGAAGGTTGCACCAATTGGGATCTTCTTCATTCTTGCGTCAACTGTAGCAGATTTAGGCGTTACAATATTATTACCTCTATTAAAGTATTTATTAATCTATGCCCTTGGAACCTTTATCTTCTTAGTGGGCTGGTTAATTGTTTCGTCTATTTATTGTCGGATTAGCATGGTTAAATTGATTAAAAAGATGTCACCTATGTCGATCATGGCAGTTACGACCACATCATCGGCTATTACTTTGCCGGTAACGCTCAGGGATTCGATCGAAAAACTAGGTATTAGTGAAAGAATTGCTAAACTTGTCGTTCCACTTGGAATGACTTTAAATAGTAATGGTGCTGCTATGCATATGGCAATTACTATAATTACCATTTCACAAATTTTTGGCTATGCCTATTCATTTAGTGAGTATATCTACATCGCTGTTTTAGCCACATTGGCTTCACTAGCTAATGCAGTTGTACCTGGAGCTGGTTTGGTGTCATTGTCTATCGTCGTTCCTCAAATGGGCTTACCTGCTGAAAGCATTTTATTATTTGCTGGGGTTGAATGGTTTGTTGGTATGCTTCGAACGGTATTAAATGTAGATTCAGATGCCTTATCAGCGTTAATGATAGCAAAGAGTGAAAATGAACTAGACAATCAAAAATATAACACATAAAGGGAAGGCTTATTAGGAAAGCCTTTGTTCGCCTCGCTTCTATATTAGAAGCGAGGTTTTTAGTTATGACCATATCAATGAACTGTTGCACAATCAACGTTTACCTAAAACAGAGTTTTTTTAAAAGAGCATGGGAGAATCTATGAATGTAGACGTGATCAGTGATCGTTCAGCAGCTGCTACTGATTGTTTGGATTGAGATCTTTTGCTTCACTAACAAACGTATTACATAGTCCCCAGAGATCCAAGGTTACACCAGTGACCTCGTCATAAGCAGGATAAACATGAGAACCAAGAACTTGTTTAACTTGTTTAATAAAACCGGGATACTGTTTTGGTGCTGGTTGCATGATCTCTAGTTTATCGTTAAAAAGCTTTCCGGTTGTATTCCTGAAGTTCTCTGAGGTACAAATTTTAAAATATTTATCAGCCATATAAGCAGGGTCAGGAAAAAATAAGTTTTGTACCCGAGCAATAAGTCTCCACCAAGGTTTAATCTTGCGAAGGGTCCGTTTAGACATTTTGGCACCATTGATTTGTAAGGCGTTAACGTTAATGCCATCCTGCTTAAATGCTTCAGCCATTTTAAATGTTAGTAGAGTAAGTGCCATTTTGGATTGAGCATACATTTTATAAACACTAAAGCTATCTGGTATGTTATTAGTTAGCAAATGAGATAAATCTATTTTTGTTTTTGGATCAAGGAAATGTTTAATAATATTACTACCTGCATGCAGAATCCTTGGATCCTCAGACTTTTTCAATTCATTATACAATAACGATGTCATCAAAAAGGGACCGAAGACATTAGTGGCAAATGTTAATTCTACCCCATCCTGGCTACGCCGGTATGGCTGACCATGATTAAAGTAAGCAGCATTATGAATGAGAATATCTAATTGATGGTAGCGACTACGAAATATAGAGCAAAACCTTTGAATAGATTCGGATGAGGAAACATCAAGCTCCATTAATTCGACAAGATGATTGTTGGTTATTTTGATAATTTCTGCTTGACATTTGCGGCTAATCTCGATATCACGACAAGCCATGATCACTTTATAGCCTTCTCTGGCGAACCTTAACGTAGCTGCTTTCCCAATACCAGAATTTGCACCTGTGATAATGACAATTTTATTTTTCATTTGAATTAGTCTCCTTTAACCTACTGATTTGATCACCTTAATCATCGCTTGAAATGCTGAGTTATGCCCTAACCCACTTGCCTGGTTGACTGTACCTGTGAAATATAAATCTTGCTTCGGATAGTAGAAGGCAAAGGCCCCTGATTGCCCCCAAAAACCGATAATTTCCTCAATCGGATTAAATGGAGCTAAAATACGAGGTACCCATAACTTTTCTAATCCGATCCCATAATACATTTGTGCGGGTCGATAAATGAAGTGCCATCGTTTTAAATGCTCAATTTCATCTTCCGGAAAAAGGTGACCATTAAAAAAGGCTTTAAGTAATATCATCGTATCCTTCGCTGTAGATACAATTCCTCCCTCAGGTGTAAACGAGTCACATGAAATAAATTTAGGAATATGCAAAGGCTGAGACTTATAATAAAGAGGAACAGGTGTTGTATCGCTTTCATCAGCATAAATATAGGTGTTAGACAAATTTAATTCATCAAAAAGATAAGATTGAAAGCTTTCCCTTATGCTTTTACCTGTAATATTTTCGATAATTTTACCCAGCAGTTGATAGTTTGTGCCACAATAACTCGCTTTTTCTCCAGGTTTAAATTGAGGTTTCATTCTCTTTATACTTAAAAGCGTTCTCTCCAGTGGCCATGGTTCATCCTGACCTTGAAAAAGTGTCTTGGCTACGGCTTTATGATTTGCTTGCTTTTGAAAAAAGTAGTCTGCAATACCAGAAGTGTTGGAAAGAAGATGTTCAATCGTAATATCATAGGAATAATCTATTCCATTTAATACGTGTAGTCCTTCCATCATGTCATTAGCTAGATATTTAGTGATCTTATCTTTTAGCTTTAAACGATTTTCTGTTTTAAGTTTCAGAATAATGGCTGTTACGAACAGCTTTGTAACGCTAGTGATAAAATACTGATCATTTGTATGAAGATTACCTGCCGAACCAATCCAGGAGAAATGCTGTTTGCCCTGCTCGATACAAAAGATGGCTCCAAAGTTATTTCTCCTTTTTATCATTTGTTGGACAGTCTGTTCAAGAAACAATGCGTTTAAGCTCTTTCCCATGCTGATTCCTCCTCTTCTATTTATTAAGTATTTTCCTTACGAAGACGCGCTCCTAATACAATATCCTCTGCCACACTATCCGACAATTTAATCATTTGCTCCAATTCAAACGTTTCGGGAAGTAAGTTATTCGCTGCCATAAGTGTAAGACCAGTTTGAAACACTCTCATTTTTAATAGAATGGTCTGCAATTCTTCATCAGTGAAATCTTTAAGATCGGGATCTTGTTTCATAAGGCCGACGAAGTCATTGCCCATTTCTTGGTTGTAATCCTGTAGATATCGATTTGGTTTCATGACAAAATCGCGCATTAACACAGGATACTCTGTGGCCATTTTGAGGCTGGCAATGCCGATATCAGCAAAGGGATTTCCAGAATTTTGTTCTTGAATTAACTGTTTACTCCATTCAGCTATTTTTTTAATAACAGATTGTTTCAATTCATCAACGTCAGTGAAGTTGACATAGATTGGAGCACTTGAGCTACTTAAATGTTCGGCTACCTTTCTGATGGTGATATGATCGAGCCCCTCTGTTTTGGCAATCTGGAAAGCAGATTCGATAATTTGTTCTTTAGAGAATTTCTTTTTCGGTGGCATTAAAACCGTCCTCCTTAGATAAAATAAAATACGTTATATAACACTTGTTATATAACGTATTTTATTTTATCTTAATCTGTTTGTAAAGCCTTTTTTTATTTTTAGCGCTCTCAACTTGATAGCCGCTCGAGTTGCTAAGAAAATGAAGCTTAAATATAGGGAGAGGATCGTTGATATTTAAACAAAATAATAGTGAATATATCCTTTCTGGTTGAGGTGATGGTAGCTTTAAAAATGCGGCTCCCCTTTCATTGAAAGTAAAGCTTACCAGATTTTTAAATTAAACTTGAGTAGTTTACAGGATTTAAGGATCTTAATGTGT